>NZ_JBLUPS010000003.1:0-581634 GCF_048068035.1 Pseudomonas sp. NY11955
GAACGGGGGGCCGGGGCTCGACGGCGGCGGCCTCCTCGGGGGGTCCGCCGCAAAAGAGGCCGGCACAGGATGAATAAAAAAGGCTGCCCGAGGGCAGCCTTTTTGCGTTCGGCTATTAAAGCTTACTTGCGGTCCTTCAGTGCGACGATGTCGCGCTTCTGCTCGCCGGTGTACAGCTGGCGCGGGCGGCCGATCTTGTACGGGCTGGAGAGCATTTCCTTCCAGTGCGAAATCCAGCCCACGGTACGTGCCAGGGCGAAGATCACGGTGAACATGCTGGTCGGAATGCCGATCGCCTTGAGGATGATCCCCGAGTAGAAGTCGACGTTCGGGTACAGCGAGCGCTCGATGAAGTACGGATCGGTCAGGGCGATCTCTTCCAGGCGCATGGCCAGTTCCAGCTGCGGGTCGTTCTTGATGCCCAGCTCGCGCAGGACTTCGTCGCAGGTCTGCTTCATCACGGTGGCGCGCGGGTCGCGGTTCTTGTAGACGCGGTGACCGAAGCCCATCAGCTTGAACGGGTCGTTCTTGTCCTTGGCCTTGGCGATGAACTTGTCGATGTTCGAAACATCGCCGATTTCATCGAGCATGGTCAGTACGGCTTCGTTCGCACCGCCGTGGGCCGGGCCCCACAGTGCGGCGATGCCGGCGGCGATACAGGCGAACGGGTTGGCGCCCGACGAGCCAGCCAGACGAACGGTGGAGGTGGAGGCGTTCTGCTCGTGGTCGGCGTGGAGGATGAAGATCCGGTCCATTGCCTTGGCCAGCACCGGGCTGATCGGTTTGATCTCGCACGGGGTGTTGAACATCATGTGCAGGAAGTTTTCCGCGTACGACAGGTCGTTGCGCGGGTACATCATCGGCTGGCCCATGGAGTACTTGTAAACCATCGCGGCCAGGGTCGGCATCTTGGCGACCAGGCGCACCGCGGAGATTTCGCGGTGTTGCGGGTTATTGATGTCCAGGGAGTCGTGATAGAACGCCGACAGGGCGCCGACCACGCCGCACATCACCGCCATTGGGTGAGCGTCGCGGCGGAAGCCGTTGAAGAAGGACTTCAGCTGTTCGTGAACCATGGTGTGGTTCTTGACGGTGCTGACGAACTGGGCCTTCTGCTCGGCATTCGGCAGTTCGCCGTTGAGCAGCAGGTAGCAGGTTTCGAGGTAGTCGGACTGTTCGGCGAGTTGCTCGATCGGGTAGCCGCGGTGCAGCAGGATACCTTTGTCGCCGTCAATGTAGGTGATCTTCGACTCGCACGAGGCGGTCGCCATGAAACCAGGGTCGAAGGTGAAGTGACCAGTGGCCCCTAACCCGCGGACGTCGATTACATCAGGACCAACGGTGCCGGTTAAAATGGGCAGCTCGACGGGGGCAGCGCCCTCGATGACCAACTGCGCTTTTTTGTCAGCCATGTGGCCTCCTATTAATGCTTGAAATCATCAGACAGACCCCCCACGCAGGGCCCGCACCACTATAGAGGGATAAATTCAGATGTCAATTTGCCTAAAGGCTTGTTGAATCAGGCATTCAAGCCTGATTTTTCCCGAAATTCTCGCCCATTTACGCCTTTTGTTCGTTAAAGGCAATGCGCTATTTGGGCTACCCCGTCACGTTGTCATAAGCAGCCTAACTGTCTATACTCGGCACCCGACCGCCAGGGGCTTGCAAGCCCGAACTGCTGGGGGTCGCCTTTCCCTGGGTGGTGGGTACCTGACCAGTACACTTACCAACAACTTTGCCCTGATTCGCTAGGGGCTCTTCAGTGTGAAAAAAGCCGTGAAAAGCCAACGACCTGTAAACCTAGACCTAAGGACCATCAAGCTCCCCGTCACTGCGTACACGTCCATCCTGCACCGTATCTCCGGCGTCATCCTGTTCATCGGCCTTGCCATCATGCTTTATGCACTGGGCAAGTCGCTGGGTTCCGAGGAAGGCTTCGGTGAGGTGAAGGCGTGTCTGACCAGCCCGCTGGCCAAGTTCGTGACCTGGGGCCTGCTGTCCGCCCTGCTTTATCACCTCGTGGCAGGTGTACGTCACCTGATCATGGACATGGGCATCGGTGAGACGCTGGAAGGCGGCAAGCTGGGCTCGAAAATCGTGATCGTCATCTCCGTGGTGCTGATCGTTCTGGTGGGAGTTTGGGTATGGTAACCAATGTCACGAACCTGTCGCGTTCGGGCCTCTATGATTGGATGGCGCAGCGCGTTTCTGCGGTCGTTCTCGCGGCTTACTTCCTCTTCCTGATCGGCTACGTGGTCGCCCACCCAGGCATCGACTACACCCAGTGGCATGGTCTGTTCTCCAACAACGCGATGCGGATCTTCAGTCTGCTGGCCCTCGTTGCCCTGGGCGCTCACGCCTGGGTCGGCATGTGGACCATTGCAACCGACTACCTGACGCCTATGTCGTTCGGCAAGTCGGCAACTGCGATTCGTTTCCTGTTCCAGGCGGTATGCGGCGTTGCGATGTTCGCTTACTTCGTCTGGGGTGTGCAGATTCTCTGGGGTATCTGATCCATGGCTAGCATTCCAACCATTTCCTTCGACGCCATCATCATCGGTGGTGGCGGCGCCGGCATGCGCGCAGCGCTGCAACTGGCTCAAGGCGGCCACAAGACTGCCGTAGTCACCAAGGTCTTCCCGACCCGTTCGCACACCGTATCCGCCCAGGGCGGCATCACCTGCGCCATCGCTTCGGCCGACCCGAACGACGACTGGCGCTGGCACATGTACGATACCGTCAAGGGTTCCGACTACATCGGTGACCAGGACGCTATCGAATACATGTGTCAGGAAGGCCCGGCTGCGGTCTTCGAGCTGGACCACATGGGCCTGCCGTTCTCGCGTACCGAAACCGGCCGTATCTACCAGCGCCCGTTCGGTGGCCAGTCCAAGGATTACGGTAAAGGCGGCCAGGCTGCCCGTACCTGTGCCGCTTCCGACCGTACCGGTCACGCGCTGCTGCACACGCTGTATCAGGGCAACCTGAAAGCCGGCACCACCTTCCTCAATGAGTACTATGCCGTTGACCTGGTGAAGAACCAGGAAGGCGCTTTCGTCGGTGTGATCGCGATCTGCATCGAAACCGGCGAAACCATGTACATCAAGTCCAAGGCCACCGTACTGGCCACTGGCGGTGCTGGCCGTATCTACGCCTCCACCACCAACGCCCTGATCAATACCGGTGACGGTATCGGCATGGCCCTGCGTGCTGGCGTGCCGGTGCAGGACATCGAAATGTGGCAGTTCCACCCGACCGGCATCGCCGGCGCCGGTGTACTGGTCACCGAGGGTTGCCGCGGTGAAGGTGGTTACCTGATCAACGCCCACGGCGAGCGCTTCATGGAGCGTTACGCGCCGAACGCCAAAGACCTGGCTGGCCGCGACGTGGTAGCCCGTTCCATGGTCAAGGAAATCATCGCCGGCAACGGCGTGGGCCCGAACAAGGACCACGTACTGCTGAAGCTGGACCACCTGGGCGAGGAAGTGCTGCACAGCCGCCTGCCTGGTATCTGCGAGCTGTCCAAGACCTTCGCCCACGTCGACCCGGTCGTTGCGCCGGTTCCGGTCGTGCCGACCTGCCACTACATGATGGGCGGCGTTGCCACCAACATTCATGGCCAGGCCATCACCATGGACGAGGAAGGCAAGGATCACATCATCCCTGGTCTGTTCGCTGTAGGTGAAGTGGCTTGCGTATCGGTCCACGGTGCCAACCGTCTGGGCGGCAACTCGCTGCTCGACCTGGTTGTATTCGGCCGTGCTGCCGGTCTGCACCTGGAGAAGGCGCTGAGCGATGGCATTGAACACCTCGACGCCAGCGACACCGACATCGACGTTGCCCTGAACCGCCTGAACAAGCTCAACGAGCGCACCACTGGCGAAGACGTTGCCAGCCTCAAGCGCGAGCTGCAAAGCTGCATGCAGAACTACTTCGGTGTATTCCGGACTGGCGAATACATGCAGAAGGGTATCGAGCAGCTGGCCGGTCTGCGTGACCGTATCGCCAACGTCAAGATCAACGACAAGTCCCAGGCCTTCAACACCGCGCGTATCGAAGCGCTGGAGCTGCAGAACCTGCTGGAAGTCGCCGAAGCTACCGCCATCGCGGCCGAAGCCCGTAAAGAGTCCCGCGGCGCTCACGCCCGTGAAGACTTCGAAGACCGTGACGACGAAAACTGGCTGTGCCACACCCTGTACTACCCGGGTGAGAAGCGCGTTGCCAAGCGCGGCGTCAACTTTGCGCCGAAGACTGTTCCAGCCTTCGAACCAAAAGTCCGGACTTACTAAGGGTGGCTGCTATGTTGAAAGTCGAAGTTTATCGTTACAACCCGGACACCGACTCGGCGCCAAAAATGGAGTCGTTCGACGTCGATACCGGCGGCAAGGACCTGATGGTGCTGGATGTATTGGCACTGATCAAGGAAAAGGACGAGGGTTTCTCGTACCGTCGCTCCTGCCGTGAAGGCGTTTGCGGTTCCGACGGCATGAACATGAACGGCAAGAACGGCCTGGCCTGCATCACCCCGCTGTCGGCGGTGGTGAAAGGCAACAAGCTGGTTCTGCGCCCGCTGCCAGGCCTGCCGGTCATTCGTGACCTGGTGGTCGACATGAGCATTTTCTACAAGCAGTACGAGAAGGTGAAGCCGTTCCTGCAGAACGATACCCCGGCACCGGCCATCGAGCGCCTGCAGTCGCCGGAAGACCGCGACAAGCTGGACGGCCTGTACGAGTGCATCCTGTGCGCTTGCTGCTCGACTTCCTGCCCGTCGTTCTGGTGGAACCCGGACAAGTTCCTGGGCCCGGCAGCACTGCTGCAAGCCTACCGCTTCCTGGCCGACAGCCGCGACACCAAGACTCAGGAGCGCCTGGCGTCCCTGGATGACCCGTTCAGCGTATTCCGCTGCCGCGGGATCATGAACTGCGTAAACGTTTGCCCGAAAGGTCTGAACCCGACCAAGGCAATCGGTCACGTACGTAACATGCTGCTGCAAAGCGGCACCTGATACAAAGCGTTGTACCTGCAGTAAGCCGAGGTGCGGGTGGTGAGCCCGCACTGAGGTAAAACCCGAACAAGGGCCCACAAAGCCCGCGTTCATTACCTATGAAGATATGAGACCAGCAGGGGCTTTCCGGGCTGGTACCCGGAAAATCAGCAGGATCCAAGTGGCGTGGTACAGTCGCTGTTTTCGGACTTTTCCAGGTTTGCTGTGGCTCTCGCCGATCAGTCCCCTAATCGAGGGTGACCAAGCATGCAAGAAAGCGTGATGCAGCGCATGTGGGATAGCGCCCACCTTTCAGGTGGTAACGCTGCATATGTGGAAGAGCTCTACGAGCTCTACCTGCACGACCCTAACGCTGTGCCAGAAGAGTGGCGCACTTACTTCCAGAAGTTGCCAGCCGACGGCAGCACCGCTACCGATGTATCGCACTCGACAATCCGCGACCATTTCGTACTGCTGGCAAAGAACCAGCGCCGCGCCCAACCGGTTTCCGCCGGGAGCGTGAGCAGTGAACACGAGAAGAAGCAGGTTGAAGTTCTGCGACTGATCCAGGCCTATCGTATGCGCGGCCATCAAGCTGCCAAGCTCGACCCGTTGGGGTTGTGGCAGCGTCCTGCGCCCGTAGACCTGTCGATCAATCACTACGGCTTGACCAATGCCGATCTTGATACGACCTTCCGTGCCGGCGACCTGTTCATCGGCAAAGAGGAGGCGAGCCTACGCGACATCTTCGATGCACTCCAGAAGACATATTGTCGCACCATTGGCGCCGAATTCACCCACATCGTCGATTCCGAGCAGCGCAGCTGGTTCCAGCAGCGCCTGGAAAGCGTGCGCGGCCGTCCGGAATTTTCCGCTGACGTGCAGGCCCACCTGCTCGAGCGTGTGACCGCCGGTGAAGGCTTGGAAAAGTACCTGGGCACCAAGTACCCGGGCACCAAGCGCTTTGGCCTTGAAGGTGGCGAGAGCCTGATCCCGATGTTGGACGAAATGATCCAGCGTTCCGGCTCTTACGGTACCAAGGAAGTCGTGATCGGCATGGCCCACCGTGGCCGCCTGAACGTACTGGTGAACACCTTCGGCAAGAACCCGCGCGAGCTGTTCGACGAGTTCGAAGGCAAGAAGATGAACGAGCTGGGCTCCGGTGACGTGAAGTATCACCAGGGCTTCTCCTCGAACGTGATGACCAGCGGTGGCGAAGTTCACCTGGCCATGGCGTTCAACCCGTCCCACCTGGAAATCGTTTCGCCGGTGGTCGAAGGTTCGGTGCGCGCCCGTCAGGACCGCCGCAACGACACCGTTGGCGACAAGGTGCTGCCGATCTCGATCCACGGCGACGCGGCATTCGCCGGCCAGGGCGTGGTCATGGAAACCTTCCAGATGTCGCAGACCCGCGGTTTCAAGACCGGCGGCACCGTGCACATCGTGATCAACAACCAGGTTGGTTTCACCATCAGCAACCCGCTGGACGCGCGCTCCACCGAGTACGCCACCGACGTTGCCAAGATGATCCAGGCACCGATCCTGCACGTGAACGGCGATGACCCGGAAGCCGTGCTGTTCGTTACCCAGCTGGCCATCGATTACCGCATGCAGTTCAAGCGTGACGTGGTCATCGACCTGGTCTGCTACCGTCGTCGCGGTCACAACGAAGCTGACGAGCCGAACGGCACCCAGCCGCTCATGTACCAGCAGATCAGCAAGCAGCGCACTACCCGTGAGCTGTACGCCGAGGCGCTGATCCAGGCCGGTCGAATCGACGCCGAGCGCGCTCAGGCCAAGATCGACGAGTACCGCAACGCGCTGGACAATGGCCTGCACGTAGTGAAAAGCCTGGTCAAAGAGCCCAACCGCGAGCTGTTCGTCGACTGGCGTCCGTACCTGGGCCATGCCTGGACCGCGCGTCACGACACCCGTTTCGACCTCAAGACCCTGCAAGACCTGTCGGCCAAGCTGCTGGAACTGCCGGAAGGCTTCGTCGTCCAGCGTCAGGTGTCGAAGATCTACGAAGACCGTCAGAAGATGCAGGCCGGTGGCTTGCCGATCAACTGGGGTTATGCAGAGACCATGGCCTACGCCACCCTGCAGTTCGAAGGTCATCCGATCCGCATGACCGGCCAGGACATCGGCCGTGGCACCTTCTCGCACCGTCACGCGGTGCTGCACAACCAGAAGGATGCCAGCACCTACGTACCGCTGAAGAACCTGTTCCCAGGCCAGCCGATGTTCGAGCTGTACGACTCCTTCCTTTCGGAAGAAGCAGTACTGGCCTTCGAATACGGCTACTCGACCACCACGCCGAACGCGTTGGTGATCTGGGAGGCCCAGTTCGGCGACTTCGCCAACGGTGCGCAAGTGGTGATCGACCAGTTCATCACCAGCGGCGAGCACAAGTGGGGCCGTCTGTGCGGTCTGACCATGCTGCTGCCACACGGTTATGAAGGGCAGGGCCCGGAGCACTCCTCCGCGCGTCTGGAGCGTTACCTGCAGCTGTGCGCCGAGCACAACATCCAGGTCTGCGTACCGACCACCCCGGCTCAGATCTACCACCTGCTGCGCCGCCAGGTCATCCGTCCGCTGCGCAAGCCGCTGATCGTCCTGACGCCGAAGTCGCTGCTGCGCCACAAGCTCGCCATCTCGACCCTGGAAGACCTGGCAGAAGGCTCGTTCCAGACCGTGATCCCGGAAATCGACAGCCTCGATCCGGCCAAGGTCGAACGCCTGGTCCTGTGCGGCGGCAAGGTCTACTACGACCTGCTGGAAAAACGCCGTGCCGAAGGCCGCGAAGACATCGCCATCGTGCGTATCGAGCAGCTGTATCCGTTCCCTGAGGACGACCTGGTCGAAATCCTGGCGCCGTACACCAACCTCAAGCATGCGGTCTGGTGTCAGGAAGAGCCGATGAACCAGGGCGCCTGGTACAGCAGCCAGCATCACATGCGCCGTATCCTGGGCCGCCACAACAAGGCGCTGGTCCTGGAATACGCCGGTCGCGACGCTTCTGCCGCGCCAGCCTGTGGTTACGCTTCGAAGCACGCCGAACAGCAGGAAAAACTGCTGCAAGACGCCTTCACTGTCTAACGCCTTCGCGCACCTGAAACCGAATTTAAGGAAACACAGATAATGGCTATCGAGATCAAAGCCCCAACCTTCCCGGAATCGGTTGCCGATGGCACCGTTGCCACCTGGCACAAGAAGCCGGGCGAAGCCGTCAAGCGTGACGAGCTGATCGTCGACATCGAGACCGACAAGGTTGTCCTGGAAGTCCTGGCAACCGCCGACGGCGTGCTGGGCGACATCGTCAAGGGCGAGGGCGACACCGTCCTGTCCGACGAAGTGCTGGGTTCGATCGTTGAAGGCGGTGCCGCCGCCGCTCCAGCCGCCGCAGCCGCGCCTGCTGCTGCTCCGGCCGCTGCTGCCGCTGACGCTGGCGAAGATGACCCGGTTGCTGCCCCGGCCGCGCGCAAGCTGGCTGAAGAAAACGGCATCGACCTGGCTACCGTTGCCGGTACCGGTAAAGGCGGTCGCGTCACCAAGGAAGACGTGGTTGCTGCTGTTGCCAACAAGAAGTCGGCACCTGCCGCCGCACCGGCTGCCAAGCCTGCCGCCGCCGCTGCTGCACCGGTTGTCGTCGCTGCTGGCGACCGCACCGAGAAGCGCGTACCGATGACCCGTCTGCGTGCCAAGATCGCCGAGCGTCTGGTCGAAGCCCAGTCGAACATGGCCATGCTGACCACCTTCAACGAAGTCGACATGACCGAAGTCATGGCCCTGCGTTCGAAGTACAAGGACCTGTTCGAGAAGACCCACAACGGCGTGCGCCTGGGCTTCATGTCGTTCTTCGTCAAGGCCGCCACCGAAGCCCTGAAGCGCTTCCCGGCTGTCAACGCCTCGATCGACGGCAACGACATCGTCTACCACGGCTTCGCCGACGTGGGTGTTGCGGTTTCCAGCGACCGTGGCCTGGTGGTACCGGTACTGCGCAACGCCGAATCGATGAGCCTGGCTGAAATCGAAAACGGCATTGCCACCTTCGGCAAGAAAGCCCGTGACGGCAAACTGTCGATCGAAGAAATGACCGGCGGCACCTTCACCATCACCAACGGCGGTACCTTCGGCTCGATGATGTCGACCCCGATCGTCAACCCGCCGCAGGCCGCGATCCTCGGCATGCACAACATCATCCAGCGTCCGATGGCCGTCAACGGCCAGGTGGTCATTCGCCCGATGATGTACCTGGCACTGTCCTACGATCACCGCCTGATCGATGGCAAGGAAGCGGTAACCTTCCTGGTCACCATCAAGAACCTGCTGGAAGATCCGTCTCGCCTGCTGCTGGACATCTAACCCTCCGGCTGCGTACCGTGCCGGCCTTGGCTTCGCGAGAAGCCATGCCGCGCGGTTCGCGGTTTGTAGCTTGTAGCTGATAAGGAATCTTTTATGACCCAGAAATTCGACGTAGTGGTGATTGGTGCAGGTCCTGGCGGCTATGTGGCTGCCATCAAGGCTGCCCAACTTGGTCTGAAGACTGCCTGTATCGAGAAGTACACCGACGCCGAGGGCAAGCTGGCCCTGGGCGGCACCTGCCTGAACGTAGGTTGCATTCCTTCCAAGGCGCTGCTGGACAGCTCCTGGAAATACAAGGAAGCCAAAGAGAGCTTCAACGTCCACGGTATCTCCACTGGCGAAGTGAAGATGGACGTCGCCGCGATGGTTGGCCGCAAGGCTGGCATCGTCAAGAACCTGACCGGTGGCGTTGCCACCCTGTTCAAGGCCAACGGCGTTACTTCGATCCAGGGCCACGGCAAGCTGCTGGCTGGCAAGAAAGTCGAAGTCACCAAGGCTGACGGCACCACCGAAGTCATCGAAGCCGAAAACGTGATCCTGGCTTCCGGTTCGCGCCCGATCGACATTCCACCGGCTCCGGTCGATCAGAATGTCATCGTCGACTCCACCGGCGCCCTGGAATTCCAGGCCGTACCGAAGCGCCTGGGCGTGATCGGTGCAGGCGTGATCGGCCTGGAGCTGGGCTCGGTATGGGCTCGCCTGGGTGCTGAAGTCACCGTCCTGGAAGCCCTGGACACCTTCCTGATGGCTGCCGACACCGCCGTGTCGAAAGAAGCCCAGAAGACCCTGACCAAGCAAGGCCTGGACATCAAGCTGGGCGCTCGCGTCACTGGCTCGAAAGTCAACGGCAACGAAGTTGAAGTGACCTACACCAACGCCGAAGGCGAGCAGAAGATCACCTTCGACAAGCTGATCGTCGCGGTCGGCCGTCGCCCGGTGACCACCGATCTGCTGGCTGCCGACAGCGGTGTGACCATCGACGAGCGTGGCTACATCTTCGTCGACGATCACTGTGCCACCAGCGTTCCGGGCGTATATGCCATCGGTGACGTGGTACGCGGCATGATGCTGGCCCACAAGGCCTCGGAAGAGGGCATCATGGTGGTCGAGCGCATCAAAGGCCACAAGGCCCAGATGAACTACGACCTGATCCCGTCGGTCATCTACACCCACCCGGAAATCGCGTGGGTCGGCAAGACCGAACAGGCCTTGAAGGCCGAGGGCGTTGAGGTTAACGTGGGCACCTTCCCGTTCGCGGCCAGCGGCCGTGCGATGGCGGCCAACGACACCGGTGGTTTCGTCAAGGTCATCGCCGATGCCAAGACCGACCGCGTCCTGGGTGTGCACGTGATTGGCCCATCGGCTGCCGAACTGGTGCAGCAGGGCGCAATCGCAATGGAATTCGGCACCAGTGCCGAGGATCTGGGCATGATGGTCTTCAGCCATCCGACCCTGTCCGAAGCGTTGCATGAAGCAGCGCTGGCAGTGAATGGCGGCGCCATTCACGTGGCCAACCGTAAGAAGCGTTAATTATAAGAAACCACGGCGGGCAGCCCGTCGTGAGTCTTGCGTGCATGACTCACCGCGGAACGTCCGCCGGACCGGATCACACGGGAAAACCCGGGGTCAACGGTCACAGGTGGTGCGGCGCCAGTGATGGCGCAGCGCCGAAGCGCAGTACCTAACGAAGACGGTAAAAAGCATGAATCTTCACGAGTATCAGGGTAAGCAGCTGTTCGCTGAATACGGCCTGCCAGTTTCCAAGGGTTTCGCAGTCGATACCCCTGAGCAAGCTGCAGAAGCCTGCGACAAGATCGGCGGGAACGAGTGGGTTGTCAAAGCCCAGGTTCACGCGGGTGGTCGCGGTAAAGCGGGCGGCGTCAAGCTGGTTCGCAGCAAGGAAGACGCCAAGGCGTTCGCTGCACAGTGGTTGGGCAAGAATCTGGTTACCTACCAGACCGATGCCAACGGTCAACCCGTCTCCAAGATTCTGGTCGAATCCTGCACTGACATCGCCAAAGAGCTGTACCTGGGCGCTGTAGTCGATCGTTCGAGCCGCCGTATCGTGTTCATGGCTTCCACCGAAGGTGGCGTGGACATCGAGAAAGTCGCTCACGAAACGCCTGAGAAGATCCTCAAGGCCACCATCGACCCACTGGTCGGCGCTCAGCCGTTCCAGGGTCGCGAGCTGGCTTTCCAGCTGGGCCTGGAAGGCAAGCAAGTTCAACAGTTCGCCAAGATCTTCGTTGGCCTGGCCAAGCTGTTCAAGGATCACGACCTGGCGCTGCTGGAAGTGAACCCGCTGGTGATCAAGGCCGACGGCGACCTGCACTGCCTCGATGCCAAGATCAACATCGACGCCAACGCCATGTACCGTCAGCCTAAGCTGAAAACCTTCCACGACCCGTCGCAGGACGACGCCCGTGAAGCCCACGCTGCCAAGTTCGAACTGAACTACGTTGCCCTCGAAGGCAACATCGGCTGCATGGTCAACGGTGCCGGCCTGGCCATGGGTACCATGGACATCGTCAACCTGCACGGCGGCAAGCCAGCCAACTTCCTCGACGTTGGCGGTGGTGCTACCAAAGAGCGCGTTACCGAAGCGTTCAAGATCATTCTGTCCGACAGCAATGTCGCGGCCGTTCTGGTCAACATCTTCGGCGGCATCGTTCGCTGCGACATGATTGCCGAAGGCATCATCGGTGCAGTGAAAGAAGTCGGCGTTAAAGTTCCGGTTGTGGTTCGCCTCGAAGGCAACAACGCCGAACTGGGCGCTAAAGTACTGGCAGAAAGCGGTTTGAACATCATTGCGGCAACCAGCCTGACCGACGCTGCTCAACAAGTTGTCAAAGCTGCGGAGGGCAAGTAATGAGCGTCCTGATCAATAAAGACACCAAAGTCATCTGCCAGGGCTTCACCGGCTCGCAGGGTACTTTCCACTCCGAACAGGCCATCGCCTACGGCACCAAGATGGTCGGCGGCGTAACCCCAGGCAAGGGTGGCACCACCCACCTGGGCCTGCCGGTGTTCAACACCGTCAAAGAAGCTGTGGAAGCTACCGGCGCTGACGCTTCGGTCATCTACGTACCAGCTCCGTTCTGCAAAGACTCGATCCTGGAAGCTGCCTTCGGCGGCATCAAGCTGATCGTCTGCATCACCGAAGGCATTCCTACCCTGGACATGCTGGATGCCAAGGTCAAGTGCGACGAGCTGGGCGTGACCCTGATCGGCCCTAACTGCCCAGGTGTGATCACCCCGGGCGAGTGCAAGATCGGTATCATGCCAGGCCACATCCACCTGCCAGGCAAGGTCGGTATCGTTTCGCGTTCCGGCACCCTGACCTATGAAGCTGTGAAGCAGACCACCGACGCCGGCTTCGGCCAGTCGACCTGCGTCGGCATCGGCGGTGACCCGATCCCGGGCTCCAACTTCATCGATATCCTGAAGCTGTTCCAGGAAGACCCGAAGACTGAAGCGATCGTCATGATCGGTGAGATCGGCGGTTCGGCTGAAGAAGAAGCGGCGGCCTACATCAAGGCCAACGTTACCAAGCCAGTCGTTTCCTACATCGCCGGTGTTACCGCACCTGCGGGCAAGCGCATGGGCCATGCTGGCGCCATCATCTCTGGCGGCAAGGGTACTGCGGACGAGAAGTTCGCCGCCCTGCAAGACGCTGGTGTGAAGACCGTGCGTTCCCTGGCTGACATCGGCAAGGCCTTGGCCGAGCTGACTGGCTGGGAAGCCAAGAAGTAATATTGCTACACCCCCCACGCAGACAAAGGCCACCTTCGGGTGGCCTTTGTTTTTTCAGGCGTATCAGGCGGGAGCGAGGCTTGCTGTCAAATCCAGTGACAGCACGTCCGGCAGTGCTGGATCGAGTTGTTTGAGCAGGCAGTAACCGATGCCGGAGATTCCAGTCATCAACCCCAGTTCGGGGTGACTGTCGTCGGCAATCGCCGGGTTGCCGAGAAAATCACGCAGGGTGGCGCCCAGCAGTTGGTGCGTTTTCTCCAGGGCGACGGTATCGCCACGTGTGCGATAGAAGGTTTGCAAGCACATCAAGTTACCGAAGTCGCCATGGCACAAGCCATAGCCGCTTCCCAGGCCGTGGCTGTCGAGGTTGCTGAGGCAGCATTCGATATCGGCCTGTATTTCACTCATGAAGGCCGGCGAAAGTCGCTCGCCCATGCTCGAGACCACTGCCTGCCTGGCAAGCAGTATGCCCGCATCGCCATGGCACCATTTGCTCATGCTCTGCGAGGTGCGGCACTCACGCAGGTCGAGCCAGCTGCCATCCTGCTTGAGGGTATTCTCGGCGCATACGAATTGTTCGGCCAGGGCGATGATCTGGTTGTCGTGTGTCGCTTCATAGGCCTTGCAAAGCGACAGCACTGCGCCAGAAATGCCATGCGCCAGGCCGCTGAGCGCGGGTGAGCCGTCGCGATTCCGCAGCGCGCCGTTTGCCGTCGGTTGCAGTGCGCTGCGGATGTGTTGAACGCGTTGCTTGATCGCCTGTTCAAGTTGCCCCTGTGGTGCATGCCTGTGGATTGCGCTGAGCAGGCTGAGAATTCCGCAACTTCCGGCGATGAGGTCGCTGTCGCAACTCTCGGTAGGTGGCGCGCATAGGGCCGTCGTCAATGCCGCCAACTGCTGGTCATAAGCCTCGGTTGGCGCCAGCATCATGCGGTGCCAGACGAGGTAGAAGTAGCCACCGAGGCCCTGGAAGGCGCTAAGGTCGTTGTCGCTGTTGAAGTGCTGTTGTGTTTGCGCGATAGAGGTGATGATCCGATCGGTCATGTTCAGGTAGGCGGGGTTGGCTGTGACGCGGTACAGCCCCAGGTAGAACAGCCCAATGCCAGCCATGCCGGAATACAGGTCGTTGTTCATCACGGTCAGGTAGTGCTTTTGCGTCGTGTGATGGATCTTGAATGCCAACCAGCGCAGGCCGCCGTCGTCGCCTTCGATTGCCAGTTGCCGCAGGCGCTGCGCGATGGTTTCTGCGCCGTGTAGCGCTTCCCCTGGGGCCAGGCCGATTGCCGAGTGGCGAGTATGTGCGATGTTCATCGGTAAATGGCTGACGGCACAAGGTGATAGGCATTTACCCAGTACCGCACGCTGCAGGCTTTTGCTGGTAGGGGAGAAACCTAGCATCTTGCTGCGGCAGGCTTGCAAAGCGCTTCGCTCAAGCGTGAGAAACGCATCGGTGTTCACTGAAGGCCTGAACAAGGCATTGCTGATCTGCAGCGTGAAGCGCGGAATGTTCAGGCGTCTAAGTTCATCGATCTCTGGCTCGAATGCCGCTTCCTTCAGTGGGTTGCCGTTGGCTTCAGACCAAAGCGTGGCAAGCAGCAGTTCGCGGTCCATCCGCCTTTGCAAGAAGCGTGGGTGCAAACTCATTGCAAGGAAATCGACGTAGCGCTGGGTGTTCTTTATCAGCAAGCGTGTGGTGAGCTGTTCAGCGTGCTGATCCAGGTGCTTCGCCAGCTGATGCTTGTGGTGACTGATGGCGTCATAGGCGAAGTCAAAGCCCTCCAGCAATGCTGGAAGATAGTGCCGTGCAGTCAGGCCGCTGTCTGCTGGGAAAGGCTGGTGGGTAATGGCTGCGTCATGATCTTTGCTGATTTTGCGCAGGTGATAGAAGCCGTTTTCATGAACCAGCGTATTCACATGAATGCTGAAACGGCACTGGGGCGTCAGGCCGCTTACATCGTTCCCGGCATGCTGGGCAAAAGGCACGAAGCCGCTGGCAAAGACCGAGTCACGTACGGTTTGCAGCGCTTCTTTCAAGGAAGATTGGGTCGGGGTGGCGTCGACGGCGGTTCCCAGCGGTGCGGTAAACAGGCATTCCAGGTCAATCATCACCGGGCTGCAGCCGTGGGCGATGATGTTTTCGAAATGGAAGTCGATACCATTCAGGGCGTGGATAACGGCAATCTGTGCGCCCAGCCGGTGATAGAACAGGGCGTGTTCGGTTGTGTTCTGGCAGTGCAGGTGCAGGACTTTCTCCGTCCAGCAATGGCCTGGGCGGGCCAGCGACCTGGGGGTATGGGCGTGGAACCAGTCACTGCCGGTCAGCGTGTGCAGCAGTGATAGCGTTTCCTGGTAAAAAGCCGCTTCTTGGTTACTGCGGGGTTTGTAGATCAAGGCCTGCTGGCAGGTGTTGATCTCGCAGACCGTCTGGTAGTTGCCGTGGGGGTCGCCCAGGCCGAGCGTAATGTGCTCGATCTTGCCCACACCACCGGCAAAAGTGGTATTGAGAGGCCCGTGGTCATCCTTGAAGTCCTGGACGATACGGACCAGGTAGGCGCTGATGTCCTGCAGTGTTTGAAACAGCAGATCGAAGAGTACAGGGTAACTTTCGGCAAGGGCGGCGATGCCCGATTTGCTTTTCAGCGCTGCCGAAAACTCACCAAGGTCACTGAGCGTATTCTGTTGAATGCCAAGATTCAGGGCGTGGGTGAGCGCGGCCTCGGCAATGCGCCGCACGGTGTTGACGACATAGGGCCTGACACCACCGAGCATGCGCCGCAGGTTTAGGTATTCAACGACAGGTGGCAGGTCTGGGTGGCGAATGAATGACCGCCGGAAGTACACATAGAAGCGCTGTTCGAACCAAAAGAATGGCGATGCATTGCAGGGGCGGTTAGTGCCGAGCCTGATGTTCATCAGCTTTTGCAGTTCACCCTGATACGCTATTGCACTGGGTTTGGAAGCGGTATTGCCATCCGCTTTCAGTTCATTACGCATGCGGTCGAGCAGTTGCGAACGGCTCACGCCAAAGTATGCCTGCACGTTGCTGTCGTCGGGGTGCAGCAGCTTGAGGTTGGCGCTGAACAGTGCCAGCAATTCTTCATTTGAGGTAATTACCGGGAGGGAAGGGGTATTCACAGTGTGCCCTTTGACGATGTTTTGCGGGTTCAGCGGCGCCGGGCAATGACGAGCAACCCCAATGCCCGGCTACAGCAGGGTTAAGCTGCTACACAGAGCATCGAGGTGCAGCCTCCTAACGTTTCGCATTCCAGAACGGTGGCGACGGCCAATTCCTGGTTAGCCGGTTGTGCAGCTTGGTAGGCAGCCATGTCGCTTGCTATATCGCCAGACATGTTCAGGATTTCTTCGTTCATAACGACCTCAGGTTTGTCATGCGCCGGAATAGCCAGCGCTTATTAGAAATTGGATAGTGATATTTTTTAGTGCAGGGTTACGCCGCCACACAGAGAATCGAGGTGCAGCCTTGCGAGCCGCATTCCACGTTGGTGACGACGGCCAGTTCGTGGTTGGCCGGTTGTGCAGCCTGGAAGGCGGCAATGTCACTTGCAGTGTTGCCGGACATGTTGAGGATTTCTTCGTTCATGATGACCTCTGGTTTGTCATGCACCGGAGTTGGTGCGTCATCAAGATAGCGTGCACATATCAGGAATAAGATCGTGATGTATTTCCTTGATGTCAGCTTGCCATGTGCATGACAGTGCAGGGTGCCTCGGCCGTGAGAAGGCCGGCCACAGCGGAGGGGCCAATCAGACTTTTCGATGGGAGTGATGGAAATTTCCGCACAGACGCTTCGGCCGAAGCGGTGAATAATCGGCCTCACGCAGAGTCGTGCAGGCGACAAGGATGTACGCACATCGGACAAGCAGCACTGTGCCAGTGCGTTTAAGTGACAAAACGGTTACCCTACGCGTTCACTCTGTGCCCGTACCCCAAAAGGGAACGACACGCTAAACGGGTCTGGCCTATCAAGCCGGGCAGCATTTCCCCTCATCCAAAGGGAAATCCCCTCTCGAATCCCGATTTCAGCAGTGTGGTACTACCTTAAATGAAAGTTCTCAAAGGCCAGGATATCCTGGCGCTTGGCTTTATGACGTTTGCGCTTTTCGTAGGTGCAGGCAACATCATCTTCCCGCCTATCGTCGGTCTGCAGTCTGGCCCGCACGTGTGGATGGCGGCCCTGGGCTTCCTGGTGACCGCTGTGGGTCTGCCGGTCATCACCGTGGTCGCGCTGGCCAAGGTCGGTGGCGGCATGGATGCCCTGAGCAGCCCGATCGGCAAGTTCTTCGGCGGCTTGCTGGCAGCCGTATGCTACCTGTCGGTCGGCCCGCTGTTCGCCACCCCGCGTACCGCGACGGTGTCGTTCGAAGTGGGTGTCGCACCGCTGACCGGTGAAAGCCCGCTGGCGCTGTTCATCTACAGCCTGGTGTACTTCGCCGTGGTGCTGGCCGTTTCCATGTACCCTGGCAAGTTGCTCGACACGGTGGGCCGCTTCCTGGCGCCGTTGAAGATCATCGCCTTGGCCGTGCTGGGTATCGCCGCCTTCGCGCTGCCAGCCGGTACCATTGGCGAGGCGCAGCCTGCCTATGCTGCCGCTGCGTTCTCCAAGGGCTTCTCCGATGGCTATCTGACCATGGACACCCTGGGTGCCTTGGTGTTTGGTATCGTCATCGTCAACGCTATTCGCTCGCGCGGTGTCGAGTCGCCGAAGCTGATCACCCGCTACGCCATCATCGCTGGCCTTATCGCTGGTGTCGGCCTGGCTCTGGTGTACGTCAGCCTGTTCCGCCTGGGTGCCGGCAGCCATGACATCGCGGCTGATGCCACCAACGGTGCCGCGGTTCTGCATGCATACGTACAGCACACCTTCGGCTCGCTGGGCAGCGGCTTCCTGGCCGTGCTGATTGCGCTGGCCTGCCTGGTGACCGCGGTTGGCCTGACCTGTGCCTGTGCCGAGTATTTCAGCCAGATCCTGCCGCTGTCGTACCGTGCACTGGTGGTGATCCTGGCCGGCTTCTCGCTGCTGATCTCCAACCTTGGCCTGACCAAGCTGATCATGTTCTCGATCCCGGTGCTTACCGCCATCTACCCGCCTTGCATCGTGGTGGTTGGCCTGAGCTTCGTGAAGGACCTGTGGAACTCGCCGACTCGCATCCTGGCGCCGGTAATGCTGGTGTCGCTGCTGTTCGGCATGGTTGACGCAATCAAGGGCAGCAGCATTGCCCACGTGCTGCCGGACTTCATGGCCCATCTGCCGCTGAGCGACCAGGGCCTGGCCTGGCTGGTGCCTTCGGTGGTGACCCTGGTTGGCGCCGTGGCTTGCGACCGCATGCTTGGCAAGCCGCGCGAGGCGCTGGCCTGAGCGGATTAGTCGAAGCCTGAGGGCGGCACCGGCCACAAGCCGAAGGGTGCTCGCCAAGGGTCCAGACTGCAAAGCCCCGTATCCGTGAGGATGCGGGGCTTTTTGTTGCGTCATGCGCTGAGCAAGGCAGGAGCAGCCTTGTGCTGCGAAGAGGCCGTACAGCCATGCAGATATCCACATGGATGTGTGCCTTTTGCCGCTTGCCAGCGTCGAAACCCGGTCCCTATCCTCTAGGCACCTGGTTATCTCGGGAACCCTGCATGAATTTCATCCAAAGCAACCTCAACAACCTGCTGGCAGTCGCCTGGTTCGCCCTGTGCTGGGGTGGCTATACCCGTTATGCCATCTGGAAGGGCCGCGACACCGCGTGCTTGGCCAGCGTGCTGCACCTGTACCGCGAAGATTGGATGCGCCGCATGCTGTTGCGTGACAACCGCATTGCCGATGCCAGTGTGATCGGTAACCTGGAGCGCAACGCGTCGTTCTTCGCTTCCAGTACCCTGATCATCCTCGCCGGTATCCTTACCGTACTTGGCGCTTCCGACCGGGCGTTGTCATTGCTGGCAGACCTGCCATTAGTGCAGCAGACCTCTCAAGGCATGTCGGAGATCAAGTTGTTGTGCCTGGCCACGGTGTTTGTCTACGCCTTCTTCACGTTCAGCTGGTGCATGCGCCAATACAACTTCGCCGCAGTACTGGTGGGGTCGGCGCCGATGATCGGCGAGCGGCTGGTCAATGAACTGGAGCGCAAGGCATTCGCATCACGGGCGGCGCGGGTGTTGTCGTTGGCCGCTAACCAGTTCAACCTCGGTTTGCGTTCGTATTACTTCGGTATGGCCATGTTGAGCTGGTTCATCAGCCCGTGGCTGTTCATGGCCATGAGTGTGGGCGTAGTGTTGATTCTGTACCGTCGAGAGTTCCATTCGGATGTGCTGGATGTGATGGTGTTCACACCCACTGAAAGTGTGCCCAGCGAGCCGGTTAAAGAAAGTACCGCTGCGGGCAACTGAATCGATTAATCCATAAGTTGCAGGTACAAAAAAACCCGACAACGTCGGGTTTTTTTGTTTTAGCCGATTACTGCTTGGCAGGTTCGGCTGGAGTAGCTTCTGGGGCCGGGGTAGCTGGTGCGGCTTCCGGAGCCGGAGTAGCCGGTGCGGCTTCTTCGGCAGCCTTCTGCTCGGCTTCGGCCTGATCTTTGGCGGCTTCGGCGTTTTCCTTGGCGGCTTCGTTCATTTTATCCTGAGCTTCGCCCGCTTTTTCCTGGGCTTGCTCGGCGTGTTGCTGTGCGTCCTGGGCTTTGTCTTCGCTCGCTTTATCGCAAGCGGCCAGGCCCATGGCAGCAGCCAGCATCAGAGCAAAAGCAAAAGGTTTACGCATGGGGGTGTTTCTCCTTGGTGGAATAAGTGACTTGTTCCTTCGAGTGCAACTACGCGGAATAAGTTCCGCGAAGGTTACAGATATATAACGCCGTGTTCTATATAGACTTTTTAACGAATTTATGCCGCTGCGCGGCGGCCGGTGAGAACAGCCAATGAGCGATTCAACCCTGATAGCAATGGCCGAGCGTTTTCTCTCGGCGCTAAAACATTGTCAGCTGTTGCAGATGCGTGTGGCGCAGGCCGATGGCGATGGCATGACCCTGGTCCTGCCCTGGTCACCGGCCATTGTCGGCAACCCGCAGACCGGTGCCGTGCATGGCGGTGCGCTGACCACGCTGATGGACACCACCTGCGGCATGGCCACGTTGTGCGTGCTGCCGCGCTTCGAAGTGTGCCCGACACTGGACCTGCGCATCGACTACATGCACCCGGCCGAGGCCGGCAAGGACATCTACGGCCATGCCCAATGCTACCGGGTTACCCGCGACGTGATCTTCACCCGTGGCACTGCCTACCAGGACGATCCCGAGCAGCCCATCTGCCAAGTGGTGGGTACCTTCATGCGCCTGGGCCAGGAGATCAAGGGCGGCATCCGTTTTGGCAACAGCCTGAAAGGAGGCGAGGCATGATCCCGCGCGCGGTTCGTCAACAGCTCAACGCTGCCCACGCGGTGGGCGACTATCGGCCATTGCTGGCGCTGATTCCCTATGCCGGGCTGATCGGCATCGAATGTGAACGGCAGGACGATGACTTGTTGTTCCGCCTGCCCGCGAATGCGGACAACATCGGCAACCCGTTGCTGCCGGCCATCCATGGTGGTGTGATCGCCGGCTTCATGGAGCTGTCGGCAGCGCTGTACCTGCTGATCTACAGCGAGAGCGCAAGCATTCCGAAAATCATCGACTTCTCCATCGACTACCTGCGCGCCGGGCATTTCCGCGATACCTATGCCCAGTGCCAGCTATGGCGCCAGGGCCGGCGGGTGACCAATGTCTCCATCACCGCTTGGCAGGGCGATAGGCAGTCACCGATTGCCACGGCCCGTGCGCATTTCAAGATCGAACCGGAAAAGCCCTTGAAATCATCCGGGCAGCCCCCATCTGCATGACATCCGCCGTTAACGCAGGCCGAATCGGCCGCCAGGCGCCACTGCCATCAGATCGGAGTTTCGAAGACCATGACTGTGGAAACACAAAAGGAAACGTTGGGCTTCCAGACCGAGGTGAAGCAACTGCTGCACCTCATGATTCACTCGCTGTACTCGAACAAGGAAATCTTCCTGCGGGAGTTGATTTCCAACGCCTCCGACGCCGCCGACAAGCTGCGTTTCGAAGCCCTGGCCAAGCCAGAGCTGCTCGAAGGCGACGCCGACCTGAAGATTCGCCTGAGCTTCGACAAGGACGCCGGTACCGTTACCCTCGAGGACAACGGCATCGGCATGAGCCGCGAAGACGTGATCGCCCACTTGGGTACCATCGCCAAGTCCGGCACTGCCGACTTCATGAAGAACCTCACCGGTGACCAGAAGAAAGATTCGCACCTGATCGGTCAGTTCGGCGTAGGCTTCTACTCGGCGTTCATCGTCGCCGACAAGGTTGACGTGTACAGCCGCCGTGCTGGCCAGGCTGCAGCCGAAGGTGTGCACTGGTCGTCGAAAGGCGAGGGCGAGTTCGAAGTCGCCACCATCGACAAGCCACAGCGCGGTACTCGCATCGTCCTGCACCTGAAGAAGGACGAGCAGGAGTTCGCCGATGGCTGGCGCCTGCGCAACGTGGTCAAGAAATACTCCGACCACATCGCCCTGCCGATCCAGCTGCCCAAAGAGCAGGCTGGCGCCGAAGGTGAAGAGCAGCCGGCCGAAGAGTGGGAAACCGTCAACCGCGCCAGCGCACTGTGGACCCGTTCGCGCACCGAGGTGAAGGACGAGGAATACCAGGAGTTCTACAAACACATCGGCCATGACTTCGAAAACCCGCTGGCCTGGAGCCACAACAAGGTCGAAGGCAAGCTCGAATACAACTCGCTGCTGTACGTGCCGGCCCGTGCGCCGTTCGACCTGTACCAGCGCGAAGCACCGCGCGGCTTGAAGCTGTACGTGCAGCGCGTGTTCATCATGGACCAGGCCGAATCGTTCCTGCCGCTGTACCTGCGCTTCATCAAGGGTGTGGTCGATTCCAACGACCTGTCGCTGAACGTGTCGCGTGAAATTCTGCAGAAAGACCCAATCATCGACTCGATGAAGACCGCGCTGACCAAGCGCGTGCTGGACATGCTGGAGAAACTGGCGAAGAACGAACCCGAGCAGTACAAGGGCTTCTGGAAAAACTTCGGCCAGGTGCTGAAGGAAGGCCCAGCCGAAGACTTCGCCAACAAGGAGAAAATCGCCGGCCTGCTGCGCTTCGCTTCTACCCAGGACGACAGCGGCGAGCAGAGCGTTGCCCTGGCCGACTACCTGGCCCGCGCCAAGGAAGGCCAGGACAAGATCTACTACCTCACCGGCGAGTCGTACGCGCAGGTCAAGAACAGCCCGCACCTGGAAGTCTTCCGTAAGAAAGGCATCGAGGTGCTGCTGCTGACCGACCGTATCGACGAGTGGCTGATGAGCTACCTCAACGAGTTCGACGGCAAGGCCTTCGTCGACGTCGCCCGTGGCGACCTGGACCTGGGCAAGCTGGATTCGGAAGAAGACAAGAAAGCCCAGGAAGAAGTCGCCAAGGACAAGGAAGGCCTGGTCGAGCGCCTGAAAGGCGCGCTGGGTGACAGCGTGGCCGAAGTGCGTGTGTCGCACCGCCTGACCGACTCGCCGGCGATTCTGGCCATCGGCGAGCAGGACCTGGGCTTGCAGATGCGTCAGATTCTGGAAGCCAGTGGGCAGAAAGTGCCGGAGTCCAAGCCGATCTTCGAGTTCAACCCAAGCCACCCGCTGATCGAGAAGTTGGACAACGAGCAGAGCGAAGATCGCTTTGCCGAGCTGTCGCACATCCTGTTCGATCAGGCGGCCCTGGCGGCCGGTGACAGCCTGAAGGACCCGGCGGCGTACGTTCGTCGTCTGAACAAGCTGCTGGTCGAGCTGTCTGCTTGAGTTGATGCACAGGAAAGCCCGCTTCGGCGGGCTTTTTTAATGGTGAGCTAAGGAGTGCTTGATGAGCAAGGTAATCGTCGAATCGTTGGTTTATCACCTGTCCGGCAAAACCTATGAAAGCCGCCTGGTCTATGAGCCAGGTGCGCTGCCGAAGCCCGGCCTGGTGATGGCGCCGAACTGGATGGGCATTGGTGAAGGTGCCGAGCGCATTGCCAAGGAAGTGGCCGAGAAGGGCTATGTGGTGCTGATTGCCGACTTGTACGGGCAATCGGTGCGCCCGTCCAACGCCGATGAGGCTGGCGCGGCGATGATGCCGTTGAAGAATGATCGCAGTGAACTGCGCAAGCGCATGCAGGAAGCCCTGGCGCAGTTGCTGGGGCAGTCGAAGGCGCTGTTGGAGCCGGGCAAGGTCGCAACCTTCGGCTTTTGCTTCGGTGGCTGCTGTGCGCTGGAGCTGGCGCGTACCGGCGCCGACCTGCGTGCGGCGGTGTCGTTCCATGGCACCCTGGACACGCCGAACCCGGAAGATGCCAAGCGTATCAAGGGATCGGTGCTGGTGCTGCATGGCGCTGCCGACCCATTGGTGCCGAAAGAGCAGCTGCCGGCGTTCGAGGACGAGATGAACGCGGCCAAGGTGGACTGGCAGTTGCTGAGCTATGGTGGGGCAGTGCACTCGTTCACCGACCCGAATGCCAATGTGCCGGGTAAGATGCAGTACGACCGCCGTACCTCGGAGCGGGCGTTCCGGTCGATGCATAACCTGCTGACTGAAGTGTTCCAGCGCTGATAGTGCGCGGGGCTGCTTTGCAGCCCATTCGCGGCACAAGGCCGCTCCTACAAGGACCGTGCAAGCCACGAACCACGCGTTCTCCTGTAGGAGCGGCCTTGTGCCGCGAATGGGCCGCAGGGCGGCCCCAAATCAGCGAGGTAGCTCGATCCTGGAGGTTTCCCCGGGCACCACAGGCCAATCCCTCGCAGCCCAGCGTGCCCTGGCCTGCTCGATCAACTCCGGGTCACTGGCCACGAAATTCCAGTTCATCCGCCGCGGTCCATCCAGTGGGTCCCCGCCAATCAGCACCAGCTGGCACTCACCCTCCGCGTACAGTGTCACGTCTTCGCCCTCTGGCAGTACCACCAGGCTGCACGGCTCCACGTCCGCATCGTTCATCTGCAACTCGCCATCCAGCAGGTACAGTGCTCGCTGCGCATGCTCGGTCGGTACCAGCAAGGTGGTTGCCGGCTGCATCCGCACCTGCGCATAAAGGGTAGGGGACAGCACTGGCACCGGTGATTCCAGGCAGAACCCGCTGCCGGCGATCATGCAGATGCGTACCCCCAGGCTGTCACTGACGGGCAGGCTCGCGGCCGGGTGATGGCTGTAGCTTGCCGGGCCTTGCTCGTATTTACGCAGGGATGCCAGCCATACCTGCAAACCATGCAGGCGTGAACCGTGTGCCAAGGCATCTTCGGGCGTGCGCTCGACATGGGCCACGCCGCTGCCTGCGGTCATCCAGCTGACGTCACCCGGCAGCACCCGCTGCGCCGAGCCGAGGCTGTCCTTGTGCAGGATTGCTCCCTCGAACAGGTAGGTCAGGGTCGACAAGCCGATATGCGGGTGCTGGCGGATATCCATGCCATGCCCTGGGGCATAGTCGGTTTCCAGCATATGATCGAAAAACACGAAAGGGCCGACGCTGCGACACTGGGCCGAAGGCAGCGGGCGCAGGATCGGCTGGCCCTCGACTGATTCGGCGCGCGGGCGGATGATCAGGGGGCTGCTCATGGGGTGGGCTCCAGGCGAGGTGCAAGTGCACCAAGCATAGCGGTTTGCCGGCTTCGGCTGAACCGTCTCGTTTACCGGTCGGTCTACAGTTTTCCTACTTGTAGAAGGAAGCTGCCCATGATCGCCAGAGCGCTGGCCTGCGTGTTGTTGTCTGGTTGGCTGTGCCAAGCGGCGCAAGCACGCGACTACCGCTACAGTGATGCTCACCTGCACTACGTCGACTTCTTTCAGGAAAGCGAGGGTATGCCGGCATTGCTCAAGGCCATGGACGCCGCAGGCATCGAGCACTCGATGATTTCCGGGGTTCCGGTGGCCAAGAAATGGCACGAAGACGAGCCCAAACGCCCGCGCTATTACGCCGGTGACGACGCCGATGCTTACTGGTACAGCGCTACCGACACCTACGTGGCTGCGGCCTTGCAGGCGTTATCGAGTGAGCAGCGCAAGCGCTTTCATCCGTTTCTGACCGGCTTCAACCCGGTGGACAAGAACGCCGTCAGCCATATCGAGCGTATGCTCGAAATGAACCCGGGATTATGGCAGGGCATTGGCGAAGTGTTCACCCGCCACGATGACCTGACCGCGCTGACCAGTGGTGATACCCCGCGTGCCAACAACGAGGCCATGACGCGTATCTACCATCTGGCGGCTGAGCGTGACTTGCCGGTGCTCGTGCATTCCAACATCACCTCCAAGCGCGAGCGCAACCCGCTGTACCTGGCGGAGATCGAAGAGCCGCTGCGCAATCATCCACATACCCGGTTCATCTGGGCGCATGCTGGCAGCAGCATGGAGATACACCGCCACCAGACGCAGATGGACTTTCTGCTGCCGGTGCTGACGCGGTTGCTGGAGGATTACCCGAACCTGTACGTCGACCTGTCGTGGAGTGTGCTAAAGCCTTACCTGCTGGATGACAAGGGCGTGCCGCGTAAGGAATGGGTGGCGTTGGTCGAGCAGTACCCGGAGCGGTTCATGCTGGGGTCGGATGTGGTGGGGCGGTTTGATAGCCTGGGGGAGCAGATGCACGGCTTCAAGCCGTTTCTGGATGCCTTGCCAGTAGAGGTCGCCAACAAAGTGGCTCGGGATAATTTTCTGGCGGTATTGCCCAAGGCTCGCCCGTGATCTGTACCGGCCTCTTCGCGGGCGCGCCCGCTCCCACAGGTACTGCATAATCTTCGGGACCTGTGCAGTATAACCTGTGGGAGCGGGCATGCCCGCGAAGAGACTGGTACAGGCTACAAATGAAAACGCCCCGAACCAGTCGGGGCGTTTGCGTTTACCGCAGCAGCGTCTTACTTGCCTTCCCAGCGCTTGAGCACCAGGGTGGCGTTGGTGCCGCCGAAGCCGAAGCTGTTGCTCATGACCGTGTCGATCTTGGCGTTTTCTTCGGTTTTGCGCAGGATCGGCAGGTCGGCGACCTCCGGGTCCAGCTCATCGATGTTGGCGGAGCCGGCGATGAAGTTGTTTTCCATCATCAGCAGGCAGTAGATCGCCTCGTGCACGCCGGCGGCGCCCAGCGAGTGGCCCGACAGGCTCTTGGTCGAGCTGATCTTCGGCGCCTTGTCACCGAACACGGCACGAACGCCCTTGATCTCGGCAACGTCACCGACCGGGGTCGAGGTGCCGTGGGTGTTCAGGTAGTCGATCGGGGTGTCGACGGTAGCCAGTGCCTGCTGCATGCAGCGGATGGCGCCTTCGCCGCTCGGAGCAACCATGTCGTAGCCGTCGGAAGTAGCACCGTAGCCTACGATTTCGGCGTAGATCTTGGCGCCACGGGCCAGGGCGTGTTCCAGCTCCTCGACCACCACCATGCCGCCACCGCCAGCGATGACGAAGCCATCACGGTCGGCGTCGTAGGCGCGCGAGGCCAGTTCCGGCGTTTCGTTGCGCTTGGTCGACAGGGCGCCCATGGCATCGAACAGGAACGACTGGCTCCAGTGCTCTTCTTCACCGCCACCGGCGAAGACGATGTCCTGCTTGCCCCACTGGATCTGCTCCAGGGCAGTGCCGATGCAGTGTGCCGAAGTGGCGCAGGCCGACGAGATCGAGTAGTTCAGGCCCTTGATCTTGAACGGGGTGGCCAGGCACGCCGAAACGGTGCTGCCCATGGTGCGGGTTACGCGGTACGGGCCGACGCGCTTGACGCCTTTCTCACGCAGGGTGTCCAGCGCTTCCATCTGGTTCAGGGTCGAGGCGCCGCCGGAGCCAGCCACCAGGCCGGTACGCGGGTTGGAAACCTGCTCTTCGGTCAGGCCGGCGTCCTTGATCGCGTCCTGCATGGCCAGGTAGGCATAGGCAGCCGCGTGGCCGACGAAGCGGTAGACCTTGCGGTCGATCAGTTCTTCGAGGTTGAGGTCGATGGACCCGGAAACCTGGCTACGCAGCCCCATTTCCTTGTATTCCGGGTTGTAACGGATACCCGGACGGCTGTTGCGCAGGTTTTCGGTGACGGTAGCTTTGTCATTGCCCAGGCACGATACGATGCCCAGACCAGTGATAACGACGCGGCGCATGCGAATAACCCTTAGAAATTGTCAGTGGAGGTGAACACGCCGACCCGCAGGCCTACGGCAGTGTAGATCTCGCGGCCGTCGACGCTGACCGAGCCATCGGCGATGGCCATGTTCAGCTTGCCCTTCAGGACGCGCTTGATGTGAATGTTGTAGGTGACTTTCTTGGCGGTAGGCAATACTTGGCCAGCGAACTTTACTTCGCCCGAACCCAGTGCGCGACCGCGGCCTGGCAGACCCTGCCAGCCCAGGAAGAAGCCGACCAGCTGCCACATGGCGTCGAGGCCCAGGCAGCCCGGCATGACCGGATCGCCTTCGAAGTGGCAGGCAAAGAACCACAGGTCCGGGGTGATATCCAGCTCGGCGACCAATTCACCTTTGCCGTACATGCCGCCTTCTTCGCTGATACGGGTGATGCGATCGACCATCAGCATGTTCGGCGCGGGCAGTTGCGCATTACCTGGGCCGAACAGCTCACCGCGACTGCAGCGCAGCAGGTCTTCCCGAGTAAAGGCGTGTTGTTTGGTCATGCGAGCTCCTCAATAACCCCCTGTGGCAGGGGATGAATCTTCCCGGCCGGCCCGAAAACCAACAGCTTCGAGACGGCAGCCTACAGGTAGACTATTGCGTTGTAGTGAAAGTCACAGCGCACCTGCCGAAAGAAGTACAGGTGTGCACTGAAACGTCTATTTTCAGGTCCGATGAAGGTCCTGTCCAGTGTTTAAGACTGCCGCACTTTAGCATTTATCGCCAGTCGCGGTTGTCTGACCAGGTAACCAGCGTTGCAACACCCGCTGCAGCTCGGTGCGGCGTAAGGGTTTGCTCAGGTAGTCATCCATGCCGGCGGCCATGCAACGCTCGCGGTCGCCCTGCAAGGCGTTGGCGGTCAGGGCGATGATCGGTAGCCCGACGCCGTTGGGCAACTGGCGGATGCGCCGGGTGGCCTCATAGCCGTCCAGGTGTGGCAGGCGGCAATCCATCAACACGGCGGCAAAGCGCTGCCGCCCGACCAGGTCGACCGCCTCCAGGCCATCTTCGGCCGTGCACACTGCCAGGCCCAAGCTGCGCAGCATGGCTTCGATGACACTCTGGTTGACCGGATTGTCCTCTACCAGCAGTACCTGATCATTGTCCGGCACCGCCGTTGGCGCGGTGGCTGGCGGTGTCAGCGGGACGGGAGCCGGGTTGGCGAGGGCCAGCGGCATCTCCAGGGTAAAGGTCGACCCCAGGCCTTCACGGCTTTCACCGCGCAGTTTGCCGCCCATGCGTTCGGCCAGGGTACGGGCAATCGACAGCCCCAGCCCGGTGCCGCCATAACGGCGGGAAATCGAGCTGTCGGCCTGCTGGAAGGCGACGAACATCATTTCCAGGCGGGTGCTGTCGATGCCGATGCCGGTGTCGCGCACGCTGCAGGTCAGCCAGATCAACTGCCGGTCGAGCACCTGCCAATGCGCTTCGACCTGCACCTGCCCGCGTTCGGTGAACTTCAGGGCGTTGCCCACCAGGTTCAGCAGTATCTGGCGGATGCGCGTGGGGTCGCCGTTCACCTGCAACTGCTCGATGCCGGTCGGCAGTTGCAGGTGCAGGCCCAGGCCGCGTTGCTGGGCGCTGTGCTGGAACGACTGGACACTGCTGGTGATGAGCTCGCCGAGGTTGAAGTCGATGTGTTCCAGTTGCAGCGCGGCGCGCTCGATGCGCGAGAAGTCGAGGATATCGTTGATGACCTTGAGCAAATGCCCGGTGGACTCGCTGGCCACCGCTGTGTAGTCGGCCTGTTCGTTGCTCAGTGGTGTGGTTTCCAGTAACTGCAGCATGCCGAGCACGCCATTCATCGGTGTGCGCAGCTCGTGGCTCATCATGGCCAGGAAATCCGATTTCGCGCGGTTGGCCTGTTCGGCCTCCTCGCGGGCCTGGATCAGTTCGGCTATGGCCTGCTTCTGTTCATCGCTGGCCTGCTCCAGGGCGCTGGCGAGGTTGTTGATGTGGCGCGCCAGGTGGCCCAGTTCGCTGTCGTCGACCACCGGCAAGGGGGTGTTGTACTCGCCTTGCTGAATGGCCTTTACCGCGTGCCCCATGTCGCTGATCGGCTTGGCCAGGCTCAGGGCCAGGCGGCGTGCCAGCAAAAAGGTGAACAGCAGGGCGAATAGTGCCAGGATCCCGGCCTTGATCACGATTTCCTGTTGCCGCTGGCTGAAGGCGTCATCGGACATGCCGACGATCACCCGGCCCAGGTAGTCGTCACCAATGGCCGGGGTGGTGGCCTTGCCCTGTTGCAGAAAGTCGTTGTCCAGGCGGATCTGTTGCAGGCGGATGGGCGCCTGGAATACTTCCACCTGCTGTGCGCGGTTGGCGCTTTCGTCGGACTGCTCGACGTAGACGAGAATGTGGTTGCGGCTGTCCTGCACTTCCAGGAAGCGCACATGCGGGATGCTGAGGGTGGCGCGCATCAGCCCTTCAAGCACTTCGTTGTTGCCCGAAATAACCCCGTACTCCGACGCCGGTGCCAACTGGTTGGCGATCAGTTGCCCGGTGTGGTTGAGCTCCTGGCGCAGGTCCTGGATGCGCACGAATGTGAAGAAGCTGATCAACAGCAAGGTCAGCAGCAGGGCAGGGCCGAGGCTGATGATCTGGGTGCGGGTATGAATGTCCCAGCTCAAGCGCTTGCTCATGGGGTGGGTTCTCCTGCGGCCAGGGCCTTGGCGGCGGCGTTCGGATCGATCGGTTCAAGGCCTAGGGCGCGGGCCACCTGCTGGTTGCCACTGACGCCGTAGCGCGCCGGGTAAAGGCTGCGTGGCCAGCGTGCCGGCGGCTGGTCGAGCAACTGGTCGAGTTCGGCCAGCCAGTCATCCTGGTCGCTGTAGGTGCTGGCCAGGGCGCCGGCGCGGACAAAACCGGCGTTCGGACCGATCAGCGCCATTTGTCGGCCATAGCTGCTCAGCAGCAGGTTCTTCGCGGTCTTGGAGTTGTACAGGTTGGGGTCATCCAGGCCCAGCAGCACATCGCTGCTGCCCAGCAGATGCTGCAGCGGCCGACTGTCACGAGGGTCGGACCAGTCCTGGGCGATAATTTCAAGGCCCAGCGGGCGGGCGGCATGGCGCAACTCGTCGAGCAAGAAGCCGCTGTGCTCGCCGTACAACACGCCGATGCGCTGGGCCTGCGGCAGCAGGTAGCGCGCCAGGCGCAATTGCCGGCCCAGCGGCGCGTCACTCCACAGCAAGGTGAGGAACGCGGGGCGCGACTTTCCCAGGCGCTGTTCAGCCTGTACCCGGCTAACCCGCATGACCAGGGCCGGTGGGCCGGCGGTTTCGCCCAGCCGCCATTCCAGTGCGGCGCTGTCGAGCAGGATCAGGCGCTGGTCCGCTTTGAGCTTGCTTGGGCGAGGCAGGTCGGCGGTGGTCTGGAAGCGGACATGGTCGTGGGGCCGACGGCTTTCCAGCGCGGCGACGAAACTGCGGATGCCGGGCTGGTCCTCCACCCCCACCAGGAGGATCTCACTGGCCGACAGTGGCCCCAGTGGCCACAGGCACAGCAACAGCAGGCGCAGCAACACGGCCATCAGAACTCCAGCTCCGCGCTGACGCTCAGGCGGTGACGGCTGTCGTAGCGGTTCTGATATGCCGTGGTGGGTTCGTCGTCCAGGCGCTGTTGCCACAGTGCGGCCAGCTCCAGGCCGGTGCCATACACCCGAAAGCGTTTGGCCAAGCGCAGGTCCAGACGCTCATAACGGTACTGGTTGAGGGCGTCGTCGCCGTAGTAGAACAGGGCGCTCGACCAGCCTGCACCCCACTCGCGCATCCACCCGGCCGAGCCACTGTTGTGGGCGCTGAGGCGGCGGTCATCGGGGTTGCTGGCCCAGGCGTCGACGTAGGCATAGGTCAGGCGCAGGCGGTCGCGTAGGGTGGGCCGCCAGTCCAGTTGCGCCTCGCTGCCGCTGAAACGGGCCTTGTTGGCGTTACTGGCGATGTACTGGTTGTTCTTCAGCGGCTCGCTGATCATGCCGGTGATCTCGTCGTAGAACAGCTTCACATCCATGCTCAGGTCGATGTCGCTGAAGTAGCCGTTGTAGCCCAGCTCCCGTGAGCGCATGCGTTCCTGGTCGAGGTTGCCGGGGCCACGGGTCTTGACGAAGTATTCAGCGTGCTGCTGGCCGAACGCGTTGGGGCTGAGGTTCTTGACCGTGTAGCTCCAGTTGACGTTGTTCTCGAACATGTCGGGCGAGCGCACTGCCTCGGAATACACCGCACGCAGGCCATGGCGCGGGGTGATCAGGTAGTTCACCGCGACGCGTGGAGTCAGCGAGCTGCCAGACAGGCGCGAGTCTTCGAACATGGCCCCGCCCTGCAGGATCCAGTGCTCGTCGGCGCGCCATTCCAACTGACCGAACAGGCGCCAGGTCTGGTCGTCGAGGCTGCCATTGAAGTAGGTCTGCGAGTCGGCACGGTCATAGCGGTAGTTCATGCCGCTGAGCAGGCGCAGGCTGTCGGACAGGCTCAGGGTGTCCTGGATTTCCAGATCGTAGCGGGTTTCGCGGGTACTTTGGTCGACGTCACCACAGACCACGTTGCTACCGCCCTGGTTGTTCCATTGGTCCTTGATGGCATCGACCAGGGCCTGCTCTTGCGGGTTGTTGCTGGAGGGTGGGTTGTTGGCGCCCCGCGCCACCTGCTCGGCGAAATTGGGGTTCATCTGCCACAGCCGGGTCAGTTCGGGGCTGAATGACAGCGCCGCATCGCAGGCGCGCCAGACCTGCTGACGGTCGAAGTGCTGCGCCGAGCCTTGGACATACAGGCTGTGCTCGGGGTTGAAGTCGATGTTCCAGCGTACCGAGCCCGCGTAGTCCTTGGCATTGACGTCGGCGTTGTCACCTTGCTGGGTGACATAGGGGAATACCGGCTTATAGGTGTAAGGCCGCTGATTGCTGCCTTCCTTTGCCGCCAGTTGCCATTCCAGGGTCTGGTCGACCGCCAGGTTGTGGCTGGCACTGAGGTTGAAGCGGGTCAAGCGGCGGCTGTCGCGGTAATCCTGGCCGAACTGGTTCTCATCGAAGCCGTCGTCCTGCTGGCCCGACACCGACAGGCGCATGTCACCGCCATCCCAGCCGAAGCCGTGGCTGGCGTAGAAATCGTTGATGCCGTCCTGGCCGCGGGTCATCTTCAGCCGTGTGCCATGGCTGTCCGCGGGGTTGCGGGTGAGGATGTTCACCACCGCCATCAGTGCGTTGGCACCGTAGCTGACGGTGTTCGGGCCGCGGAACACCTCGATGCGTTCGATATCTTCCATGGCCAGCGGGATGTCGCTCCAGTCCACCGTGGCCAGGCCTGCACGGTACACCGAGCGGCCATCGATCAAGACCTGCATGCGCCGTGCGTCGTTGACGTTGCTGCCGTGGTAGTTGACCGTGGGCTGGTTGCCGGCACCGTAGCCGATCATCATGCCTGGCACCAGGCGCAGCAGCTCGGGGATGTCACGGGCACCGCTGGCGCGGATCAGTTCGCTGTCCAGGACGGTCATGCTGCCTGGCACCGCCGCCGGGGATTGTTTCAAGCGGGTGGCAGTCAGAACCTGTGGCAGGTCGGTAGTGTCGATGAACAGGTCGTCGGCCACGGCCGGGCCACCGAGCAGGGCGGTCAGTATGAGCAGACGCGGGTACGGGGGCGTGCCAGGGAACACGGAGCAGCCTTGTATCAGGGTTGAAACAGGCATGGTAACTGACCTTGGCGTATTTGCCAGTGATCTGGGTTACCTGTACTGGTTCTGTAGCAGGCGAGCCGTATAATGGCGGGGTCGCCACTTAACTTTTGGCTTTAACGGATTGGATATGACTGAACAGCAACCTGTTGCAGTTCTGGGAGGCGGCAGCTTCGGCACCGCCGTGGCGAACCTGCTGGCGGAAAACGGTGTGCCGGTGCGCCAATGGATGCGCGACCCGGTGCAGGCCGAGGCCATGCGCGTCAATCGCGAGAATCCGCGCTACCTCAAGGGCATCCGTCTGCACGATGGCGTCGAGCCGGTCAACGACCTGCTGGCCACCCTGCAGGCCAGCGAGCTGGTGTTCGTGGCCCTGCCGTCGAGCGCCCTGCGCAGCGTGCTGGCACCGCATGCCGAGCTGCTGAGCGGCAAGGGCCTGGTTAGCCTGACCAAGGGCATCGAAGCGCAAAGCTTCAAGCTGATGAGCCAGATCCTCGAAGAAATCGCCCCTCAGGCGCGCATCGGCGTTTTGTCGGGCCCCAACCTGGCGCGTGAGATCGCCGAGCACGCACTGACCGCCACCGTGGTGGCCAGTGAAGACGAAAAACTGTGCCAGCAGGTACAGGCCGTGCTGCACGGGCGTACCTTCCGCGTCTACGCCAGTGCCGACCGTTTCGGCGTCGAGCTGGGCGGGGCGCTGAAGAACGTCTACGCGATCATCGCCGGCATGGCCGTGGCCTTGGGGATGGGCGAGAACACCAAGAGCATGCTGATTACCCGGGCCTTGGCCGAGATGACCCGCTTCGCCGTCAGCCAGGGCGCCAACCCCATGACCTTCCTCGGCCTGGCCGGTGTCGGCGACCTGATCGTCACCTGCTCCTCGCCCAAGAGCCGCAACTATCAGGTTGGCTACGCGCTGGGCCAGGGGCATAGCCTGGAAGAAGCGGTCAACCGCCTGGGCGAAGTGGCCGAAGGTGTCAACACGCTGAAGGTGCTCAAGGCCAAGGCCCAGGAAGTGCAGGTGTACATGCCGCTGGTGGCAGGCCTGCATGCCATTCTGTTCGAAGGCCGCACGCTGAACCAGGTGATCGAACACCTGATGCGCGCCGAGCCCAAGACCGATGTCGATTTCATTTCCATCAGCGGTTTCAACTGAGCCCTTGGCGGCTCTGACACAAGCAAGGAGCAACACATGAACGATACGCCCGAGCGCGCCCAGCGCGAGTCGATCATCCTGCGGGTCCTTTGGATGCTGGTGTTCCTGGTGGTCTGGCAATTGGCTGAACTGCTGCTGGCTGGCCTGGTGCTGGTGCAACTGATTTACCGCCTGGTGTACGGCGCACCCAGCGCCAGCCTGATGAACTTCGGCGACAGCCTGAGCCAGTACCTGGCGCAGATCGGCCGCTTCGGCAGTTTCCACAGCGACCAGAAGCCGTGGCCGTTCGCTGACTGGCCGACGCCGCGTGCGCCAGAAGGTGAAGCCGCCCACGCCGTGGCGCCGGCCCCGCACCCGGTGCGTGACGAGGAGCCCAAGCTGTGAAGCTGTGGGTGCTGCGCCACGGTGAAGCAGAGCCACGGGCCAATACCGATGCCGAGCGTCGGCTGACCGGCCATGGTCGCGAGCAGGTGCTGCACAGTGCTGCTCGTCTGCTGGGGCAACCGTTGCAGGCGATTGTCGCCAGCCCTTACGTGCGCGCCCAGCAGACGGCGGCGCTGGTGCATGACACCCTGGGCTTCGCCGAACCGGTGCGCACCGTGCCTTGGCTGACGCCCGAGAGTGATGTGCAGCAGGTCATCGGCGAGCTCGAGCGCTTGGGGCTCGAGCATGTGCTGCTGGTCAGCCACCAACCGCTGGTAGGTACCTTGGTCGGGGTGCTGGAGCATGGTCACAAGCAGCAGCCGGCGGCCATGAGCACGGCAAGCCTGGCGGAGCTGGAAGGTGATTGGCCACTGGCTGGGTTGATGACGCTTCGGGCAATCAACTCACCCGCATGAGCCCCCAATAGTCGATAAGGCAACTGGCATTTTTGTCAGTTGCCGCGCTTGACGGGCTCTTGCTAGCGTTGCTCGAAAGCGATCAGGCAGGGAGCAACGGATGAGCAGTGTGATGCAGGAGCTGTTGAGCTCCATGGACCTGCAAGCCACCATAGACCAAGTTGACCAGGGGGCTTCGCTGGATTTCGCCCAATACAGCCTGCTGCGCGACTCGGCCGATGCCAAGCTTTACCAGCTGATGCAGAAGGTAAACGGCAACCTCGAACTGGAACCTTCTGCAAGGCAACAATGCGAGCAAGACCTGCGCGCGCTGCAGGATGCCTGCCTGCGCGTCTCCCACCTGCTGCAAACCAGTTGCCTGGCCCTGCGCCGGCTGCAACTGGACTACCAGGACCAGCGCCTGGCCCGCGAAGCGCTGGAGAGCCAATTGGCCTACATGCAGGCCTGCCTGCGCCGGTCTCTGAGCAGTTTCGACCGCTCGTCATGACCTGATCGCCCTCGCCGATGACCTTTACGGACATTGCCGAACCGCCCCGTGATGCCGACAATGGGCCATCACTCCCGTCCGGATCAGGCGCCATGTCGCAGCAGATCTTCTTCGCCCATGCCAACGGTTTCCCCTCGGCCACCTATGGCAAGCTGTTCGCAGCATTGGCGCCAGACTACCAGGTGCAGCACCTGGCCCAGCACGCGCATGACCCGCGTTTTCCAGTGGACGAGAACTGGCAAAGCCTGGTCGATGAACTATTGCATCACCTGGCGCAGCAAGATCAGCCGGTCTGGGGTGTCGGCCATTCGCTGGGTGGGGTGTTGCACCTGCACGCAGCCTTGCGTTGCCCCGAGTATTACCGCGGGGTGGTGATGCTCGATTCGCCAGTGCTCACCCGTGCCGACCAGTGGCTGCTGCGCACCGCCAAGCGCTTCGGCTTCATCGACCGAATCACTCCGGCCGGGCGCACCCTGGGGCGCCGCGACACGTTCAAGGACCGTGACAGTGCGCGGGACTATTTTGCCGGCAAGTCACTGTTCCGCCATTTTGACCCCGACTGCCTCGACGCTTATGTAGAGCACGGCCTGCAGGCGGTGGAGCAAGGCCTTCAGTTGCGCTTCGACCCGGCTACGGAAATCAGTATCTACCGCAGCATCCCGCATACCAGCCCCGCCCCCGCGCGGCAGTTGCAGGTGCCGCTGGCCATGGTGCGCGGCGACCGTAGCAACGTCATTCGCCGCCACCACACCCTGGCCGTGCGTGGCATGCTCAAAGGTGAATACCACAGCGTGCCGGGTGGGCACATGTTCCCGCTGGAGCGACCGGCCGACACCGCCAGCCTGATCAAGGGCCTGTTCGACCGCTGGAGCCAGGCATGAGCGCGCAGGTTGAGGAAATCCGCCTGAGCCTGGGCCATATCGAACTGGCTGCACACCTGTTCGGTCCCGAAGACGGGCTGCCAGTGATTGCCCTGCATGGCTGGCTAGACAACGCCAACAGCTTCGCCCGCCTGGCGCCGCTACTGAACGGGCTGCGCATCGTCGCCCTGGACCTGGCCGGGCATGGTTACTCGGAGCACCGCCCGCTCGGCGCCGGTTATGCCCTGGCCGATTATGCCCATGACGTGCTGCGTGTGGCCGAGCAGCTGGGTTGGCAGCGTTTTGCCCTGCTGGGCCACTCGCTTGGGGCGATCATCTCGGTTCAACTGGCAGGTGCGCTGCCGGAGCGGGTCAGCCACCTTGTCCTGATCGATGGCGTCATCCCCCCGACCGGCGCCGAGCAGGACGCAGGCGAGCGCTTGGGGATGGCTTTGCAAGCTCAGTTGCGGCTGGATGGCAAGCGCAAGTCGGTGTACGCGACGCTGGAAGAGGGTGTGCATGCCCGGATGAAAGGCATGGTAGCGGTCAGCCGTGAGGCCGCCGAGCTGCTGGCCCAACGAGGCCTGATGCCGGTGCCCGGTGGCTACAGCTGGCGCAGCGACAGCCGCCTGACACTGCCATCACCCGTACGCCTGAGTGAAGCACAGGCCATGGCCTATGTGCGGCGTGTGAGTTGCCCGGCACGATTGGTGGTAGCTGCCGACGGCATGCTGGCGCGCCACACCGCGCTGCTGGAGCAGCTACCCTTCGAGCAGGTGACGTTGCCTGGCGGCCATCACCTGCACCTGAACGATGAGCAGGGCGCGGCCCTTGTCGCAGACTGTATCAATCGCTTCTTTGGCTTTGCTTGACTTGCACCGGACAAGTGTCGAGGCTTGGCGGGTTGAACAGGGAGACAACCATGCAACTGCCAGACATCCTGGAGCTTCTTTTCGGCGCTGAGCGCCACCTGGTTCGCCAATGAGCGCGCCTGTTGCCATCCGCAGGGCCATCGCCGCCTGCCTGGTGTTTGCCAGCCCCATGTCGTGGGCCGGCGTCCTGCCGGTACCGCAGGACGCCAAAGTTGTCGACCAACGCCCAGCCGTGGAGCAGGAGCGCGTCTACCCGATGGGCCCACTACGCAAGATCAGTGGCCGCCTGCGGGTCGACGACAAGGTCGAGAGCCGCGGCCAAGTCAGCTCGGTGACCTACGAGTTGCCCGTCGAACGTACTGCCCGCGAAGCGTTCACCAGCGCTCGCGAAGCGCTGCAGCGCGACGGTGGCTACCCGTTGTTCTGGTGCCAGGGGCGCGATTGTGGTGAGGCCAGCCTGTGGGCCAACGATGTATTCGCCAATGCCCGCCTCAACGGTGGCGACGAACAGCAGGCGTTCATCCTGCTCCGGCGCTCGGCAGACGAGGCCGACACGCTGGTTGCACTGTACAGCGTCACCCGTGGTAACCGCCGCGCCTACCTGCATGTGGAAGAGTTCGTCGCCGGTAGCCCGCTGGGTGAATTGCTGCCTACCGCCGCCACGGTGCTGCGTGAAATGCGTGACACCGGCAAGCTCGACTACCCTGACCTTGCTGCGCCGCAAGACACCTGGGTGAACTTGCTGGCCCGCAGCCTGAACCTCGACAGCACCTTGCGCGCCAGCCTCAGCGGCGCCCAAGCCGAAGCCTGGCGCGAGGCGCTGGTCAAGGCCGGGGTGCGCGTTGGCCGCCTTGAAGTCGGCAGTGCGCCTACAGACGGCCTGCACCTTGAACTGATTCGTTGAACGAGCACCACCATGGTTAACAATGATCGCCTGCTGGTCCAGATTCTGCTGCTGGCGTTGCTGGGTGCCGGCCTGTGGGTGATGGCGCCCTTCATTTCGGCGTTGCTGTGGGGCGCCATCCTGGCCTTTGCCAGTTGGCCGTTGATGCGCCTGCTGACGCGCTTGCTGGGCGGGCGTGAGACACTGGCGGCCAGCCTGCTGACCACGGCCTGGATCCTCATCGTGGCCCTACCGCTGGTGTGGCTGGGGTTCAACCTGGCCGATCATATTCGCGATGCTACGGCCTTCGTGCGTGACGTACAGGTCGACGGCCTGCCCGAAGCGCCGGACTGGCTGGGCGGCATTCCGTTTGTCGGCGAGCGGCTGGTCAACTGGTGGCAATCGCTCGACCAGCAGGGCGCGGCCTTGCTGGCCTCGGCCAAGCCCTACTTCGGGCAGGTGGGCAACTGGTTGCTGGCGCGCAGTGCGCAGATCGGCAGCGGCGTGCTGGAACTGACCCTGAGCCTGGTGTTCGTGTTCTTCTTCTACCGCGACGGGCCACGCCTGGCTGCCTTCGTGTTGCGCTTGCTGCACCGGCTGATGGGCGAGCGTGCCGAGTATTACCTGCAATTGGTAGCCGGCACCGTGCAGCGGGTGGTCAACGGGGTGATCGGCACGGCGGCCGCGCAGGGCCTGCTGGCGCTCATCGGCTTCCTGATCGCCGGGGTGCCCGGGGCGATCGTGCTGGGTCTGGTGACTTTCATGCTCAGCCTGATCCCCATGGGCCCGCCACTGGCCTGGATCCCGGCCACCGGGTGGCTGGTGTGGAAGGGCGAGTATGGCATGGCGGTGTTCCTGGGGATCTGGGGTACCTTCGTCATCAGCGGCGTGGACAACGTGCTCAAGCCTTATTTGATCAGCCGTGGCGGTAACTTGCCGCTGGTGATCGTGCTGTTGGGTGTATTCGGTGGCTTGCTTGCCTTCGGTTTCATTGGGCTGTTCATCGGCCCGACCTTGCTGGCGGTCGGTTACAGCCTGCTGCTGGACTGGAGCCGTAACGCCGCACAGCAGCCACCACAGCGTTAGTCTTGTATTGGCCCTTTCGCGGGCACGCCCGCTCCCACAGGTACTGCATAGCCTTCAAGGCCTGTGCAGTACCTGTGGGAGCGGGCGTGCCCGCGAAAGGGCCATGACAGATAACCCACAATGATCTTTACGCATTCTTTATAACCAGCCCCACCCCCCGATCTCGCCCCTTTACGCCCCTCCCTCGGACAATTTCCCCAAAGCGGCCCAAGCCGCACCACGGGGAGAACCACACATGAACATGCTCGACGGGCTGTCACTGCTGCTGGCAGTGGCATTGGCGTTTTACCTGCTGGTGGCGCTGCTGCGCGCCGATCGCAGCTAGGGAGCGGCCATGCACAGTTATGATTTCGCCTTGCTCCTGGCATTCTTCGCCATCGTGCTGCTACCTGCACCCTGGCTCGGGCGGTTCTACTTTAAGGTCATGGAAGGCCAGCGGACTTGGCTGTCGCCGCTGCTGGGCCCAGTCGAACGGGCCTGTTACCGGCTGGCGGGTGTGAACGCCAACCAAGAGCAGAACTGGCGGCAGTACACCCTGGCCCTGCTGGCGTTCAACCTGGCCGGCTTCCTGCTGCTGTTCGCCGTGCTGTTGTTGCAGGGCTACCTGCCATTCAACCCGCAGCACCTGCCAGGCCAGGAGTGGTCGCTGGCCTTCAACACCGCCGTCAGTTTCGTCACCAACACCAACTGGCAGGCATACAGCGGTGAGGCGTCGGTCAGCTACCTGAGCCAGATGCTTGGCCTGACCGTGCAGAACTTCGTCAGCGCCGCCACCGGCTTGGCCGTGCTGGTTGCCCTGTGCCGCGGCATTGCCCGGCGCAGCGCGACAACGCTAGGCAACTTCTGGGCCGACATGACCCGTGCCACTCTCTACGGCTTGCTACCGCTGTGCTTGCTGCTGGCGCTGTTGCTGGTATGGCAGGGCGTGCCGCAGACCTTTGCCGACTACGCCCACGCGCTTACCTGGCAAGGTGCTGACCAGACCATTCCGCTGGGCCCGGCCGCCAGCCAGATCGCCATCAAGCAACTGGGTACCAACGGTGGCGGTTTCTTCGGTGTCAACTCGGCGCACCCGTTCGAGAACCCCACGGCCTGGAGCAACCTGTTCGAAGTGGCGTCGATCATCCTTATTCCGGTGGCCTTGGTGTTCACCTTCGGCCACTACGTGAAAGACCTGCGCCAGAGCCGCGCCATCCTGGCCTGCATGCTTGCCCTGTTCCTGATCGGCGGCGGCACGGCGCTGTGGGCCGAGCACCAGCCCAACCCAGCGCTGGAAAGCGCCCAGGTGCAGCAGGCAGCCCCCATGGAGGGCAAGGAAAGCCGCTTCGGTACCACCGGTTCGGTGTTGTGGACGGTGACCACCACCGCCGCCTCCAACGGTTCGGTCAACGCCATGCACGACAGCCTCAACCCGCTGACCGGCATGGTGGCGATGGTCAACATGATGGTCGGCGAGGTGATTTTCGGCGGCGTCGGCGCCGGGTTGTACGGCATGCTGCTGTTCGTGCTGATTGCGGTGTTTCTGGCCGGGCTGATGATTGGCCGTACGCCGGAGTACCTGGGCAAGAAGCTGCAGGCCCGTGAGGTGCAGCTGCTGGTGGCAACCCTGCTGGTGATGCCGGTCGGCGTGCTGGTGCTCGGCGCCATCGCCGCCAGCCTGCCTGGCCCGGCGGGGGCGGTCAGCAACCCAGGGGCGCATGGCTTCAGCCAGCTGCTGTACGCCTACACCTCGGGCACCGCCAACAACGGTTCGGCGTTTGCCGGTTTCGCTGCCAACACGGTGTACCACAACCTGATGATCGGCCTGGCCATGCTCATCGGCCGCTTCGGCTACATCCTGCCGATATTGGCCTTGGCCGGCAGCCTGGCGGCGAAGAAAAGCGCGCTGCAGGGGCAGAACAGCTTCCCCACTCACGGCCCGCTGTTCACCGGCCTGTTGCTGGTGACCATTTTGCTGGTCGGTGGCCTGACCTTCCTGCCGACCCTGGCCCTTGGGCCAATCGCCGAACACCTGAGCCTGGGTTTTTGAGGACCGATCATGAACATGCCCATTCCTGAAGTGAATACCCGGCACAGTGCCAAAGACCAGACCCGCTTCGCCGCGCTGTGGCGCCCGGCGCTGGTGCAGGCGTTCGTCAAGCTCGACCCGCGCCAGCTCAAGCGCTCGCCGGTGATGTTGGTGGTAGCGCTGACCGCCGTGCTGACCACCGTGCTGTGCTTCGCCCCCGGCAGCGGTGTGAGTACCGGCGTTGCCGTGCAAATCGCCCTGTGGCTGTGGTTTACCGTGCTGTTCGCCAACTTTGCCGAAGCTCTCGCCGAAGGCCGGGGCAAGGCTCGCGCTGACAGCCTAAAGGCCGGCAGCCAGGGCCTGACCGCTCAGCGGCGCCAGCGTGATGGCAGTTACGAAACGGTTGCCGCCAGCACGCTGCGCAAGGACGACGTGGTACGCGTGATTGCCGGCGAGATGATTCCCGGTGACGGCGAGGTGCTTGAAGGCATCGCGGCCGTCAACGAAGCGGCCATCACCGGCGAGTCCGCGCCAGTGATCCGCGAGTTCGGCGGCGACCGCTCGGCGGTGACCGGCAATACACGGTTGGTCTCCGACTGGCTGCTGATCCGTATTACCAGCAACCCGGGCGAGTCGACCCTGGACCGCATGATCGCCCTGGTCGAAGGCGCCAAGCGGCAGAAGACCCCGAACGAGATCGCCCTCGACATCCTGCTGATCGGCCTGACGCTGATCTTCCTGATCGTGGTGGTGACCCTGCAGCCGTTCGCCCACTTCGTGGGTGGCAGCCTGCCGCTGATCTTCCTGGCCGCGCTGCTGGTGACGCTGATCCCCACCACCATCGGCGGCCTGCTGTCGGCCATCGGCATCGCCGGCATGGACAGGCTGGTACGGCTGAACGTTATTGCCCGTTCAGGCCGCGCGGTCGAGGCCGCCGGTGACGTGCACACGCTGATGCTCGACAAGACCGGCACCATCACCTTCGGCAACCGCCGCTGCAGCGCGCTGCATGCCGCGCCGGGTATTACCGCCCGCGAGTTGGGGGAGGGCGCCTTGCTGGCCTCGCTGGCCGACGACACCGCCGAAGGCAAGTCGATTGTTGAATACCTGCGCCAGTTGCATGACTTTGTCGAACCGCCTGCCGGGCAGTTCGAAGCGGTGGCCTTCAGTGCCGAGACACGCCTGTCGGGCATTGACTTCCAGCAGCACCGCTACCGCAAGGGCGCCGTCGATGCGGTGCTGGCATTCGTCGGCATGCAACGCCTGGAAATGCCCCCGGCGTTGGCCCGCGAAGTGGAGCGCATCGCGCAGAGCGGCGGTACGCCATTGCTGGTGTGCATCGACAAGCGCCTGCTTGGCGTGATCCACCTCAAGGACGTGGTCAAGCCCGGTATCCGCGAGCGTTTCGCCGAGCTGCGCAAGTTGGGCATCCGCACGGTGATGGTGACCGGCGACAACCCACTGACCGCCGCGGCCATCGCCGCCGAAGCAGGGGTGGATGACGTGTTGGCCGAGGCCACGCCCGAGAAGAAACTGGCGCGCATTCGCCAGGAGCAGAACGACGGTCGCCTGGTGGCCATGTGTGGTGACGGTGCCAACGACGCCCCGGCACTGGCCCAGGCTGATGTAGGCATGGCCATGAACGACGGCACCCAGGCCGCGCGCGAGGCGGCCAACATGGTCGACCTGGACAGCGATCCGACCAAGCTGCTGGACGTCGTGCAGGTCGGCAAGGAGCTGTTGGTTACTCGTGGTGCGTTGACCACGTTCTCCATTGCCAACGACGTGGCCAAGTACTTCGCCATCCTGCCGGCGCTGTTCGCGGCTATCTACCCGCAACTGGGCGTGCTCAACCTGATGCGGCTGGCCAGCCCGCAGAGTGCGATCCTGTCTGCCATTGTGTTCAACGCACTGATCATCATCGTGCTGATCCCGCTGGCGCTGCGTGGTGTGCGGGTGCAGGCAGCCAGCGCGGCGCACCTGTTGCGGCGCAACCTGCTGATCTACGGGTTGGGCGGCATTGCGGTGCCGTTTGCCGGGATCAAGCTGATCGACCTGCTGCTCAACGCCCTGAACCTGGTCTGAGGAGGCCGCCATGACTGCATATGTACGCCCGGCGTTGAGCTTGGCTTTGTTGATGACGTTGGTGACGGGTGCGCTGTATCCGCTGGCGGTAACCGGTATTGCCCAGGTCGCTTTCCCGAACCAGGCCAACGGTAGCCTGGTGCGCGATGAGCAAGGCCAGGTGCGGGGTTCGGCATTGATCGCCCAGGACTTCCAGGGCGATGGCTGGTTCCATTCACGGCCCTCGGCAGGCGCCTACGCCACCGTGGCGAGCAGCGCCAGCAACCTGTCGCCGAGCAACCCGGCGCTGGCGGAACGGGTCAAGGGCGAGGCGGCGGCACTGTATCAGGCGCAGCAGGGGCCAGTGCCGCAGGCATTGCTGACCACTTCGGGCAGCGGCCTCGACCCTCACCTGCCGCCGGAGGCGGTGGCCTACCAGATTCCGCGGGTGGCGGCGGCGCGACAGTTGCCGGTGGAGCGCTTGCAAGCCTTGCAGGAAGAGGCCACCCTCCAACCATTGATCGGCCCACCGGTGGTCAATGTGCTGGCGTTGAACCAGAAGCTTGAGCAACTGAGCCACTGATAATGGGGCCGCTTTGCGGCCCTTCGCGGGCTTGCCCGCTCCCACAGGTACAGCGAAGCTACTGAGTGTTGCATACATCCTGTGGGAGCGGGCAAGCCCGCGAAGGCCTGCAAAGCAGGCCCGGTTTTGCTCGGCTGTGGCAAATATTGAAGGATGAAACATGAGTGATTCCGCCCGCGCAGATGCGCTGTTGGCTAACCTCCCGCGCACAGGCCGAGGCCGGTTGAAAGTGTTCCTCGGCGCCGCCCCCGGCGTCGGCAAGACCTTTGCCATGCTCCAGGCCGCCCACGCCCAGCAACGCCAGGGTGTGCAGGTGCTGGCCGGTGTTGTCGAAACCCACGGCCGCGCCGAGACCGAAGTGCTGTTGGCCGGCCTTCAGCAGCAGCCCTTGCTGCGCAGCCAGTACCGTGGCGTCACGCTGGAGGAAATGGACCTCGACGGCCTGCTCCAAGCCGCGCCGGCCTTGGCTCTGGTCGACGAACTGGCCCACACCAATGCCCCCGGCAGCCGCCACGCCAAGCGCTGGCAGGACGTGCAGGAGCTGCTGGCCGCCGGTATCGACGTGTACACCACGGTCAACGTCCAGCACCTGGAAAGCCTTAACGACAAGGTGCGCGACATTACCGGTGTGCAAGTGCGCGAAACGCTGCCGGACTGGGTGCTGCAGGAAGCCTTCGAGCTGGTGCTGATCGACCTGCCACCGCGAGAGCTACTCGAACGTCTGCGCGAAGGCAAAGTGTACGTGCCGGAACAGGCACGGGCGGCCATCGACGCATTCTTCTCGCAAACCAACCTCACCGCCCTGCGCGAACTGGCCATGCAAACCGCGGCTGCCCAGGTCGATGCCGACCTGGCCCACGGCTATCGTCAGCGCGGCCAGGAAGCCCCGGCCCTGCGTGGGCGGTTGCTGGTGGGTGTGGATGGCGACGACCAGGCCGAACGCCTGGTGCGCCATGCCAGCCGTGTGGCTCAGCGCCGCCATTTGCCCTGGAGCCTGGTGCATGTGGACAACGGCCGCCTGCGTGACGAAACCGCACGGCATCGTTTGCAGGCCGCGCAGCAACTGGCCGAGCGCCTGGGCGGGGAGGTGGTACTGCTGCGTGCTGGCGAAGTGGCGCGCACGTTGATCCAGCATGCCACCGAGCGGCGGGCCAGCCTGGTGCTGGTCGGGCAGTCCCGCGACCGCCTGCGCCGGCGCTTGTTCGGCGCCGGGGTGGCGGCGCGGCTGCTGCGCGAAAGCCATGGCCTGGAAATCAACGTGCTGGACCGCGACGTGCAGCCGCCTGCGCCCCGTTCGGCGGTGCGGCGGGTATGGGTGTGGCGCCATTACCTGCTGGCGTTGCTGGCCACCGTGATGGCGGCGGGCCTGGCCTGGGCAGTGTCGAGTGTGCTGGCGTTACCCAACATTTCACTGGTGTTTCTGGCGGCGGTGTTGCTAGTGGCCGTGCGCAGCAGCCTGGGGCCTGCGTTGGCCTGCGCCGCGCTGTCGTTCCTGACTTACGACTTTTTGTTCATCCCGCCCAACTTCTCGTTCAGTATCCAGCGCGAAGAAGACGTGCTGACCTTGGTGTTTTTCCTGCTCATGGCCGCGCTCACCGGCAACCTGGCCGCGCGCCAGCGCCGCCAACTACAGGCGCTGCGCGAGACCCAGGCGCAGACTAGCCAGTTGCTCGACCTGTCGCGTCGGCTGACCGTGGCCACCGACCGTCAAGCCGTGTTCAGCGCCGCCGGCCAACACCTGGATGGTTGGCAGGACATGCAGGTGTGCCTGCTGGAGCGCAACGCCGAAGGCCAACTGCAAGTGGCCAGTGGCGAAGCCCATGCTTTCAGCGACACCGAACGGGCCGCCGCCGATTGGGCCTGGCAGCATGGCCAGGCCGCCGGCCATGGCAGCGACACCTTGCCCAATGGCCGCTGGTGGTGGTGGCCGCTGGCGGTGGACGAGCAGCCGCTGGCCCTGCTGGGCGTGCGCCCGCGCACCGGCCAGCCGCTCAGCGACCCGCGCCGGCGCCTGCTCACCGCCCTTGGTCAGCCACTGGCCCAGGCCCTGGCCCGTGCGCGCCTGGCCGAACAACTGGAAGCCGCGCGCCTGCACGGCGAAACCGAGCAACTGCGCAGCGCCTTGCTGGCCTCTGTATCCCATGACTTGCGCACGCCGTTGACGGCGATGCGTGGCAGCATCGACAGCCTGCTGGCGTTGGGCGAAGCGATCCCGGCTGAAGACCGTCGCGAGCTGTTGGAGGGCACCCGCAACGAGGCCGAGCGCCTCGATCGCTACATCCAGAACTTGCTGGACATGACCCGCCTGGGCCACGGTGGCCTCAAGCTGGCCCGCGACTGGGTAGCCCCGGCGGACATCGTCGGCAGTGCGCTCAACCGCCTGCGCGTGGTGCTGGCACCGCTGCGGGTGCACACCGACGTGCCGGCCGAGCTGCCATTGCTGTTCGTGCATGCGGCGCTGATCGAACAGGCGCTGGTCAACGTGCTGGAAAACGCCGCACGCTTCTCCTCGGTCAACGGTCGCCTGGAGTTGCAGGTGGCGGTGCATGATGACCAGTTGCGTTTTACCGTCAGCGACCAGGGCCCCGGCATCCCCGCAGCCGACCGCGAGAAGATCTTCGACATGTTCTATACCGCCGCTCGCGGCGACCGGGGCGGGCAGGGCACCGGCCTGGGCCTGGCTATCTGCCAGGGCATGATCGGCGCCCATGGCGGGCAGATTCTGGTGGGCGAAGGCATCGATGGCCAGGGCACCGGCATCACTTTATGCTTGCCGCTACCCCTTCAACCTGAAGCCGAAAGCGAAACCCCATGAGCCACTCCGCCACGCTGTTGGTCATCGACGATGAACCGCAGATCCGCAAGTTCCTGCGCATCAGCCTGGCCTCGCAAGGCTACAAAGTGCTCGAGGCGGCCACGGGTGCTGAAGGGCTGGCTCAGGCGGCACTGGGCAAGCCGGACCTGGTGGTGCTTGACCTGGGGCTGCCGGACATGGACGGCCAGCAAGTGCTGCGCGACCTGCGCGAATGGAGCGCGGTGCCGGTGATGGTGCTGTCGGTGCGTGCCAGTGAAGTGCAGAAAGTCGATGCGTTGGATGGCGGTGCCAATGACTATGTGACCAAGCCGTTCGGTATCCAGGAGTTTCTCGCGCGGGTACGTGCTTTGCTGCGCCAGGTGCCACAGGCCGGTGGCTCGGAGGTGGCGGCCAGCTTTGGGCCGCTGACCGTGGATTTCGCCTTTCGCCGAGTGACCCTGGAGGGTGTTGAGGTGGCGCTGACGCGCAAGGAGTATGCCCTGCTGGCGCTGTTGGCCGGGCACCCTGGGCGGGTGATCACCCAGCAGCAACTGCTCAAGGATATCTGGGGGCCGACGCATGTGGAGGACACCCATTACCTGCGGATCGTCGTAGGGCACCTGCGCCAGAAACTGGGCGATGACCCCACGGCGCCACGGTTCATCATCACCGAGGCGGGGGTGGGGTACAGGTTGGTGGCGCCGGCCGCATGATCCGCTGTGGCAGTCTAGGAGAACAGGGCGGTAATGCCCTGAAGGGGCTCATGCCCTGGGGGGCTCCTTCTCGAACAACTGGCGAATGACTTCCAGGTAGCGCCGCGCTCCCAAGCCCAAGGGACGCGGTTTGACCCAAATGATGTCCACCCACAAGCGCAGGCGGCTGGCCATGTTGTCGAAGCGCACCTCGGCCAGCGCGCCCGAAGCGATCAGTGGTTCGACCAACGGCTGCGGCAGGTAGGCCCAGCCCAGCCCGGACTGCACCAGGTCCAGCGTGGCCAGGTAGCTGTCGGTCAGCCAGATACGCCGCGACAGCACCATGCGCGGGTCCGACCCGGTGGCCTTGCCCGAGGCCACGATGATCTGCCGTTGTTCGGCAAAGGCCTCCTCGGGCAGTGGCGTGCCGCTGTTCTGCCCGGCGGGATGACGCGGTGAGGCAACGGCCACCAGCAACTGGCTGCCGGCTTCGAGGAAGGACTCGCGCTCGTCGATGCCGGGCCGTTCGAACACCAGTGCCAACTGCACGCTGCCATCGTGCAGCAGGCGAATGGCTTCGGTCTGGGTGGCTGAACGTATCTCGATTTCCAGGCTGGGAAATTCCTGGGCGAGCATTTCCAGTGGCTGGCTCCAGCGACCGGTCTGCAGTTCGGGCGCCATGGCGATGGTCAGGCGTTTTTCCAGGCCCTTGTGCAATTGCAGGGCCTGGGCGTCGAGCAGGTTGAGCTGGCAGATCACCTGCCTGGCCTGAGGTTCCAGCGCCAGGGCGGCGCTGGTGGGCAAGGCCTTGCGTGTGGCCCGGTCGAACAGCGGCAAGTCCAGTTCCGCTTCCAGTTGGGCGATCGCCATGCTCACGGCTGAAGGCACACGGCCCAACTTGCGGGCGGCGGCAGAGAACGAGCCGGCATCCAGCACCGCGAGGAAAATTGCCAGGGAGTCGCTGGTAAAGGCCATTGTCAGTAAACCTGATGATGATCATCTTTTGTTACTAGAAATTATGAAGATTAATGGCCATACAGGACAGTCCCCTTTCATGGAGAAGCGCGTGCATAGACCAACCGCATGGCATGTCACTCACTGGAGTTCAGACCCCTTCAGCCTCGGAGCCTACAGCGCGCTGTTGCCTGGGGGGACGCCGCAGCATCGAACGGCCTTGGGCCAAGTGCTGCATGAGCGCTTGGTCATTGCCGGAGAAGCCTGTAACGCCGGTGCGCCGGCGATGACGCATGGCGCTTGGAATGATGGACTGCGTGCCGCCGAGGCAGCCTTGAGTGCCGGCGCGCGAAAGGTGATCGTGATTGGTGCGGGTTGCGCAGGCCTGGCTGCCGCGCAGCGCTTGCGGGCGGAGGGTATCGATTGCACGGTGCTGGAGGCACGTGGGCGAACAGGTGGGCGCACGCACACTGTCGAGCTGGGCGGCGTGAAAGCGGATGAGGGGGCGGCATGGCTTCAGCATTTCGCTGAAAACCCATTGGCCGCCGTAGCGCTGCAACATGGGTTGGCTTGCATCGAGACCGACTTCAGTTGCCCGCTTGCAGCGGCAAGCGACGGCGATCTGCCGGATGTCGACGCCGCCTGGATTGCCTTGACCAAGCGCCTGGATCGGCGACTGACTTTGGCTGAGGCGATCAACCGCTACATGGTCACACTCGAGCCTGCGCACGCACGTGCCACGCAGTTCGCCATCGACGCCAACCTTGTACTGGAAGCCTGCTTGCCGGTGGAGCGGTTGTCGGTCAGTGCGTTGGACGAAGAGGGTGTCGGGTATGGCGATCGCATGTTGCCAGGCGGCTACAGCGAACTGGTCGATCTGCTGGCCAAGCGTCTGGATATTCGCCTGAACACTCCGGTAATGCGCATCGACTGGTCGAGCACAGGCGTCAAAGTGAATGACGAAGTGTGTGATTTCTGCATTTGCACCGTCCCTGTGGGGGTATTGAAAGCGTTGCACTTTACTCCCGCACTACCTGAAACCCAGCAACAAGCGCTGGCCCATCTGGGGATGGGCAAGCTGGAAAAGGTGATTCTGCAGTTCGACGGGCGCTGGTGGCCGTATTCGCGCTCCGGTTATCTGCGCTGGTACGACCAGCCTGCCAGCTGGGGTGAATGGCTGGACCTGACCGATGCCGTAGGCAAGCCCACCATTGCCGGGCTGATTGCTGCCGATGCGATCGAACGGCAGTTCAGTGGCCGCACGGATGAACAGATCGCCATGGCAGCGACTGAGGCATTGCAGGCGTGGGCCGCGGCCATTCGGCCCACGCCTTGATCCTTACAGCCCTTCGCCCAGCACCCGGTCGATGCTGTCGACGAAGTAGTCCACGCTCGCCCGGGTGGTGCACATCGGTGGCTTGATCTTGAGGATGTTCAGGTAATCGCCGGTCGGCTGCATGAAGATGCCCAGGTCACGCAGGCGATTGCACAGCGTCATGGTTTCTTCCGTGGCCGGCTCCAGGGTTGCGCGATCGCGCACCAGCTCCAACCCCAGGTAGAAGCCCGAGCCATGTGCCGCGCCGGCCAGCGGGTATTTGTCGACCAGCGCCTGCAGGCGGGCCTTGAAGTAGCGCCCGGTGTCGCGGGCATTGTCCCACAGGCCTTCCTCCTGCATCACGTCGAGCACCGCCATGCCGATGCGACAGCTGACCGGGCTGCCACCGGCCGAGGAGAAGAAGTAGCCTTCGGCCTCCAGCGCTTCGGCGATTTCGCGGCGGGTGATGACCACGCCCAGCGGCTGGCCATTGCCCATGCCCTTGGCCATGGTGATGATATCGGGCACCACGCCCTGTTCTTCGAAGCCCCAGAAATACTCGCCCAGGCGGCCATAGCCGACCTGTACTTCGTCGGCGATGCACACGCCACCGCGGGCGCGCACCTTGGCATAGGCTTCGCGCAGGTAGCCTGCTGGCAACGAGATACCGCCGGCATTGCCGTACACCGGTTCGCAGATGATGCCCGCCAGTTGGCGGCCACGGGCGTCGAGGTCAGCCAGCTTGGCGTCGACGTCCTGCAGGTAGTCGGCGGCGCTGTCGGTACCGCGGAAGCGGCCACGGAAGGTGTTCGGCGCCTCGACCGGGTGCACCCAGTCCGGGCGCGTTTCCAGGGCTTGCGGGTTGTCGGCGATGGATGTGGAGATGGCGTCGGTGGCTACCGACCAGCCGTGGTAGGCCTCCAGCACGCTGAGCAGGTCACGCCCGCCGCTGTAGGCCCAGGCCAGGCGAATGGCCAGGTCGTTGGCTTCGGTGCCGCTGTTGACCATGAATACCCGGTCGAAACCTTCGGGTGCCAGGCCCAGCAGGCGTTCGGAGAACTCGGTAATTGCCGCGTAGTGGAAGCGCGAGTTGGTGTTCAACAGCGACCACTGCCGCGCCGACTCGGCGACCATGCGGGGGTGGCCATGGCCCAGCACCGCGACGTTGTTGAGCATGTCCAGGTACGAGCGGCCCTGCATGTCGATCAGGTAGTTGCGCCAGCCGCGTTCAATGTGGGGAGGCTGCGCGTAGTAGTGCTTTTGCGAGCGGGCGAAGCTAGCGTCGCGGCGGGCCAGCAGGGCTTGCGGATCGGGTAGCGGTTCGGCATCGCAATCGAAGCCCAGCAGCGCGGCTGGCGACGGGCACAGGGCCAGCCAGGCGGCAGCTTGGGACGGGGTGGCGAAGAGCGGCGGCTGGACGCCGTTGTCCAGGCACAACTGCACGCTGAGGAAGCCACAACTGCTGCCCAGGGACTGGCCTTTTTCCACGGCCTGGCCGTCTGCCGGTGCGTCTTCCAGGCCCTGCAGCCACAAAGCCCAGTGGGTGGTGCGCAGGCAGCCACGGCCATCGCCGTGGCGCTGCCAGGTGCCGGTTTCCGGCGCTTGCACCTGGCTACCGTTGGCTACGTGCAGCTCAACGCCGAGGGCGCAGGTGGCTGGCTCTTCGGGGCGATCAATGTGGGTTTGCGACAGGCGATATTGCCCATGCAGGCTGCAAGCCGGAGCGGCTTGCGAAGTCAGCAGGTGCTGGTCGAAACCGGGTTGCTCCCAGTTTCCGGCCTCGCAGTGTGTACTGAGTACCCCCAGGTCCACCCGTGTTACCGCCTGCCCGGCCAGTTCGGGGAGCAAGTGGGCGCAGGCGCTCAGGTCTGGCGTGGCAGGTTGCAGGCCGGCAGCCTGCAGGATTGCCGCTTCCATCAGCGCGAAGGGCACGGCGGTGGCGGTGTCGAAGATTTCCCATTCATGGGCGACGTTGTCGCGGGTGTACTGGTTGCCTGGGTCCACGGCAAGTTGTTGCGCGCTGCTCAGCACCAGTACCGCCGCGCGGTTGACTACCAGTGGCCACAGGGCGTGCAGTTCGGCTTCTGTCAGTGGGTTGAGCGCTTGGTAGGCACTGATTGCCGGCAGGATCCGCAGCGGGTCGCCTTCGGTGTGATGCAGCAGCGCCGCGCAGGTCACCGACAGGTCGGCGATGCGCCAGGTGTGCAGCAGGTCACCGAAATCAATGACACCTTGCAGTTGCCACTGACGCTCGTCATCACGGGCCCACACGGTGTTGTCGTCGGTGATGTCCAGGTGCACGGCCTGGCTTGGCAGTTGATTGGCCAGTGGCGACAACCGCTCGGCTGCCAGCTGGGTGGCCTGCTCGATGCGGGCGCGTTGCTCGGCATCTTGTAGAACAGGCAACAGGTGCTGGATCAGCGCCTGGGCGTGTTGCGGGTCCCATTGCAGGGTGCGCGCAAGGCCGGGGTGGTCGAAGTTGACCAGGGCCTTGTCCAGCTTCGCACAGAGCCCACCCAGTTCAGCCATCAGGCGTGGCCCCATGTGCTTGAGGCGGGTCAGCGGCTGACCTTCGATGTACTCGAGCAGGCGTACGCGCAGTGGTTGCCCGTCCATGTCCAGTGCCAGCAACCCCTGGCCGTCGACTGCCGGGCATACAGCCGGCACCGGCAAACCTTGATTGCGCAGGTAGGCCAGGGCGGCGTGCTGTGCTTCCAGTTCCTGCTGGGCATAGCTGCCATGGCAGGCCTTGAGCACAAAGCCGCCTTGTGGCGTGCTCACGCGGAAATTCAGGTCTTGCTGGCTGCCCAGCGCGGCCAGGTTGCCGGCAAGGCCGTAGTGCGTCTGTAGCAAGGCCTGTGCCTGGGCTTCGCTGAGCGCTGGGCTGGGCAGGCCGGAACGCTGGATCAGCGTGGCCAGGGCAGGGGATGCGGGCTGATGTTGTGGGCTGGACATGAGGCTCTACCATTGCTGCTGGGAGTTGACGGTGGAGAATTTATGCCCGATCCAGCTGATGATGGAAGACGATTGTTTTCAGAATTTCTGATAATGGGGGCTGTCAGCCAGTGATGCGACCCAAGGCCGGCCCCACAAGCACTAGGTCAGCTGTTCAGGCGTTTGCGGGTCTGCTCATCGATTACTTGCCTCAACGAGGCCAGGAACGGGATGGCATCGGTGTAACGGCGCCCATATTCAAGATTGAACGCGTAGTCGAAACCGGGCGGGTTATCGCCTTGGGTGTGTTGCAGGAGGGTTTCGATCTTGTCCAATGCCTTGACCACTTTGGCCTCCGGCGAACTGGCCGCCTCGTACTCATCGAACCAGCCAACGATGTTGTCCTGCATCGAAGGTTCCAGCATCGAAGTCATGGCAATCAGGTCCTGCCGTTCATTCGCCCCTTTGTCTGGAACCGCATGTGCTTGCGGTGCAGGCACATCCCCACTCAGCGCTTCTCCAAGGTCATGGACCAGGCACAGTTTCAGCACTTTGCAGATATCGACATCACCCAGCTCCTCTTCGAAAACCAGTGCCAGCAACGCCAGCCGCCAACTGTGCTCGGCACTGCTTTCACGTCGCCCTGTGGAGGTATGGGCACTGCGTGTCACGCTTTTGAGCTTTTCGGCTTGGCGCAGGAATTCGAGTTTTCCATGAAGGTTTTGGTTTTGCACGGCGAGTAACCTTTTGCTATTGCAGAAGGCGATCTTCGACCCGCCGCTTGCCTGCGTCCACGCATTAAATATGCGCGAGGGTTTCGACCAGCCTGGCGGTCGAGCCATCCGACAGGGTGAACCGCGTCCAACGGCATAGGCTGTGCTGGATGGGCACCAGTGCCGAGTCATTCGTGCCAGTGGTGAACTCCAGCGTCGGCGAGGCCAGGTTGTCGCGCCAGCCGATGCTTGCCAAGCGTTGTTCCTGGCTGGCGATTTCCTCTGTTGCGAATGGCCACAGTGAGACACCCAGCAAATCAGCGATGGGCACACTGAACTCAGCTTCACGGGCGGACGAGCAGGCCAGCAGGCGGTGGGTGAGGTCGCATACCAGGTGCACAGGTTGTGAACTGCCCGACACAAGGCGCGCCAGTGCGTGGTCCGCGGCGCTGCTGAGCCTCGCTTTGAGCAAGGCTTCGATACGTGCCCGCTGCTCGGGCTCGGCGTCCTGCACGCCGGACTCCCAGCGAGAAATGGTCGACTGGCACACCCCGAACATCTGTGCGGCGTGCAGTTGTTTGACCCGGTTCAACAGGCGCCAATGTTTTAGCATGGGGCCAATGGGGGTGCTGCGGAGTGAAGGTGAAAGGGTCATATCTATCCTCCATGCTGGCCCGGTCCCGGTAGGAGCAGCCTTGGGCTGCGAAGAGGCCATTGCAGCCGAAGGTGATCTTTTGCTCTACCGGCCTTTTCGCAGCACAAGGCTGCTCCTACAGGTCCTGTGCTTGCCTTTGCGCGTCACGAAGCCTCAACCTCCAGGAACGCTGCCTCCAGCAGCTGCCGCGTATATGGATGCTGCGGCGCATGGAAGATCGCTTGCGCATCCCCTTGCTCCACCACATGCCCATGCTTGATCACCATCAGCTGATGGCTCAACGCCTTGACCACCGCCAGGTCGTGGCTGATGAACAGGTACGTGAGGTTGTACTTCTGCTGCAGATTGCGCAGCAATTCCACCACCTGCCGCTGCACGGTGCGGTCCAGCGCAGACGTGGGCTCGTCGAGCAGAATCAGCGCCGGTTTCAGCACCAGTGCCCGAGCAATTGCAATACGTTGCCGCTGCCCGCCGGAAAACTCATGGGGATAGCGATGCCGCGTGCGTGGGTCCAGGCCTACCTCCTCCAGCGCCGCAATGATCGCCGCTTCCTGTTCCTGCGCAGTACCAATGCGGTGAATACGTAACCCTTCACCGACAATGTCCGCCACGCACATGCGCGGGCTAAGGCTGCCGAACGGGTCCTGGAACACCACCTGCATCTCACGCCGCAGCGGGCGCACGGCTTGCTGGTTCAGCCCTTCGAGGTTCTGCCCGTGGAAGCGAATGCCGCCCTGGCTGGAAATCAGCCGCAAGATCGCCAGGCCCAACGTGGACTTGCCCGAGCCGGACTCGCCAACGATGCCCAGCGTCTGCCCCTGCGGCAAGCTGAAGTTGACCCCGTCCACCGCTTTCACATGGTCGACCGTGCGCCGCAGAAAACCCTTCTTGATCGGGAACCACACCTTGAGGTCATCCACCTCCAGCAACGGTGCTCCTACCGGGTTGTGCGCGGGCAGCCCGCTGGGCTCGGCATTGATCAGCATCTGTGTGTAGTGGTGCTGCGGGGCGCTGAACAGTGTGGCGCATTCAGCCTGTTCCACGATCTGCCCGCGCTGCATCACGCACACGCGGTGGGCGATGCGGCGCACCAGGTTCAGGTCGTGACTGATCAGCAGCAGTGCCATGCCCAAACGCGCCTGCAGTTGCTTGAGCAGGTCGAGAATCTTCAACTGCACGGTCACATCCAGGGCCGTGGTCGGTTCGTCGGCGATCAGCAGTTCCGGCTCGTTGGCCAGCGCCATGGCAATCATCACCCGCTGGCGCTGCCCGCCAGACAATTCATGGGGCAGGGCCTTGAGGCGCTTGCGTGGCTCGGGGATGCCGACCATCTCCAGCAGCTCCAGGGTGCGCGCAGTCGCTTCCTTGCCGGTCAGGCCCTTGTGCAGCAGGAGAATTTCGTTGATCTGCTTCTCGATGCAATGCAGCGGGTTAAGCGAGGTCATCGGCTCCTGAAAGATCATCGCAATGCGGTTGCCGCGAATGCGCTGCAGGGTTTTCTCGTTCTGCTGCAACAGGTCCTTGCCCTCGTAGCGAATGCTGCCGCTGGGGTGACGGGCCAGCGGGTAGGGCAGCAGGCGCAGGATCGAGTGCGCGCTGACCGATTTGCCCGAGCCACTCTCGCCCACCAGGGCCAGTGTCTCGCCCTTGCGGATGTCGAAGCTGATGCCGTCCACCACCCGGTTGACCTGGTCGCCGGTGACAAACTCCACCGCCAGGTCGCGCACTTCGATCAGGTTCTGTTCACTCATGTCACTTCCTCGGGTCGAAGGCATCGCGGGCGGATTCACCGATGAATACCAGCAGGCTCAGCATCAATGCCAGCACGGCAAAGGCGCTGATACCCAGCCATGGCGCCTGCAGGTTGGACTTGCCCTGGGCCACCAGCTCGCCCAGCGACGGCGAACCGGCGGGCAGGCCGAAGCCGAGGAAGTCGAGGGCGGTGAGGGTGCCGATGGCGCCGGTGAGAATGAATGGCATGAAGGTCATGGTCGAGATCATGGCGTTGGGCAGAATGTGCCGGTACATGATCGGGCCATTGCGCATGCCCAGTGCGCGGGCGGCGCGCACGTACTCCAGGTTGCGTCCGCGCAGGAACTCGGCGCGTACCACGTCCACCAGGCTCATCCACGAGAACAGCAGCATGATGCCCAGCAGCCACCAGAAGTTGGGCTGCACGAAGCTGGCGAGGATGATCAGCAGGTACAGCACCGGCAGGCCCGACCAGATTTCCAGGAAGCGCTGCCCGGCCAGGTCGACCCAGCCGCCATAGAAACCTTGCAGGGCGCCGGCGATGACGCCGACGATGGAGCTGGCCACGGTCAAGGTGAGGGCGAACAGTACCGAAATGCGGAACCCGTAGATCACCCGCGCCAGCACGTCGCGGCCCTGGTCGTCGGTGCCCAGCCAGTTGTCCGCCGAGGGCGGCGCCGGGGCGGGTACGCGCAGGTCGTAATTGATGCTCTGGTAGCTGAACGGGATGGGCGCCCACAGCACGAAGCTGTCTTTCTTGGCCAGCAGCTCGCGGATGTAGGGGCTCTTGTAGTTGGCTTCCAGCGGGAATTCGCCGCCGAAGGTGGTCTCCGGGTAGCGCTTGAACGCCGGGAAATACCATTCGCCGTCGTAGCGCACGGCAATCGGTTTGTCGTTGGCGATCAGCTCGGCGCCCAGGCTCAGGCCGAACAGGATCAGGAACAGCCACAGCGACCACCAGCCACGGCGGTTGGCCTTGAAGCGCTCGAAGCGCCGGCGGTTGAGGGGGGACAAGGCCATGTCAGTGCTCCCGGCTGGCGAAGTCGATGCGTGGATCGACCAGGGTGTAGGTCAGGTCGCCGATCAATTTCACCACCAGCCCTAGCAGGGTGAAGATGAACAGGGTGCCGAAGACCACCGGGTAGTCGCGGTTGATGGCCGCTTCGAAACTCATCAGGCCCAGGCCGTCGAGGCTGAAGATCACCTCGATCAGCAACGAGCCCGTGAAGAAGATGCCGATGAACGCCGAGGGGAAACCGGCAATCACCAACAGCATGGCATTGCGGAACACGTGGCCGTACAGCACCCGTGAACGGCTCAGGCCCTTGGCCTTGGCGGTGACCACGTACTGCTTGTTGATTTCGTCGAGGAAGCTGTTCTTGGTCAGCAGGGTCATGGTGGCAAAGTTGCCGATGACCAGCGCGGTGATCGGCAGCACCAGGTGCCAGAAGTAGTCCAGCACTTTACCGGTGGTACTCAACTCGTCGAAGTTGTTGGAGGTGAGGCCACGCAGCGGGAACCAGTCGAAGTAGCTACCGCCGGCGAACAGCACGATGAGCAGGATGGCGAACAGGAACGCCGGGATGGCGTAGCCGACGATGATCGCCGAACTGGTCCAGACGTCGAAGTGGCTGCCATGGCGCACCGCCTTGGCGATGCCTAGCGGAATCGATACCAGGTACATGATCAGCGTGCTCCACAGCCCTAGCGAGATCGACACCGGCATCTTCTCGATGATCAGGTCGATGACCTTGGCATCGCGGAAGAAGCTGTCGCCGAAGTCCAGCTGGGCGTAGTTCTTGATCATGATCCACAGGCGCTCGGGCGGCGACTTGTCGAAGCCGTACATGCGCTCGATTTCAGCGATCAGCGCCGGGTCCAGGCCCTGGGCGCCGCGGTAGTTGGAGCCGGCCACGGAAACCTCGGCGCCGCCACCGGCAATGCGGCTGGTGGCGCCCTCGAAACCTTCGAGCTTGGCGATCATCTGCTCGACCGGGCCACCAGGGGCGGCCTGGACGATGATGAAGTTGATGATCAGGATGCCGAACAGGGTCGGGATGATCAGTAGCAGGCGGCGCAGGATGTAGGCCAGCATCTTAGTTGGCCTCGTCCGCGTGGCCTTGGCTGACCGCCGGGGTTACCCCGGGCTTGATCCACCAGGTATCGATGCCGATGTCGTACTTGGGCGACACTTTCGGATGGCCAATGTGGTTCCAGTAGGCCACACGCCACGTCTTGATGTGCCAGTTGGGGATCACGTAGTAGCCCCACAGCAATACACGGTCGAGAGCACGGCAGTGGTCGACCAGGCTCTGGCGCGAATCGGCGTTGATCAGCTGTTCCACCAACTGGTCGATGGCCGGGTCGCGCAGGCCGATGAAGTTGCGGCTGCCAGGGTTGTCGGCGGCGGCGCTGGACCAGAACTCGCGTTGTTCATTACCCGGCGAGTTGGACTGTGGGTAGCCGCCGACGATCATGTCGTAGTCACGAGAACGCAGGCGGGTGATGTATTGCGAAACATCGACCCGGCGAATATTCAGCTCGATTCCGAGGTCGGCGAGGTTGCGCTTGAACGGCAGCAGGATGCGCTCGAACTCGGTCTGCGCCAGCAGGAACTCGATGCTCACTGGCTTGCCTTGGGCGTCGACCATTTTGTCGTCGACGATTTTCCAGCCGGCTTCCTGTAGCAGCTTGTAGGCCTGGCGCTGTTGCTCGCGGATCATGCCGCTGCCATCGCTGACCGGGTTGTGGAAGGCTTCGCTAAACACCTGTTCGGGCACTTTGCCGCGCAAGGGTTCGAGGATCTTCAACTCACTGGGGCTGGGCAGGCCATGGGCGGCCATTTCCGAATTGTCGAAGTAGCTGCCGGTGCGTGTGTAGGCGCCGTTGAACAGCTGCTTGTTGGTCCATTCGTAGTCCAGCAGCAGGCTCAGCGCCTGGCGCACCCGCACGTCCTGGAACACCGGGCGGCGGATATTGAAGATGAAACCCTGCATGCCGGTGGGGTTGCCGTTGGGCAGTTCTTCCTTGATCAGACGGCCATCACGCACGGCGGGTACGTTGTAGGCGGTGGCCCAGTTTTTTGCGCTGACTTCCAGGGCATAGTCGAACGCACCGGCCTTGAGTGCTTCCAGGGCGACGGTGGTGTCCCGGTAGGAGTCGAAGGTCATGACATCGAAGTTGTAGAAGCCACGGTTGATTGGCAGGTCTTTGGCCCAGTAGTCCTTGACCCGCTCGTAGCGCACCGAGCGCCCGGCTTTGACTTCGGCGACCTTGTACGGGCCGCTGCCCAGTGGGATTTCCAGGTTGCCGCGATTGAAGTCACGGTTTTCGTACCAGTGCTTGGGCAGCACGGGCAACTGGCCGAGAATCAGCGGCAGTTCGCGGTTGTTGGTGTGCTTGAACTTGAACAGCACCTTCAGCGGGTCTTCGGCGACCACTTCGGCAACGTCGGCGTAGTACTGCCGGTACAGTGGTGCACCGTCCTTGATCAGGGCGTTGAAGGTGAACACCACATCGTCGGCACGCATCGGGTGGCCGTCATGGAAGCGTGCTTCGGGGCGCAGGTAGAACCGCACCCAGCTGTTGTCCGGGGCCTTTTCGATCTTGCCGGCGACCAGGCCGTACTCGGTGAACGGCTCATCCTGGCTCTGGCGCATCAGGGTGTCGTAGATGCTGCCGATGTTCTCGGCCGCCACGCCTTTGTTGATGAACGGGTTGAGGCTGTCGAAGCCGCCGAAGCTGGACTGGCGGAAGGTGCCGCCTTTGGGCGCATCCGGGTTGACGTAGTCGAAGTGCTTGAAGTTGGCGGGGTACTTGGGTGGCTCGTCGTACAAGGTCAGCGCGTGTTGCGGTGCGGCCAGGGCGGGAAGGCTCAGGCAGGCGAGCAACAGGCTGCCTGCCAGCCGGCGCAGAGGGTGCGTTGGCGTCATTGGGCTTTCTCCGAAGTCTTGATCCACCAGCTGTTCAGCCCAAGGGTGTAGGGCGGTGTGGTGACGAAGGCGAACCGGTTGCGGTAGGCCAGGCGATGATTGTCGAGGTACCAGTTGGGGATCATGTAGTACTGCCATGAGAGCACGCGGTCCAGGGCACGGGCGGCGGCGACCTGGTCATCGCGGGTGCGGGCGGCGAGCAAGGTGTCGAGCAGGTGGTCGACCACCGGGTCCTTGACCCCAGCATAGTTCTTGCTGCCCTTGGTCGCGGCCTGGCTGGAGTGGAAGTACAGCCACTGTTCGAGGCCGGGGCTCAGGGTTTGGTTCAGGGTCATCAGAATCATGTCGAAATCGAACTGGTCCAGGCGTTGTTTGTACTGGGCACGGTCCACGGTGCGCAAGCGCGCATCGATGCCGATGCTGGACAGATTTTCGACATAAGGTTGCAAGATGCGTTCAAGGTTGGGGTTTACCAGCAGCAGTTCCATACGCAGCTGCTGGCCCTTGCTGTCGACCAGGCGCTGGCCGTTCAGTTTCCAGCCGGCCTCGGCGAGCAGGCCCAGGGCCTGGCGCAGGGTCTGGCGGCTGATACCACGGCCATCGGTGTGGCTGACCGTGTAGGGCTCGCTGAACAGTTTGGCTGGCAATTGGTCACGGAACGGCGCCAGCAGCAGCCACTCCTTGCCAGTGGGCAGGCCGCTGGCGGCGAATTCGCTGTTGGGGTAGTAGCTGGTCGAGCGGCGGTAGGCGCTGCTGAACAGTGCACGGTTGGTCCACTCGAAGTCGAGCATCAGCCCCAGTGCCTGGCGTACCCGTGGGTCGCTGAACGTGGCCCGGCGGCTGTTCATGAACAGGCCCTGGGTTTGCGTGGGGATGCTGTGCGGGATTTGTGCCTTGATCACCTCGCCACGGCGCACGGCCGGGAAGTTGTAACCGTTGGCCCAGTTCTTTGCCTGGTGCTCGATATAGATATCGAACTCGCCGGCCTTGAACGCTTCGAATGCCACCGTGGCGTCGCGGTAGAACTCGTATTCCACCCGCTTGAAATTGTACTTGCCACGGTTGACCGCCAGGTCCTTGCCCCAATAGTTCTTCACCCGTTCGAACACCAGCCGGCGCCCGGGTTGTACTTGGGTGATGCGGTAGGGGCCGCTGCCCAAGGGCGGCTCGAAGGTGGTGGCCTTGAAGTCACGCTTTTGCCAGTAGTGTTTGGGCAGCACCGGCATTTCGCCCAGGCGCAGGATCAGCAGCGGGTTGCCGGCGCGCTTGAACACGAAGCGGATACGCAGCGGGCCGAGGATGTCTACCCGCTGTACTTCCTGCAGATTGGTGCGGTAGATCGGGTGGCCGTCCTTGAGCAGTGTGCGGTAGGAGAAGGCCACGTCGGCCGAGGTGATCGGCTGGCCGTCATGCCAGCGGGCTTCCGGGCGCAGGTTGAACACTACCCAGCTGCGGTCCTCGCTGTACTCCACCGAGCGGGCGATCAGGCCGTAGCTGGAGGTGGGCTCGTCGCCAGAGGGGTCGTACTGGCCAGTACCGATCATCAGCGGCTCGTTTAGCTCGCTGATGCCGTACTGCTGGAAATTGGGCGTGGTAATCGGGCTCGACCCCTTGAACGTATAGGGGTTGAGGGTATCGAAAGTGCCAAAAGCCATGGCCCGCAAGGTGCCGCCCTTGGGGGCTTGCGGGTTGACCCAGTCGAAGTGGGTGAAGGTGGCTGGGTACTTGAGCGTGCCGAACTGCGCGTATCCGTGGCTTTCGCTCACCATCGCGGCTGCGGGAAAGCTCAAGGCCAGGCTGAGTGACAGCAGGAGGGGACGTATCAAGTCGGCATCCGATCCAGAGGCGTTGGGCTTTGATCGGGTACAGTAACAGCTTGCTGGGGTTGGAAAAAGAGTGCGGCCCAGAGGATTGCCAGGGGCTACTTTGCAGCCCCGGCCTTTGTATCAGTGCGAGAGGTAGACGGTCAGGGTTTGGCCTGGCTTGAGGGCATGCCCGCTGCGTGGGTTCCAGCGCTTGAGGTGTTGCATTTCCACGTTGAAGCGCTTGGCCACCAGATAAAGGGAGTCGCCCTTGCGTACCTTGTATTGGGTGGAGCGCTTTGCGGATGCCGCCACACGGTTACCAGCGGTACTTGGCGCGTTGCCACCGCGCAGGGCCAGAACCTGGCCAGCGCGCAGGCTGTTGCCGGACAAGCGGTTCCAGCGTTTGATGTCCTTGACCGCCACACGGTTGGCCTTGGCGATGGCGCCCAGGCTGTCGCCACGTTTGACCCGGTAGCTGCGTGCGGCCACAGGCGCCTTGGCTTCGGCCACGGCACGGGCGAACACGGCCTTGTTTGGCTGCAGGCTCACCAGCTGTTCGGGTTTGAGGTTGGACAGGCTGTCGCTCAGCAGCTGCGCCTTGGCGGTCGGTACCAGCAATTGCTGCGGGCCATCCACGGTCATGCGCTTCTTGAAGGCCGGGTTGAGCTGGATCAGTTCGTCTTCGTCGATGTTGGCGAAGGCTGCCACCCGCGACAAGTCGAGGCGGTCGTTGATGGCCACTGCCTCGAAGTACGGTTCGTTGGCGATCGGGTTCAGGTTCACGCCGTAGGCTTCAGGCGTGAGCACTACCTGCGACAGGGCCAGCAACTTGGGCACGTAGTCGCGGGTTTCCTGCGGCAGCGGCAGGTTCCAGTAGTCGGTTGGCAGGCCGAGCCGTTCGTTGCGTTCGATGGCGCGGCTGACCGTGCCCTCGCCAGCGTTGTAGGCCGCCAGGGCCAGCAGCCAGTCACCGTTGAACATATCGTGCAGGCGGGTCAGGTAGTCCAGCGCAGCGTTGGTCGACGCGGTAATGTCGCGGCGGCCATCGTAGAAGTTGGTCTGGCGCAGGTTGAAGTGACGACCTGTCGCTGGCATGAACTGCCACATGCCGGCAGCACTGGCGCGTGAGTAGGCCATCGGGTTGTAGGCGCTTTCGATGGCCGGGAGCAGGGCCAGCTCCAGGGGCATGTCGCGTTCTTCAAGACGCTCGACGATGTAGTGCAGGTAGAGGCTGCCACGCTCGCCAGCGCTTTCGATGAAGGTCGGGTTGCTGGCGAACCACAGGCGTTGCTGCTCGATGCGCGGGTTGACGTCGATGCTGTCCTGCAAGGCGAAGCCCTGGCGCATGCGCTCCCAGACATCCTGTGGCGCCTGCTCGGCCGGCTTGACCAGCAGCGGTGAAGGTTTGTGTTTGATCCGCGCCTGGTAGTTGTGCGCGCGAACGCTATCGGATTCGTCGAGCTGACGGGTGCTCTGGCAGCCCACCAAGGTGGCGGCCAGGGCCAGCGCACTGATTTGGGCCAGGCGCGTCAGGGCGACGGAATGAGAGGTTCTGCGGCTACGGGAAGACATCGGCTGACACAGGTATCCGGGCGAAAAATTTCGGCGATTCTAGAAACCGCTCCGGGCCTGGTCAACCTTTGACCATCACTTGCGATATATCTTGAGGTTATCAGAAGGTGTCCTTCCAAGACCTCAAGGCAGCAAAAACAGCGACATGCGTGGTGTTTGAATGTCCCTTCCATTCGTCTGCTTTTTGTTTAACTAATGTTTCAGAGGTACGCAGGAACGGGTTGGTCAGGCGCTCCAGGCCAATCGTTGATGGCAAGCTGATGCGATTGTCGGCGCGCAGACGGGTAACGTCCTCGAACCGTTGCTGAACGTGCGGGTTGCTCGGTTCCACCGCCTTGGCGAAGCGCAGGTTGCTGAGGGTGTATTCATGGGCGCAGTACACTTCGGTCTGCTCTGGCAAGGCCGCCAGGCGGGCGAGGGCGGGCTGCATCTGTTCGGGTGTACCTTCGAACATGCGCCCGCAACCGGCGGCGAACAGCGTGTCGCCGCTGAACAGCACGGGGGTTGCCGGCTGATCGCTGTAGAAAGCAATGTGCCCCAGGGTGTGGCCGGGCACCGCCAGTACCTGGAATACCACGCCCAGCACGTCCACCCGGTCGCCTTCGTCCAGGGCCAGGTCGCGGCCGGGAATGCGTTCGTTGGCGGGGCCGCAGACGCGCGCGCCGGTGAGTTGCTTGAGCCGCTCCACACCGCCGACATGGTCGTTGTGGTGGTGGGTGACGAGGATATCGCTCAGCACCCATTCGGGGTTGGCAGCCAACCAGCGCTCCACCGGGCCGGCATCACCCGGATCGACCACCGCACAACGGCGTTTGGCAGTATCCTGTAACAACCAGATGTAGTTGTCGGAGAAAGCGGGAAGAGCATCGATCTGTATCATGGTGCGGATCCGATTCGCCTAGCGTGGCACATGAGGGCATCTTAGCCGCGATGGCGCGGTGGGAGAACCTTCGAGGGAGAGCGCAATGACCGACCAAGCCTTTGCCCAGGCCGACCCGGACTGGGTCGAGCTGATCAGCCTGGCCCGTGAGTGGTTCAATGGCCCACTCGGCCAACTGATGCTCAAAGAGGAAGAAAAACTGCTCAAAGAAGAGCTTGGACGCTTCTTCGGCGGTTACCTCGTGCACTACGGGCCTTGCGCCGAGCCACCACCGAGTGCGCCCCAGGTACAGCGCAATGTGCGCCTCGGCGCGCCGTTGCCAGGGGTGGAGATTGTCTGCGAAGAGCAAGCCTGGCCGCTGAGCGAGCATGCCGCCGACGTGGTCGTGCTGCAGCATGGCCTGGATTTCTGCCTGTCGCCCCATGGCTTGCTGCGCGAGGCTGCCAGTGCCGTGCGCCCGGGCGGGCACTTGCTGATCGTTGGAATCAACCCATGGAGCAGTTGGGGCATGCGCCACTTCTTCAGCCATGGCGCGCTGCGCAAGGCGCGCTGCATCTCGCCGTCGCGGGTGGGCGACTGGCTCAACCTGCTGGGCTTCGCGCTGGAGAAACGCCGCTTCGGGTGCTATCGTCCGCCGCTCGCCTCACCGGCCTGGCAGCAACGCCTGGAAGGCTGGGAACGGTTGGCCGGTGGCTGGCAGGGCTCCGGTGGCGGGGTGTACCTGTTGGTGGCGCGCAAGATGGTGGTGGGGCTACGGCCACTGCGCCCGGAACGCCGCGAGCCGATGGGCAAATTGCTGCCGCTGCCGCTGGCCAAGGTCAACCGCACGGCGGCCAACCCCGAAACTGACAAGCACTGAATTCAAGAGTGGTACATGAGCGATAGCGTCGAGATGTTTACTGATGGTGCCTGCAAGGGCAACCCAGGCCCTGGTGGCTGGGGCGTCCTGATGATCTACAAGGGCGTCGAGAAGGAACTGTGGGGCGGCGAGCGTGAGACCACCAACAACCGCATGGAGCTGATGGCCGCGATCCAGGGCCTGATGTCGCTGAAGCGCGAATGCGAGGTGGTGCTGACCACCGACTCGCAATACGTGATGAAGGGCATCAATGAGTGGATGGTCAACTGGAAGAAACGCGGCTGGAAGACCGCGGCCAAGGAGCCGGTGAAGAATGCCGACCTGTGGCAGCAGCTCGATGAGCAGGTCAACCGCCACAAGGTGACCTGGAAGTGGGTGCGCGGCCATATCGGCCACCCTGGCAACGAACGCGCCGACCAGCTGGCCAACCGTGGGGTCGATGAGGTGCGCGCCCAGCGTTGAGCTGGGGTACAATCGCGGCCTTTGTAACTGATGCAAGTTGGAGCGCCCCGCGTGGAGCAGCAGCAAGATAAACGGTTCGTCATTCTCGATACCGAAACCACGGGTATGCCAGTTGGCGAAGGCCACCGGATCATCGAGATCGGTTGTGTCGAGGTAATCGGTCGGCGCCTGACCGGGCGGCACTTCCACGTCTACCTGCAGCCGGACCGCGAGAGTGACGAGGGCGCGATCAACGTCCACGGCATCACCGATGCCTTCCTGGTCGGCAAGCCACGCTTTGCCGATGTCGCCGACGAGTTCTTCGACTTCATCCAGGGCGCCACGCTGGTCATCCACAACGCGGCGTTCGACGTTGGCTTCATCAACAACGAATTCGCCTTGCTGGGCCAGCAGCAACGCGCCGACGTTTCGCAGCACTGCACCATCCTCGATACGCTACTGCTGGCACGTTCGCGCCACCCGGGGCAGCGCAACAGCCTGGATGCGCTGTGCAAACGCTACGACATCGACAACTCGGGCCGTGAGCTGCACGGCGCGCTGCTCGACTCGGAACTGCTGGCCGACGTTTACCTGGCAATGACCGGTGGCCAGACCAGCTTGTCGCTGGCTGGGCATGGGGCCGAGGCCGAGGATGACGGGCAGGGGGCTGGCGGCAGCGAGATTCGCAGGATTAGCGGGCGTACGCCGGGACGGGTGATCCTGGCCAATGCCGAGGAACTGGAGGCGCATGCCGAGCGTCTGGCGGCCATTGCCAAGTCGGCGGGTGGGCCATCCATGTGGCAGGCCCTTACCGAGACACCTGCTGGCTGATTCTATGCGCTCGTCGCGGGTTTTGTGGTGTCAGTGAGATCGAGCGCCGCCCGCGCGGCGCATCGCGAGCGAAGCTCGCTCCTACGTTTGTTTCGGGCCAATTACGCCTGTGGGATTTGCGCGCGAACGCCTTGGCGCATGGCTGGATATCGCGTCGTACAAACAAGGCGGTCGCGCGCGCCTGCCACAGGCGATACTGGCCTGAAACAAATGTAGGAGCGAGCTTCGCTCGCGATGCGCCGCGCGGGCGGCGCTCGATTTACGCGTCGCTTCAACACTCAAGCCAGGCACGTCAACTACCCTGAAATGGACGCCATGTCCTTCGGAGGTAGCCACCTGATGTACAAGGACCTCAAGTTCCCGATCCTCATCGTCCACCGCGCCATCAAGGCCGACAGCGTCGCCGGCGAGCGTGTGCGGGGCATCGCCGAGGAACTGCGCCAGGACGGCTTCGCCATTCTGGCCGCCGCCGACCACGCCGAAGCGCGCCTGGTTGCCGCTACCCACCACGGCCTGGCCTGCATGCTGATCGCCGCCGAAGGTGTTGGCGAGAACACTCACCTGCTGCAGAACATGGCCGAGCTGATCCGCTTGGCGCGTATGCGAGCGCCTGACCTGCCGATTTTCGCCCTGGGCGAGCAGGTAACCCTGGAAAACGCCCCCGCCGAAGCCATGAGCGAGCTCAACCAGCTGCGTGGCATCCTTTACCTGTTCGAAGACACCGTGCCGTTTCTCGCTCGCCAGGTGGCCCGTGCGGCACGCACCTACCTTGATGGCCTGCTGCCGCCGTTCTTCAAGGCCCTGGTGCAGCATACCGCGCAGTCCAACTATTCCTGGCATACCCCGGGCCATGGAGGCGGCGTGGCCTACCGCAAAAGCCCGGTTGGCCAAGCCTTTCACCAGTTTTTCGGGGAAAACACCCTGCGCTCTGACCTGTCTGTTTCTGTGCCGGAGCTGGGTTCGTTGCTCGACCACACGGGCCCCTTGGCCGAAGCCGAGGCGAGGGCTGCGCGCAACTTTGGCGCCGACCATACCTTCTTCGTGATCAATGGAACCTCCACGGCCAACAAGATCGTTTGGCACGCCATGGTCGGCCGAGACGACCTGGTGCTGGTGGATCGCAACTGCCACAAGTCGGTGGTTCACGCGATCATCATGACCGGCGCCATCCCGCTGTACCTATGCCCGGAGCGCAACGAGCTGGGCATCATCGGCCCGATCCCGCTCAGCGAGTTCAGCCCCGAGGCAATCGAGGCGAAGATCCAGGCCAACCCCCTTGCCCGTGATCGTGGGCAGCGCATCAAGCTGGCGGTAGTGACCAACTCCACCTACGACGGGCTGTGCTACCACGCCGGGCTGATAAAACAAAGCCTGGGCAGCAGTGTCGAGGTGCTGCACTTCGACGAGGCCTGGTTTGCCTATGCGGCGTTCCACGACTTCTTCACCGGGCGCTATGCCATGGGCACTGCCTGCTCGGACGACAGCCCACTGGTGTTCAGCACCCATTCCACCCACAAGCTGCTGGCTGCGTTCAGCCAGGCCTCGATGATCCATGTGCAGGACGGGGCCAGGCGTCAGCTGGACCGGGATCGTTTCAACGAAGCGTTCATGATGCATATCTCGACCTCGCCGCAGTACAGCATCCTCGCCTCGCTGGATGTGGCCTCGACCATGATGGAGGGGCAGGCTGGGCGTTCACTGTTGCAAGAAATGTTCGATGAGGCGCTGAGCTTTCGTCGTGCCCTGGCCAACTTGCGCGAGCACATTGCTGCGGATGACTGGTGGTTCAGTATCTGGCAGCCACCGAGCACTGAAGGTATCCACGCCTTGGTCGCGCAGGATTGGCTGCTGCAGCCGGGGGCAGAGTGGCATGGTTTTGGCGAGGTGGCGGACGACTACGTGTTGCTCGACCCGCTGAAGGTGACCCTGGTCATGCCGGGGCTCAATGCAGGCGGTGTATTGGGCGAGCGTGGCATCCCCGCGGTGGTGGTCAGCAAGTTTCTCTGGGAGCGCGGGCTGGTGGTGGAAAAAACCGGCCTGTACAGCTTTCTGGTGCTGTTCTCCATGGGCATCACCAAGGGTAAGTGGAGCACCTTGCTCACCGAACTGCTGGAGTTCAAGCGCCATTATGACGGCAATACCCCGCTGAGCGGTTGTCTGCCGAGTGTGGGGGCTGCCGATGCCTCACGCTACCAGGGCATGGGGCTGCGCGACCTGTGTGACCAGTTGCATGATTGTTATCGTGCCAATGCCACGGCCAAGCAGCTGAAGCGGCTGTTCACGCGTTTGCCGGAGGTGGCCGTGAGCCCGGCTCGGGCCTATGACCAGATGGTGCGTGGCGAGGTGGAAGCGGTTCCGATCGAAGCATTGCAGGGGCGTGTGGCCGCGGTGATGCTGGTGCCGTACCCGCCTGGTATTCCGTTGATCATGCCGGGCGAGCGGTTCACTGAGGCGACCCGCTCGATACTTGACTACCTGGCCTTCGCCCGGGCGTTCAACCAGGGCTTCCCGGGGTTTGTCGCAGACGTGCACGGCTTGCAGAACGAAAGTGGCCGTTACACCGTGGACTGCATCACGGAATGCGCGTGATCTCGACGCCGGAACGCGCCAGTTCGAAACGGTTTTCACCCAGGTGGTTGACCTTGTCGCCGATGGCCAGGCGATAGGTGGTGATGGGGGCGCCCAGCGTGCTGCCGTCGAGTTGCAGGGTGGACTCCTGGAACTCGTGCACGGGGTAGATGCGGCCTTCGGCGTCACGGGCGTGGAATTGGCCGACCATTACTGCTGCCATTTGGGTGGAAACCTCTGAATTACGTAGGAAATGTCTGAAGGCATAGACCGTGAAACAGCCTCGGAAGTTTTCGACCTGCGGAAAAAAAACCAAAGCGCCGAGGAACGGTCATCTATAACTACAACGTCTCTTTACCCCGCAAAGGTTGGAATTGCCATGAGCCAGGTGTATTCGGTAGCAGTCGTCGTCGGTAGCTTGCGCAAGGAGTCCTACAACCGTAAGGTCGCCCGCGCACTTTCGGAGCTGGCGCCGTCCAGCCTTGCCTTGAAGATCGTCGAAATTGGCGACCTGCCGTTGTACAACGAAGATGTCGAGGCCGATTCACCGCCTGAGGCCTGGAAGCGTTTTCGCGAGGAGATCCGCCGCAGTGATGCGGTGCTGTTCGTCACGCCGGAATATAACCGTTCGGTGCCGGGCTGCCTGAAGAACGCCATCGATGTGGGCTCGCGGCCCTATGGGCAAAGCGCCTGGAGTGGCAAGCCGACGGCGGTGGTGAGCGTGTCACCGGGGGCTATTGGGGGCTTTGGCGCCAACCATGCCGTGCGCCAGTCGCTGGTGTTTCTCGACATGCCATGCATGCAGATGCCCGAGGCCTACATTGGCGGGGCAGCGAGCCTGTTCGAGGATTCGGGCAAGCTCAATGACAAGACCCGGCCGTTCTTGCAGGCGTTCGTCGACAAGTTCGCTTCGTGGGTGAAGTTGAACAGGGCGGTTTGATCCGCATTCGTTGGATGAACGCGCTCTTTGTAGGAGCAGCCTTGTGCTGCGAAGAGGCCGGTACAGATCACACATCAGTATGCTCTGTACCGGCCTCTTCGCAGCACAAGGCTGCTCCTACAGAAACAGTGCGCTGCAGGCGCTAGCGGAAGCTGTAGGAAACTCCGGCATATACTCCAAACCCTTCGCCCGGCGTCGAGCGGGCATTGTCTCTGCCGGCATCGTTGTAGGCTGGCGTCACCGTCGCCGCATAGCGCTTGTTGGTCAGGTTGCGCAAATCGAGCCAGGTCTGCCAGTCCTGTTTCGGTGAATCCCAGCCAACACGCGCCCCCAGCAAGGCATATTCATCGGCGTGGTAGCTGTTGGCATAGTCCACCTGCACCTTGGACGCCATCTGCGTATTCACCCCGGCGTAGAAACCGCTCGGCCAGTCATAGCGCAGCTCGGCCTGGTAGTAGTGCATGGGGATGCCGGGCAGGCGGTTGTCACCAAACTTGTCGTCATCACGGTAGTGGAAGTCGCTGAACGTGTAGGCCTGGCGCAGGCTCAGCTTGCCGGCGCCTGGGTGTTCCCACAGGGTACTGTCGAGGCCGGCTTCGACGCCTTGGTGCACGGTGGCGCTGGCGTTGAACTCCGAGGTGAAGTTCGGCACTACCTCAACGGCCAGCAGTTCGTGGCGCACCTGCGAGTAGTACCAGGCCAGGTCCCAGCGGCCGAACGCCGAGTCGCCACGGGCACCCAGCTCCAGGGTGGTGGCGGTCTGATTCTGCATCTCGATCGGCTGGATCTGCTTGCCGCCTGTGCTGGGCGCGCTCCAGATCAGCGACCACGGGTGCGGCGGCTCTACCGAGCGGCTCAGGTTGCCGTACACCTGCAGGTCCGGGCGGACGTCGTAGCGCAGCCCCAGGCGTGGTGCATAGTCCCAATCATGCATGCTCACCTTGCCGCCTTCGGCGGGGTAGGTCACGTCACTTTCTCGGCGGGTGTAAATCATTGCCAGGCCGGTGGTCAGCCACAGGTTTGGGGCCAGTTCCAGGTCATTGCCGACATGCAGCACGGTGTCCGAGCCCTGGTAGGTGAAGTCACGGGTGCGCTCGCCGAACACATCGCCATTGCGGGTAAATTGTGAGGCGCCGCTGTTGGGCAGGTGCTTGGTGGTGCGCCAGCCGAGGGTGGTTTTGCTTTCGTGGCCAAGCAGCGTGTCGCGGCGGAAGTAGTTCAGCGTGCCGCTAACATCGGTGTAGGCCACCTTCAGGCGCATCGGGCCTTCACGCAGGTCCATCGGATAGTCGTGGTAAACCAGACCCGCTTCCAAGCGCGCATCGTCGTCCAGGTAGAAGGTGGTCTTGTTGCCCACCCAGGTGCTGCCTGGCTGGGGGCGGCTGTCGTCGCGGGCCAGATAGGCCGGGTTGGCCGCACGCGGATGGTGCTTGATCTGGTCTTTGGTCAGGCGCCCGGCCAGTTCGTTTTCGGTTTCCCGGTAGCGCAGGTAGAAGCGGGTTTCCAGGTTTGGGTTGAAGCGGTAGCCGACATTGGCCGCAATGCCCTTGGCGCTGCCGCTGCTGTGCGCCTGGTAGCCGTCATATTCCGAATCGGTCAGGGCCACGTAATAGTCGAGGTTGCCCAGCACCTGGCCCGAGCTGATGTGCCGGTGCTGGTAGCCGCGGCTGCCAACCTCATAGCGTACTTGCAGGGGGGCCGCGTCGTAGCCTGTGTGCGTGACGTAGTTGATCGCGCCACCCAGGGCCAAGGCGCCTTGGTCGAAGCCATTGGCACCGCGCAACACCTCGGCACGGCTCAGCCACAGCGGCTCGAACAGTTCGTACGGTGTGCCGCCTGGGCCAGTCAGTGGCAGGCCGTCGAACATCGTGTACACCCCGGAGCCGTGCGCCCCCGGTGCACGGTTGATCCCCGATCCGCGAATCGACAGCTTGATGCCGTCGTTGCCTGCCGATTGGGCGAACACCCCAGGCTGGTAGGCCAACACGTCCTGGTTGCTGGCCACCCGGCCTTGCCCCACGCGCTGCATGTCCACCAGATTGCTGGCTCCTGGTATTTCGCGCAGGCGCTCGCTGGCTGCCGTCAGCTCGTTCTGCTCCTCATCGGTGATCAGCACCTGGCCCAATTCGACCGAGGACGCCCCCAGGGCGGGCTGGGTGGCGGCCAAGGCAGCCAGCAGGCCGAGGCAGGACGAGAGGGGTAAATCGGAACGCATTTGTACGACTCCAGACGAAAGGCGAATAAACAACGGCGTTGGGACGAGCGAAATGCGGCTTGGAGCACGAAGAAGCCAGGAAATATTGCGTAACTTTCGTCAGACGTTTTTGTACGAAAGTTCTTTACAAACCCCACCAGTGGAGGCGGGTGGCATGTACTTCGTAAGGTGACTGCTGATCGGCAGCGATGCCTCTTTGAATCACCCGTGGAGTTCATACATGACTGACAACGCTCGACACTCGCAGCAACCTCCAGCGGACGCCCTGGTTCGTCTGACGCCACGTGAGCGGCAGGTGCTTTTGTGGTGTGCCTACGGCAAGAGTTCGTGGGAGATCGGCCGAATTCTTGACTGCAAGGAGTCGACGGTGAACTTCCATGTGTCCAACATCCTGCGCAAGTTCGAAGTGCCTACCCGCGTGGCTGCGGTGATCAAGGCCATTCGTTACGGCATGCTGGCCGAGCAATGAGGGGGGATGCATGAGCAACGATTTGCAGCTACCGCGTTTTGCCGATTGCCATGATCCGTTCTGGCCACGGGTGGACCTGGGCACATTGCGTGAGCGTCTGCAATTGCGGCGGCCAGTCAGTGAAGCGGCGTTGGAGGTGGCTGCGCGCTGTGCTGCCATCGACGCAGCTCGCGAGTTCGCCCGCTGGCGGGCGGTATTGCGCGAGCGCGGCTACAAGCGCCTTGAGGATGTGGCCGGGCATGACCATGGGCGAGCCTTGCGGGTGTGCTACATCCGTTTTGTCGAAGCTGCGGTCATGCATCGCCTGGGCTCTACCGACTACCTGCCAGTTCGGCGTCGAGGGCTGGCGCATGCCTGAGCATTCTGAATTCGATAAATTGGCCCCGGCAATGGTGGAGCTACTGAGTGTGGACGGCAAGGTGCTGTTCGCCGCGCTACTGGGGGCATTGCTGGTGAGCGCCGCACGCGACCGATTAATCACCAATGCCACCAGGCGCCTGACACAGGGCAAGAAAGTGCTGCTGGTATTCGTGACCGTAGGTGTGGGCCATTTGTTCGAGCCGCTGGTTTCGTCACTGCTGCCTTTGCTGACCCGGGGTATGGCGGCATTCGTAGCAGCTGTGGTGGTGATTCCCATCAGCCTCAAGGTCATGGTCTTCGTGGACACGCTGGACCCGCGAGAGCTCCTCCAGCGCTGGCGTCGTCGGGGTTAGCCACTGGCCGCCCCAGCAAGCTCACTCAGTTGCTGCTCCAGTTGCTGGATACGCTGCTTGTCCTGGATGAACAGCAGGATGGCTTGACGATCGCAGGGCGATAAGGTGCGCAGCCGTTCAAGCATGTCGTACTCCCAGCCTTTGTCATTTGGGCCGGCAACGCTGTGCTCGGCTTGGCCCATTAATAGCCAGTCCAGTGAGCATGCATGTTGCCTGGCGATTTCTATGCAAAGTGAGTATGGGATGCTGTCGCGCACCTTCCAACTGCTCAGCGTCTGCGGACTGACCGACAGCGCACGTGACAACTCGGCATCAGTCTGCGCACCAGTGAGGAGCTTAAGGCGTGTGAGCACCGGAGCAAGTACGTGAGTACTCATAACAATTATCCATGACTGGTTTAATAATATTCCATGGGCTTAAACTACTCGTTATGAATACAGCCCTGCGTTTTAAGGAGCATTTCTTCAATGAGAAGCATCAAATTGAATAGTACACCTACAGTTGCAGCCAATTCTTACATACAGGCTAGCCTGACCAATGCTAGCAGGTACTTGCCGTGAGTACTTACAAGCTGGTTTGCCCGCATTGCCACAGCCGGATGCGCATACGTACTAGCGAAGGGCGCCATATTTTCCTGCGAATCGCTTATTTGCAATGCACCACCGAGGCGTGTGGCTGGTCAGTGCGCGCCGAGTTTGAAATGACCCATGAACTTTCCCCTAGCGGAATGCCCAACCCGGGAGTGTACCTGCCTTCGGCCAATGGTGATTTGCGTAGGGCCGCCCTGCCGGGTGCAGGCCAGGGCAACTCGACTGATGAGGCACCATTGGGCGCAGCTAACAAAACGTGCAGATAAAAAAACACCCCGCCTAGGCGGGGTGCTTTGTTTTACCGAGCTGTCGCGGTGATCAGCCGATCAGTTGCAGGCCCGCTTGCTGAACCAAATCCAGCAGTGGCTGCGGGTAGACGCCAAGCACGAAGGCGAGAATGGCGATGGCCAGCAGCATGACGCCGCCAGTGCGCTGTTCCCACTTCAACGGGGCATCGTGGCGCCGCAGGTTCGGCTCGACCAGGTACAGGGTCACCATGACGCGCAGGTAGTAGTAGACGCCGATGGCACTACCGATCACCAGTGCACCGACCAGCCACCACAGGTGCGACTCGACGCCGGTGGCAATGATGTAGAACTTGCCGATGAAGCCTGCGGTCAGCGGGATGCCCGCCAGCGACAGCATCATCACGGTCAGTACCGCGGTCAGGTACGGACGGCGCCAGAACAGGCCGCGGTACTCGTACAGCGCATCGGCGTCACGGCCGCCGTATGGCGAGGACATCAGGGTAATGACACCGAAGGCACCGAGGCTGGTGATCACGTAGGTGACCAGGTACACGCCCATGGCTTCCAGGGCCAGGCCTTTGCTGGCGACCAAGGCGATGACCAGGTAACCGAAGTGGGCGATGGACGAGTAACCCAGCAGGCGCTTGAGGTTGCTCTGGGTCAGCGCCAGCAGGTTGCCGATCAGGATCGAGGCCACGGCAATTACCGCCAGCACGGTGCTCAACACGCCGCTGCTGGCGGCAGGGGAGAGCATGAACAGGCGCACGACAACGGCGAACACTGCCACCTTGCTGGCGGTTGCCAGGAACGCGGCGACCGGCGCCGGGGCGCCTTCATACACGTCCGGGGTCCACAGGTGGAAGGGTACCAGCGACAGCTTGAAGGCCAGGCCGACCAGCATCATGCCCAGGCCCAGTTGGGCCACCAGGCTTGGCATGCTGGTGGTGGCCAGGGCCTTGCCGATCTGGTCGAAGCTCAGGCTGCCGGCGTCGGCGTACAGCAAGGCCATGCCGAACAGCAGGAAGGCCGAGCCTGCGGCCGACAGCACCATGTACTTGATGCCGGCTTCCAGCGAGCGCTTGTTGAAGAAGGCATACGCCACCAGGCCATAGACCGGTACCGACAGCAGCTCCAGGCCGATGAACAGGCCAGCCAGGTGGTTGGCGCTGACCAGCACCAGGCCGCCAAGGGCCGACATCAGCAGCAGCAGGTACAGTTCTTCACGGTTACCCGGGAAACCCTTGGAGCCTTCGCCGAGGTAGGCGTGAGCGAGGGTGACGCAGGCCAGCGTGGCGACCAGGATGATCGCCATGTACAAGCAGGCGAACTTGTCGATGGTGATCAGCGGGGTAACCGCCAGCGGCGCGACCTTCAGCGCCGGCAGGATCGACAGCAGGGCCAGGTTCAGGCCCACGGTGGACAGCAGGAAGGTCTGCGAGTGGTTGCGCTTCCAGGCGATCGCCAGCATCACCACCACCGTGGTGATGGTGGTGATCAGCATCGGCGCCAATGCGATGAAGTGTTGAGTGGTGAATTCCATAGCGCTCTTACCGGGCCGAAGCGAGTTGAGTGAAAGCGGAACCGAGCCACTGCTGCACACCACTCATGGTGGCGGCAGAGGTGTCGAGGAACGGCTGCGGATACACGCCCAGCAGGATCAGCAATACCGCCAGACCCAGAACCATGATCAGTTCGCGGCCGTCCATGCCGGCCAGCACGGTATCGCTCTTGGCCGGGCCGAAGTAGGCGCGGTGGATCATGATCAGCGAGTACACCGAACCGAACACCAGGCCAGTGGTGGCGATCACGGTGATCCACGGTACATGCACGAAGCTGCCGATCAGGATCAGGAACTCGCCGACGAAGTTGCCGGTGCCTGGCAGGCCCAGCGATGCCGCGGCGAAGAACAGGCTGATGGCCGGCAGGTAGGCGATGCGGTGCCACAGGCCACCCATCTGACGCATGTCACGGGTGTGCAGGCGCTCGTACAGCTGGCCGGACAGGATGAACAGCGCTGCAGCCGACAGGCCGTGGGCCAGCATCTGGATCACCGCGCCTTGCAGGGCCTGCTGGCTGCCGGAGTAGATACCGATCAGCACGAAGCCCATGTGCGAGACGCTGGAGAAGGCGATCAGGCGCTTGATGTCGGTTTGTGCGAAGGCCAGGAAGGCACCGTAGAAGATACCGATCAGGCCCAGGGTCATGGCGATGGGCGCGAACTCGGCCGAGGCATTCGGGAACAGCGGCAGGGCGAAGCGCAGCAGGCCGTAGGCCGCAGTCTTCAGCAAGATACCCGCCAGGTCCACGGAACCTGCGGTCGGTGCCTGGGCGTGAGCGTCAGGCAGCCAGGAGTGGAACGGCACGACTGGCAGCTTCACCGCGAAGGCGATGAAGAAGCCCAGCATCAGCACGTACTCGACACCGGCTGGCAGTTCGGCCTTGAGCAGGTCGCTGTAGTTGAACGTGAGCACGCCGGTGGTGTTGTAGTTGACCAGCACCAGGCCCAGGATCGCCACCAGCATGATCAGGCCGCTGGCCTGGGTGAAGATGAAGAACTTGGTCGCCGCGTAGATCCGGGTTTTCTTGCCGTCTGCCGAGCTGTGACCCCAGAGCGCGATGAGGAAGTACATCGGCACCAGCATCATTTCCCAGAAGAAGAAGAACAGGAACAGGTCCAGGGCCAGGAACACGCCGACCACGCCGCCGAGGATCCACATCAGGTTGAGGTGGAAGAAGCCGACGTGGCGCTGGATCTCTTTCCAGGAGCACAGTACCGACAGCACACCGAGCAGGCCGGTGAGCAGGATCATCAGCAGCGACAGGCCGTCGAGGGCCAGGTGGATGCTGATGCCGAAGCGCTTGATCCACTCGACTTTGTATTCGAGTGCCCAGGCAGGTTCGGCACCCGGAGCAGGGGCCAGGGTGTAGTCGCCGGTGCCCCACAGCCACAGGCCGATGCCAAGCAACAGGGACATGGTCAGCAGCGCGATCCAGCGCGGCAGGGTGGCGCCGAAGCGCTCACCCAGCCAGCACAGGAAGCCGCCGATGAAGGGGATCAGGATCAGCCAAGGCAAAATCATGACGGGTTGGTTTCCTTTGGCAAAGTCGCAAGATTCATAGTCATACCGCAGCCACTACCACGGCACCGAGCACCAGCACGGCACCCACGGCGATAGAGGCGGTGTACCAGCGCAGTTGGCCAGTCTCGGTCTTGCTCATGGCGACATGACCGCCACGCGCCATCCGAGGAATCAGGCCGATGGTGCGGTCAACCGGGTCCTTGCGCAGGATGTGGCTGATCAGCAGGTACGGTTTGACGAAAAGCTTGTCGTAGATCCAGTCGAAGCCCCAGGCGGCGAACCACCAGGCCGACAGGACACGACCGATGCCGCTGTTGGCAACCGCGCTGACAAAGGTGCGCTTGCCCAGGAACAGCAGGGCCGACAGCAGGATACCGGCGATGGCGATGGCACCGGAGGTGATTTCCAGCGCATGCTTGGCTTCGCCGCCGGCGTGGCCGGCGCTTTCCGGCAATACACCTGCCAGCGGCGGGTGAATCCAGGCACCGACGAAGGTCGACAGCACGATCAGCACGCCCAGCGGCAGCCAGTGGCTGATGCCGTGGCCAGCATGCGCTTCGGTCTTGGCTTCGCCGTGGAAGGCGATGAAGATCAGGCGGAAGGTGTACAGCGAGGTCATGAACGCGCCCACCAGGCCAGCGTACAGCAGGCCGGTGTTGCCGCTGGCGAAGGCTTCCCAGAGGATCTCATCCTTGGAATAGAAGCCCACGGTCACGATCGGCAGGGCAGCCAGGGCTGCGCCACCGACCACGAAGCTGGCGTAGGCCAACGGCAGCTTCTTCCACAGGCCGCCCATCTTGAAGATGTTCTGCTCGTGGTGGCAGGCAACGATCACCGCACCGGAAGCAAGGAACAGCAAGGCCTTGAAGAAGGCGTGGGTCATCAGGTGGAAGATCGCCGCATCCCAGGCACCTACGCCCAGGGCCAGGAACATGTAGCCGATCTGGCTCATGGTCGAGTAGGCGAGGATACGCTTGATGTCGGTCTGCACCAGCGCGGCGAAGCCGGCCAGTACCAGGGTTACGCCACCGACCACACCGACCAGGTGCAGGATGTCGGGTGCCAGCAGGAACAGGCCGTTGGTACGGGCGATCAGGTAAACGCCCGCGGTCACCATGGTAGCGGCGTGGATCAGTGCCGAAACCGGGGTCGGGCCAGCCATCGCGTCGGCCAGCCAGGTCTGCAGTGGCAGCTGGGCCGACTTACCGACCGCACCGCCCAGCAGCATCAGGGTTGCCAGCACCATCCAGGTGTCGCCAGCCTGGAACTTCTGCGGTGCCAGCACCAGCAGTTCCTGCACGTTCAGGGTACCCAGCTGGGCGAACAGGATGAACAGGCCGATGGCCATGAACACGTCGCCGATACGGGTGACGATGAAGGCCTTGAGTGCCGCGTTACCGTTGTTGCGGTTGCTGTAGTAGAAACCGATCAACAGGTACGAGCACAGGCCCACGCCTTCCCAGCCGAAGTAGATGAACAGCAGGTTATCGCCCAGGATCAGGAACAGCATGCTGGCGATGAACAGGTTGGTGTACGAGAAGAAGCGCGAGTAGCCGGCTTCGCCACGCATGTACCAGGAGGCGAACAGGTGGATCAGGAAGCCGACACCGGTTACCACGCCGAGCATGGTCACCGATAGGCCGTCCAGGTACAGAGTGAAGTTCGGCGCGAAGCCGTCCACCGACATCCACTGCCACAGCAGCTGGCTGTACGCGCCGCCTTCAGGCGGGGCGACGTTGAATTGCCAGATGACGTAGGCGGCGGTGGCGGCCGACAGGCCCACCGAGCCGACGCCGATCAGGGCGGACAGGTTCTCCGAGAACCGCCCGCGCGAGAACGACAGCAGCAGGAAGCCGACGAGGGGGAAGACGAAAGTCAGGAAGAGAAGGTTCATCCGCGCATCTCACTGGCAGCATCGATGTCGAGAGTGTGGAAGCGGCGATACAGCTGCAGCAGGATGGCCAGGCCAATACTGGCCTCGGCGGCTGCCAGGCTGATCACCAGAATGAACATCACCTGGCCGTCGGGCTGGACCCAACGGGCACCGGCGACGACGAACGCCAGGGCAGAGGCGTTCATCATGACTTCCAGGCTCATGAGCACGAAGAGGATGTTGCGGCGGACCATCAGGCCAACCAGACCTAAGCAGAACAGGATGCCGGCGACTGCCAGACCATGTTCGAGAGGGATAGCACCCATGATTTACTCCTTCGCCTCGTTGCGGCCCAGGTGGAAGGCGGTGACGGCCGCAGCCAGCAGCAGCATCGACGCCAGTTCGACCACCAGCAGGTAAGGGCCGAACAGGCTGATGCCCACTTCTTTCGGGCCCACGGTGGTGCCGCTGATGCCGGCGCCGCTCGGGGTGACGAACAGCACGTACAGCAGTTCCAGCAGCAGCAGTGCGGCAAGAATCACCGGCCCGGCCCAGATACCGGGCTTGAGCCAGCCGCGTTCCTGGGCGACCGAAGCCGGCCCGAGGTTGAGCATCATCACCACGAACACGAACAGCACCATGATGGCGCCGGCGTAGGCGATCACTTCCAGGGCGCCGGCGAACGGCGCACCCAGGGCGAAGAAGATCATGGCCACGGAAATCAGCGAAATGATCAGGTAAAGCAAGGCGTGCACGGGGTTGGTGCCGGTGACCACCCGAAGGGTGGAGACCACGGCGATCCCGGATGCGAAGTAGAAAGCGAATTCCATCTTTCTGTCCTTATGGGAGCAAGCTCTTCACGTTGATCGGCTCGGCTTCGTTCTGTGCAGAGCCTTTCGGCTTGCCAGCGATTGCCATACCCGCAACACGGTAGAAGTTGTAGTCAGGGTTCTTGCCGGGGCCGGAGATCAGCAGATCTTCTTTCTCGTACACCAGGTCCTGACGCTTGAACTCGGCCATTTCGAAATCCGGGGTCAGCTGGATCGCGGTGGTCGGGCACGCTTCTTCACACAGGCCGCAGAAAATGCAACGCGAGAAGTTGATGCGGAAGAATTCCGGGTACCAGCGGCCGTCCTCGGTCTCGGCCTTCTGCAGCGAAATGCAGCCGACCGGGCAGGCCACCGCGCAGAGGTTGCACGCTACGCAGCGCTCCTCGCCATCGGGGTCGCGGGTGAGGACGATGCGGCCGCGATAGCGCGGCGGCAGGTACACGGGTTCTTCGGGGTACTGCAGGGTGTCGCGCTTGCGGAACCCGTGGGAGAACACCATGGCCAGGCTGCGCAGCTGTGTGCCGGTGCCCTTAACGATGTCGCCGATATACTTGAACATGGGTCAAATCCTCACTGGGCCGCGACGGCTGGCGTGTTGTAGAGCACGATCGCAGCGGTCACCAGCAAATTGATCAGGGTCAGCGGCAGGCAGAACTTCCAGCTGAAGTCCATCACCTGGTCATAGCGTGGGCGCGGGATCGAGGCGCGCAGCAGGATGAACAGCATGATGAAGAACGCGGTCTTCAGTGCGAACCACAGGAACGACAGTTGCGGCAGGATGCCGAACGGACCGTGCCAGCCGCCGAAGAACAGGGTTACCAGCAGCGCCGAGATGAGGATGATGCCGATGTACTCACCGACGAAGAACATGCCCCATTTCATGCCGGCATACTCGATGTGGTAGCCGTCGGCCAGTTCCTGTTCTGCTTCTGGCTGGTCGAACGGGTGACGGTGAGTCACGGCGACGCCAGCGATGAAGAAGGTGCAGAAGCCGAAGAACTGCGGAATGATGAACCACAGGTTCTGTGCCTGGTACTCGACGATGTCGCGCATGTTGAACGAGCCTACTTGCACCACCACGCCCATCAGCGCCAGGCCCAGGAACACTTCGTACGACACGGTCTGTGCCGAAGCACGCAAGCTGCCCAGCAGGGCGTACTTGTTGTTCGACGACCAGCCGGCGAACAGCACCGCATAGACCGACAGGCCGGCCATGGCGAAGAAGAACAACAGGCCGATGTTCAGGTCGGCAACGCCCCAGGTCGGGGTGATCGGGATGACCACGAAGGCGATCAGCAGGGCGCTCATGGCCACTACCGGTGCCAGGGTGAAGATCACGCGGTCGACGAAGGGTGGGTTCCAGTCTTCCTTGAAGAACATCTTCAGCATGTCGGCAGCGATCTGGAACATGCCGAACGGGCCGACGCGGTTCGGACCGTAACGGTCCTGCCACCAGCCCAGCAGGCGACGCTCGACGAAGCTGAGCAGCGCGCCGCAGACCACCACCGCCAGCAGGACCACGATGGCTCGCAGCACGGTGAGGATCACGTCGATTACTTCGGGGGTGAACCAGCTCATTGTGCTGCCTCCTGCAGACCTTCGACGGATGCACCGAAGATGGCAGGCGGGATGCCGGCCAGGCCTTTCGGCAACGCGACCAGGCCAGCGCCCAGCTCTTCATTGATACGCAGTGGCAGGCGCAGAGCCACACCAGCCACGTTCAGGCTCAGCAGGGCACCGTCGTTGACGCCCAGGCGGTCGGCTTCGGACTTGGCCAGGGCCACGTAGGCAGCCGGGATGCGCTGTTGCACCGGGGCGGCGCGCGAGGAACTTTCTTCGCTGCCGAACAGGTGGAAGAACGGTACGGCAGTCCAGGTGCCACGTGCCGGGTTGAAAGCACCCGGAATAGCGTTGAACCAGTTCAGGCGGTCGCCTTGCGACTCGATCAGGCGCACACCCGGGTCACCGGCACGCAGGTGACCACCGACTTCGTCCTGGAACTTGTTCCAGGCTTGCGGCGAGTTCCAGCCCGGCGACCAGGCGAACGGCACCTGCTGGCGCGGTTCGGCCGAACCCGAGTAGCCTTCCATGGAGAAGGCGAACGCGGTGTCCTTGTCTTGCGGGGTGCGTGGCTCGTGCACACTGATGTTGGCGCGCATGGCGGTACGACCGGAGTAGCGCAGCGGCTCACGGGCCAGTTTCATGCCCTTGATGCGGAATGCGGCGCTTGGTGCGGCGTTGACGATGCCGGCCAGTTGCGGAGCGGCTTCGGCGCAGGCGCTGGTGACGTGGTCCAGCTGGGTCCAGTCGACTGGCTTGTTCAGCAGGGTGGCACGCAGGGCGTGCATCCAGCGCCAGCCTTCGTGGATCTGGATGCTGCTGTCCAGGTACTGCGGGTCGAACACCTGGAAGAAGCGCTGGGCGCGGCCTTCCTGGCTGACCAGGGTGCCATCGCCTTCGGCGAACGAAGCCGCTGGCAGCACCAGGTGGGCGCGGTCGACAGTGGCGGTTTTGGAGTGGTCGGCAACGATCACCACCTTGGCCGCAGCCAGGGCTGCATCGACTTTGGCGGCCGGTACGCGGGCGTACAGGTCGTTTTCCAGCACGACGATGGCGTCGGCCTTGCCGCTGATCACCGCGTCCAGCGCGGCATCCACGGACTCGCCACCGAGCATGGCCAGGCCGATGCTGTTGGCTTCAGGCACTACCAGGCTCAGCGAGCCGTTCTTCTCGCGCAGCTTCAGGGCCTTGGCAATGTTGGCGGCGGCTTCGATCAGCGCCGGGTCGGCCAGGGAAGTACCGGCTACAACCAGTGGGCGCTTGGCGGCGACCAGGGCGTCGGCGATGCGCTGGGCCAGGGCCTTGGCTTCTTCGTCCAGGCCGGCGACTGCCGGTGCGCTCGGGTCGATGGCGTGGGCCACGGCGAAACCGATACGAGCCAGGTCGGCCGGGGCGGCGTGTACACACTCTTCGGCGACGTCGTCGAGCTTGGTTTCAGCCAGGGACGCGATGAACAGCGGGTACAGCGCGTGCTGGCCGATGTTCTTCACCGCAGCGTCAAGCCACGGCTGCACTTTCATGGCTTCGGCCATGGCCTCGGCCTTGCCTTTGGTGGCCTGGCGCACGGCCAGGGCAACGCGGGCGGCGGTTTGGGTCAGGTCTTCACCGAGCACGAACACCGCGTCGTGGTCTTCGATGTCGCGCAGGGTCGGCACTGGCAGCGGGCTGTTGTTCAGCACGTTCAGGGCCAGGCGCACGCGGGCCAGCTCGCCAGCTTCCATGCCCGAGTAGAAGTACTCGGCACCGACCAGCTCACGCAGGCCGTAGTTGCTTTCGAGGCTGGCGCGTGGCGAGCCGATACCGACGATGGTACGGCCGCGCAGCAGGTCGGCGGCTTTGTCCAGGGCGGCGTCCAGGCCCAGCTTGGTGCCATCGGCCAGGTGTGGCTGGCGTGGGCGGTCCTTGCGGTTGACATAGCCGTAGCCGAAGCGGCCACGGTCGCACAGGAAGTACTGGTTGACCGAACCGTTGAAGCGGTTTTCGATCCGGCGCAGCTCGCCGTAGCGTTCACCCGGGCTGATGTTGCAGCCGCTGGAGCAGCCATGGCAGATGCTTGGGGCGAACTGCATGTCCCACTTGCGGTTGTAGCGCTCGGAGTGGGTCTTGTCGGTGAACACGCCGGTCGGGCAGACCTCGGTCAGGTTGCCGGAGAATTCGCTTTCCAGCACGCCGTCTTCGACGCGGCCGAAGTACACGTTGTCGTGGGCGCCGTACACGCCCAGGTCGGTACCACCGGCGTAGTCCTTGTAGTAGCGCACGCAGCGATAGCAGGCGATGCAGCGGTTCATCTCATGGGCGATGAACGGGCCGAGGTCCTGGTTCTGGTGGGTACGCTTGGTGAAACGGTAGCGGCGCTCGTTGTGGCCGGTCATTACCGTCATGTCTTGCAGGTGGCAGTGACCGCCTTCCTCGCACACCGGGCAGTCGTGCGGGTGGTTGGTCATCAGCCATTCGACGACGCTGGCGCGAAATGCCTTGGACTCTTCATCTTCGATGGAGATCCAGGTGCCGTCGGAGGCAGGGGTCATGCAGGACATGACGATACGACCACGGGTGTCGTTCTCGTCGGTGTACTGCTTGACCGCGCACTGCCGGCAGGCGCCAACGCTACCAAGCGCCGGGTGCCAGCAGAAATAAGGGATGTCGAGGCCGAGCGACAGACACGCCTGTAACAGGTTGTCCGCACCGTTGACTTCGAGCGCTTTGCCGTCTACGTGGATAGTGGCCATTGTTCAAAGTTCTTCGTTGGCCCGCGTGAGCGGGCGTGGCTAATGGAAATCGGTGAGCTTGCGACACGCCTCGATCGACTCGGGCCTGCCGGCAAGCTGGCGAGTGGCACGGACCACCCGCCTTATCATCTTGTTATGCGCCGACCACGATCGGCTTGGCCAGGTTAGGGCGCAGGGTGTCGCCAGCGGATGCTGGGGCGACACCGGCCTCGAACTCGGACCGGAAGTATTTGATGGCACTGCCCAGCGGCTCGACGGCACCCGGTGCGTGAGCACAGAAGGTACGGCCTGGGCCGAGGAAGTTGACCAGGCCCAGCAGCGTCTCGATGTCTTCGGCGCGGCCCTGGCCTTTTTCCAGTGCGCGCAGCATCTTCACGCTCCACGGCAAGCCATCACGGCATGGGGTGCACCAGCCGCACGACTCGCGGGCGAAGAACTCTTCCATGTTGCGCAGCAGCGAAACCATGTTGATGCTGTCGTCCACTGCCATGGCCAGGCCAGTACCCATACGGGTGCCGACCTTGGCGATGCCACCGGCGTACATTTGTGCGTCGAGGTGCTCGGGCAGCAGGAAGCCGGTACCGGCGCCGCCTGGCTGCCAGCACTTGAGCTTGAAGCCGTCGCGCATGCCGCCGGCGTAGTCTTCGAACAGCTCGCGGGCGGTGACGCCGAATGGCAATTCCCACAGGCCTGGGTTCTTCACCTTGCCGGAGAAGCCCATCAGCTTGGTGCCGTGGTCTTCGCTGCCTTCACGGGCCAGCGACTTGTACCAGTCGTTGCCGTTGGCGACGATGGCCGGCACGTTGCACAGGGTTTCGACGTTGTTCACGCAAGTCGGCTTGCCCCATACGCCCACGGCGGCAGGGAAGGGCGGCTTGGAGCGCGGGTTGGCGCGGCGGCCTTCCAGCGAGTTGATCAGCGCGGTTTCTTCACCGCAGATATAGCGGCCGGCACCGGTGTGCACGAACAGCTCGAAATCGAAACCGCTGCCCAGGATGTTCTTGCCCAGCAGGCCGGCGGCCTTGGCTTCATCGATGGCGCGGTTGAGGTTTTTCGCCGCGGTGGTGTATTCGCCACGCAGGAAGATGTAGCCGCGGTAGGCCTTCAGGGCGCGGGCGCTGATCAGCATGCCCTCGACCAGCAGATGGGGCTGTTGCTCCATCAGCATGCGGTCCTTCCAGGTGTTCGGCTCCATTTCGTCCGCGTTGCACAGCAGGTAGCGGATGTTCATGGATTCGTCTTTGGGCATCAGGCCCCACTTCACGCCAGTGGGGAAGCCTGCGCCACCACGGCCCTTGAGGCCGGAGTCCTTGACCGCTTGCACGATATCGTCCTGCGACATCTGCGCCAGGGCCTTGCGGGCTGCGGCGTAGCCGTTTTTCGATTCGTACTCGGCCAGCCAAACCGGCTCGCCGTCGTCACGCAGGCGCCAGGTCAGCGGGTGGGTTTCGGCCGTGCGCGCGATGCGGTTGGCCGGGCCGAAGGAAGTAATGGTCATACGTAACCCTCCAGCAGTTTGGAAACGCCAGCAGGCTGTACGTCGCCAAAGGTGTCATCGTCGATCATCAGTGCCGGAGCCTTGTCGCAGTTGCCCAGGCAGCACACGGGCAGCAGGGTGAAGCGGCCGTCGGCGGTGGTCTGGCCGAGGCCGATGCCCAGCTCGCTCTGGATCTGGCTGACGACCGACTCATGGCCGCCGATGTAGCAGACCATGCTGTCGCACACGCGGATGATGTGGCGGCCGACCGGCTGGCGGAAAATCTGGCTGTAGAAGGTGGCGACACCCTCGACATCGCTGGCTGGGATGCCCAGCACTTCGCCGATGGCGTGGATGGCGCCGTCCGGCACCCAGCCACGTTCCTTCTGGACGATTTTCAGGGCTTCGATGGACGCCGCGCGCGGGTCCTCGTAGTGATGCATTTCGTGCTCGATGGCCGAGCGCTCGGTTTCGCTCAGGGCGAAACGGTCTGTCTGGATAAGCGTGCTGTTCATGCTTAGCGGTCCACGTCAGCCATAACGAAGTCGATACTGCCCAGGTACGCAATGAGGTCGGCGACCATGCTGCCTTTGATCACCGAAGGGATCTGCTGCAGGTGCGGATAGCTCGGGGTACGGATCCGGGTGCGGTAGCTCATGGTGCCGCCATCGCTCGTCAGGTAGTAACTGTTGATGCCCTTGGTCGCCTCGATCATCTGGAACGACTCGTTGGCCGGCATGACCGGGCCCCACGAGACTTGCAGGAAGTGCGTGATCAGGGTTTCGATGTGCTGCAAAGTGCGCTCTTTCGGCGGCGGCGTGGTCAGCGGGTGGTCCGCCTTGTACGGGCCTTCCGGCATGTTGCGCAGGCACTGGTCGATGATGCGGATACTCTGGCGCATCTCCTCGACACGGACCATGCAGCGATCGTAGGCATCGCCGTTGTGGGCCAGCGGTACTTCGAACTCGAAGTTCTCGTAACCGGAGTAGGGGCGGGCTTTACGCAGGTCGAAGTCGCAACCGGTGGCACGCAGGCCGGCACCGGTGGTGCCCCATTCCAGCGCTTCCTTGGTGTTGTACGCGGCAACGCCGATGGTACGGCCCTTGAGGATGCTGTTCTGCAGGGCGGCCTTGGTGTATTCGTCAAGGCGCTTGGGCAGCCATTCGACGAAGTCCTTGACCAGCTTGTCCCAGCCGCGTGGCAGGTCGTGGGCGACGCCACCGATGCGGTACCAGGCCGGGTGCAGGCGGAAGCCGGTGATGGCTTCGATCACCGTGTAGGCGCGCTGGCGGTCGGTGAAGGTGAAGAACACCGGCGTCATCGCACCCACGTCCTGGATGTAGGTACCCAGGAACAGCAGGTGGCTGGTGATGCGGAAGAATTCGGCGAGCATGATGCGAATCACGTCGACTTTCTGCGGCACCTGGATGCCGGCGAGCTTTTCCACAGCCAGTACGTACGGCAGGTTGTTCATCACCCCGCCGAGGTAGTCGATACGGTCGGTATAAGGGATGAAGCTGTGCCAGGACTGGCGCTCGGCCATTTTTTCGGCACCACGGTGGTGGTAGCCGATGTCCGGTACGCAGTCGACGATTTCTTCACCGTCCAGCTGCAGGACGATACGGAACGCACCGTGCGCCGACGGGTGGTTGGGGCCGAGGTTGAGGAACATGTAGTCCTCGTTGGCGCCCTGACGCTTCATGCCCCAGGCTTCGGGGTTGAAACGTGCCGATTCCTCTTCAAGCTGCTGCTTGGCCAGGGTCAGGCTGTAGGGGTCGAACTCGGTGGCGCGGGCCGGGTAGTCCTTGCGCAGCGGGTGACCTTCCCAGGTCGGCGGCATCATGATGCGGCTGAGGTGAGGGTGGCCGGCAAAGTCGATGCCGAACATGTCCCAGACTTCGCGCTCGTACCAGTTGGCGTTTGGCCAGATACCGGTCACGGTCGGCAGGTTCAGGTCGCCTTCGCTGAGCGAGACCTTGATCATCACGTCGCTGTTACGCTCGACCGACAGCAGGTGGTAGAACACACTGAAGTCGGCGGCCGGCAGGCCACGGCGCTGGGTGCGCAGGCGCTCGTCGACGCCGTGCAGGTCGTACAGCATGCTGTATGGCTTGGCCACGCCACGCAGGAAGCTGAGCACCTCCTTGAGTTGGGCGCGCTTGACCCACAGCACGGGCATGCCGGTGCGGGTTTCCTGGGCGACGAATGCTTCGGCGCCAAAACGGTTGTGCAGTTCGACGACCACATCCTGGTCGTCAGCCTTGTAGGGCGGAATGAAAATAGCGTTGTCCGCTGTCATGGTCTCGGTCGCTTTGGGTCAACGTTAAGAATGAAGCCAGGCCGCCGGCTCCATCGGGAGCGGGCGGCAGGTCGCTGGATCAGACTTCGTCGGGGCTGCGCAGGTTGGTTACTGCAATGCGCTGCTCACGACGCAGATCTTTCTGGGCTGGCATCTCGGCACGGTAAATACCTTGATCACCAACAACCCAGGAAAGCGGGCGTCGTTCTTGGCCGATCGACTCCTGCAGCAGCATCAAGCCTTGCAGGAAAGCCTCAGGGCGTGGCGGGCAGCCAGGCACATAGACGTCCACGGGGAGGAACTTGTCGACCCCCTGAACGACCGAGTAGATGTCGTACATGCCGCCGGAGTTGGCGCACGAACCCATGGAGATGACCCACTTGGGTTCGAGCATCTGCTCGTACAGGCGCTGGATGATCGGCGCCATTTTGACGAAGCAGGTGCCGGCGATGACCATGAAGTCGGCCTGACGCGGCGATGCCCGGATGACTTCGGCGCCGAAGCGGGCGATGTCGTGGGGTGCCGTGAAGGCCGTGGTCATTTCCACGTAGCAGCAGGACAGGCCGAAGTTGTACGGCCAGAGGGAGTTCTTGCGACCCCAGTTGACCGCGCCACGCAGCACATCTTCGAGTTTCCCCATGTAGATGTTCTTGTGGACCTGGTCCTCTAGCAGCTGGTCGGTGACGGTTTCCCGTTCACCTACCGGGTACTGCTCGTTAGGCGCATCCGGATCGATTCTGGTGAGATTGTATTGCATTGCCAAAGCCTCATTGTTTCAGCTTCGCTTGCCGCTTGCGGCGACCTTCGGGAGCCCAATCAAGAGCACCGACGCGCCATAGGTAGACAAGACCTGCCAACAGAATTGCTATGAAAACGAGAGCTTCGACGAACCCGGTCCAGCCGCTTTCGCGGACGGACACAGACCATGCAAAGAGAAAGAGGGCTTCGATATCGAAGATCACGAACAGCATCGCGACCAGATAGAATTTGGCGGACAGGCGCAGGCGGGCGCTGCCGACGGGCAGCATGCCGGATTCGAAGGGCTCGTTCTTGGCGCGGCCCCAAGCCTTGCTACCGAGCAGGCTGGACAGGCCGAGCATGAAGGCACACAGGCCGACGACACCCAGGAGGAAGATGGCAAAGCCCCAGTTGTGGGCGATGAGTCCTGCCGAATCGGACATGCTAGAGATCCTTATACAGAGACCCAGCTCTGCAGTCTGAAATAAGTAAAGCGGCGACGTGGTGTCGCAGGCGCAGTGACCAAATGTCGCAGCTGAATCAATCGCGCTGATTTTATGGGTAAACCCGGTGCAAGTAAAATTTCTGTCGCAAATTTATTCGTAGGATTAAGAACAAAACACTCTCGTAACTGGCTGAAAGCCTTGAGATTCGGGCATTGCGTGCGGTTTTGTTAATTATGTTTCTTGCGAGTGGTAACGAATTACAAGTTTCGGAATGATAATTAATATCATTTGGCCTGATGCCATGTAATTTGGCTGTTCTGTGCCTTGTAAAGTTCATCTGGCGAATCCCCCTACTTGTAAATGCGAAAGTCTCGTGTTCTAGCAGCTTCCTGTGCTGCTTGCACCGCTCTGGGTCAATACTTTATCGATTGAGCGATGACCGACTGATGAAGCGATCGCCCACTGACCCAGCCAGTAGGTGAGGATGATCAGGTATGGCGCGGCGGCGAGCGGGCTGACAAAGCGGTCGATGCCGATCAGGCTGTCGGAGAGCACGAACAGGCAGGCCCCAAGCGCGGCCAGTCCCCCACAGGCCAAGGCGCGCCAGAGCATGGCGCTGATGGCCAGGGCGTACAGCGCGACAGGGATCAGCAGCGGGCCAAGGCCATGGCTGGCGAGTATGCAGAGCAGCGTGATGCCAGTGATGCCGCTGAATATCAGCGCGGGCAGCGCGGGACGCAGGGTAATGTTGCAATAGGCGCGCAAGTAGCTCAGGTGGGCGCAGAGGAAGGCGGCCAAACCGAACACGAACAGATCGGCGGGGATGGCCAGCAGGATGTCGCCGAGTACCGAGAACCCCAAGCCGATCGAGATCCAGTTGCGGTAGGGTGAGGCGGGTGCGCTGCGCAGCCAGGCGATCAGTGCCAGCACCGGGATAGGTTTGGCCAGTAGGGCAAGCACGGTGTTGTCGCTGGCCAGTGCATATATATAGAGGGCAGCGGCGGCCAGGGCGAGGAGGAGCAGATGGCTTGGACGAAACATGGGCGGTCCTTGCTGCTGTGCTGCCTCAAGCATAGACCTGAAAATGGGTTTTGCTGGTGATGCCTTTGGATTGTGTTAGGGCTGGCATGGGCTTGGCGATAAGGAATGCGGCGCCTGTGAGACCGAGCGCCGCCCGCGCGGCGCATCGCGAGCAAGCTCGCTCCTACATTTGTTTCGGGCCAGTATCGCCCGTGTCAGCGCGCGCGACCGCCTTGGGTGTCCGGCACGATATCGAGGTGAGCACCAAGGGGGCGCGTGCGTTTCCCCTGGGAATAATTGGCCCGAAACAAATGTAGGAGCGAGCTTGCTCGCGATGCGCCGCGCGGGCGGCGCTCGATCTACGCAACACCACAAAATTCAAACCGGTCACCTCGTCGCCCTGGCGCAATTCTGTAGGAACGATGCACGCCTGGCGGATCTCGTGCAGGCAATAAGAAAGGCCCGGAGCTTTCGCAAGCCCCGGGCCTTTATTCAGCGGTAGCCCACTATCAGTGGAACTGCTCTTCTTCTGTCGAGCCGGTCAGTGCGGTTACCGACGAGGCGCCACCCTGGATCACGGTGGTCATGTCGTCGAAGTAGCCGGTGCCCACTTCCTGCTGGTGCGCCACGAAGGTGTAGCCTTTGCTGGCGTCAGCGAACTCCTGCTCTTGCAGTTTCACGTACGCGGTCATGTCGTTGCGGGCGTAGTCGTGCGCCAGGTTGAACATGCCGTGCCACATGTTGTGGATGCCAGCCAGGGTAATGAACTGGTGCTTGTAGCCCATGGCCGACAGTTCGCGCTGGAACTTGGCGATGGTGGCGTCGTCCAGGTTCTTCTTCCAGTTGAAGGACGGCGAGCAGTTGTACGACAGGATCTGGTCCGGGTACTCCTTCTTGATCGCTTCGGCAAAGCGACGGGCTTCGTCCAGGTCCGGTTTGGCGGTTTCGCACCAGATCAGATCGGCGTACGGTGCGTAGGCCAGGCCGCGGGCGATGGCCTGGTCGAGGCCGGCGCGCACCTTGTAGAAGCCTTCGCGGGTGCGCTCGCCAATCACGAACGGCTGGTCGTACGGGTCGCAGTCGCTGGTCAGCAGGTCGGCGGCGTTGGCGTCGGTACGGGCCAGGATGATGGTCGGTACGCCCGATACGTCAGCGGCCAGACGCGCGGCCACCAGCTTCTGTACGGCTTCCTGGGTAGGTACCAGTACCTTGCCGCCCATGTGGCCGCATTTTTTCACCGAGGCCAGCTGGTCTTCGAAGTGCACGCCCGCGGCGCCCGCTTCGATCATGTTCTTCATCAGCTCGTAGGCGTTCAGTACGCCACCGAAACCGGCTTCGGCGTCAGCGACGATCGGCGCGAAGTAGTCGATGTAGCCTTCGTCGCCCGGGTTCTTGCCGGCTTTCCACTGGATCTGGTCGGCGCGGCGGAACGCGTTGTTGATGCGCTTGACCACGGTCGGTACCGAATCGACCGGGTACAGCGACTGGTCAGGATACATCGACTCGGCCGAGTTGTTGTCGGCGGCAACCTGCCAGCCGGACAGGTAGATGGCCTGAATGCCGGCTTTTACTTGCTGTACTGCCTGGCCGCCGGTCAGGGCGCCCATGCAGTTGACGAAATCTTTTTCTGGGCGGAAGGAGGGGTGGGCACCTTCGGTGACCAGCTTCCACAGTTTTTCTGCGCCTTGGCGAGCAAAGGTGTGCTCTGGCTGGATGGAGCCACGCAGGCGAACGACATCGGCGGCGGTGTAGGTACGGGTCACGCCTTTCCAGCGCGGGTTCTCGGCCCAGTCTTTCTCGAGGGCTGCAATTTGCTGTTCGCGTGTCAGTGCCATGGAAATAAACCTCGTCGCATCGATCTTGGGTTAATTGTGCTGATGCTCGGAGCAGATCAGGTGCCTGGCGGCTGTCCTGTTCGCGGGAGTGCGGCGGCGAACGCGAAGGCTCGAAGGGGAAGGGTGGGCAGGCCAGGCGAAGGTGCGCTCCGGCAGGTCGGCTCGTGGTTGCCTTGCTGCGGTGCTACGCGATTGCCAGTGCTGCGGTGATGCGCTTCCGTCCCTCGGGACAACTTCTTCGTTGCAGTCGCAATCCGTCGAACCGCCTTGTGGGCCGTATAGACACGAGGTGCCTCCAGGGGTGGGAGGAGTGCGCCTCGAAGGCCCTTGCCAGGGCCCCTGATTAGCGGGAGCGAGGCCATCATGCCCTTGGGAAAAAGACCCTGTCAAATGTTTTGTAGTGGAACTTTTCACTTACTACATCTTTGGTCTAATGCGACTTGGCAGTCAGTTTCAAGGCCTTTGGTCGAGGCCTTGAATTGCCTGGGATCCGTCGAGAAGGTCGACTTTGACACGTAAAGTCATGTTTTCTCCGCGCTGAGTGCTGTAACTGCGGCTTGACGCACTGCGCTCGGCTTGGCTCTGCTGGTTGTAGCCCGCCAGGGTGATCCATTCACCAAGCCTGCCGGTGACTGTCGTGTCGGTACTTTGCACTTTCACTACATCTGCACGTTCATGGCTTATACGATCATTATTGCTGCTTATTTGCAGACGAACCGTATCACCACTCAGGCTTGGCGTTACGTAGAACCCTTGCGTCACGTTGCGGTATTCGGTGTTGCTCTGGATGCGCCCATAGCTGTCGGTGCTGGTGCTGGTGATCGGAATGCTCTGGCCAACCTGGATCAGTGCCGGTTGGCCTTCGCTGGCTTGCACCTGTTGCATGCCGCCTTCGCGATTGCTGGTGCCGTAGTGGATGACGCGTGCGTTACCGCGGTTGTCCTGGAAATTACTGTCGTTGTTGTCGACGCTGATCAGCAAGCGCTTGGGGGCGGTATCCAGCTGCTGCAGCAAGGCGCGCAGGTCATCGATGCGCTCGGGGCTGGTGTTGACGATCAGTTTGTTTTCGAAGGCGCTGACCGTACCGTCGTTACCGATGAATGCCTGGACGGTGGGCAGCAGTTCGGCGCTGCTGCGGTGCTGCAGGGGCAGCACTTCGGTGGCGGCCTGGGCGGTGAGGCTGGCGACCAGCAGCAGGGAAGCGAAAAGGGGGCGTAGCGGCATGTCCATGATCTCCGCAGGTGGAATGATCATGATGGCAAATTTGCCTGGGTTGTGCCGGGTCCAGATCACAAGTTGTCTTGTTTCGACGCTTGTCCAGCGCGCCAGGCGAGCATGGGTACCTGACGGTGCAGCGCCGGGGCCGGGTGCGTGGAGCGGTGGCCGCTGTCAGATAAATTCCGTAACATCGCGCCCCTCGTTTTTGTAACGTCCCCCCGGACTGCACCACAGGAAGCCCATGAAGCCCGCCCGACTACGCGCCGACTTGCTCGCCGGCCTGACCACTTCGTTCGCCCTGGTGCCTGAGTGCATCGCCTTTGCCCTGGTGGCTCACCTCAACCCGCTGATGGGCCTGTACGGTGCATTCATCATTTGTACCCTGACTGCGCTGTTCGGCGGCCGACCTGGGATGATCTCCGGCGCTGCCGGCTCGATGGCGGTGGTGATCGTCGCGCTGGTCGTACAGCACGGCGTGCAGTACCTGCTGGCCACGGTGCTGCTGGGGGGCGTGGTAATGATCCTGTTCGGCTTGCTGCGTTTGGGCAAGCTGGTGCGCCTGGTGCCGTACCCGGTCATGCTTGGCTTCGTCAACGGCTTGGCCATCGTCATCGCCATGGCCCAGCTGGAGCATTTCAAGGATGGCGAACACTGGCTCAGTGGCACGCCGCTTTACCTGATGATCGGCCTGGTCGCACTCACCATGGCGGTGGTTTACCTGCTGCCGAAACTGACTCGCGCGGTGCCGCCGGCGCTGGTGGCGATCCTTGGCGTTGGCCTGCTGGTGTACCTGCTGGGGTTGCCCACCCGCACCCTGGGCGACATGGCGCATATCGCCGGCGGCCTGCCGGGGCTGGCGCTGCCGGATGTGCCTTGGAACCTGGAAACCCTGAAGATCATTGCCCCTTACGCAGTGTTGATGGCCATGGTCGGCCTGCTGGAAACCTTGCTCACCCTTAACCTGACCGATGAAATCACCGAGAGCCGTGGCTTTCCGGACCGCGAATGTGTGGCATTGGGTGCCGCCAACATGGTCTCGGGCCTGTGCGGTGGCATGGGTGGCTGCGCGATGATCGGGCAGACGGTGATCAACCTCAGCTCCAATGGCCGTGGTCGGTTGTCGGGTGTAGTGGCCGGGGTGATGATTTTGCTCTTCGTGTTGTTCCTGTCGCCGTTGATCGAGCGTATTCCGCTGGCGGCGCTGGTAGGCGTGATGTTCGTGGTGGCCCAGCAGACTTTCGCCTGGGCATCGCTGCGGGTGCTGAACAAGGTGCCGGTGAACGATGTGCTGGCGATCATTGCGGTAACTGTCGTGACAGTCTTCACCGACCTGGCCATGGCAGTGCTGTTCGGCATCATCATCGCGGCGCTGAACTTTGCCTGGCAGCATGCGCGGGAGTTGTATGCCGACAGCCATGAAGATGGGGAAGGCGGCAAGCGTTATCAGGTACACGGCACGCTGTTCTTCGCCTCCACCACTTCGTTCCTCAATCAGTTCGACACGGCCAAGGACCCGGCCCAGGTCACGCTGGATTGCCAGCATTTGAGCTTTGTCGACTATTCGGCGGTTGCGGCGCTGCAGACCCTGCGCGAGCGGTATTCCAAGGCGGGCAAGCATTTGCGGGTTGTGCATTTGTCGGAGCGGTGCAAAAAACTGTTGAAGCGGGCTGGCGAGCAGCACTGATAAACAATGGCTGCCTGTGTCGGCCTCTTCGCGGGCTTGCCCGCTCCCACAGCATCACCAAAGGACTCAACCTTGGTGCGGCACCTGTGGGAGCGGGCAGGCCCGCGAAGAGGCCGGTACAGGCGAATGATTCATTCGCCGCGGTTTTTCTTGAAGATGGTATCGGCAATGCTCGCCGGTGCCTCGGCATAGCGAATGAACTCCATCGAGAAGCTTGCCCGGCCCTGGGTCATCGAACGCATCGAGGTGGCATAGCCGAACATTTCACCCAACGGCACCTCGGCGCGGATCACCTTGCCGGCCGGCGTCTCGTCACCGTCCTGGATCATGCCGCGACGTCGGCTCAAGTCGCCGAGGATATCGCCCTGGTACTCCTCGGGCGTGACCACCTCGACCTTCATCACTGGCTCCAGCAGCACCGCGCCACCTTTTTGCGACAACTGCTTGGTGGCCATCGAAGCGGCGATCTTGTAGGCCATCTCGTTGGAGTCGACATCGTGATACGAACCGTCGTACACCGCTGCCTTCAGGTTGATCAGCGGATAGCCGGCGAGCACGCCGTTCTTCATCTGCTCCTCGATACCTTTCTGGATCGCCGGAATGTACTCGCGCGGCACCACGCCGCCGACGATCTCGTTGATGAACTCCAGGCCTTCCTTGCCTTCGTCGCCAGGGGCGAAGCGGATCCAGCAGTGGCCGTACTGGCCCCGACCGCCAGACTGACGGACGAAGCGTCCCTCGATTTCGCAGGTGTTGCGGATTTTTTCGCGGTAGGCCACCTGCGGCTTGCCGATATTGGCTTCGACGTTGAACTCGCGGCGCATGCGGTCGACGATGATGTCCAGGTGCAGCTCGCCCATGCCGGAGATGATGGTCTGGCCGGTCTCTTCATCGGTGCGCACGCGGAATGACGGGTCCTCCTGGGCCAGCTTGCCCAGGGCGATGCCCATCTTTTCCTGGTCGGCCTTGGTCTTCGGTTCCACCGCCACGGAAATCACCGGGTCGGGGAAGTCCATGCGTTCGAGGATGATCGGCTTGTCCATGTCGCACAGGGTGTCGCCAGTGGTCACATCCTTCATGCCGATCAGTGCGGCGATATCGCCGGCACACACGTCCTTGATCTCCGCGCGCTGGTTGGCGTGCATCTGCACCATGCGGCCGATACGCTCTTTCTTGCCCTTGACCGAGTTGAGCACTGCGTTGCCGGAGCTGAGCACGCCGGAATACACGCGGGCGAAGGTGAGGGTGCCGACGAAGGGGTCGGTGGCGATCTTGAAGGCCAGGGCCGAGAACGGTTCCTTGTCGTCGGCATGGCGCTCCAGGTGCTTTTCTTCGTCATCGGGATCGGTGCCTTTGATCGCCGGGATTTCCGACGGCGCGGGCAGGTAGTCGATCACCGCGTCGAGCATCAGCGGCACGCCTTTGTTCTTGAACGATGAGCCGAGGATGGTCGGTACGATCTCGTTGGCGATGGTGCGCTGGCGCAGTGCCGCCTTGATCTCGTCGACGCTCAGTTCCTCGCCTTCGAGAAACTTCATGGTCAGCTCGTCGTTGGCTTCGGCCGCGGCTTCGATCATGTGCGCACGCCATTCGTCGGCCAGCGCCTGCAGTTCGGCGGGGATGTCTTCTTCGCGGTAGCTGGTGCCCTGGTCGGCATCGTTCCAGTAGATGGCCTTCATTTTCACCAGGTCGATCTGGCCGATGAAGTTTTCTTCGCTGCCAATCGCCAGTTGGATCGGTACCGGGTGGTGCCCCAGGCGCTGGTCAATCTGCTTGACCACGCGCAGGAAGTCGGCACCCTGGCGGTCCATCTTGTTGATATAGGCCAGGCGTGGCACATGGTACTTGTTGGCCTGACGCCACACCGTCTCGGACTGCGGCTCCACGCCGTCAGCGCCGCTGAACACCACCACCGCGCCATCGAGCACGCGCAAGGAGCGCTCCACCTCGATGGTGAAGTCGACGTGGCCGGGGGTGTCGATGATGTTGAAGCGGTACTTGTGGGCGAACTGCTTGGTCGAGCCTTGCCAGAACGCTGTGGTTGCCGCCGAGGTGATGGTGATGCCGCGTTCCTGCTCCTGGGCCATCCAGTCCATGGTCGCCGCGCCATCGTGCACCTCGCCCATCTTGTGGTTGACCCCGGTGTAGAACAGGATCCGCTCGGTGGTCGTGGTCTTGCCGGCGTCCACGTGGGCGACGATGCCGATGTTGCGGTACAGCTCGATGGGCGTTGTGCGGGCCATGGCGGACTACCTGCGAATGGGCGGATTCCACCACGTTAGCAGACCGGTGGAATCCTGCCGTGCCGCCGGGCCGTCAGTCGGCCTGGGCTTGCAGCATCCACTGGCCATCCACTTCGCGGGCCAGGCCGCTGGCCGGCAGCAGGGCCAGCAGGCGCGCGTGCAGGGCGTGTTCGGTAAAGGTCTTGAGGGTGGTCAGGTCCAGCGGGCCGATCAGGTTGAGGTCGGCTTTGGTGTAGGACAACCACGCTTTTTTCAACACCTGGGCGACGTCGCTGCCGGCGGTGCTGGCGAAGCGGCGGTGCCACTGGCGGCCCTCGAAGGTGAAGTCATGGGCATGGCTATAGGTGCTTGGGTCGGCACCTTCCAGGCAGCGGTGGCAGCGGCACGGGCCTTCGCCGAAGGCATTGCGCAGGTAGCTGTTGAAGTCCACGACGGGCTTGAGGGACAGGCGTTTGTCGACTTCGAACAGGTCGGCGATCAGGGGTTCTTCGGCGCTCACTCGGGATCCTCGTGTGGTGTGGCGTGCATCGGCGGGCACCCTAACAGATCGGGCCGTCCAGATCACCTTTTGCAGGCCTGGCCTCTTCGCGGGCACGCCCGCTCCCACAGAGGCCGGTAGAGACAACGGAGATTGCCTGCCGTACTCTACGCGCCCATACGCCTACACACCCATCGAGGTAACCCCGTTTGAGCAGCAAGTACCCTTACATCGCCACCGTGACCATCAGCGCCGAAGACCGTGGCGGAGACACCGAAGCCTCGGAAAACCCCAATATGCGCGTAGGCCTGGAGGCGGTGACCGAAACCCTTAAAAAGGTGCATTTCGTCGGTACGCTCGCAGCCCCCGAAAAGTCGGCCACGCACATCTGCGTGACCCTGGAGAACGGCCTGACCTACTACGGCCCGATCGTCAACGGCCACGCCGAGCTCGAAGGCGGCTGGATTGCCTTCGAGTCCGACATGCTCACCCCGCAGGAACTGGGCCTGTAAGCCTCAGTTCAGCTCCACCAGGCACTGCTCGAGGATATCCAGGCCTTCTTCGAGCACCTCGGCCTCGATGGTCAGGGGTGCCAGCAGGCGGATGATGTGCCGCGCTTTGCCGCTGGGCATCAGCAGCAAGCCCTTGGCCCGGGCTGCCTCCATCACCTTGGCCAGTTGCGCCGGTGCCGGGCTGCCATCGGCATTGACGAACTCGATGCCACGCATGGCGCCCACGCCAGTCAGGCGGCCGATGTACGGGCTCAGGCCCGAGGACTTCCAGCGCTCGACACGGCTGACGATCGCCTGCTCCTGGCGCTCACCCCAGGTGGCGACGTTTTCATCGGTCATCTGGGCCAGGCTGGCCAGGGCTGCCGCACAGGCAATCGGGTTGCCTGAATAGGTGCCACCCAGGCCGCCCTTGGGCAGCGACGCCATCAATTCCTTGCGCCCGACCACCGCACCCAGCGGCAGGCCACCGGCAATGCTCTTGGCCAGCAGCAGCAGGTCGGGCTCGATGCCCAGGCGCGGGAAGGCGAAGCGCTGGCCGGTGCGGCCAAAGCCCGACTGGATCTCGTCGATGATGATCAGGATGCCGTGCTCGTCGCAGAAGCGGCGCAGGGCCTGGGCAAAGGCCGGGTCAAGGGCGAGGAAACCGCCTTCGCCCTGCACCGGCTCGAAGATGAACGCTGCCACGTCTTCCACGGCCAGCTCGACGCTGAACAGGCGGTCCATGGCCTTGAGCGCCTGCTCGCAGGTCACCCCGGTGTCGGCGCTGGGGTAGGGCAGGTGGTAGACAGGCCCGGGCAATTCACCGACCCGTTGCTTGTACGGGGCGACCTTGCCATTGAGGTTCAGGGTGGCCAGGGTGCGGCCATGGAAGCCGCCGTCGAAGGCGATGACGGCGCGCTTGCCCGTCGCGCCACGGGCCACTTTCAGGGCGTTTTCCGCGGCTTCCGCGCCGCTGTTGGTGAGCATGCCTGCCAGTGGGTAGCTGACGGGTACGAACTGGCTCAACTGCTCCATCAGCGCCAGATACGGGCCGTGCGGGGCCGCGTTGAAGGCGTAGTGGGTCAGGCGGGTGGCCTGGGCCTGGATAGCCTCGACCACGGCCGGGTTGCAGTGGCCCAGGTTGAGCACACCGATACCGCCGACGAAGTCGATGTAACGTTTGCCATCGGTGTCCCAAACTTCGGCATTACGGCCATGGGAAAGTGTGATCGGGTGAACGATGGCAATGGATTGGCTGATACTTTCCTGGTTCATGGGCACGCGGGACCTTTGTTCGAGTTTGTTATTATCCAAGCGTGTCGAGGGGTTAGTCCGCAAACGAATTATTCGATTGCGATCATTCCCTGGATTCTTGATCTCGCCCTTGCTTTGCGTTGCCGGTACCGGTTGAATCAATCCCCCTCAGCCACCCGCTCCTGAATCCACTGCACAAAGGCTCTGATCTTTGGCACTTCGGCCGCATGTTCGGCGTGGGCAATGAAGTGCTTGCCATTGCTCGCCACTGGGTGGTCCCAGGCCACCACCAGCTTGCCCTCGCTCAGCTCTTCGGCCACCAGGTAGCGCGGTATCAGGGCAATGCCGCAGCCTGCAATCGCCGCGCGTATGCACAGGTAAAACGTGTCGAAGCGCGGCCCGTGGTAGCTGTTCTGGCTATGCAGCCCAAGCCCCAGGAACCACTCATGCCAGGCCTCCGGCCGCGACACGCACTGCAACAGGCGGTGCTCGGTCAATGCCTGGGCACTGTCGAATCGATGGTCGGCCAGCAGCTGCGGGCTGCATACCGGCACCACTTCTTCCCTGAACAGCTCGATGCAAGTCGCCCCGGGCCAGGTGCCCTGGCCGAAGAAAAAGGCGATGTCGGCCTTGGCCTGCACCAGGTCGAACGGTTCCAGTTCGTTGCGTACATCCAGGTGAATACGGGGGTAGCGGTCGCCAAAACCCTTGAGCTTGGGCACCAGCCAGCGGGCGCCGAAAGTGGGCTGGGTGGCGATGCGCAGCACTTCGGTTTCGTCGCCGTAGCTGAGGATGTAGCGGCTGGAAATGTCGATCTGGGTGAGGATCTTGTTCACTTCGGTGAGGTACAGCGCGCCGGCCGGTGTCAGGTGCAGGCGCCGGCGAATACGCTGGAACAGCGAGTGCGAGAGCATGTCCTCGAGCTGCGCCACCTGCTTGCTGACGGCGCTCTGGGTCAGGTGCAGTTCCTGCGCCGCGCGGGTGAAACTGAGGTGGCGAGCGGCCGCTTCGAAGCACTGAAGGGCGGTGGTCGAGGGCATCAGGCGTTTGGACATGACGGGCAAATACCGAGCAAAAAAGGAAGAAGTTCATTCCAAAACGGAATCATGTGGTTCGAAAAGGTCGTTTGTTGACCCCGGCCTATAGATTAATACTGACCTGGATCAACGATGACAACCGGTCATGCGAAGAGGAGGTCAGAACACGCGCCGGTATCTGCAAAACAACAACAACGAACAACAGAAATTTATAAGAATTCTGCTCCGACCTTCAGCCGCTTTGCTGCGGCCGACCCACTCGAGGGTTCTTCATGGCTTCGCAAGACAACAAGAAACAGCGCTCTCTGCAGCACGGCCTGACCTCCCGTCAGGTTTCCATGATTTCCATCGCCGGCATCATCGGTGCCGGCCTGTTCATCGGTTCCTCCAACGCCATCGCCACCGCCGGCCCGGCCATCCTCATTTCCTACGCCATGACCGGGCTGCTGGTGCTGCTGGTGATGCGCATGCTTGGCGAAATGGCCATCGCCAACCCCAACAGCGGCTCGTTCTCCACTTATGCCTCGGAAGCCATCGGCCCTTGGGCGGGCTTCACCATCGGCTGGTTGTACTGGTGGTTCTGGGTGTTGATCATTCCAGTGGAAGCCATCGCGGGGGCTGACATCCTGCATGCCTACTTCCCCGGTGTGCCGTCCTGGCTGTTCGCCTTCCTGATCATGATCGTGCTGTCGGGTACCAACCTGGTTAGCGTGAAGAATTTCGGTGCCTTCGAGTACTGGTTCGCGCTGGTCAAGGTGCTGGCGATCATTGGCTTCATCGGGGTGTGCACCTTGGCGGTGTTCGGCTTCTGGCCCCTGGCCGAAGTCTCTGGGGTCAGCCGGTTGTGGGACAACGGCGGCTTCATGCCTAACGGCTTTGGGACGGTGCTGGGTGGCGTGCTGATCACCATCTTCTCGTTCTTCGGTGCCGAAATTGTCACCATCGCTGCTGATGAAACCGCCAACCCGAAGGACAAGATCCGCCGCGCCACCAACCTGGTGGTGTACCGCATCGCCATCTTCTACCTGGCGTCGATCTTCCTGGTGGTGTCGCTGGTAGCCTGGAACGACCCAGCGCTGAAAGCGGTCGGTTCGTTCCAGCGTGTGCTGGAAGTGTTGAATGTACCGGGTGCCAAACTGTTGGTTGACCTGGTGGTGCTGGTGGCGGTGACCAGTTGCATGAACTCCGGGCTGTACACTGCCTCGCGCATGCTCTATTCGCTGGGGGCTCGTGGCCAGGCGCTGAGCGTGACCAAGCGCATCTCAGGTTCCGGCGTGCCGACCGTGGCGGTGATCTTCTCTACCCTGGCAGGTTTTGCCGGCTGCCTGGTCAACTATGTGTTCCCAGGCAAGGTATTCGGCTTCCTGTTGTCCACCACGGGCGCCATCGCCTTGCTGGTGTACCTGGTGATTGCCGTATCGCAGTTGCGCATGCGTGCCCGTGCCGAGCGTGAAGGGCGCCCGCTTGAGCTGAAGATGTGGCTGTTCCCGTGGCTGACCTGGCTGGTGATCGGCACCATCGTCATGGTGCTGGGCTACATGCTGGTCAGCGATGCCTACCGCTATGAAACGCTGATGACTGCCGGGGTGACCGCGTTCATCCTGCTGGTTTCGCTGACCCAACGGCGTGCCAATGCGGTTGCCCAGACGGCCTGACGTTTCTGCTTTAATGGGGGCGTTGCGCGCCCCCATTCCAACAAGCACAGGAAGCGTATGACTGATCACACACTCTCCCTCCAGGCCCTCGCGGCGCCTGAGGGCACCTGCTATGGCTGCGGCTGCTCCCACCCCAGCGGCCTGCACCTGCAAAGCTACTGGGACGCCGACGGCGTTCACCTGCTGTGCCGGCACGCGCCCGACAGCACTTTCATCGGCTGGCCCGGCCTGGTTTACGGCGGCCTGCTGGCGATGCTGGTCGACTGCCATTCCAACTGGACAGCCATGGCGTACCACTACCGCAACGAAGGCCGCGAGCCGGGCAGCCTGCCGCGTATCGATTGCGTCACCGGCACGCTCAACCTGACCTATCTCAAACCCACGCCCATGGGTGTCGAGCTGTTGCTCAAGGCGCGAGTGGAGGGCGAAGTGGGGCGCAAGAGCCGGGTGGTCTGCGAAGTCTGGGCTGACGATGTACTGACCGTGAGCGCCGATTCGGTGTTCGTGCGTGTCGATACCGAAAAACTCAAGCTCAAGGCCCACGGCCAGGCCTGACAAGTGGTCGGTGATGGTCAGCGGCCGGGGATGTCTCTAGAGTGACAGGTTCATCCCCCAGGCAAGGTTGATCATGACCGATCTCAGTGCTTTCCCCATTACCCGCAAGTGGCCCGCCAAACACCCCGAACGCCTTCAGCTTTACTCGCTGCCGACGCCCAATGGCGTCAAGGTGTCGATCATGCTCGAGGAAATCGGCCTGGCCTATGAGCCGCACAAGGTCAGCTTCGACAACGATGACCAGCTGAGTGCCGAGTTCATCTCGCTCAGTGCCAACAACAAGATCCCGGCCATCCTCGACCCCAACGGGCCGGGTGGCCAGCCGCTGCCGCTGTTCGAGTCGGGGGCGATCCTGCAGTACCTGGCAGAGAAGAGTGGCCAGTTGCTTAGCCAGGATCCCGCCCAGCGTTACCAGACCCTGCAGTGGCTGATGTTCCAGATGGGCGGCATCGGGCCGATGTTTGGGCAGGTTGGTTTCTTCCATTTCTTTGCTGGCAAGGAATACGAGGACAAGCGTCCGCGCGACCGCTATGTCAACGAGTCCAAGCGCCTGCTGGGTGTGCTTGACCGGCATTTGCTGGGCCGGGAATGGATGGTCGACGCATACAGCATCGCCGATATCGCGATTTTCCCGTGGGTGCGCAACCTGGTGGAGCGTTACAACGCTCGTGAGCTGGTGGGCTTCGATCAGTTCAAGGAAGTGCAGCGGGTACTGGCGGCGTTCCTTGAGCGGCCAGCCGTACAGCGTGGCCTGAAGATTCCGAGCTGATCAGGCAGGGCGCAATTCACCCTGTAGGAGCAGCCTTGTGCTGCGAAGAGGCCGGTAAGGCAGAAAGCAGTTTCCGGCCTTTTCGCAGCACAAGGCTGCTCCTACTGGCTGCTAGAAAATCTGGTTCAGCAGCCAGTACAGGCTACCTGCCAGCAACATCGCTGCTGGCAAGGTCAGCACCCACGCCATCAGCAGGTTGATCAGCGTCCGCTTCTGGATTCCCGAACCGTTGGCCACCATGGTCCCGGCCACCCCTGAACTCAGGACATGGGTGGTCGACACCGGCAGCCCGAACATGTCCGCCGCACCAATGGTGCACATCGCTACCACTTCGGCCGAAGCCCCTTGGGCGTAACTGAGGTGGGTCTTGCCGATCTTCTCGCCCACCGTGACCACGATGCGCCGCCAGCCAACCATGGTCCCCAGCCCCAACGCAATGGCCACGGCCACCTTCACCCACAGCGGGATGTAGCGAGTGGCGTCGTCCAACTGGGTCTTGAGCAACTGCAGGTGGCCGCGGGTATCCGCATCGAACGCAACCAGCCGGTTCTTTTCGATCAGGCGAATGGCTTCGCTGGTCAGGTACATGTCATTTCGCACGTTGGCCATGGCTTCGGCCGGGACGCGTTTAATCGAGCCATAGCCTTTGACTTGTTCGCCGATGATTCCGGTCAGCGCTGCCAGTGCTGGTACCAGTTGCGGGCTGGCCTTGGGTTCGGCAATGAACAAGGTCAGTACCTGGCGCGGGTCGGCCGGCGCCGCTTGCGGGTCGCTACGTACCAGTGCCTGACGGGTTACCTCGGCGACCGCGGAAAACTGCAGGGCCTGTTCGTTGGGCATGGTCTTGTTCAGCGCGTAGGCCATCGGCAGGGTACCGACCAGAATCAGCATGATCAGGCCCATGCCTTTCTGGCCGTCGTTGGAGCCGTGGGCAAAAGACACCCCGGTGCAGGTGAGGATCAGCACACCGCGAATCCACCACGGTGGCGGTGTGCGGCCTTCCGGTGCCTGGTACAGCGCCTGGCGTTTGACCAGTGCGCGCAGGGCCAGCAGCAACAGGGCGGCGCAGGCAAAGCCGATCAGCGGCGAGAACAGCAGGGCGTAACCCACCTTGCTGGCCTGGGCCCAGTCCACGCCGCTGGTGCCGTCACGCCCATGCATCAGCGCATTGGCCACGCCCACACCGATGATCGAGCCAATCAGGGTGTGCGAGGACGACGCCGGCAGCCCCAGCCACCAGGTGCCAAGGTTCCAGATGATCGCTGCCAGCAGCAGGGCGAAGACCATGGCGAAGCCGGCTGACGAGCCGACCTGCAGAATCAGCTCTACCGGTAGCAGGGCGATGATGCCGAACGCTACCGCGCCGCTGGAAAGCAGCACCCCCAGGAAATTGCACAGCCCGGACCACATTACCGCTACCGGCGCCGGCAACGAATGGGTGTAGATCACCGTGGCCACCGCGTTGGCGGTGTCATGGAAGCCGTTGACGAACTCGAAGCCAAGGGCAATCAGCAGTGCCAGGCCCAGCAGCAGGAACGGTGTGACCGTGGTGATTACCGTACCGCTGGCGGTCACATCCTGCTTGAGGCTCCAGGCGGTGTAGGCGATGCCTGCCAGCAACAGGCCGAAGAACAGCAGCAAAGTGGCACGCCCAGGCTTATGGGCAAGCTGTGGGCGGGAGTCGCGTTGGGCCAGTTGCGGCTGGCTGGCCACTGACGGGGTTGCCATGAGGGCTCCGATTGGCGTGGGCGAAGTTGCCAAAGGCCTTGAGCATAGAAACAATTCGTAAACCAGCCGTGACCTCGATCAATGAATTATCTAGGCTCAAGACGAGCGGTAATGGCGGGAGAAGCCCATGATTCGCTGCAAGCGCGTCTACGATGCGGTTGAGGATGACGATGGCCGGCGCGTGCTGGTCGACCGCCTGTGGCCGCGCAACAAACGCAAGGAAGACCTGCATGGGGAATGGTTGCGCGAAGTGGCACCCACGGCGGCATTGCGCAAGGCGTTTCACCAAGGTGAGGTCGATTTTGCCGGTTTTACCCAGCGCTACCAGCAAGAGCTGGCGGCCCATCCCGAGCACTGGTATCCGCTACTGGACATGGCCGGGAAGGGCACGCTGACATTGCTTTATGCCGGCAAGGACAGCGAGCACAACAATGCCCGGGTGCTGGCCGAGTGGCTGGAAGACGAACTGGACAGGCGTGGACCTGGCAGTTCGCCTGTGTGTTATGCCCGATGAGCGCTATGCGATGCCTTTACAGTTGATCCCCGCCGACGACAGCCACTGCACCTTCGCCCGTGATCTCACGCGCCGCGCCATGTTGCCGTACTACCGCGAATACGACCTGCTGTGGATCGAAGAGGCCTTCGACGAAGCCTGGGGCTGGCGCGAGCAGTGGCTGGTGATCGAAGACCACACCCTGCTGGGTTTCTGCAGCCTCAGCCAGGACCGCCAGGCGCTGTTCATCCGCGAGTTGCACCTGTTGCCCGAGCACCGTGGGCGTGGGGTCGGTAGCTGGGTGTTGGAACAGTTGGCGCTGTGGGCCAGGCAGCGGCAGCTCCCGCTGTTGCGGCTGATGGTGTTCCGCAGCAACCCGGCCCGCCTGTTGTACCAGCGCCACGGCTTCGTCGAAATGGGTGAAGACGATTGCTTTGTGCGTATGCAGCGGGCAATCAGCTAATAGCTAAATGATGGCTTGTCGCGACCGAGGAGCAGGGGCATAGTGGATCCACATGTTGGCGGCTGCAGGCGGGTAGACCGTGCATGAGGGAAATCAGGGAAGAGGAGAGACCGCTATGAGTGGAATAGGCCCGCGGCTGCGGGAAGAACGTGAACGGTTGGGCATGACTCAGCGTGTATTCGGCGATATCGGCGGGGTCGAGCCCAACGCCCAAGGTAAGTACGAAAGCGGTGAACGCACGCCCCGAGTCGATTACCTGGCAGCGCTGGCGGCCAGGGGCGTGGATGCGCTGTACGTGCTCAGCGGCCTGCGCACCCCGGCACCGCTGGAAGGCTTGAGCACGGATGAGTCCGGTTTGCTGGGGGCTTTTCGACAATTGTCGTTGGACGATCAGGTGGCGTTCTGGCATCTGTTGGGGCGCTTGGCCAACAACGTGAAGCCCCGGCAAGCTGTAAGGCCTCATACCGTTGAACGTCAGGCGTTTCTTACGGAAGCATAGCGCTAGGCCCGGCGTGAAAAATTTTGTTAAGGTGGCGGGATCCAATCGCCCAGTTTACGAGGTGTGTGCTTGATTAGGGTCTTAGTGGTCGATGATCACGATCTGGTACGAACCGGTATTACCCGCATGCTGGCTGACATCGATGGCCTGCAGGTGGTGGGTGAGGGGGATTCAGGCGAGTCGGCGCTCAAGCTGGCTCGAGAGCTGAAGCCGGACGTGGTGCTGATGGACGTGAAAATGCCCGGCATCGGTGGCCTGGAAGCCACCCGCAAGTTGCTGCGCAGCCATCCGGACATCAAGGTGGTGGCGGTGACGGTGTGCGAGGAAGACCCGTTTCCCACACGCTTGTTGCAGGCCGGCGCCGCCGGCTACCTGACCAAGGGCGCAGGCCTCGATGAAATGGTTCAGGCCATCCGCCTGGCGTTTGCCGGCCAACGCTACATCAGCCCGCAGATCGCCCAGCAGCTGGCGTTGAAACCCTTCCAGCCTCAGGGCTCGCCGTTCGACACGTTGTCCGAGCGGGAAATCCAGATTGCCCTGATGATCGTCGGCTGCCAGAAAGTGCAGATCATCTCCGACAAGTTGTGCCTCTCGCCCAAGACCGTCAATACTTACCGTTATCGGATCTTTGAAAAACTCTCGGTCACCAGCGACGTCGAACTGACCTTGCTGGCCGTTCGCCACGGTATGGTTGACGCAAGCCTGTAAAACCCCATGTCCCAAGTTTTTGATGCCAGCGCATTCCTGGCGACCTGCAGTGGTCGCCCAGGTGTTTACCGGATGTTCGACGGCGAGGCCCGGCTGCTTTACGTGGGCAAGGCCAAGAACCTGAAAAAGCGCCTGGCCAGCTATTTTCGCAAGACCGGCCTGGCGCCCAAGACGGCCGCGCTGGTCGCCCGCATCGCCCAGGTAGAAACCACCATCACCGCCAACGAAACCGAGGCGTTGCTGCTGGAACAGAACCTGATCAAGCAATGGCGGCCGCCCTACAACATTCTGTTGCGCGACGATAAATCCTACCCCTATGTGTTCCTTTCCGACGGCGAGTTCCCGCGGCTGGGCATTCACCGTGGGGCGAAAAAGGCCAAGGGCCGCTACTTCGGCCCTTACCCGAGCGCCGGGGCCATCCGTGAAAGCCTCAGCCTGCTGCAAAAGGCCTTTTCCGTGCGCCAGTGCGAAGACAGCTACTACGCAAACCGCACCCGACCGTGCCTGCAGTACCAGATAAAACGCTGCAAAGGGCCTTGTACCGACCTGGTGACCGCTGAGGAGTACGCCGAGGACGTGCGCCATTCGGTAATGTTCCTGGAAGGGCGTAGCCAGCAACTGGGCAACGAGTTGAATGCCGAGATGGAGCAGGCCGCCATGGCCCTCAATTTCGAAAAAGCCGCCGAACTTCGTGACCAGATCGCGCTGCTGCGCCGTGTGCAGGACCAGCAGTACATCGAGGGTGGCAGCGGCGACGTCGATGTCATCGCGGCCTTCGTCAACCCGGGTGGCGCCTGTGTGCACTTGATCAGCGTGCGCGGCGGGCGAGTACTGGGCAGCAAGAACTTTTTCCCGCAGGTGGGCATCGAGGAAGAGGTGGCCGAGGTCATGGCCGCCTTCCTTTCCCAGTATTACCTGGGCAACGCCGAACGCGAACTGCCAGGCGAATTGATCGTCAACGTTGTTCACGAAGACTTCGACGCCATTGCCGAAGCACTGCACACGCTGCGTGGCCGCGAGTTGACCATCAGCCAGCGGGTGCGTGGCACCCGCGCTCGCTGGCAGCAGTTGGCAGTGACCAATGCCGAGCAGGCGCTGAACGCCCGCCTGGCCAACCGTCAGCACATGGCCGCTCGCTTCGAGGCGTTGGCCGAAGTGCTGGGCCTGGACGAAGTGCCGCAACGCCTGGAGTGCTACGACATCAGCCACTCCAGTGGCGAAGCCACTGTGGCCAGTTGCGTGGTGTTCGGCCCGGAAGGCCCACTGAAGTCCGATTACCGCCGCTTCAATATCGAAGGTGTCACCGCTGGCGACGACTACGCCGCCATGCACCAGGCCCTGACCCGCCGCTACGGGCGTATCAAGGACGGCGAGGGCAAACTGCCCGACGTGCTGCTGGTGGACGGCGGCAAAGGCCAGCTGAACATGGCCCGCGACGTGATGCAGGAACTGGGCTTTACCGACCTGACCCTGCTCGGTGTGGCCAAGGGGGTAACGCGCAAGGCGGGTTTCGAAACCCTTTATCTGAACGATGTGCATCACGAATTTACCCTCAAAGGCGATTCATCGGCCTTGCACCTGATCCAGCAGATCCGCGACGAAGCCCACCGTTTTGCTATCACTGGCCACCGCGCCCGCCGTGGCAAGGCCCGTCGCGTCTCCAGCCTCGAGGATGTGGCCGGGGTAGGGCCGAAGCGCCGGCGCGACCTGCTGAAACATTTCGGCGGTCTGCAGGAGCTCAACCGCGCCAGTGTCGATGAAATCGCCAAAGCCCCCGGCATCAGTAAAAAGCTTGCCGAATCAATTTATGCCAGCCTGCATAGCGAGTAGAATGCCGGGCTCAACTTGCAGCCAGTCGTACCGATGAATATTCCAAACCTGCTCACCGTTCTACGCGTCCTGCTCATCCCGATCTTCATCCTGCTGTTCTATGTGCCCTATCAGTGGAGCTACATGGCAGCCAGCAGTGTGTTCGCCGTTGCCGCTGCCACCGACTGGCTGGACGGCTACCTGGCGCGTCGTCTGCAGCAAAGCACGCCGTTCGGTGCCTTCCTCGATCCGGTGGCCGACAAGCTGATGGTGGCAGTGGCCCTGGTACTGCTGGTGCAGACCCATGCCAATTTCTGGCTGACCCTGCCAGCAGCGGTGATCATTGGCCGTGAAATCGTGGTGTCGGCGCTGCGCGAGTGGATGGCCGAGCTGGGTGCGCGGGCGCATGTGGCGGTGTCCAACCTTGGCAAGTGGAAGACGGCGGCGCAGATGCTGGCGCTGGTGATTCTGCTGGCCAACCCACCAGCAGTGACCTTCTGGGTGATCCTGGGCTACGGTCTACTACTGGTGGCGGCGGGGCTGACGCTGTGGTCGATGGTGCACTACCTGCTGGCTGCCTGGCCGCACCTGCGCGAAGGCTCGGAACAAAAATAAAAGTTTTTTTGAATCAAGGGGTTGACGCTGTTTTAGAAATCGCTAGAATGGCACCCATCACGACGCGGGAATAGCTCAGTTGGTAGAGCACGACCTTGCCAAGGTCGGGGTCGCGAGTTCGAGTCTCGTTTCCCGCTCCAGTTATAGATCTACAGAGTTCCATGGAAGTCTGTAAGTCGTTGAAAAAAGGGCCGAAAGGCCCTTTTTTCGTTCCAGCGAAAACCACCGGCAACCGGGGTAGCCGCGCATTTTAAGGCCAGATTTGAGGCCAGAATGGGATAGACCCCAATTCGGTTTCTCGATGGAGCAGGATCGCTGACGAGATGAGCATTTGGCTTCCGGCAGGTTCAGGAGGTCACCATGGCTCTTTCGGAAATGGCGATTCGGCATGCCCGAGTTACTGGGGTTGGTGCCCTGAGCAATCAGCGTTCGGGCCTCGTCGCGCCGTGTCCGAGCGTCACGCAGCCCCACTTGGGGATAGCTGCCAAAGGACATGCGCTTCGGCGTATTGAAGTCTCCATGCAGATCATCCGGATCTACATGGAGTCAGCTGCGATAAACGACTCAAACCTGGTTGATCGGAATACCGTGGTTGTTTTTCCACATCAATACCACTGCACTGGCAATTACTGCCACCACGATTAGATAAACATTAAATACCCAACCGATCTGCTCCGAGTACAACCAAGTGGTCAGGTATGAGGCGGTCCCGCCAAACACGGCCACCCCCAAGGAAATGCACACCCCAAACATCCGCGTGCGATAGCGCGTCGGAATCTGCTCGGAGATCGATGCCGGCTTGCAGCCGGTGATGAACGCCACCAGCATCAACCCGGCTGTCTGCGCCACCATCAGTGTCCATGGCTCGCTGGAGATCATGCCCCACAGCGGGAACAGCGTCGCGGCAATGCCCAGCAGCGAGATCAGCGCGCAGACCTTGCGCCCCCAGTGGTCCGACAGCCAGCCACACACCGGCAGGAAGGCCAGGTAGATCACCTGGGCAACGCAACTCATCATGAACGCACTGTGCGGATCCATGCCCTTGACGGTCATGGCGTAGATCGACGCCGAGGTCACCCAGGTGTAGTAGGTCAGGGTCGCTCCGGCTTCATAGAGGAACAAGCGCACTCCATGTTGCACGACCTGGCCGCGGCTCCAAGGCGCCTGCAGCGAATTGTGGCTGGCACTTGGGCTGTGCTCGCTCTCCATCATGTTGCGCCGCAGCCACAGGGCGACCACGGCCAGCACACCTCCAGTGGCGAACGGGATACGCCAGCCCCATTGCTGCATTTCTTCGACGCTGAGCACCGAGGTCAGCAGGGCCATGTAGAAGGTCGCCAGCAACGAGCCGCTGCCGACGGCGAAAAACACCGTGCTCGACCATAGCCCACGGCGTTTCGGCGGGGCAATTTCGGCGATATAGGCGTAGGAGGTGGTGGTCTCGCCGCCATGGGCGAAACCCTGGACCAGCCGCGCACCTAGTAACAAGGCCGAGGCCCAACTGCCAATGGCTTCATAGGAGGGGATAAAGGCGATCAGCAGGCTGGCGCCGGCCATCAGCAGCATGGTGCTGAGCAGCACGGTGCGCCGGCCGAGGCGGTCGGCGAGGATGCCGAAGACGATGCCGCCCAAGGGGCGCAACAAAAAGCCTGCGGCGAACACGGCAAGGGTGGCCAGTAGCGCAGAGGTGGGGTTGCTTTTGTCGAACAGGGCGGCGGCGATGTAAACCGACGCGACGGTGTAGAGGGTCCAGTCGAACCACTCCAGCAGGTTGCCGACGCCAGTGGCGAGCAAGGATTTGCGGCGCAGGTTGACAGCGCCTGGCGTGGCCTGGGCCACGCTGCCGGGCAGGGTCTCGGTCATATTGTTCATTGTTGGCTCCGAGCGAAAGGGGCGGACAGCGCCAGGGCTGGCGCTGCCCGTACAGCGGCAGATGTCAGCTCGCCAGGTGCGCGAGCGCCACTTCCTCGATGCCAGCGGCGTCGAGCTTGTAGTGCTGGTAGAGGTGGGTCGGTGGTGCGATCAGGCTGTACTCGTCATAGATCCCATGGCGCTTGAGCTTGATCCCGACACCTTCGTCGGCCAGCACCTCGGCCACGGCCGCGCCCAAGCCGCCGAGCACGTTGTGCTCCTCGACCGTCATCATCCGCTTGCTGCGCGCGGCGGCCTGCAGGATCGCCTCACGGTCGATTGGCTTGATCGACGCCATGTCGATCACACCCACCGAACGGCCCTCGGCATTGAGCTTGCGCGCAGCGGCCAACGCCGGATGCACGGTGATGCCACAGGCAATGATGGTCAGCTCTTCGCCCTGCACAAGCTCGGTGGCCTTGCCGAATTCGAAGGTGGCGCCGTTCTCGTAGATGATCGGGTCGCGACCACGACCGATACGGAAGTACACCGGTTTGTCGTAGCTGGCCGAGGCCTTGATCGCTGCGGCCAGTTGCGGCCCGTCGGAGGGCGAAACCACTGCCAGGTCGGCGATCGAGCGCATGGTCGCGATGTCTTCGGTGGCGTGGTGCGAGGTGCCGTAGAAGCCCAGCGAGATCCCGGTGTGGTGGCCGATCAGGCGCACCGGTTGCGCCGAGTAGGCGACGTCCATGCGGATCTGTTCGCAGCACAGCAGGCCGAGGAACGAGGCGAAGGTCGCCACGAACGGCATCACCCCGCAGGTGGCCAGGCCGGCGGCGGCGGTGACCATGTTCTGCTCGGAGATGCCGAACTGGATGTAGCGATCCGGGAACGCCGTGGCGAACTTGTTCAGGCCGTTGGAATACTGCAGGTCGGCGGAGCCTGCCATCACCGGATGACCCTCGCGGGTCAACTCGATCAGGGCATCGGAGAGGTAGGAAAGCCCTGGGTTCATGGCGTTCAGGCCACGGTATTGCCAGGAGTTGGGGGACAGGGGGGCGCTCATGGTTCAGATCTCCTTGGCTTCGATTTCAGCGATGGCGCGTTTGGCGTCTTCAGGGTCCAGGTAACCCAGGTGCCAGCCCGGCTCGGTTTCCATGTATGAAACCCCTTTGCCCTTGACGGTCTTGGCGATGATGCAGACCGGTTTGTCGCGGTTTTCGTCGGCCTTGACCTTGCGCAGGGTGGTGGTCACCTCGGCGATGTCGTGGCCGTCGATCACGTGCACCTCCCAGCCGAAGGCGCGCCATTTCTCATCCAGCGGCTCGACGCCGATGACATCGTCAACGCTGCCGTCGAGCTGGAAGCCGTTGCGATCGACAATCGCGATCAGTCGACTGGCCTTGTGATGGGCTGCGCCCATGGCTGCTTCCCAGACCTGGCCTTCCTGCATTTCGCCGTCACCGAGCATGACGAAAACGTCATATTCATGGCCGGTGAAGCGCTGGGCCAGGCACATGCCCAAGCCGCCGGACAGGGCATGGCCGATGGAGCCGGACGAGAAGTCGATACCGGGTACTTTGCGCATATCAGGGTGATCGCCCAGAGGGCTACCCAGGCGTGTGTAGTCATCCAGCCATTGCTTGGGGAAGATGCCGAGGTCGGCCAGAATCGGAAATTGGCCGACGGCAGCATGGCCCTTGCCCATCAGGAAGCGGTCACGGCCAGCCCAGTTTGGCTCTTCTGGGCGCAGGTTCAGTACGTCGTAGTAAAGGGCGGAGAACAGCTCGGCGGCGGAGAACACCGAGGTGTAGTGGCCAGTCTTGGCGATCTCGATCAGGCGGATGGTTTCCAGGCGGACGAATTTCGCCCGGTCGCGCAGGTGGGCGACGGTCTCGGCGCTAGGCACGAAATCGCTGGCTTTCCAGGCCTCGAGGGTTTTACGGGGTGTAGCCATCTCTACCTCCAAATGCAGGCATCGCAGGGTGGGTGTTGCCGGGGAAATTCAGCGGGTCAAAGATTCGAGCGCGCGCATGGCCTCGATCAGTTCATCACTGGTTAGGGGATGGCCGTTGGCGCGCACGAAATTGCGCGCGTGGGGCGCTTGAAGGGTCGGCTCGGCAACCTGCAGCAGGGTCGCTTGATCGAGCACATCGACGCCCAAATCGACCAAGTTGCAGGGCAGGCCGATACGTCGGTAGAAGGCCAGCAGCTCAGCCATGAACGACGCTTCGCGGTCCTCAAGTACCAGCTGCACCAGCAGGCCATAGGCAACCTGCCAGCCGTGCACCTGGTCGCGTGCGCCAGGGATCTTCGACAGGCCGCGAGTCATTGCGTGGGCGATCGACAGGCCGCCACTCTCAAAGCCCAGGCCGCTCATCAGCAGCACGGCCTCGATCAGGCGTTCGAACGATTCGTTGACTTCGCCGCTGCCTGCCAGCGCCAGGCCGTCTTCAGCGTGCGCGCGCAGCACCTGGTAGCACTCGCGGGCCAGGGTCACGCCGGCCAGCGAAGGGCGGGCGCCGAACATATTGACGCCGCCAGCCTTAAGGCACTGTTCGGCTTCGAACTTCTTGGTCAGGGCATCGGCGATGCCCGCCAGCAGGAACGTGCGGGGGGCTTGGGCGATCAGGCGGGTATCGACCAGCACATAGCGTGGGCTGCTCAGCAGGTGGCCGACTTCGCTGAGCTGATGATGCTCGTCGTAGACGACGAAGTTCTTCGAGGTCGGCGCATCGTTGGAGGCCACGGTGGGCATGCTGATCAGGGCGGCGCCAGAGGCGTGGGCCAGGGCTTTGCCGGCGTCGATCGACTTGCCGCCACCGACTGCCAGGATCATGTCGAAGGCAAACCGCGCGGCGGACTGGCGCAGGGCGGCGATGCCCTGGGCGGTGATCTCACCATTGAAGGTGATGTAGTGCAGGTGGACGTTGGCGCGGGCGCAGGTGGCGTCCAGACGCTCCTTGACCAGGCCGATGACGAAACTGTCGATGACCACCACGGCGCTGCGGCCGCAATGGGCCAGGTATTGGCCTGTCTCATCAAGTACACCAGGGCCTTGCACGTAGCGCCCGGGCGATCCGAATACCAGATTCATACGGCACCTCTTTGTGACTGCTTGTTGTTGTTATGCGAGATCCGCGAGGATTTCGGTCATATGTGATGCATCATATATCATGTGTTTTGACCGTCAAGCGACTTCCGCTAGCAGTGACGGCCGTAGGTCAGTTCAGTGGTGAATCAGGCGATCGAATAACCACCGTCGACGGCCAGGGTGGTGCCGGTGATGTAGCGAGCGTTGGCAGAGACCAGGAAGGCGATGGCGTTGGCCACGTCTTCAGGCTGGCCCCAGGCCTGCATTGGAATGCGTGACAGGATGCTGGCTGAGCGGCTTGGGTCTTCGTAGGCGCGGCGTGACAGCTGGGTCACGATCCAGCCTGGTGCCACGGCATTCGAACGCACCCCGTCGCCCGCCCAGGCCACGGCCTGGCAGCGGGTGAGTTCAGCGATAGCCGCTTTGCTCGAGGCATAGGCTGGGGTCTTGGCCGAGCCGAAGATGCCCCACATCGAAGCGAAATTGATCACCGCGCCGCGAGCCAGCTTGAGCGCGGGCAGGGCGGCGTTGCTGATGCGCATGACGGCGGTGAGGTTGACCTCGAGCACGCGGCTGAAACCGCCCAGTTGCCATTCACGGCTGTGGTCGATGACGCCGGCGGCATTGATCAGCGCATCGATACGTTCGAAACGGCTGAAGAAATCGTTGACCGCGGCGTCGCTGGTGACATCCAGTTCCTGGTAGTGAATACCTGCAATCGATTGCTCAGGTTCGCCCAGGCCCAGGGTATGCACCTGGTAACCGTCGGCGAGCAGGCGCTGGGCAGTGGCCAGGCCGATGCCTGAGCCGCCACCGGTGATGATTGCGATCTTGGTCATGTAGTGCTCCGTTATAGAGGTTTTTGTGTAGGGGCAAGACAGCGGGTTTTGACCGGGCATTAGTGGCCGAACAGAAAATCAGCCAACAACTCAACCTGCCCGGTGAGCATGTGCACGCCCTTGTGAATCTGGCAGCCACGCGCCTGAGCGGCCTCGAGCAACGCGGTGACATCAGGGTTCATCACCACTTCGCCGACCAGCGTGCACGGATCGAGCGTTTCCACCGGCAGCGGCAACGGGTCATTGGCCTTCAGCCCCAAGGCGGTGGCATTGATCACCACATCGAAGCCACGCCCATCGGCGGCACCGGCTGCCACCTGACGACCAGGCACCAGGCCTTGCAGCTGGTTCGCCAGCTCCTGGGCCTTGGCCGCGGAGCGATTGCTGATCACCAACTGTTCCAACGGCTCGGCCAGCAGGGCGTGGGCTATCCCCGTGGCGGCGCCACCGGCGCCAAGCAGTAGCACGCGTTTGCCAGCCAGGCTGTGGCCTTGGTTTTTCAGGCCACGGACAAACCCTTCGCCATCGAACATCCGCCCAGTGAAGCGCCCATCGGCTAAACGGCGGGCGACGTTGCACACCTTGAGCAACTGCGCTGTGCCCTGGAGTTCATCACACAGATGAGCGACTTCGATCTTGTGCGGCACGGTGACGATCACCCCGGCGAGGTTCTCGATCCCGCGCAGGCCTTGCCAGGCTGAGGCCAGGTTGGCGGGCGAAACCTCCCAAGGCACCAGCACGCCGTCATGGCCCAGGCGTTCAAGGAGCGGGTTGAAGAAGGACGGCGTGCGCAAATGCTTGGCCGGGTAGGTCAGGTGGACCACGACCCGGGTGGTGCCGGTGATTAGCATGGTTGCTTCCTTTTGCGGACAGGTTCAGGGAATACGCGCCAATTAATGCATCATATATCTTTTGTTTAGCATAGCGTCGCAAGCAAAAGTGTTTTGCTTTGAAGTCAAAGAATAGCGATTGGTATGCAAAAAATAAATATGATATATCATGTTTTCACTTGGCCCCCAGCCGGTGAACGTCCTGATAGCAAGAACAACAAAAGCCTAAGAAAAGGCGAGGATGAACCCATGCAAGCAGTGCGTTGTGCGTTGCCGCTCGAACGTGGCGGGAGGTGCGAATGACCCAGATCTTCGCCGCACCCGGCCGCTACATTCAGGGCTACAAAGAGCTTGAACGCCTCTACCGGCATATCGCCTGGTTTGGCCAACGCTTTCTGATCATCACCAGCCAGGGCCGCCTGGATAGCCTCAAACAGACCCTGGCCATCAGCTTCGATCAACCCGACCTGAGCCTTCACTACGCCGTCTTCGATGGCGAAGTCACCCGCGCCGAGGTCCAGCGCTTGGTTGCGCTGCAGCACAGCCTGGGCTGCGATGGGGTGATTGGCGTGGGCGGCGGCAAGGTGCTCGACGCCGCCAAGGCAGTGGCACAGCAAGCGAGCCTGCCGCTGTGCATCGTGCCCACCGTGGTCTCCAATGACGCCCCGACCAGCGCCTTGTCGGTGCTGTATCACCCAGATGGCAGTTTCGATGACGTGCTGTTTCATGAGCGCAGCCCGGATGTAGTGGTGGTCGACACCTGGGTGATCGCTCAGGCGCCGGTGCGCTTGTTGGTTGCTGGCATCGGCGACGCCTTGGCTACCTATTACGAAGCGCGTACCTGCGTGCAAGGTGACAACGACAACTTCCTCGGCCTGGCCGGTGGCGGATTGCAGTCGAGCGAGGGCGGCGGCAAACCCACCCTCACCTCGATGGCGATTGCCCAGCTGTGCCACCAGGTACTCCAGGCCGACGCCGTGCAAGCGGTCATGGCCTGTTCCCGGCAGATCGTCACCAAGGCGCTCAATCGGGTGATCGAGGCCAATGCGTTGATGAGCGGCATCGGCTTTGAGAGCAACGGCGTGGCTACTGCCCATGCGGTGTATTGCGGATTCAGCGTGCTGGGTGCGCGCGCCACGGCCTACCACGGGGAGTACGTCGCCTTCGGCACCCTGGTGATGCTGCTTCTGGAAGGCGCACCGGCCAGCGAGTTGGATCAATTGCTGAGGCTGTGCCTGGCGATCGGCCTGCCGGTGTGTTTTGCCGATCTGGGCCTCGCCGACCTCAGCGAAGAGGAGTTGCAGCAAGTGGTCCAAATCGCCGCATCACCGCAGCAGACCAGCCGGGTAGAGCCGTTCGAAGTCACCGCCTGGGAAATTCGCGCGGCGCTGATCGCCGCCAGCGACCTGGGTGAATTCTACAAAAAAGGCGGATCGATCCTGAGCACATCGGGTGCTCGGGATCTGCCATCGGCCATTAGCAGAGGTGAGTAGATGAAAGCATTTCAGGCAAGCCTGCCGGTCAAACTGGATTTTGAGGTCGGGGCGATCCGCCGCATGGGCGAAAAGGTAGCCCCCTATGGCAACAAGGTGCTGCTGATGGTCGACCCGTTCCTGCAAGGCAGCGAGCTGGTCGCCCAGGTGCTGGGCAGTTTTGCCGAGCGCGGCATCAGCGCAGTGGAGTTCTACGACATCGTGCCCAACCCACGGCACACCACCATCGACCGTGCAGTGACGTTGGTGCGTGACAGTGGCTGCCAGGTGGTGGTGGCGATTGGCGGCGGCAGTGCGATCGACTCGGCCAAGGCGGTGGCTTTCGTCGCCGTGCATGGCGGCAGTTGCTGGGACTACACCGAGCGCCTCGGTGAGCCGGTGACCCGTCCGCAGACACGCGGCCTGCCGTTGCTGGTAGTGCCGACGACTTCCGGCACCGGCACCGAGGCAACGCCGTTTGCCGTCATCAACAATCCTGCGCTGGGCCTCAAGTGTGCCATCGTCAATCCGCACATCTATCCGGATGTGGCCTTGATCGATCCGCAGATTCTGGTTTCCAAGCCGCCGCGGCTAACCGCGCTGACCGCGGTCGATACCTTCTGCCATGCCCTTGAGGCCTATATCAGCATCCACGCCACGCCCTGGGTAGAGATGGTCGCGCTGGAGGCGATTCGGCTGTTCGCGACCAATGCTCTGCGCTGTGTCGAACAGGGTGATGATCTGGAGGCGCGGGCGCGCATGGCCTTTGCCTCGACCTTGGGCGGCATGGCCATCGCTGGCGCTGGGGTTACCGTGTCGCACGCGCTCGGCCAGCCACTGGGGGCGATGACCGATGCCCCGCATGGCGGCACGGTAGCGGCCAGCACCGCGCAGGTGATCCGCTGGACCTTGCCGGTGGCCGCCGACAAGTTCGCCCGCGTGGCCGAAATTCTTGACCCCAGCACCCAGACACTGGCCGAGGGCCAGCGTGCCGCTCGGTTGCCGGAGATTGTCAGCGCTCACTTCGCTCGCCTGGGCGTGCGCGACACTTTCGGCAGCTATGGCCTCAAGCCCGAGCAGGTCGATGAGTTTGCCCAAGTGGTTTGGACCAGTTTCAACCAGGACCTGGCGTGCCACCCGAAACCGATTCGTGACCAGCAGGAGGTGGCCGAGATCGTCAGGCAGTGCCTCTAGATCGGATCGGCTGAACATTTCGCGTCGCGGCTAAAGCCGCGACGCGTGCACCACTGCACTCAATACCAAGCACCACCTTTGCACACTCGAACCGCTGAACAACAACCACAACAACCAGTTTCGGGAATTCGACGCAATGGCAAGATCCACCTTGATCGGGGTCGGGCTACTGGGCGCGTGCGCCTTGCCTCCTGCCCAGGCCGACAGCTATTCACCGGCCAACTTTCTCTTCGGCGACTGGCAAGGCCAGCGTACCCGCCTGCATGAGCAGGGCGTGGACCTGCAGTTCACCTATGTCAATGAGCTGGCCTACAACACCCAGGGCGGCGAGCAGCACAAGGGCACTTACAGCGATCAGCTGATGGCCGATGCGCGCTTCGACCTACAGCGCCTGCTGGGCTGGCAGGGCGCGGCGTTTCGCCTGACCCTGAGCAACCGCAATGGCGAGAGCCTGACCCAAGAGGCCAACACCGGTACGTTGTTGGCCGCCCAGGAAATCTACGGCTACGGCAGCGTCACCCGCTTGGTGCAGATGTATTACCAGCAGGCGCTGCTCAATGAACGCCTGCTGCTCAAAGTCGGGCGGCTGCCGATGAGCGGCGATGTGTTCCCGTTCTCCTGCAAGTTTCAGAACCTCACCTTTTGCGGCGCCGTTCCGGGCTACATCACCCCCAACTGGTTCACCTGGCCGGTCAGCCAATGGGGCGCCACCCTGGCTGCGCAGTTGACCGATGACTGGTGGCTCAATACCGCGATCTATCAGGTCAACCCACGCTTCACCGAAAACAGCCAAGGGTTGAATTTCGCCAGCCCGTCAGGCACCAGCGGCTACCTGGCTGTAGGTGAGCTGGCCTGGAAACCGAGCTTCAATGGCCTGCCGGGCAGCTATCGGCTCGGGCTGTGGCGCAACACGGGCGACTACGCCGATATCTACCGCGATGTCGACGGCCAGCCCATCGGCCTGACTGGCGCGCAAGCCAAGCAGCACGATCAGGCCAACGGCTATTACGCCATGGCCGAACAGCGCGTCTACCAGAGTGCGCGCAACCCCGCGCGCGGCCTGACCCTGTTCGCCAACTTCATCCAGTCTGACCGGGATGTTTCCAGCATCGAGCGGGTTTGGCATGTGGGCGCCTTCATCAGTGGGCCATTGGCCCAGCGCCCGCAGGACGAGATTGGCGTTGCCTTGGGCCGCCTGGAGGTCAACCCGCGTTCGGCCCAGCGTGTGCAGCAAGCCAGTGGGCAACCGCAGCGCGCTGATGTCGAGTACCCACTTGAGCTGTATTACGGCCTGAGCCTGAGCCCGGCGCTGACCCTCAGACCTAATGTGCAGTACGTACGCAACCCCGGCGGTTTCGAGCATGACCGCAGCGTGGTGGTCTGGGGCCTGAAAACCGAAGTGAGCTTCTAAGGCGATACAGCCAACACGACGCCGTGTCACTTTTTTAATGATGCATCATGTATGAACGGAGTGAATCATGAGCCTTGCCAATTTCGTTGACCTCACCAGCGTCCAGCAACGTGCCAGCCAGCTCACGCTGCTGGGCCAAGCATTTATCGATGGCCGCTTTGTCGATGCCCAGAGTGGCGAAACCTTCGACAACATTTCGCCCCGCGATGGCCGGGTGCTCAACCAAGTCGCCTCGTGCCAGGCCGCAGACGTCGACCTTGCCGTCAAGGCCGCGCGGCGTGCTTTCGACAGCGGCGTTTGGGCGCAGCGCACCCCCAAGGAACGCAAGAAAGTCCTGCTGCGCTTTGCTGCACTGTTCGAGCAGCACATGGATGAGCTGGCGCTGCTGGAAACCCTCGACATGGGCAAGCCGATCAGCGAAAGCGCAGGTTTCGACGTTCACGCTGTGCTCGATTGCCTGCAGTGGTACGCCGAAAGCTGCGACAAGCTCTACGACGAAGTCGCCCCCTCGGGCCCTGCAGCATTGGGGCTGGTGACCCGCGAAGCGATTGGCGTGGTGGCGGCGGTAACGCCGTGGAACTTCCCCATGCTGATGGCCATGTGGAAGGTCGCGCCGGCCCTGGCCATGGGCAACTCAGTGATCCTCAAACCTGCCGAGCAGTCGCCGTTGACGGCCCTGCGCATCGCCCAGCTGGCCGCAGAGGCAGGCATTCCGGCGGGGGTGTTCAATGTCTTGCCCGGCTTTGGTCCCACCGCCGGCAAGGCCCTCGGTCTGCACATGGATGTCGACACCCTGGTATTCACCGGCTCCGGCGAAGTCGGCAAGTTGTTTCTGCAGTACTCCGGCCAGTCGAACATGAAGCGCGTCTGGCTCGAGTGTGGCGGCAAGACGCCGAACATCATCCTCAATGACTGCCGCGACCTGGAAAAAGCCGCGACCACCGCAGCGCGATCGATGTTCTTCAATCAGGGCGAGGTTTGCGTGGCGCCGTCGCGGCTGATCGTCGAGGCGGGTATCCGCGCCGAGTTCGTTGCCGAGGTGCTCAAGGTGGCCCGGGCGATCAATGTTGGCGACCCGCTGGACCCAACCACCGAGCTGGGCGCGATGGTCGATGCCAGTCAATTGCAGCGGGTACTGGGCTACATCGACAAGGGCGTGCAGGAGGGCGCCCAGCTGATTCTTGGCGGCGAGCGGGTCAAGCATGGCCTGGGCGCCGAGGGCTACTACATCCCGCCAACCATTTTCGACAACGTCAGCAATGACATGACCATCGCCCGCGAAGAGATCTTCGGCCCGGTGCTGTCGGTGATCTCTGCCCGCGATCATCTCGAGGCCTTGCGTATCGCCAACGACACCCCGTATGGCCTGGCCGCCAGCCTGTGGACCGCCGATCTGTCCCGCGCCCACCAGATGGCCCGTGGCCTGCGTGCCGGCAGCGTGTGGGTCAACTGCTTCGACGGTGGCGACATCAGCATGCCGTTCGGTGGTTTCAAGCAATCGGGCAACGGCCGCGACCGCTCGCTGCACGCCCTGGACAAGTACTCCGAGCTCAAGTCCACCTGGATCGAGCTGTGAGCCTTCGCCCGGCAACCTTGGAGAACAATAAGATGAACAAAACCGTTGCCCGTACTTTTGCCACCCTGACCATGACTGCGCTGTTGGCCGGCCCAGCCTCCGCCGAGGCGCGCCACCCGCTGTACCAACTGATCCCCAATACCGCGCTGTCGGGCCTGGTCGATCCGCAAATGGCTGATCGTAGCCAGGTCGACAAGGCCCTGCCGCTGAAACAGAAGGGCGAGCGCCTGCGTATCGGTTGGACCGAGATCACCCTCGGCAACCCTTGGTTCGTGTCGATGATCGACGACGCCCGTAGCCTGGCCGAACGCTATGGCTATGACATGCAGGTGCAGGTCGCCGACAGCGATGTCGCGCGCCAGAGCGCCCAGGTCGACAATTTCATCACCCTTGGCGTCGATGTGATCGTCATCGACCCCACCGACATCCTCGGCTCGGTGGCCGATGTCGAGCGGGCAGTGGCGGCGGGGATCCCGGTAATTACCGTCGGTACCGCGCCGGACGCCCAAGCGCCGGTGATCACCACCAGTACCGGTAACCCCTACGGCAGCGGTGTCGAGGCGGGGCGCTACGTGGTCGAGCACAGCGATCCGGCCAGCGAGATCAACGCGGCCATGGTCATCGGGGTGATGGGCAACTCCACTTCCGAGAGCCGCCTCAACGGCATGATCTCCGGGATCGTCCAGGCCCGCGCCGAACAGCGCAAGCTCGGATTGTCCAGGGAGGATGCCCTGCTCAAAGGGTTCGAGCTGTTCCAGCAAGTCAAGGCCAAGGGCAGTTTTAGCTGGCCCGAAGGGGGCTTCAATGTGCTTGCCTGGGGGCGTGGCGATTGGACCGAGGAGGGCGGCCTGGCTGCCAGCGAAGACATCCTCAGTGCCCACGGCGAACGCCTCAACCTGATCCTGGCGGAGAACGACTTCATCGCCATCGGTGCGATCAACGCCGTCGACAACGCCGGCAAGGCCGGACAGGTGCGAGTCGCTGCCGCAGCTGGCAGCTTCAAGGTCGCGCTGGAGCTGATCAAGCAGGGCAAGCTGCTGGTCACCGCCAGCAACAGTGGTTCGCAAACTGGCGTGGCGGCTATCGAGCTGATCCATCAAATCCTCGATGGCCGGCTTGCCGCCAACAACTTGCCGTTGGCCTCGTACTTTCCGGTCGAGCTGATCACCCCGGCCAATGTCGAGCAGTTCATCCGGCTCGAACAGGCCCCGGCCAGTGTCGAGCGATTGCCGGCGTTCCGCTCCATCGACCAGCTCAAGGCAGCCATGCGCTGACCCCCGCGGATGCGGCGCCTGCCCAGGCAGCGCGCCGCTTGCAGAGGCATGACCTATGAATGCAGCAAACACTACCGCGGTGCAACTGCGCGACATCCACAAGGCTTTCGGTGGCATCAGCGCGCTGAGTGGAGCCAGTTTCAGCGCCCAAGCCGGTGAGATTCACGCACTGATGGGCGAGAATGGCGCGGGTAAATCGACCTTGATGAAAATCCTCGCTGGCGCCTACCTGCGCGATGCCGGCGAGGTGCTGTTGCACCAGCAACCGGCGAGCATCGCCAAGCCGGCCGACGCCCTGCGCCTGGGGGTATCGGTGATCTACCAGGAGTTCGCCTTGGCGCCACACCTGTCAGTGGCCGAGAACATCTGCATCGATGACCTCGGCGCGCGCAAGGGCCTGGTGCAGTGGGCCACGCTGCGGGCCAAGGCGCGGCGCATTCTCGACGAGTTGGGTTTTGCCAATATCGACGAGCGCCGCGCAGTCGGCGCGTTGCCGGTAGCCCATCAGCAGGCGGTGGAAATCGCCAAGGCGCTGTCACGCAACGCTTCGGTGCTGGTGTTCGACGAGCCGACGGCGGTGCTCACCTCGCACGAGACCGAGCAGTTGTTTCGCATCCTGGATGAGCTGCGGCGCAAGGGCGTGTGCATCATCTACGTCTCGCACCGCATGGACGAAATCTTCCGGATCTGTGACCGCGCCACAGTGCTCAAGGATGGCCGCACGGTGGGCACCTTGCCGCTGTCGGCCATTGATGAACGCGGCCTGGTGCAGATGATGATCGGCCGTGAACTGAGCGATCTGTTTCCGCCGCGCAAGGCCAGTCTGGGTGAGGTGCGCTTGCAGGTCGAGGGCTTGTGCGCCGGGCCGCTGGTGCGCGATATCAGCTTCCAGGCGCGTGCCGGCGAAGTGTTGGGTTTCAGCGGCTTGGTCGGCTCGGGCCGCACCGAAACCATGCGCGCATTGTTCGGCGCCGAGCGCAGCAGTGCCGGCAGCATCCGCCTGGATGGCCAGCTGCTGCGCAATCGCAACCCGCGTGAAGCCATCGGCCACGGCATTGGCTTGCTCCCCGAAGACCGCAAACAGCAAGGCGTGCTGCTGGAGATGTCGATCCGGATCAACGCCGCCTTGCGGCCTGATTCGCCCTACACCGGCCGCTGCGGCTGGATCGACGGCCGGCGCGAGCGCGCCGGGGTCGAGGCGCTGAGCAAGCAACTGCGGCTCAAGACCGGTTCGATCGAGCAGGCAGTGGGCGACCTGTCAGGCGGCAACCAGCAAAAGGTCGCGCTGATGAAGTGGGTCGATGCCGGCTGTCGGGTGTTGATTCTCGATGAGCCGACCCGCGGCGTCGATGTCGGCGCCAAGACCGAGATCTACCGGGTCATCAATGAACTGGCCGAGGCCGGGGTATTGATCATCCTGGTGTCTTCGGAAATGACTGAGCTGATCGGCATGTGCGACCGGGTGCTGGTGATGCGCGATGGCGCCATCGCTGGCGAGCTCGGCGGCAGCGCGATCGAAGAACACGCAATGATCTGTCTGGCGATGGGAGTCGAACACCGTGGATAACAACCTGAGCAAACTGGCCGCCGGCAACCTGCCGGGCGAGCCTGCCCAGCCGCAGGCCTGGGGGCGCTCGCTGCAGCGTCTGTTTTTGCAGCACAACGCGTTGGTCATGCTGCTGGTACTGGTGGTGGTTGCCAGCAGCCTGTCGGCGGACTTCTTCACCTGGCAGAACCTGGGCAACCTGCTACGCCAATCGACGCCGTTGATGCTGGTGAGCATCGGCATGCTGATCGTCATCCTCACCGCCGGCATCGACTTGTCGGTGGCGTCGGTGGCGGCGGTGGGCGGTATCGTCGTGGCGATGAGCCTGAACCTGGTGCCGCTGGCGGGTGGCGCCGGGCTGTTTTTGGCGGTCGCCATCGCCGTGGCGGCTGGGGTGTTGATGGGCCTGGTGACGGGTAGCTTCGTCGCCTACTTTCGCATGGCGCCGTTCATTGCCACCCTGGCGATGATGACGGTGGCCCGGGGCCTGGCGTTCATACTCTCCAATGGCCAGCCGCAACGCCTCGCCGACAGCCAGAGCGCCGCTGGGCTGTTGCGCGACTTCGGTCGCCAGGCGGACGGCCTGTTCGGCGTGCCTTGGCCGGTATGGTTGGCGGTGCTGGTGATCGTAGTGTTCGCGCTTATCCTGCGTTACAACGCCTTTGGCCGGCTGATCATCGCCAGCGGCAGCAACGAAACCGCAGTGCGCCTGGCAGGGATCCCGGTGGAGCGCTACAAGCTTGCTGCCTATGCCATCTGCGGCGGGTTGAGTGCATTGGCCGGGGTGGTCATCGCCTCGCGCTCCGGTGTCGCCACGCCAAGTGCCGGCATGGCCCTCGAACTTGATGCCATTGCTGCCTGCGTGATTGGCGGGGCGCTGTTGTCCGGCGGCAAGGGCAGTTTGTTCTATACCGTGGTTGGCGTGCTGGTGCTGGGCCTGATCGGCAACATCATGAACTTGCTCAGTGTCCCGGCTTACCCACAGCAGATCATCAAAGGCGCGATCATCGTGGTGGCGGTGTTGCTGCAAGGGGTGGGCAGGCGCGACGCGCGCATCTGATACCGGCGGGCGTGCTGGCGGCGCATGAATGATGATGTATCATGCGTTTTCGCCATCTCGCCCAGCGGCGCCATCACTGGAAGCTGGCGCCGGGCCATTCACCAGACGAGAGAGAATCAGCGTGACAGTTCACAAGCCCCTGGATAAAGGCAACCTGAGCGAGCGGGTCTACAGCATCATCCGCACGGCATTGATGGACGGCCAGTACCAACCGGGTGACCGCCTGCGCATCAGTACCCTGGCCGAGGAGTTCGGGGTGTCGATCACCCCGGTGCGCGAGGCGATTTTCCGCCTGGTCAGCGACCATGCCCTGGACATGAAGGCGGCGACGTCGATCTATGTGCCAGAGCTGACCGTTAGCCAATTGCGCGAGATCCAATTGATTCGCCACCTACTCGAAGGCGAGGCGGCGGGGATTGCCGCCGAGCGTATTTCTGCCGCTGAGCTGGAGCATCTGGAGCAGGTGCAGGCGGCGTTTCAGGCGGCGGTCAGCGTCGATTACAAGAAGGCGTCGCTGCTTAACCGCGAGTTTCATTTTGGGCTGATTGCCGCAGCGCGCATGCCGGTGATCTTCAAGACCTTGGAGAATATGTGGGTGATGATGGGGCCGCTGCTCAGCACCTTCCACGCCGAAGTGCCCAAGGCGGAGTTGGCCAGCGCCAAGCACAAGCATTTCGAAGTGTTGGAGGCCTTGCGCAAACGTGATTCAGCCAAGGCCAAGGCGGCTTTGCAAGCAGATATCGCCTGGGGCGAATTGATGTTGGAGTGGCTGGAGCGCAAGTCGCTGAGCCCGGCCTGAGCAGTACCGGCCCTATCGCGAGGCAGGCCATCAAGGCCAGCGCCTGGGGTCCAGCCCCAGGCTTGGTAGGTGTTGGAAATGAGGGCGTCCTCGGGTTTAGGGCGTGTGGCCTCCTCGCGGGCAAGCCGGATCTGTCCCGAGTCACGATCAGGCTGACTGCAACGTTGGGTAATCAGTCAGCCCTCGGGCATCACCCCCAAACAGGGTGGCGCGTTCATGCTCGGCCAGCGGCGCATGCTGGTGCAGGCGCTCGGGCAGGTCTGGGTTGGCCACGAACGGCCGGCCAAAACCGATCAAGTCAGCCCAGCCCGCTTGCAGCGCCTCACGCGCACGCTCGCCAGTGTATTTGCCGGCATACACCATCACCCCTGGGAACACCTCGCGCAGTTGTTGCTTGAAGGCCACCGGCATGTCTGGCGCATCATCCCAGTCGGCCTCGGCGATATGCAGGTAACCAATACCGATCTCGCCCAGCCGCTTGGCGGCTGCGGTATAAGTGGTGACTGGATCTGCATCGACACAGCCATTGAGGGTCGTCAGCGGCGCCAGGCGTACGCCGACCCGGCTGCGCTCGCCAGTGCCATCGACCAACGCGCGGGTCACTTGATCGAGAAAGCGCAGGCGGTTTTCCAGCGAGCCGCCATAGCCATCGGTGCGGTTGTTGGCCTCAGAGTCGAGGAACTGGTTGACCAGGTAGCCATTGGCGGCATGTAGCTCGACGCCATCGAAGCCAGCTGCCATGGCATTGCGCGCGGCCTGGCGATACTGCTCGACAATTTGCCCGATCTCCTCTTCAGTCAGTGCTCGCGGCTGCGATGCCTGGACAAAGCCTGGGCTGCCATCGGGGTTGTCGATGAACACATTGACCCCGACCGCCTGCACCGCCGAGGACGACACTGGCGCCTGGCCGCCGAGCAAGCTGCTGTGGCTCAAGCGACCGACGTGCCACAGCTGGGCAAAGATCCGCCCGCCCGCGGCATGCACTGCTTCGGTAACCAGCCGCCAGCCGTCGATCTGCTGCTGGCTGTAGATGCCTGGCGTGCGCGCATAGCCCTTGCCCAATGGCGAGATCCAGGTGCCTTCGCTGACGATCAAACCGGCGCTGGCGCGCTGGGCGTAGTACTCGGCCATCAGCGCCGTGGGCACGTCACCCGGTTGCGCGGCGCGTGAGCGGGTCATCGGCGGCATAAGAATGCGGTTGGGCAACTGCAGGCCACCCAGTGGCAGGGGTTGGAACAGCGGGTCGTTGCGCATGGCGGTCTCCGGGGAAAGTCGATGGGGTGATTCTCGGCAGCGGCGCACGAGGGAAACAGCCGTCGTGAGGACAATCACTTTTGCCGCCACGGCACGAGTGGGCACGCGGTGTCGCTTATTTAGTTGCACAAGCCATTCGTGCTCGGCGCACAAAATTGATTTCTACGCGCCGCTATTTTTGTCCCGCAGCCATTTGCTGAGAATCCGCCTCACTTTCCGCTCACCGAGGCATCCTCCATGACCGTTATCAAGCACGCCCTGCTCCTGCTCGCCACCCTGGCCAGCCTGTCGTCCGCCCTGGCTGTCCAGGCCGAAGAGTCGTCAGCGTTTGTCGAGCGTACGCAAATGCTCAGCGCCCGCGCCCTGAAAAACTGATGCTGTTCTGCATGGAATCCATCCACATGAAACTCTCCAGAAGTGGCGCAGCCGCAGCGTTCGCCTTGACCCTGGCCGCCGTGCTGGTCGGCTGCGGCCCGCAGGCCGAGCACAGCGCACCGGCGCTGCCAAGCGTAGTGATCAGCCAGCCCTTGAAATCCACCGTCAGTGACTGGGACAGCTTCACCGGCCGCTTCGAGGCCACCGATTCGGTAGAGGTGCGCTCGCGGGTCAGTGGCTACCTGGAAAAGGTCGCCTTTACCGATGGCGCGATCGTCAAGAAGGGCGACCTGCTGTTCGTCATCGACTCGCGCAGCTTCCAGGCTGCCGTCACCCAAGCGCAGGGCCAACTGGCCCAGGCCCGTTCGCGGTTGTCGCTGGCCGAGCAGGAGTATGCCCGGGCCAGGCTGCTGATCAATTCCAAGACCATCGCCCAGAGCCTTTACGACCAACGCCTGCAAGCGCGCGACGCGGCCAAGGCCGAAGTGCTCAGCGCCGAAGGGGTGCTGGCCAATGCGCGCCTGGAACTGGAGTTCACGCGCATCACCGCGCCCATGAGCGGGCGCATCAGCCGCAAGCTGATCAGCGAAGGCAACCTGGTCAATGGCGGCAGCAGTGGCGCAACCTTGCTGACCACCATTGTCTCGCTCGACCCGATCGACATCTATTTCGACATCGACGAGCAGAGCTACCTCAAGTACCGCCGCCAGTCCTCCGGCAACCTCACCGGCAGCCAGGTACGTATCGCCTTGCCGGGTGAGGCCCAGCCCTCGCTGAGCGGGCGCATGGACTTCATCGACAACCGCCTCGACCCTTCCACCGGCACCCTGCGTCAGCGGGCGCGGGTGAGCAATCCAGACCTGGCCTTGAGCCCGGGCCAGTTCGGCCGCGTGCAGTTTTCCGCACGCTCTGCCTATGAGGCGTTGCTGGTGCCGGACACAGCAGTCGGCGTGGATGCCACGCGCAAGGTGCTGCACGTGCTCAATGCGCAGAACCGGGTCGAGCTGCGCCCGGTGCAACTGGGCAAGCTGCATGACGGCTTGCGCGAAGTGGTCAGCGGTTTGCAGGCGCAGGAGCGGGTCATCGTCGATGGCCTGCAGCGGGTACGCGCAGGCGACAGCGCCGTTGGCGAGCCGCGCAGCCTGAGCCGGGTGGCCAGTGCCAACCCAACGGGGGAGGCGCCGCTATGAACCTGGGACGCACGTCGATCGACCAGCCTGTGCTGGCCATCGTCCTTTCGGTGGTGATGCTGATCGTGGGTGGCTTGGCCTACCTGGTGTTGCCGACCTCCGAGTACCCCGACATCGCGCCGCCGACGGTGGTGGTCCAGGCGACCTATCCGGGCGCCTCGGCGCAGACCGTGGCCCAGACCCTGGCGATCCCGTTGGAGCAGGAGGTCAACGGTGTCGAGGACATGCTCTACATGTACAGCCAGGCGACCTCCGATGGCAGCCTCAACCTGACCGTGACCTTCAAGAGCGGCACCGATGTCGACAAGGCCCAGGTGCTGGTGCAAAACCGCGTCGCCCTGGCCACGCCACGGCTTCCGGAACCGGTGCAGCGCAGCGGCGTTTCGGTGCGCAAGTCGTCGCCGACCCAGCTGTCGACCATCTTCATCTCTTCACCCAAGGGCACTCACGATCAGCTGTACGTGTCGAACTTCGCCATTCGTACAGTGGCCGACACGCTCAAGCGTATCGATGGGGTAGGGGACATCAACCCGCTAGGCGCTCGCGAGTATTCGATGCGCATCTGGCTGGACCCGGAACGGGTCGCTGCGTTCAACCTGACCCCAGGTGACATCATTGCGGCGGTACGCGCACAAAACACCCAGGTGGCCGGTGGGGTGATCGCTCAACCTCCGGTAGCGTCCCAGGCGTTCCAGCCGAACTTGATCTTCGAAGGTCGTCTCAAAGAGCCGGCAGACTTTGACAACATCGTGCTCAAGTCGGGTGAGGCGGGACGTCTGGTGCGCCTCAAAGATGTTGCCCGCACTGAAATCGCCGGTCTTGCCTACGTCAACAATACCTACTACCTGCGCCATCCGGCGATTGGTTTGCAAGTGTTGCAGCGCCCCGGTGCCAACGCCTTGGCGACCATGCAAGTGGTCGAGCAGACCATGACGCAGCTGAGCCAGGAGTTCCCTGAAGGCATCGAGTACAGCATCGGTTACAACCCCACCGCGTTCATCGCCGACAGCATTGGCGAGCTGGGCAAGACCATCTATGAGGCGGTGATCCTGGTAGTGCTGGTGGTGCTGTTGTTCCTCCAGGGCTGGCGGCCATCGATCATCCCGATCCTGGCAATCCCGGTATCGCTGGTGGGCACCTTCGCGGTCATGGCTATGCTTGGCTATTCGATCAACAACCTGACCCTGTTCGGCCTGGTACTGGCGGTGGGGATCGTGGTCGACAACGCCATCGTCGTGGTGGAAAACGTCGAGCGGCATCTGGCCGAGGGCAAGGGCCCGCGTGAGGCGACTATCCTGACCATGCAGGAAATCGGTGGCGCGCTGGTGGCGATCACCCTGGTGCTGTGTGCGGTGTTCATTCCCACCGCGTTCATCCCGGGGATTTCCGGTGAGTTCTTCCGCCAGTTCGGGGTGACCATCGCGGTGGCCACGGCGATCTCGCTGTTCAACTCGCTGACCCTGTCGCCGGCATTGGCAGCGATGATCTTGCGTCGCCATGGCGGCCATGGCAGCCCTGCGCCGCTGCGCCGTGGTGTGCTTGGCGTGTCGCAGCGCGCTGCCGAGGCGTTCAACCGTGGCTTTGCCCGGTTGTCTGATGGCTATGCCCGCAGCGTCCGCGGCCTGGTGGCGAGGACGCCGCTGATGCTGGCGCTGTACGCGGCACTGATCGCCGTCACCGGCTACCTGCTGGTGAGCACGCCCAAGGGCTTCATCCCGGCGCAGGACCGAGGCTACCTGGTGGTGATCGTGCAACTGCCCGAGGGCGCCTCGCTGGAGCGCACCAACGCCATTTCTCAACAGATCGAAGCGATTGCCCTGCAGGTGCCGGGTGTCGATCGGGTGCCGACCTTCTCCGGTTTCTCGATGGTCACCGGGACCAACTCGTCGAATTCAGCGGGCCTGGCGCCGGTGTTCGAGCCCTGGTCCCAGCGCAAGCTGCACGGGCTGACTGCAGACAAGATCGCCGTCGACCTGCGCGAGCGGCTCAAGGCCGTCAGGGGGGCCTCGGTGATTGTCGCCACGCCGCCGCCGGTACAGGGGCTGGGCAGCACCGGCGGGTTCTCCCTGCGTCTGCAAGACCGCGCTGGGCTGGGCAGCGAGGCGCTGGCCAAGGCCACCGCCGAGCTGATCGCCGCGGCCAACGCTACGCCGGGCATGACCGGGGTGTACTCGCCGTTCTCGGCCAGCACGCCACAGGTGTTCGTCGAACTCGACCGTGAGCGCGCCGAGATGCTGGGGGTGCCGAGCAGCCAGATCAACCAGGCCATCGAGACCTACTTTGGCTCGACCTACATCAATGACTTCAACCTGGTCGGGCGTACCTATCGGGTCACTGCCCAGGCTGACTTGCCGTATCGGGTCAGCCCTGAGGACCTGGCGCGGGTCAAGGTGCGCAACGAGGCTGGGCAGATGGTGCCGTTGGCCAGCGTAACCCAACTGCACGAAGCCCTCGGCGTCGAGCGCTTCCCGCGTTACAACCTGTTTCCGACTGCTGAGATCAACGGCGACACCTTGCCGGGCCTGGGCTCGGACTACGCCATCCAGACCATGCAACGGTTGGCAGGCGAGCATCTGCCAGCGGGTATCAGCTATCAATGGACCGACCTCAGCTACCAGCAGACCACCGCTGGCAACATGGGCCTTTTGGTTTTCCCGCTGTGTGTGGTGTTCGTTTATCTGGTGTTGGCGGCGCAGTACGGCAGCTGGAGCCTGCCCCTGGCCATCCTGTTGATCGTGCCGATGTGTCTGTTGGCGGCGGCCGGTGGCGTGCGCCTGATGGGCCTGGATATCAACATCCTCACCCAGATCGGCTTCATCGTGCTGGTGGGCTTGGCAGCGAAGAACGCCATCCTCATCGTCGAAGTCGCCCGCCAGTTGGAGCAGCAAGGGCAGGCCATCGTTACCGCCGTGGTCGAGGCCTGTCGCTTGCGCTTGCGGCCGATCCTGATGACCTCGCTGGCGTTCATCCTCGGTGTGCTGCCGCTGGTGCTGTCTGAAGGCGCCGGTTCTGAAATGCGTCTGGCGGTGGGCTCGGCGGTGTTCTTCGGGATGATCGGCGTGACCTTGTTCGGCCTGCTGTTCACCCCAGTCTTCTATGTGCTGATTCGCCGCCTGGCCGGTGGCGAGCAGCGGCTTTCGGCGCAGCCTGCGGCTGCTGAACAGGACATCCAGCCATGAATACTCGTCTTCGTTTTCCCCTGCTGGCTTTCACTGCGGCGCTGCTTGGCGCCTGTGCCGCGCCGAGCTTGCCGCCGGACAGCGCAGCGCCGCCCGCGCAGTACATCAATGCCCCGTCCACGGCACCGCTGACGATCACCACACAGTGGTGGCGTGGCTACCATGACCCGCTACTCGACCGCTTGGTGCAGCGCGCTATGGACGACAACCTCGATGTGCAGATTGCCTTGGCGCGCATCGATGCGGCGCGCGCCTTGCGTCAGGTCAGCGCCTCCGCTGGTAGTCCGAATCTGGACCTCGGCGCCAGCGCGGCTCGCCAGCGCACCTCGGCCTACCAGACTGGTTTTAGCGACGCCGTGATCGATGAGCCGGTGTCGCTGGGGCTGGGCGCCAGTTGGGAACTCGACCTGTTTGGACGCATCCGCGAAGGTGTGCGGGCCGCCGATGCCGAAATGATTGCCAGCGAGGAGCAGGCGCGCGCAGTGCGCGTCGCCTTGGTAGGCGATGTGGTCCAGGCCTATGCACAGGCGCGTGGCTTGGAGCAACGCCTGGCCATCGTTCGACAGAGCGCGCAGAGCCAGGCTGAGACCTCGCAGTTGAGTGAGCAGTTGTATGCAGCCGGCAGCAGCCCGCAAGCTGATGTGCTGCGCGCGCGGGCCCAGGCTGATAGCACTGCGGCGCGGGTGCCGGCGTTGCAACTGGAGTGGCAGCGTACTGTGCATCGGCTTTCGGTACTGCTGGCCATGCCCAGTGCCGAGCTGTATGGGCAGATGCAGCAGAGCCCGGTCAGCGTGCGCGAAGTGGCCGTGCAAGACGCCGGTACCCCAGCCGATCTGCTGCGCCAGCGACCGGATGTGAAAGCGGCGGAAGCGCGGGTGATTGCCGCCTATGCCCGAGTGGGCGTGGCCAAAGCCGAGCTGATGCCGCGCTTGAGCCTGTCGGCGGCAATAGGGTCTTTGATCAACGGCATGAGTGCTGCCAACCTGGCCAGTTCGACCTTCTGGCTGGGAGGGGTGAATGCCAGTGCGCCGTTGTTCGATGGTGGTCGGCGCAAAGCTCAGGTGGCGCTGCGGGATGCCGAGGCCCGCGAGGCGTTGCTGGCATATCGGCGCACGGTACTGGTGGCAGTGGCGCAGGTGGAGTCGGCGTTGGCGGCGGCGCAGCGCAATGCTGAGCGTCAGGTGTTGCTCGCCCGCTCAGCCGAGCAGGCGGGCTCGGCGCTGGAGCAGATTCGCCGTTCTTGGCAGGCAGGCGAGGCGCCATTGCTCGATGTGCTGGAGGCCCAGCGTAGTCAGCTCCGTGCACAGAATGCGCTGGCAATGGTGCGCACCGCACAGTGGCAGAACCAAGCAGTGTTGGTAAGTGCGCTGGGGGGGTAAGGCTTCAAGGCGCGGTGAATGCTTTGCGGGTAAGCCCGCTTGTATGGTTAGACTTGAAGGGGGACTAAATGCCCGATTCTGACTGTTGGCGCAGTACAGAGCGTGGGCTTCCACCAAAGCGCCGATAAAGAATGCATCGTTTGCAAGCGACTATAGATGCTAGCCAGCGCCTCTTGGTGAAACCCCTTCAAGTCCAAAAACCTTATCGTGGAGAACCGCCTAGGGTAATGCAGGTAAGCGTTTGATCGTGGGTGCGGACGTTTCAAAAGCTGAACGGGTTGTCCACCACGACGCGAGTGATGAGGTGATTGAGCTGAAAAGCGCGAAGCCTGAAATCAAGCGGGCGGCTTGCCTGATGGCGGTCAAGCCCAGAAGCCAAACAGTAGCAGTGCCGCAACACCAAGCCCGAGCGCAACCGAACAGCCGCCCAGCGACAGCGCCGCCCGGCCTTGCCGATACCAGCCGTCGTGGCCCAGTTGTCGAGCCGGTGCCAACAGGCTGCGCCAGCGTAATTCTGTTTCGTGAAACGCCTGCAGGTTCGCCGGGTCCGCATCCAGCCAGCGGCGGAAGTCGATCCGTTCGCACGCCGTCACCTGCGGGCTCTGCAAGCGCACATACCATTGCCCGGCAACACTCGCCAGCACATTCCGACGCGAACGGCCAACCTGCAATGCCTGGTCCATGTTCCGCTCGATACTTGCCAGCGGCAGGTCAAGGCGGGTAGCGATGGTAGCGAAGTCCAGTTGGTCCAGGCGGTTGAGCAGGAACACTTGCTGCACGCGCCGTGGCAGGCGCTTCAGGGCATGCAGGAGGACGTCGTCGGCATTCGCTTCGGCGGCGGTTGGGTGTTCAAGGGGCAGCAGCAGACGGGTCATGAACAGCTCCTTGCTCTACAAAGGGGGGAGGGGTGGGGGCATCTTCCTTGATGCGTGATCAGCGTAGGCGAAACGAGATTGATTCTCAAGTGCTGATTCCGCAAAGTTTTGTAATGAGCGTTCACGCCCTGAAACACCTTTGCTATCATGCGCGCCATCACGATCTTCATTAGCCTGAAGAGCCAAAAAAAAGACCCGGCAAAAAGCCGGGTCAAAAACCGTGATTAGCCTGATGAGGAGATAATCTGAGAGCGACCTAAGCTCCAGGTTATCCAGCGGATCTCGCGATCAGCTGAGTGCAATAATAATCGTTATCATTTGCCAGTCAAATGAATTTTCGTCGATTCGGTAAAAAAGTTTTACCGATGTGCTTCCTTGTCCCGGCAATCGGGGCTTTGCCGTTGCCCGGCCATCACGTTTTCTCCCTTCCTTTTTACCTACACAACCGATTTTTCAGTGTGTTTGTGCTCCAGCAGCGCGCAAGCCATGTCCATCATATGCATCAGCGCGAAGGTCAGCTCGCGCTGGCTGCCGTGCTGGTGGCTGGCGGTTTCCTGGGCGATGGCGGTCGCGGAGCGCAGCAGGGCGATGGCGTGCTGCTGCGCTTGGTCGTTGGTTACGCCTTCGTGCAAGGTCCAGATCCTGTTGTCCAGGGTTGGCCGTGGTGGGTTGGGGTTGAGGTAGTAGTCGAGGGCGCGGCGAGCGGCTTCGCTGTCGAGAACTGTTTCGTCGTTTTTCGGTGGTCTCATCCTGATACCTGCTAGAGCCAGTGGAAATGGGGTCAGGTCGATACTAATACTTCAAGTATTTTTGTGCTTTCAGATAAATAATACTGAATGTTTATTGAGCGCTAGAAGGCAGTCCGTATCGTGCCAGCGATGAATATGGATAAATGGATTGCCCTCGTCCGTGATCGGATGGAGGAACTAGGGCTCACTCAAGAGCAGCTTGCCGAGCGCGTTGGCGTGTCTCAAGGCAGCGTGGGACATTGGGTGAACAAGCGGCGACAGCCGAAGATCGAGTCGATGAACCGCACGTTCGTCGAGATCGGCATGCCTCATTACAACGTCAGCTTGCAACTGCGCATTCAGGGCCAGATTGGCGAGGAGCGTGGCGTTTACGAGGTTGATGACCAGGATGATGAACTGGACCTCATGCAGTACATCGTCTGCTTCCGTTACCCGGTGTTGGATTGGGCTGAGCTAGGTAGCACGGCGATAGCGGAGCCGGGTGTGTTCGAGCAGACGGACTACCTGGCCCAAGGCAAGGCCTTCTGGCTGACCGTTGAAAACGATGCCATGAGTGCCGTCAGCGGCCGCAGCGTGCCGCAAGGCATGCGGATGCTGGTTGACCCTGGGGTCGAAGCCGAGCCCGGTCGCTTGCTTATCGCACGTCAGCCGGGCAAGCCGGCAATTTTCCGTGAGTTGGTCGAGGAGGGCGGGCAGCGGTACCTGAAGGCGCTGAACAGTAACTACCCGGCACTGCTGTGTGAAGACGGCTGCGAGTTTCTTGGGGTGGTCGTGCGAGTGCATGGGGCCTTCTAGCTTGCCGGCCGTGGCCCCCAGGCTGGCGCATGACCTTGTAGGAGCAGCCTTGTGCTGCGAAGAGGCCCGCACGGCCACAGGACGTCGTTTGCCATGCGGGCCTCTTCGCAGCACAAGGCTGCTCCTACTGGGTCATGCGCCAGTCTTGGAGTTGATACCTACCTCATTCCGTCAGCTCGACCAGCACTGTCCCTTCGCTGACCATGTCCCCCTCCTGGCAGAACAGAGCCTTCACCGTGCCGCCATGCGGTGCACGAATGCTGTGCTCCATCTTCATGGCCTCCAGCACCACCAGCGCGGTACCGGCTTCCACCACCTGCCCCGGCTCCACCAGCACCCGCACGATACTGCCGTTCATGGGCGCGCCCAGCCCGCCCTGATGGCTGTGGCTGGCCTCCGCCTCGGCGATAGGGTCGAAGGCCTCGATGGCATGCATCTCGCCATCCCAGTGCAGGTACAGCGTGCCACCTCGGCGGATTGCCAGATGCTGGCGACGCACGCCGTCCTGGTCATGCACCAGCTGTTCGCCCAATAGCTGCCAGGTAGACGCAGCGCTGCGCTCCAGGGCCACCGCCTGATCCTGCCCGGCACTCAGCAGGTGCAGGCTGCTACGCGATGGCAGGCCCAAGCGCAGGCCGGTGCGCTCCCCCCACGGCGAACTACGGTCATCATCGCGCTGATGCCCGGCCTGGCCTTGCAGCCACGCCTCGGCTGCCGCCTCCCAGAAGCTTGCTGGCAATGCCTGTGGTGCCGGCAGCAGGGCGTCCTGGTGGCGCGGAATGAAGCCGGTATCCAGCTCCGCGGCAGCGAACGCCGGGTGGGCAAGAATGCGGCGCAGGAAGGCGATGTTGGTCTTCAGCCCGCCAATGGCGAACTCATCGAGCATGGCCAGCAGGCGCAGGCGCGCCTGTTCGCGGTCTTCGCCCCAGGCAATCAGCTTGCCCAGCATCGGGTCGTAGAACGGCGACACCACATCGCCTTCGCTGACCCCGCTGTCCACCCGCCGGCCTTCGCCTGGCGCCGACTCTCGGTACAACGCCAGCTTGCCGGTCGCGGGCAAAAATTCGTTGGCCGGGTCTTCGGCATACAGACGCACTTCGATGGCATGGCCGATCAGCGGCACCTGGTCCTGGGTGATCGGCAGGGTTTCGCCGCAGGCCACACGAATCTGCCAGGCCACCAGGTCCAGGCCGGTAATGGCCTCGGTAACCGGGTGCTCCACCTGCAGGCGCGTGTTCATCTCCATGAAGAAGAACTCGCCACGGGCATCGAGCAGGAATTCAACGGTGCCGGCGCCCACATAGCCGATTGCCTGGGCTGCGCGCACGGCTGCCTCGCCCATGGCCCGGCGCAGTTCTGGCGAAAGGCCTGGGGCGGGGGCTTCTTCGACGACTTTCTGGTGGCGGCGCTGGATCGAGCAGTCACGCTCGTTGAGGTACAGGCAGTTGCCGTGCTGGTCGGCGAACACCTGGATCTCGACGTGGCGCGGTTTGAGCACGTACTTTTCCACCAGCATGCGCGCATCGCCGAATGACGACAGTGCTTCGCGCTGGGCCGAGGCCAGTGCGTCGGCCAGTTGGCTTTCCTCCTCGACCACCTTCATGCCCTTGCCACCGCCACCGGCGCTGGCCTTGAGCAGCACCGGGTAGCCAATGCGTTCGGCTGCGGCGCGGAAGGTATCCAGGTCTTGGGCTTCACCGTGGTAGCCGGGCACCAGCGGCACTCCGGCAGCCTCCATCAGCGCCTTGGCCGCCGACTTGCTGCCCATGGCGTCGATGGCGCTGGCCGGTGGCCCAAGGAAGATCAGCCCGGCCTGTTCGATCGCCCGGGCGAAGCCTGCGTTTTCGGACAAAAAGCCGTAGCCCGGGTGGATGGCCTGGGCGCCGCTGGCCTTGGCTGCGGCCAGCAGTTTGTCGACCAGCAGGTAGCTTTCGGCAGCCTTGGTGCCGCCGAGGTCGACGCGGATATCGGCTTCGCGGCTGTGCCGGGCGTTACGGTCGGTGGCGCTGTGCACGGCGACGGTGGTCAGGCCCATGGCCTTGGCGGTGCGCATCACCCGGCAGGCGATTTCGCCACGGTTGGCAACCAGCAGGGTGGTCAAAGCGGGGCGGCTCATGGGCGCGGCTCCTTCTTGTCATCGGTTTGCCAGGCGGGGCGGCGTTTTTCCAGGAAGGCGCGCAGGCCCTCCTGGCCTTCGGCACTGACGCGGATGCGGGCAATGGTGTTTTCGCAGTAGCGGCGCAGGGCTGGGCTGAGCTCGCCATCGTCCACTTCGCGCAGCAAGTCTTTGGTCGCACGCAACGCTTGTGGGCTGTTCTGCAACAGGTTGGTTACCCAGGCTTCGACCTGAGCGTCCAGTTCGCTGGCCGGATACACCTCGGCCAGCAGGCCCAGCTCGCGGGCGCGCACGCCGCTGAAACGCTCGGCGGTGAGGGCATAGCGGCGCGCGGCACGCTCGCCGATGGCCTTGACCACGAACGGGCTGATCACGGCCGGGGCCAGGCCGATGCGCACTTCCGACAGGCACAGCTGGGCGTCTTCGGCGCCGATGGCCATGTCGCAGCAACTGATCAGGCCCAGCGCGCCGCCGAACGCCGCACCTTGCACCACGGCCAGGGTAGGGGCCTTGAGGCGGTGCAGCGCGTACATCAACTCGCCCAGTTCGCGGGCATCATCCAGGTTGGTATTGAAGTCCAACTGCGCCGACTGTTGCATCCAGGCCAGGTCGGCGCCGGCGCTGAAGTGCCGGCCACGGCCACGCAGCAGCACGAAGCGCAGGCTGGCATCTTCGGCCAGTTGGTCGATGGCCACGATCAGCTCGCGGATCATCTGCGCGTTGAAGGCATTGTTCTTGTCCTCGCGGCTCAGCCACAGGGTGGCGAAGCCGCGCGGGTCGCGGATCACTTTGAGGGTGCTGAAATCGCTCATGGGTCACATCCGGAAAATGCCGAAGCGGCTCTGTTCGATCGGCGCGTTCAGCGCGGCAGACAACGCCAGGCCGAGCACGTCGCGGGTCTGTGCCGGGTCGATGACACCGTCGTCCCACAGGCGGGCGCTGGAATAGTAGGGGTGGCCTTGGTGCTCGTACTGGTCGAGGATCGGCTGCTTGAGCCTGGCCTCATCCTCGGCGCTGAACGCCTGGCCACTGCGCTCGCTTTGTTCGCGCTTGACCTGGGCCAGTACCCCGGCGGCCTGTTCGGCGCCCATCACGCCGATGCGTGCGTTGGGCCACATCCACAGGAAGCGCGGGTCGTAGGCGCGGCCGCACATGCCGTAGTTGCCGGCGCCGAAGCTGCCACCGATGATTACCGTGAACTTCGGCACCTGGGCGCACGCCACGGCGGTAACCAGCTTGGCACCGTGCTTGGCGATGCCGCCTTCTTCGTATTTTTTGCCGACCATGAAGCCGGTGATGTTCTGCAAGAACAGCAGCGGGATACCACGCTGGCACGCCAGCTCGATGAAGTGCGCGCCTTTTTGCGCGGCTTCGGCGAACAGGATGCCGTTGTTGGCCAGGATCGCTACCGGGTAGCCGTGCAGGTGGGCGAAGCCGCACACCAAGGTGGTGCCGAACAGCGCCTTGAACTCATCGAATACCGAGCCATCGACCAGCCGTGCAATCACTTCGCGCACGTCGAACGGCTGCTTGGCGTCCGCTGGCACCACGCCATACAGCTCATCGGCGGCATACAGCGGCGCCACCGGTGCCAGGCGCTGCAGCTTGCCCAGCTTGTGCCAGTTGAGATTGGCCACGCTGCGCCGGGCGATGGCCAGGGCGTGCTCGTCATTGTCGGCATAGTGGTCGGCCACGCCGCTGGTGCGGCAGTGCACATCAGCGCCACCCAGGTCTTCGGCGCTCACCACTTCACCGGTGGCGGCTTTCACCAAGGGCGGGCCGGCGAGGAAGATGGTGGCCTGCTGACGCACCATGATCGCTTCGTCGGCCATGGCCGGTACGTAGGCGCCGCCGGCAGTGCACGAGCCCATTACCACGGCAATCTGCGGAATACCTTGCGCGCTCATGTTGGCCTGGTTGAAGAAAATCCGCCCGAAATGCTCGCGGTCGGGGAACACTTCGTCCTGGCGCGGCAGGTTGGCGCCGCCCGAGTCCACCAGGTAGATGCACGGCAGGCGGTTTTGCAGGGCGATGGTTTGCGCACGCAGGTGCTTCTTCACCGTCAGTGGGTAGTACGAACCGCCTTTTACCGTGGCGTCATTGGCCACGATCATGCATTCCACGCCTTCGACGCGGCCGATGCCGGCAATCACGCCCGCAGCCGGTACGTCTTCGCCGTACACGTCATGGGCGGCCAGCTGGCCGATTTCGAGGAACGGCGAGCCCGGGTCCAGCAGGCGGTCGATGCGTTCGCGCGGCAGCAGCTTGCCGCGCGAGGTATGCCGTTCCTGGGCCTTGGGCCCGCCGCCCTGGGCAACCTGGGCGAGCAGGCCGCGCAGGGCCTGGACCTGTTCGAGCATGGCCGCGCTATTGCCGGCGAATTCCGCCGAACGCGGGTTGATCTGGGTGTGCAAGGTAGCCATGTGCGCCCGTCCCCTTATGCTCAGCGGGTTTCGTTGAACAGTTCGCGGCCGATCAGCATCCGGCGAATTTCGCTGGTGCCAGCGCCGATTTCGTACAGCTTGGCGTCGCGCAGCAGGCGGCCAGCCGGGAATTCGTTGATGTAGCCGTTGCCACCGAGAATCTGGATCGCCTCCAGGGCCATTTGCGTGGCACGTTCGGCGGTGTACAGAATGACCCCGGCAGCGTCCTTGCGGGTGGTCTCGCCACGGTCGCAGGCTTGGGCCACGGCATACAGGTAGGCGCGGCTGGCATTGAGCTGGGTGTACATGTCGGCGATCTTGCCCTGGATCAGCTGGAACTCGCCGATGCTCTGGCCGAACTGCTTGCGGTCGTGAATGTACGGCACCACCAGGTCCATGCAGCTTTGCATGATGCCGGTCGGGCCGCCGGACAGCACCACACGCTCGTAGTCCAGGCCGCTCATCAGCACGCGCACGCCGCCGTTGAGCTGGCCAAGAATGTTTTCTGCCGGCACTTCAACGTCATCGAAGAACAGCTCGCAGGTATTGGACCCGCGCATGCCCAGCTTGTCGAACTTGTTGCTGCGGCTGAAGCCTTTCCAGTCACGCTCGACGATGAACGCGGTGATGCCGTGGGCGCCCTTGTCCAGGTCGGTCTTGGCGTAGATCACGTAGGTGTTGGCGTCGGGGCCGTTGGTGATCCAGGTCTTGCTGCCGTTGAGCACGTAGTGGTCGCCGCGTTTTTCCGCACGCAGTTTCATCGACACCACATCGGAGCCGGCATTGGGCTCGCTCATGGCCAAGGCGCCGATGTGCTCGCCGCTGATCAGCTTGGGCAGGTACTTGAGCTTCTGCTCATGGGTGCCGTTGCGGTTGATCTGGTTGACGCACAGGTTGGAGTGAGCGCCGTAGGACAGTGCCACCGAGGCCGAGCCACGGCTGATCTCTTCCATCGACACCACGTGGGCCAGGTAGCCCAGGCCTGCGCCACCGTATTCTTCCGGTACCGTGATGCCCAGCAGTCCCATGTCGCCGAACTTGCGCCACATGTCGGCGGGGAACAGGTTGTCGTGGTCGATCTGCGCGGCGCGCGGGGCCAGTTCCGCGGCGACGAAGGTACGAACCTGGTCGCGGAGCATGTCGATGGTTTCGCCCAGGGCGAAGTTCAGGGAGGGGTAATGCATGCTGGGGCACCTTCTTGTTCTTGAAATATGGGAAACACCCTAGCTCAAGGATCTTGCGCCGGACCCTGTGGGAGCGGGCTTGCCCGCGAATGCGTCAGCAGGACCACCGTCATTGCCTGAGAGATCGCATTCGCGGGCAAGCCCGCTCCCACAGGGTTCGGCGTCAAGCCTGAGGGTCGGTGTCGTTCATCACCTTTACGTTAACGTAAACCTGCGTGCGATCACTGTCAATCCACTCATCACCTTTACGTAAACGTAAATCTGCGCCAGAGTATTCCCGCTTGCTTCAGTCGTGCCCAGAACAACCACAAGAAGGGACACCCATGAGTCAACCGAGTTATACCCGCGGTCGCCAGGACCAAGCCTTGCTGACCCAGACCATCGGCCAGGTGTTCGATGCCACGGTAGCCCGCTGTGCCGAGCGCGAGGCACTGGTGTCACGCCACCAAGGCTTGCGCTATAGCTGGCGGCAACTGGCCGAACAGGTCGAACTACACGCCCGCGCGCTGATGGCCTTGGGCGTTAACACCGGCGAGCGTGTCGGTATCTGGTCGCCCAACTGCGCCCAGTGGTGCATTCTGCAATTGGCCAGTGCCAAGGTTGGCGCCATTCTGGTCAACATCAACCCGGCCTATCGCGTGGGCGAACTGGAATACGTGCTGCGCCAGTCCGGCTGCCGTTGGCTGGTATGCGCCGATGCCTTCAAGACGTCTGACTACCACGCCATGGTTCAGGCGCTGGTGCCAGAATTGGCCAGCGCCACGCCAGGTGAGCTGGCCAGTGAGGGCTTGCCTGAGCTGCGCGGTGTGATCAGCCTGGCCGCCAACCCGCCTGCCGGCTTCCTGCCGTGGCACGCATTGGCCGAGCGGGCAGGGCAGACCTCGCCCGAGGCCTGCAGCGCCCGCCAGCAAAGCCTGCAGTTCGACCAACCGGTGAACATCCAGTACACCTCCGGCACCACCGGTGCGCCCAAGGGCGCCACGCTCAGCCACTACAACATCCTCAACAACGGTTTCATGGTCGGCGAAAGCCTGGGCCTGACCGAGCGCGACCGCATGGTGATCCCGGTGCCGCTGTACCATTGCTTCGGCATGGTCATGGCCAACCTCGGCTGCATCACCCACGGCAGCACCATGATCTACCCCAACGACGCCTTCGACGCCGAGCTCACCTTGCGCGCCGTGGCCGAAGAACGTGCCAGCATCCTGTATGGCGTGCCGACCATGTTCATCGCCATGCTCGACCACCCGTCGCGTACGCAGCTGGACCTGTCGACCCTGCGCAGCGGCATCATGGCCGGTGCCACCTGCCCGATCGAGGTGATGCGCCGAGTCATCGACCAGATGCACATGGCCGAAGTGCAGATTGCCTACGGCATGACCGAAACCAGCCCGGTGTCCCTGCAGACCGGCCCCGACGACAACCTGGAACTGCGCGTGACCACCGTCGGCCGCACCCAGCCGCAGCTGGAAAACAAACTGGTGGACGCCGACGGCTGCATCGTCGCGCGCGGTGAGATTGGGGAGCTGTGCACACGCGGCTACAGCGTGATGCTCGGCTACTGGGACAACCCGCAGGCCACGGCGGACGCCATCGACCCGGCTGGCTGGATGCATTCCGGCGACCTGGCGGTAATGGACGAGCAGGGCTACGTGCGCATCGTTGGGCGCAACAAGGACATGATCATTCGCGGCGGCGAGAACATTTACCCGCGTGAGCTGGAAGAGTTCTTCTACACCCACCCGGCGGTGGCTGACGCGCAGGTGATCGGTATTCCGTGCAGCCGCTATGGCGAAGAGATCGTGGCCTGGATCAAGCTGCACCCCGGGCACAGCGCCACGGTCGAGGAACTGCAGGGCTGGTGCAAGGCACGCATCGCGCACTTCAAAGTGCCGCGGCATATCCGCTTCGTTGATGAATACCCGATGACGGTGACTGGAAAGGTGCAGAAATTCCGCATGCGGGAGATCAGCGTGGCGGAGATCTCGGCTGTAGCTGTGGGTTGATGCGCTGGCTCGGCCGGCCTCTTCGCTTGAGGTAAGCTCTGAACCTGTGGGAGCGGGCTTGCCCGCGAAGAGGCCAGACCTGGCAGTGCAAAATCCTGGTCTACCCTTAAGCCTTCACCGGTGGCTCCTGGCTCGGCGGGTCGCCCACCGTCGGCGGCACGGTCGGCTTGATCGGCAGCTCGTCCGGCTCTTCCTCCGGCACGGGTGGCGGCAAGCTCGGGTCGTCGATGTTGGGATCGGGGGTTTCCGGTGGAATGGGAATGTTCATGGCCTGACCTCGCGTGGGTGAATGAAGAGGTGCTGCAGGCTTCGACTTCGCGCAGCTGCCATTCGCTCAATTTTTTTGAACCCCGCGCCTGTGCCCGGCTCTGAACCCTTACCGCCACCAGCCTGAGGGAGCAAGGTCGATGTCACGTAACGAGCCCTTTGAAAGCGTGCCCATGGCGAACGATCACCCGGACCAGGCCATCAGCCTGTCCCAAGCGCTGCTGGCGCCGCGTATCGTGATCGAAGACACCCAACCTGTGCTCGAAGCCGGCACCTTCGCCGCCAAGGCCATCAGCGGCCAGCCAGTGGCGGTCAGCAGCAAGGTCTACAGCGATGGCCACGACCGCCTGGCGGTGATGCTCAACTGGCGCCAGGCGCACAGCCGGCGCTGGCATTGTGTACCGATGCAGTCGGCGGGCAACGACCTGTGGTTGGGCGAATTCACACCCGCGGAGCTGGGCCCGCACCTGTTCAGCATCGAGGCCTGGATCGACCCGTTCGCCACCTTCTGCCACGACCTGGAGAAAAAGTACCACGCCGGTGTCGAGGTAACGCTGGAGCTGGAAGAGGGCCGTTTGATGCTGGGCAAAGGCCTTGAGCTGTGCAGCGGCGCCCTGCGCGATGAACTCGAGGCGCTGCAGCAGCGCCTGGCCACGCTTGGTACCGACGACCAGGTTGCCCTGTTCCTCGACCCGACCACCGCCCGCCTGATGAGCGAAGCCGAACACCGCAGCTACCTGGCCCGTAGCCGTGAATTCCCGGTCGATGTCGACCGCCCGGCGGCGCAGTTCGCCAGCTGGTACGAACTGTTCCCCCGGTCGATCACCGACGACCCGCAGCGCCACGGCACCTTCAACGACGTGCACGAACGCCTGGCGATGATCCGCGACATGGGCTTCGACGTGCTGTACTTCCCGCCCATCCACCCCATTGGCATGCAACACCGCAAGGGCCGCAACAACGCACTCAAGGCCGAGCCGGGCGACCCTGGCAGCCCGTATGCCATCGGCAGCCCGGAAGGCGGCCATGAGGCGATCCACCCGCAACTGGGCAGCCGCGACGACTTCCGCCGGCTGGTCGCCGCGGCTGCCGATCACGGCCTGGAGATCGCCCTGGACTTCGCCATCCAGTGCTCCCAGGACCACCCTTGGCTCAAGGAGCACCCCGGCTGGTTCAGCTGGCGCCCGGACGGCACCATCCGCTACGCCGAGAACCCGCCAAAAAAGTACCAGGATATCGTCAACGTCGATTTCTATGCCCCGGACGCCGTGCCCTCGCTGTGGCTGGCCCTGCGCGACGTGGTGGTCGGTTGGGTCGAGCAGGGCGTGAAGACCTTCCGCGTCGATAACCCGCACACCAAGCCGCTGCCGTTCTGGCAATGGCTGATCGCCAATGTGCGCAGCCAGCACCCCGATGTCATCTTCCTCGCCGAAGCCTTTACCCGGCCGGCGATGATGGCGCGGCTGGGCAAGGTTGGCTACGCGCAAAGCTATACCTACTTCACCTGGCGCAACACCAAGCAGGAACTGCGCGAGTATTTCGAGCAGCTCAACCAGCCGCCGTGGAGCCAGTGCTACCGGCCCAACTTTTTCGTCAACACACCGGATATCAACCCGTATTTCCTGCACACCTCCGGCCGCGCTGGCTTCCTGATCCGCGCCGCGCTGGCGACCATGGGCTCGGGCCTGTGGGGCATGTATTCGGGCTTCGAGCTGTGCGAAGGCACACCGCTGCCCGGCAAGGAGGAGTACCTGGATTCGGAGAAGTACCAACTACGCCCACGCGACTTCAGTCAGCCCGGCAACATCATTGCCGAAATAGCCCAGCTCAACCGCATTCGCCGGCAGAACCGCGCCTTGCAAACCCACTTGGGCGTAGCGTTCTTCAACTGCTGGAACGACAACATCCTGTATTTCGCCAAGCGCACGCCCGAGCGCGACAACTACATCCTGGTGGCGATCAGCCTCGACCCGCACAACGCCCAGGAAGCGCATTTCGAACTGCCGCTGTGGGAGCTGGGGTTGGACGACCATGCCGAAACCCATGGCGAAGACCTGATGAACGGCCATCGGTGGTCGTGGTACGGCAAGACCCAGTTCATGCGCATCGAGCCCTGGCACCAGCCCTTTGGCATCTGGCGTATCGAAAAAGCCCGATAAAACCTGTGGGAGCGGGCATGCCCGCGAACACCGGCAGAGCCGGTGCCAAACACCGCGCTGTCTGCTTCGCGGGCATGCCCGCTCCCACAGTGATGGTGTCAAGTCAGTTGCATCTGCACTGGGCCAGAGCAACCTGGAAAATGCAAGGAGTCGCACATGGCCAAGCGTGCCCGCCCGGCAGCCTTCATCGACGACCCGCTGTGGTACAAGGATGCCGTCATCTACCAGTTGCACATCAAGTCGTTCTTCGACGCGAACAACGACGGCATCGGCGACTTCGCCGGCCTGATCAGCAAGCTCGACTACATCGCCGAGCTGGGCGTCAACACCCTGTGGCTTCTGCCGTTCTACCCCTCGCCACGGCGCGATGACGGCTACGACATCGCCGAATACAAGGCCGTGCACCCCGACTACGGCAGCCTGGCCGACGCCCGCCGCTTCATCGCCGAGGCCCACAAGCGCGGCCTGCGGGTGATCACCGAGCTGGTCATCAACCACACCAGCGACCAGCACCCGTGGTTCCAGCGCGCCCGCCACGCCAAGCGTGGCAGCAAGGCGCGCGACTTCTACGTGTGGTCGGACGATGACCAGAAATACGACGGCACGCGCATCATCTTCCTCGACACCGAAAAGTCCAACTGGACCTGGGACCCGGTCGCCGGCCAATACTTCTGGCATCGCTTCTACTCGCACCAGCCAGACCTCAACTTCGACAACCCGCAGGTGCTCAAGGCGGTGATCGGCGTCATGCGTTTCTGGCTCGACCTGGGTGTCGACGGCCTGCGCCTGGACGCCATCCCGTACCTGATCGAGCGCGACGGCACCAATAACGAAAACCTCGCCGAAACCCACGACGTGCTCAAGGCGATCCGCGCCGAAATCGACGCCAACTACCCCGACCGCATGTTGCTGGCCGAAGCCAACCAGTGGCCGGAAGACACCCGCCCGTACTTCGGCGAAGGCGACGGCGACGAATGCCACATGGCCTTCCACTTTCCGTTGATGCCGCGCATGTACATGGCCCTTGCCATGGAAGACCGCTTCCCGATCACCGACATTCTTCGACAGACCCCGGAAATTCCCGGCAACTGCCAGTGGGCGATCTTCCTGCGCAACCACGATGAACTGACCCTGGAAATGGTCACCGACCGCGAGCGCGACTACCTGTGGAACTACTACGCCGAAGACCGCCGCGCGCGCATCAACCTGGGCATTCGGCGGCGCCTGGCACCCCTGCTGCAGCGTGACCGCCGGCGCATCGAGCTACTCACCAGCTTGTTGCTATCGATGCCTGGCACGCCAACCCTGTACTACGGCGACGAGCTGGGCATGGGCGACAACATCTACCTGGGGGACCGCGATGGCGTTCGCACCCCCATGCAGTGGTCGCCGGACCGCAACGGCGGTTTCTCCCGCGCCGACCCGCAGCGCCTGGTGCTGCCGCCGATCATGGACCCGCTGTACGGCTACCAGACCGTCAACGTCGAAGCGCAAAGCCACGATCCGCACTCGTTGCTCAACTGGACCCGACGCATGCTGGCGGTGCGCAAGCAGCAGAAGGCCTTTGGCCGCGGCAGCCTGCGCACCCTCACGCCCAGCAATCGGCGCATCCTTGCCTATATCCGCGAGTACACCGACGCCGACGGCAACACCGAGGTCATCCTGTGCGTGGCCAACGTTTCCCGCGCCGCCCAGGCCGCCGAACTGGAATTGTCACAATTCGCCGACAAAGTACCGGTGGAGATGCTCGGCGGCAGTGCCTTCCCGCCGATTGGGCAACTGCCGTTCCTGCTGACCTTGCCACCCTATGCGTTCTACTGGTTCCTGCTGGCCAGCCACGACCGCATGCCCAGCTGGCACATCCAGCCCACCGAGGGGTTACCCGAATTGACTACGCTGGTACTGCGCAAACGCATGGAAGAACTGCTGGAAGCACCTTCGAGCGATACCCTGCAAACCACCATCCTGCCGCAATACCTGCCCAAGCGGCGTTGGTTCGCGGGCAAGGAGGGGCCGATCGATGCCGTGCGCCTGTGTTACGGCGTGCGCCTGGGTACCGCCACCACGCCGGTGCTGCTCAGCGAAATCGAAGTGCTCAGTCATGGCACGGCCACCCGCTACCAGCTGCCGCTCGGCTTGCTGCGCGAGGAGCAGATCAATACCGCGTTGCCGCAACAGCTGGCGTTGTCGCGAGTGCGCCGTGCCCACCAGGTTGGCCTGATCACCGATGCGTTCGTCCTTGAACCGTTCATCCGCGCCGTGATGCACGCGTGCCAGGATGGCCTGCGCCTGCCGTGCGGCAACGGCGAGGGTGAACTGCGCTTCACCTGCACGGAGCAACTGGCCAGCTTGGGGCTCGACGACCAAAGCGAAGTGCGCTACCTCAGCGCCGAACAGTCCAACAGTTCGGTAGTGATCGGCGACCGTGTGGTACTCAAGCTGATCCGCCGGGTCAACCCGGGTATTCACCCCGAGCTGGAAATGAGCGCGTACCTGACCGCCGCCGGCTTTGCCAACATCTCGCCGCTGCTGGCCTGGGTCAGCCGGGTGGATGAGCAGCAGGCTCCGCACCTGCTGATGATCGCCCAGGGTTACCTGAACAACCAGGGCGACGCCTGGAGCTGGACCCAGAACACCCTGGAGCGAGCCATTCGCGACCAGATGGAGCCCGCCCGCAGCGACGCCGAGGCGCACACCGACGCACTGGCTGAACTCAGCGGCTTTGCCGCCTTGCTTGGCCAGCGGCTGGGCGAAATGCACCTGTTGCTGGCCGCGCCAACCGAAGACCCGGCCTTCCAGCCGCGCCCCAGCGGTGCGCAGGACAGCCAGCGCTGGAGTGCACAGATCAGTGCCGAGGTGTCCCATGCCCTCGACCTGCTGGCCCAGCATCGCGACACGCTCGACAGCGACAGCCAAGGCCTGATCGACGACCTGCAGCAACAGCGCGACGGCCTGGCCCAGCACATCGACAACCTGGCCGATCAGGCTCAGGGGGGCCTGCTGATGCGTGTGCATGGCGACCTGCACCTGGGCCAGGTGCTGGTGGTGCAGGGCGATGCCTACCTGATCGATTTCGAAGGCGAACCGGCCCGGCCGCTTGAGGAACGCAGGGCACGGCACAGCCCGTACAAGGATGTCAGCGGCGTGCTGCGATCCTTCGACTATGCTGCTGCGATGATCTTGCGCAGCGCGTCTGCGGTGGACCTTTCCGAGCCTGCGCGGCAGGCCCGGCAACGGGTGGCCAGGCAGTACCTGCACCAGTCGCGGCATGCGTTCGTCGAAGCCTATGGTTTGGCCACCGCGGCCATGCCCCATGCCTGGCAGCAGGCCGAGGGTGAGCGCGCGGCACTGGAACTGTTCTGCCTGGAGAAAGCCGCCTACGAGATCACATACGAAGCCGAGAACCGTCCGAGCTGGCTGGCCGTGCCTTTGCATGGCCTGCATGGACTGATCAGTACCTGGGGAGAGTCAGAATGAACGTTACAACGCGTGAAAACGGTGGCCTTCGGCAACGGGACCTCGACGCCCTGGCCCGCGCCGAACACGCCGATCCATTTGCGGTGCTCGGCCCCCATGGCGACGGCGCAGGCGGGCAGGTGGTCCGCGCTTTCCTGCCCAATGCGCTAAATGTGCGCATCCTGGCCCGGCATGATGGGCGTACCCTCGCCGAAATGGAGCAGGGTAGCCTGCCCGGGTTGTTCAGTGCGCACCTCGATGAGGCACAACCCTACCAGCTACAGATCGGTTGGGCCGGTGGTGAACAGATTACCGAAGACCCCTACAGCTTCGGCCCGCAATTGGGGGACATGGACCTGCACCTGTTCGCCGAGGGTAACCATCGCGATCTGTCCGGGCGCTTCGGTGCCCAGCCGACTCAGGTCGATGGCATCGATGGCGTGTGCTTTTCGGTGTGGGCACCGAACGCCCGGCGCGTGTCGGTGGTGGGTGACTTCAACAACTGGGACGGCCGCCGCCACCCCATGCGCCTGCGCCACAGCGCCGGGGTGTGGGAACTGTTCATTCCGCGCCTGGGCGTGGGCGAAACCTACAAGTTCGAAGTGCTCGGCAAGGACGGCATACTGCCGCTGAAGGCCGACCCGCTGGCCCGTGCCACCGAGCTGCCGCCGAGCACGGCGTCCAAGGTAGCCGGTGAGCTCAAGCACGCTTGGCAGGACCATGAGTGGATGGCGCAACGCGCGCAGCGCCATGCTTACAACGCGCCACTGTCGATCTACGAACTGCACCCAGGTTCATGGCGTTGCGAACTGGACGAGGCGGGCGAAGTGGGGCGCTACTACAACTGGCGCGAGCTGGCCGAGCGGCTGGTGCCCTATGTGCAGCAGCTGGGCTTTACCCACATCGAGCTGCTGCCGATCATGGAGCACCCATTCGGCGGTTCCTGGGGCTATCAGCCACTGTCGATGTTCGCACCCACCTCGCGCTACGGCAGCGCCGAGGACTTCGCCGCCTTCATCGATGCCTGCCACCAAGGCGGCATTGGTGTGCTGCTGGACTGGGTGCCAGCGCATTTCCCCACTGACGAACACGGCCTGGCGCGTTTCGACGGCACCGCCCTGTACGAATACGACAACCCGCTGGAGGGTTATCACCAGGACTGGAACACGCTGATCTACAACCTCGGGCGCAATGAAGTGCGCGGTTTCATGATGGCCTCGGCGCTGCACTGGCTGAAGCATTTCCACATCGATGGCCTACGCGTCGATGCAGTGGCTTCGATGCTGTACCGCGACTATTCACGCAAGGCCGGTGAATGGGTGCCCAACCGCCACGGCGGGCGGGAGAACCTGGAAGCCATCGACTTCATCCGCCACCTCAACGGCGTGGCTGCCCACGAGGCCCCAGGGGCGTTGATCATCGCCGAGGAGTCCACCGCCTGGCCCGGCGTCAGCCAGCCGGCCCAGCAGGGCGGCCTGGGCTTTGCCTACAAGTGGAACATGGGTTGGATGCACGACACCCTGCACTACATCCAGAACGACCCGGTGCACCGCACCTACCACCACAACGAGATGAGCTTCGGGCTGATCTATGCCTATTCCGAGCACTTCATCCTGCCCATCTCCCACGATGAAGTGGTGCACGGCAAGCACTCGCTGATCGACAAGATGCCCGGCGACCGCTGGCAGAAGTTCGCCAACCTGCGCGCCTACCTCACGTTCATGTGGGCGCACCCAGGCAAGAAACTGCTGTTCATGGGCTGCGAATTCGGCCAGTGGCGTGAGTGGAACCACGACAGCGAACTGGACTGGTACCTGCTGCAGTATCCCGAGCACCAGGGCGTGCAGCGTTTGGTGGGTGACCTCAACCGGCTGTACCGCGAAGTGCCGGCCTTGCACGAGCAGGACTGCCAGCCGCAGGGCTTCCAGTGGCTGATCGGTGATGACGCGCAGAACAGTGTTTATGCCTGGCTGCGCTGGAGCAGCAGCGGCGAGCCGGTGCTGGTGGTGGCCAACTTCACCCCGGTGCCGCGTGAGGGTTATCGCATTGGCGTACCGTTTGGCGAGCGCTGGCAGGAGCTGCTGAACAGCGATGCCGAGCTGTATGCCGGGTCCAACGTGGGCAACCTGGGTGTGGTGGCCAGTGATGACGTGGCCAGCCATGGCCAACCATTGTCGCTGGCCCTGAACCTGCCGCCGCTTGGGGTACTGGTGATGAAGCCCGCCTGATCTGCTGCCTGTTCCGGCCTCTTCGCAGCACAAGGCTGCTCCCACACGGTTCTGTGTAGGAGCAGCCTTGTGCTGCGAAGAGGCCAAACCTGGCTACCACCACATCCGTACCCCAAGGCTGCTCCCACACGGTTCTGTGTAGGAGCAGCCTTGTGCTGCGAAGAGGCCAAACCTGCCTACCACCGCATCCGTACCCCAAGGCTGCTCCCACACGGTTCTGTGTAGGAGCAGCCTTGTGCTGCGAAGAGGCCAAACCTGCCTACCACCGCATCCGCACCCCAAGGCTACCAATCAGCCCATTCAAATCGTTGTCATCCACATCACTGCTGTAATCGGCGCTGACGAACAAAGCCACCGAAGGCGTCACCCGCGCCACCAGCCCCAAACCCAACTCCACCGTGGTCGAGTAGCGCGAGCTGGAAATCTTGTCGACCTGGTCCAGCTTCACCTCATCGGCATTGCTGAAGTCATACCACACGTTGGTCCTTACATAGGGCTCGATAGGCATGCCCCGCACTTCGTAGCGTCCGGACAATTTCGCACCGACCCGGCCACTCCAGCTCGGCTGGCTGTCGAACGCCTTCAGTGTTTCTTCCTGCACCTGGTTACCGGGGAAGAACTGTTGGTTGATCAACTGTGCCTGGGGCTCGATTACCCAGTTGCCGCCCAAGCGGATCGGATAACCGCCTTCCACCGAGAAGGTCATCGCGTGCCCGCTGTCGTCAAGGCGCTGGCCATTTTCGCCACGGCCCAGCACATCGATCCGCGAGCCCATGGCCACGGCGTCCAGGTGCCAGCCCTGTTCATGGGTCATGCTCCAGTAAACCCCCAGGCTTTCCCCGCTCAGGTTCACCGCATTGCGCTGTTTGTCGCCCAGCAGCGGGCGCATGCCGTTGAAGCTGCTCTGCAGGTTGTTGTGCCCCACGAAAATACCCGCGCGGTGCACATTGCCCGCTGCGGTTTCACGCACGAACAGGTCCGGGCCGATCGTCAGTTGCTGGCTGGGCGCCTCCAGCTGGTCGGGCGGTTGCGTACCGCTGCGCGAGGTGCTGGGGAAAAACTGCGCCCACTGGCTGGCGACCAGGTCCGGTGCCGCCTGCCCGTGACGCGCAGTCATGGCTTGCGAGAACGCGTTCAGGGTGCCGATGCTCAAGCCACTGGCGCTGATCGGGTCGAGTGACAGCTGCGGCACCGCTGTCTGCTGCAGAAAGCCGGGCGAAATGGGGTCATCCTGCAGTTCGTACGCGAAAGTTTCCACCGGGGTTGCCAGAAGCAGCGACGTGGAAACCGCGTAGAAAATGCTGTCGAAGCGCAGGGGGTTCGAGGTGCATTTCATGGCGGATCTCCTTTGTTTTTGTGAGGTACAGCCCGAGGACCTGGCCTGTTGTCACGAGCTGTACGGCAAAAACAGTGGGCGACCCAAACCAGCACGCCAGCTTTCGCAAACGCGCACAAAGGCGCGAGCTAGAGGCCCGGCGCGAGATCTTTACTACTTGGTAATGTTCAGCTAAGGAGAGGTCGCCGCTTGCGTCAAGAAAGCGTGAAGGGAGTGTCGATGTTGTGTGGCAATGCTCAACCCCTTGTTTTGTTGAGTAAAACGGTAGGGTATAGCGGGGTTCGCTATTTGCCGTGCCCTGGCTATGAAGAATGATTGCTAGAGCCGCACTTCAACCGCCAACGGCAGGTGGTCAGACAGGTGCGACCAAGGTTTGTGCCCCAGAATCCGTGGCCCATGGCTTTCGGCGTTGCGCAGGTAAATGCGGTCCAGGCGAAGCAGCGGCAGGCGGGCTGGGTAGGTGCGGGCGAGGTGGCCATGGTGGCGCTCGAACGCTTCGTGCAAGTCGCGTTGCAGGCCGAGCGTGCGGTTGCCGTGGCTTTTCCAGTCGTTGAAGTCGCCGGCGATGATCACTGGGGCATCGGCGGGCAAGGCGTCGAGCAATCTGCGCAGCAGTTGCAGCTGCTTTTGCCGGTGGCTTTCCAGCAACGACAGGTGCACGCAGACCGCGTGCACCTGGCCTTGCCCTGGTACATCCAGCACGCAGTGCAACAGGCCACGGCGTTCGGGCCCGGTGATTGACACGTCGAGGTTGCGGTGTTCGATGATCGGGTATTTGGACAGCAACGCATTGCCGTGGTGGCCGTCGGGGTAGACCGCGTTGCGGCCGTAGGCGAAGTCGCTCCACATGCTGTCGGCGAGGAATTCGTATTGCGAGGTCTGTGGCCAGCCGGGGTAGCGGGCAGCGTGGCGGTCATGGCTGCCGAGCACTTCCTGGAGGAAGACGATGTCGGCCTGGGTGCTGCGCACCGCCTCGCGCAGCTCCGGCAGGATGAAGCGCCGGTTGAACGCGGTGAAGCCCTTGTGGGTATTCACAGTCAGCACCCGCAGGCGCTTTACAGCGGGTGCCTGGTTGACGCTGGCGAAACCTTTACTGCCGGCTTCGGAACTCACGATTCCTCCTCACTCGATCAGTGTGCGCGGTGCCTTGTAGGAGCAGCCTTGTGCTGCGAAAGGGCCGTCAAGGCAAACGATTTCTGCGCCTGTAATGGCCTCTTCGCAGCACAAGGCTGCTCCTACAAGGGACACGTGTCAGGTATCCAGGGTTCACTCCTCGTCGTGCTGCAGCACCATCAGCAGCATCGACCGCCCCTTGACCTCGAACATGCTGTCGAACGGCAAATGCTGCCCCTTGCGCAACTCCGGCCGGTCGGTATCCACCAGGCAGCTCCAGTATTCGCCTTCAGGCACGGACGGCAACTTGAAGGGCACGATGTCATGGTGGGCATTGACGATCAGCAGCACCGTGGCCTCGGCGCCGGGCCGGGCTATGCCGCTGACCTGCGCGCGGCCGTCGATCAGCATGCCCAGGCAGCGCCCGTGAGGGTCTTCCCACTGTTCCACGCTCATCTCGCTGCCATCCGGTGCCAGCCACGTCACGTCCTTGACCCCGATCGCCTCATTGTAGTCACCCACCAGAAAGCGTGAGCGACGCAGCACCGGGTAAGCCAGGCGCAGGCGGGTCAGGCGCTTGACGAAGGCCAGCAGCTCTTTACCGTCCTGGTCCAGGTCCCAGTTCACCCAGCCGATCTCGCTGTCCTGGCAGTAGGCGTTGTTGTTGCCATGCTGGGTGCGGCTGAACTCGTCTCCCGCGACGATCATCGGCGTGCCCTGGGCCAGCAGCAGCGTGGCGAAGTAGTTGCGCATCTGGCGCATGCGCAGGGCATTGATCGCCGGGTCGTCGGTGGGCCCTTCGACGCCGCAGTTCCACGACAGGTTGTTGTCGGTGCCGTCCTGGTTGTTCTCGTCGTTGTCTTCGTTGTGCTTGTGGTTGTACGACACCAGGTCGCGCAGGGTGAAACCATCGTGGGCGGTGATGAAGTTGACCGAGGAATATGGCCGACGCCCACGGTTGTTGAACATGTCGCCCGAGGCGGTCATGCGTGCGGCAAAATCGGCCAGCTGGCCTTCATCGCCTTTCCAGAAGGCGCGCGCGGTGTCGCGGAAGCGGTCGTTCCATTCCGCCCAGCCGGGGGCGAAGTTGCCCACCTGATAGCCGCCCGGGCCGCAGTCCCAGGGTTCGGCAATCAGCTTCACCTGGCTCAGCATCGGGTCCTGGCGGCAGGCGACGAGGAAGCCGTGGCGCTCGCTGTAGCCGTCGTGGTAACGGCCAAGAATGGTCGCCAGGTCGAAGCGAAAGCCATCCACGTGCATCTCGCCGGCCCAGTAGCGCAGCGAATCGGTAACCAGCTGCAGCACGCAGGGGTGGCTCAGGTCCAGGGTGTTGCCGGTGCCGGAATCGTTGATGTAGTAGCGCTTGTCGTCCGGCATCAGGCGGTAGTACGAGGCATTGTCGATGCCGCGCATGGACAGGGTCGGGCCGCGTTCGTTGCCTTCGGCGGTGTGGTTGTAGACCACGTCCAGGATCACCTCGAGCCCGGCGTCGTGCAGGTGCGCGACCATTTCCTTGAACTCGGCGATCTTGCCGCTGGCCAGGTAGCGCGGATGGGGAGCGAAAAAGGCGATGCTGTTATAGCCCCAGTAGTTGTTCAGGCCCTTGTCCAGCAGGTGCTGGTCGTTGACGAAGGCGTGTATCGGTAGCAGCTCGATGCTGGAAACGCCGAGGTCCTTGATGTGCTTGAGCAGTTCGTCATTGGCCAGGCCGGCAAAGGTGCCGCGAAGGTTCTCCGGCACTGCCGGGTGGCGCATGCTGATGCCACGGGTGTGCGCTTCATAGATGATCGTGCGCTCCCATGGGATCTGCACGCGCTGGTCGCGGCCCCAGGTGAAGGCCGGGTCGATCACCTTGCACTTGGGGACGAACGGGGCGCTGTCGCGCTCATCGAACGAGAGGTCGCCGTCGGGGTGGCCGATGGTGTAGCCGAACAAGGCTTCCGACCATTTCAGGCTGCCGACCAGTTGCTTGGCATAGGGGTCGATCAGCAGTTTGTTGGGGTTGAAGCGGTGGCCGTTTTCCGGCTCGTACGGGCCGTACACCCGGTAGCCATAGACCAGCCCAGGGTGAGCGTCGGGCAGGTAGCCGTGGTAGATCTCGTCGGTGTATTCGGGCAGCTCGATGCGCTCGATTTCCTGCTCGCCGGTGGAATCGAACAGGCACAGCTCGACCTTGGTGGCGTTGGCCGAAAACAGGGCGAAGTTGACCCCAAGGCCATCCCAGGTGGCGCCGAGGGGGAAGGGCATGCCTTCACGAATGCGCGATGGGGCAACTGAGCGGGTTTTCTTTGGGGTGCGGGGGCTCATGGCGGTCCTCGTATGGCCGTGGTGGAGGGGATTGTGCAGTCCGCCTCTTCGCGGGCTTGCCCGCTCCCACAGCATCTCCACAGGGGTGGAGGTGGATGTTGTACCTGTGGGAGCGGGCGCGCCCGCGAAGAGGCCAGTACAGGCTTAACCGGCAGAAGGCTTTTTCACCGCGCGGGGCTTTTTCGCCGCAGCGGGTTTAACACCAGGCAGGGCAGCCGCCTTGGGCTCGGCAGGGGCTTTGGGCTTGGCCGGCGCCCGCTTGCGTGGCGCCGCCTTGGGTGCCAATGCCTCGGCCTCGGCCAGCTTGCGGGCCATGTCCCAGTGGCGGTCTTCCTGGCCGGCGGGTTTACCTTCGGACTCCCAGATCTGGTAGGCAAATTCGCGAATACGCTTTTCATCGACACTCATCATGACGCTCCTGATGCTCAAGATTGTTGTATCAACAGGTTGACCGGAAACTCCGCCAGCACGGCGCTCAACATCAGCTCCTTGGAAGAGCTGACCGCCGCACAGGGGAAAAGTCCCGTCGAGTTGGCAGGTGACACGGCAAACGGCAATACCAGCCGGGTGTCGTCCCAGTTCTGTGCCGGGATCAACGGTGTGGTGGCGCCACCGAGCAGGGTACTGGCCAGGCGTGGCGCGACGATGACGGCACGCTCGCCATCCCCCAGGCGGGCAAACGCGATCACCTTGTCGGCGTGCCGGCCCTGGACGGTCAGCGGCAGATAGGCGCCACGGCGGAACAGGTCGGCGTGTGCCTGGCGGCAGTCCAGCACCTTGGCGATCAGGGCCTGCTTGATGCGGCCATCGCGCCAGTGCGCCAGCAGTTCGGCAGGCGCTGTGGCGTCGTCGAGGGTGCGACGTCTGCAAGCGTAGTCCACGGGGCGGCGGTTATCCGGGTCAACCAGGCTGAAGTCCCAGTATTCGTTGCCCTGATACAGGTCCGGCACGCCCGGGGTAGTCATGCGCAGCAGAGCCTGGACCAGGCCATTGAGGGCGGCCGGGCAGGCCAGCAGTTGCGCTGCATCGGCCACGGATTTGCGCAGCTGCTGGTTCTCGCCGTCCAGCAGCAGGCCATCGATATAGCGGGCACAGGCGCCCTCGTAGGCTTCGTTCGGTGCGCTCCAGCTGCTGCGCAACTTGGCTTCGCGCAGCGCTTTCTGTTGCCATTGGCGGACACGTTCGGCGTACTGGCACAGGGCGTTGTCGTCATGCAGGTCGAGGCCCAGCGGCCAACTGCCAAGCAGGGTTTGCAGCAGCATCAGCTCGTCGCCGGGGCTGGGTGCCAGGCCATCGTCCAGCTGCGCGCGCAGCGGGCCAGCCAGTTCTCGCCAATGTTCCACTCGGCTGGCCAGCCACGGGCCGCGTTCGCTGAGCACGGCCAGGCGTGCGCGGGTATCTTCGCCGCGCTTGTGGTCGTGGGTGGCGGTCGCCAGCAGGTTATCGGGGAAGTCACGCAGGCGCCGCTGGGCTTCGTTATGGAAGTGCATGGGCGGGGCACTGAAATGCTCGGCCTCGAAGCCCACGTCGTTGCGCGACAGCAGCCGAGCACTGCGGTAGAAGGCGGTGTCTTCCACGGCTTTGGCGGCGCTGGGCGCGGTCAGCTGCTGGAAGCGCACGCAGGCGTGGCGCAGTTGCTTGCGGGCGCGGCCCGGCGGCAATTGCCGCCATGCTTGCCCCCCCAGCCATTGTTCAAGGTGGTCCAGTAACGGCCAATCGGCTTCGCCGAGGTCGTGGCGGGCGTTGGCCAGCGCCTGCTGGAAAAAACCTTCGTCCTCAGCCGGGCGCCCGCAGGCGTTGAAGTAGGTGCGGTAAACCGGGTAATGCGCCACCAGCGCCTGCAAGGCCCGGCGAATCGCACCCAGGGTCAGGTCGCGGGTCATCAGGTCGTTGCGGGCGACCTGCAGCAGCGCCTGGGCTACCGATTCGCAGTCACCGGCCAGGCTGGCATTGAGCACAAGATGACGCGCCTGACGCACTTCTTCAGGGAAGTCCGGTCGTTCCGCGACATTCGCCCACAGCTCGGTCAGCGGCGTTTCGCCGGCCGGGTCGTGCTGCAGCAGCGAGACCTGGTTCATGAATTCGTAGCCGGTGGTGCCGTCGGTGAGCCAGTCGCGGTGCAGGTGCTCGCCTGCGCCGAGGATCTTTTCTACATAGATCGGGAAGTGTTCCAGTGCCGCTTGCAACGGCCGCCGAGCCAGCAGGCCATCGACCCGTCGGCGCAGCTTGCGGCAGTAGCCACGCGGGTCGGCCAGGCCATCGATATGGTCGATGCGCAGGCCGTCCACCAGGCCACGTTCGATGAGTTCGAACAGCTTGGCATGGGTGGCTTCGAACACCACGGCGCGCTCCACGCGCAGGCCGCCGAGCTCGTTGATGTCGAAGAAGCGCCGCCAGTTGATGTCGTCGGCGGCTGTGCGCCAACTGGCCAGGCGATAGGTCTGGCGCTCCAGCAACAGGTGCAGGCGCTTGAAGCCGGCTTCGCTGCGGCTGTCGAAGGCCACCAGGGCCGATTCAAGGTCGGCGCCTTCGCGCACCAGGCGTGCCAGTTCGGCTTGCAGCGGGAGGGCATCGGCCAGTGGGGTGGTCGATTCGTTCAATGCCGTGAAGTGCTCGGCCAGGGCCTTGAGTACGGGTTCCGGGCTGAGGGCGAGAATCCAGCCATAATCGACCGGGCAGATCGGGAAGCGATGCGCGTAATGAGCCACTTGCAGTAGCCCCTGCTGCTTGTCGAACTGCAGCGGTATCTCACCGTTCTTCAGGGCCATGCCATAGTCGTTGCCAAGAAACGGCAACAGCAGTTGCCCGGCCAGCAGCGGGTCGCTGGAATGCCACTGGATATCGAAGAACTCCGCGTACGGACTGCGCCGGCCCCAGGCCAGCAGGCTTTGCCACCAGGGGTTGTCGGCACCGCCCACGGCCATGTGGTTGGACACAGTGTCGAGAATCAGGCCCATGCCGTGCTGGCGCAGGGCGGCGACCAGTCGCTCCAGCGCCGCCTCGCCGCCAAGCTCGGGGTTGACGCAGGTAGGGTCGACCACGTCGTAGCCATGGCGCGAGCCGGCGCGGGCCTTGAGGATGGGCGAGGCATACAGGTGGCTGATGCCTAGCTGGGCGAAGTACGGTACTAGCGGCACGGCGTGATCAAGGGTGAAATCACTGTGAAACTGCAGGCGCAGGGTCGCGGTCAGTGGCTTCATTGGTCGCGCTCCCAGGCTTGTTCGCGGGCCTGGGCGAGTAGTTCCAGGCGCCGCGCTGCGTCCTCGTCGTCGAGCAGCTCACGCACGGGCCGGGCAAAGCGTCGCCGCCAGTTGGGGTGGCCGCGGGTGGTGCCTGGCAGGTTCGGCTGCTCGTCGCAGCCCAGCAAGTCTTCCAGCGGCACCAGCACCAGCGGTGCACGGGTGTGTCCGACATAACGGATAGCGGCATCGATCACGGCGTCGTCATCCTTGAGCTCGCCATAGTTGGCTTCAAGGGTACGGCGCAGGCCGTCATGTTCTTTCTGGCGGTCGTGGCGCCAGTGCAGCTCGGTAGCGGCGTCGATCAATTGCAGGCGGTGGCTCCAGTCGATGTCGCGGTTTTTCAGCCAACCGGCCAACGGGGCAAGGTCGTGGGTGCCGGTGGTGGCCAGGGCGGTGTCCGGCCAGTCGAGAATCGGCTTGAACTGGCCTGGCTGGGTCTGCTCGAACGGCAGCACGCGCATGCCCAGCACGGCTTTCTCGGCCAGCGTCTCGCGCAGGCCATCAGGCACGGTGCCCAGGTCTTCGCCAAGGATGATCGCCTGATGGCGCACCGACTCCAACGCCAGCAGGCGCAACAAATCGTCCAGCGGGTAATTGAGGTAGGCGCCTTCGCTGGGTTTGGCGCCCTGCGGGATCAGCCACAGCCGGCGCAGGCCCATCACATGGTCGATGCGCAGGCCGCCAGCATGGGCGAGGTTGGCCCGCAGCATCTCGATGAAGGCGCGGTAACCGTTGCGCTTGAGGCCTTCGGGCGAGAACGCGCAGATTCCCCAATCCTGCCCGGCGCGGTTGAGGATGTCGGGTGGCGCACCCACCTTCAGGCCCGCCAGCAGTTCGTCCTGGCGGCTCCAGGCCTGGCTGCCGGCGCCGTCGGCACCCACTGCCAGGTCGGCGATCAGGCCGACCGTCATGCCGTTGCTGCGGGCTGCTTCGTGGGCCCGCTGCAGGCCGCGTTCGGTCAGCCATTGGCAAAAGGCATGGAACTCGACCTTGGCCGGATAGGCATTGGCGAAGGCCTCCACTTCCGCGTGGTAGGGGTCGTGCCAGGCCTTCGGCCAGTTGCGCCAGTCGGCGCCCAGGCCGTGCTCCACCGCCTGGGCCTGCAGCACCTCGAAGCGGCAGTGGTGCTCCAGCGCCTGGCCGCCGGCTTCGCGGAAACTGTCGAAATCTCTGCGCAGCGGGTGATCGCCTTGGCTGAAACCCTGGTACAGCGCTTGGAGCAAGCGTAGGCGGGCTCCGGCGGCGCGTGGCCAGTCGACCAGGGGGCGTTGCTCCAGCTCTTCCAGTTGTTGCTCCAGGCCGCAGGCCTCGATGGCCATGCGCACCTCCCGTTCACCCAGCAGGGCCGCAGGGCTGGCGTACAACGTGTTGAGCAGCAAGCGACTGGAAGGCGAATAGGGGCTGTAGTGTTCCTGCTCGATGGCCGACAGGGCGTGGATCGGGCTGATGGCCAAGGCATCGGCGCCGCGCTCGGCTGCCGCTCGGGCCAGCTGCTCCAGGGCCAGGCAGTCGCCGTAGCCACCATCGCCGGGGCGACGCAGGCTGTACAGCTGCACCGCCAGGCCCCAGCAGCGGGGTGGTGGTTGCTGCACATTGTCTTTCAGGCTGTGGCAGCGTGGCGGGGCCACGGCCAGGGTGAAGCGGCGGTTGTCGATTTCCACTTGGTGGTAGCCAACCGGCAGGTCGCCCGGCAGACGTGCTTGCTCGTCAAGGTCGAGGGTGACCGAACCCTGGTCTTCCAGGATGCAGTGGGCAACGCTGGCGGCGCTGAAGTAGCGTGCCAGCGGCAGTGGCTGGCCTTGGTCGGCGGTCAGCAACGGTGGCAGGTGTTCGCTGTCCTCTGCGGCCTCCACCGCGCGCAGGCTGGCGGCAATGGCCGTGTCATCGCTGGCCGGGTGGCCTAGGCCTTCGAGAATGTTGCGCAGCACTTCGTCGCTGACGCGCTGGGGCCGGGCATTGGCGTCGATCCAGTCGCGGCTTAGCCCGACGCGGGTCGCCAGGCGGTGCAGGGCGGTTTCGCTCATGGGCGCTCCTGGGCAGGGGGAAGCAGGCTGACCACACAGCTGTAAGCAGCCAGGTGGGTATCCGGGTGCCGGGTGTCGCTGCTGTCGAACAGCCGTGTGGATGGCGCGGGTAGCTCGACGGCCTGCGCGGTATCGGCCAGGTTCAGGTCGATACGCAAGGTGTTGCCATCGCCCAGCCGCCAGCGCGCGGTCAGCGCCTTGTCGCCGTGTACCTCGGCGCCCAGCGCACGGCTGCCAGGCAAGTGCGGGATGACGTGGCGGCGGCGCAGGTCGAGCAGTTGCTGGTAAAGGCCGTGCCAGCCGGCGATCACTTCCTTGTTGAGCGGGCGTGATGACTCGAAGGTCTGTTCGGCGTTGGGGTCAGGAATACGCTCACGTTGCTCGGGGTCGGCAAACGCGGTGAAGTGGGCGAACTCACCTCGGCGGCCTTCGCGCACGGCGTCGGCCAAGGTGTCATGGAAGTCGGTGAAGAACAGGAATGGCCGGCAGCTGCCGTCGTCGTCGCCCATGAACAGCAGCGGGATCATCGGCGCCAGCAGCAACAGGCCGGTGGCTGCGCGCAGGGCTGCTGGCGGGCACAGGCGGGTCAGGCGCTCACCGAGCGCTCGGTTGCCAATCTGGTCGTGGTTCTGCAGGAACAACACGAAGGCACTGGGCGGCAGGTGCCCGCTGGGTTCACCGCGTGGCGTGCCATGCCGGTTGGCCTGACCCTGAAACACGAAGCCTTCGCCAAGGCAGCGCGCCAGCTGGTCGATGGGGCGTTGTTGGTAGTCGGCGTAGTAACCCTCGGTTTCGCCGGTCAGCAGCACATGCAGGGCATTGTGGCCGTCGTCGTTCCATTGGGCGTCGAAGCCTTGTTGCAGCAGGCCGGCCTGGTTGTGCTCGTTTTCCAGCACCAGCCACACCTGGCGGCCTGGCGCCACCGCCGCACGTACGCGCTGCGCCAGCTCGACCAGGAAGTCTGGCTGGTCGATGGCATGCACGGCATCCAGGCGCAGGCCGTCGCAGCGGTAGTCGCACAGCCACATCAGGGCATTCTGGATGAAGTACTCGCGCACCTGCGGGCGGCGGAAGTCGATGGCCGCGCCCCATGGCGTCTGCCGGTCCTCGCGGAAGAACGGGCTGGCGTACTGGTGCAGGTAATTGCCGTCGGGGCCGAAGTGGTTATAGACCACGTCCACCAGCACCATCAGCCCGTGGCCGTGGGCCTGGTCGACCAGTGCGCACAGCTGTTCGGGGCTGCCGTAGGTGTTCTGCGGTGCGTAGGGCAATACGCCGTCGTAGCCCCAGTTGCGTTCGCCAGGGAACTGCCCCAGCGGCATCAGCTCGACCGCACTGATGCCCAGTTCGGCCAGACGTGGCAGTTGCCGGGCAACGCCGGCGTAGCCATCGAGCAGACCGACGTGCACCTCCTGGATGACGGCTTCATGCCACGGCCGGCCTTGCCACGGGTGTTGCCAGGCGTAACCGGCCACATCCACCACCTGGCTCGGCCCCTGTACGCCGTCGGGCTGGAAACGCGAGGCCGGGTCGGCCACTTGCAGTTCACCGTCGATACGGTAGTGGTAACGGTCACCGGCACGGCACGGGGCCACGCCGGTGTACCAGCCATCGTTGTCGGGCAGCAGTTCGATGGCCGGCTGCTGCTCGAGTTCCACGCTCACGCTGCGCGCATCGGGTGCCCAGAGGGCGAAGCGCGCCGACGTGGCGTCCAGCAAGTGTGCGCCATGCCTGTGCATCTTCCGACCCCGCTCAGTAGTGGCTCAGTTGCGCCTGCTTGACCAGGTCCTCGTACAGGCGGGCGTAGGGTTCCACCGCCTGGCACCAGTTGAACGGCTGGGTCATCGACAGGCAGCGCATGGCATTGAGCAGGTCTTTCTTGCCATAGACATAGAAGGCGCGGCTCAGTGCCTGGCGGTAGCTCTCGACGGTGGACTCGTTGAACAGGAAGCCGGTAACGCCGCACTCGATGGTGTCGGCCAGGCCGCCGGTATTGCGCGCCACCGGCAGCGAGCCGAAGCGCTGCGCGTACATCTGGCTCAAGCCGCATGGCTCGTAGCGCGACGGCATCAGCAGGAAGTCGCTGCCGGCGAACATGCGCCGGGCGTCGGTTTCGTTGAAACCGATGCGCACACCGATGCGGCCAGGGTGACGCAGCGCCAGCTCGCGCATGGCCTGTTCTTCCTCTGGCTCGCCACGGCCAATGATCGCGATCTGCCCGCCCTGCTCGACGATGTAGTCGGCCACGCCCAGGGTCAGGTCCAGGCCTTTCTGATAGACCAGCCGCGAGACCACGGCGAACAGTGGGCCGTCGGAAACCTCCAGGCCGAACAGCTCGCGCACTTCCTGGGTGTTGCGCGCCTTGCCTTCCCAGTCGTTGATGCTGAAGTTGTGCTGCAGGTGCTTGTCGGTGGCCGAGTCCCAGCTTTCGTCGATGCCGTTGGGGATGCCGCCGAGCAGGCCTTGCTGGGCCTTGCTGGCGAGGAACCCGTCCAGGCCGCAGCCGAATTCCGGGGTGGTGATTTCCCGCGCATAGGTGGCGCTGACCGTGGTGATGTGGCTGGAGTAGGCCAGGCCGGCCTTGAGGAACGACAGCTTACCGTAGAACTCCATGCCCTCTTGCTGCATGGCGTGATCGGGGATCGCCAGCTCAGGGCTGCAGCCGCGGCTGTACACACCCTGGTAGGCCAGGTTGTGGATGGTGAACAGGGTTGGCGTGCTCAGCCCGCGCCAGTGCATGTAGGCCGGGGCCAGGCCCGCGGGCCAGTCATGCGCGTGCACCACTTCCGGTGTCCAGTGGATCTTGCCTTCGCCAGCAGCGATTTCGGCGGCAGCCAGGCCCAGGCGGGCGAAGCGGATGTGGTTGTCGGGCCAGTCGCGACCGTTGTTGGCACCATAGGGTGTGCCGTCGCGTTGATACAGTTCGGGGCAGATCAGCACATAGATGACCAGGCCGTCGGCCATGTCCATGCGCCCGATCTTGCACGGTGGCAGGGCTGCGTGGCCGCCCAGTTCACCCACGATATGGATCGGGTTGTCGCTTTCCATAACCTGGCGGTAGCCGGGGATGAGCACCCGTACATCGTGCAGGTGCGCCAGGGCACGGGGCAGGGCGGCGGATACGTCACCCAGGCCGCCGGTTTTCACCAGGTCGGCGATTTCCGAGGTCACGAACAGAATCTTGCGCATGTTCGGGTTGTGCTGGCGCTGGGCGCCGGGTGCCTTGCCTGTCGTGGCGAAATCCGGGGTAAGCGGTTCGCGGTTGTCCGGGTTGAATGAATCTACGTGAGGCTCGACAGCGGCACTGATCATACTTCTCTCCGTCCCTATGCTTGGCCGGGTGCTGGCACCCGTGGCGATGTTTCGTGTTGGTTCTCTCTAAATTCGAAGCGGCTTAGTGCGTTCCATGCCCCAGGGTCGTGCGCGCAGGCACAGCGCGATCGGCATTCCGGCCAAAGGCGATTGGACTGGTGGGGTGTGTGGGCCGAGGATTGGGAATAGCCCAATGCGTCTGGCCCTCTTTGTTCATGACCCGCCGGCTTTCCTGAAAGTTCGACTTAATTTGGTCACTCTTCCCAATGAGCAAATGGCGGGCCGAAAACCGAGTGTAGGAGAGAAAGTGATAAAAAGGTGACCCGCTGGTCACTATTGTTATGTGCGGAATAGACGCAAACGTTGGCGTATGTGACTGAATGTGAAAAGAGATGTGCGAGGGTGGGGCAGGGGGGTTTCGAGCTGCGCCAAATTGTGGCTTGCAGTACGCAATGCACCTTTATGGTGCACTGTGGCCCGTGGTGTAGGAGCAGCCTTGTGCTGCGAAGAGGCCGTAGCGGCAGGAGCGTTTTGTTAGCAGGGCTGGCCCTTTCGCAGCGCAAGGCTGCTCCTACAGTTACCGGTAGGGTTCAGGGCCGGAGGGGAGGTATCAGAGGCTGACGGCTTTATCGCCATCACGCTGTTGCGCCAGCAGCAGGTTCAGTTGGGCGACCTGCTGGCGAAGCTGGTCACGTTCATCCTTCAGTTTACGCAGCTCATCACGGCGCACGGAGACATAGAGAGTCTGGGGTGGAGTGGCAGGCATCAAGGTACCCATGAGCACACCTCGCGGTTTTGGCTGGTGACAAGTCAAAGCGTAGACGCTTCACGCGGGGCGCATTTTGAATTCTTTCGCAGGCCTTGGGAACTTTTTTGTTTATCGTGGTCTTGCCGTTCGTCGCTGAACCCTCGGGCGGCATGCTGGACTAATCTGAACAGCTGGACTGTGTCGTCATCCATTTCGAAAGGGGAGCATTGGCTCATGCAACTGGGAATCGTCGGGCTGGGCCGCATGGGCGGCAATATCGCAAGGCGCCTGATGCGCGCCGGCCACCGCACCGTGGTGCACGACCGCAACCGTGAAGCCATCAGCGGCCTGGAGGGCGAGGGCGCCCAGGGCGCGCACGACCTCGGTGCACTGGTGCAAAAGCTCAAAGCGCCGCGCGCGGTGTGGGTAATGCTGCCAGCCGGCGAGCCCACCGAGCAGACCATCGCCCAGCTGGCCGAAATGCTGGAGCCTGGCGATGCGATCATCGACGGCGGCAACACCTTCTACAAGGACGACATGCGCCGCGCCGCCGAGTTGGCCAAGCGCGGCCTGCATTACCTGGACGTCGGCACCTCCGGTGGCGTGTGGGGCCTGGACCGCGGCTACTGCATGATGATCGGCGGCGAAAAGGACGTGTTCGAGCGCCTGGAACCGCTGTTCAAGGCGCTGGCGCCGGGCGTAGGTGATATCCCGCGTACCCATGGCCGCAGCGGCGAGCATCAGCGCGCCGAACACGGCTACATCCATGCCGGCCCACCCGGCGCCGGGCACTATGTGAAAATGGTGCACAACGGCATCGAGTACGGCCTGATGCAGGCCTATGCCGAAGGCTTCGACCTGCTGCGCAGCAAAGGCGGCAACGAGCTGCCGGAAGACCAGCGCTTCGATCTGAACGTGGCCGAAATCGCCGAAGTGTGGCGGCGCGGCAGCGTGGTGACTTCTTGGCTGCTCGACCTCACCGCCGATGCGCTGGTGGCCGACCCGCAGCTGGCGCAGTTCAGTGGCTCGGTATCCGACAGTGGCGAAGGCCGCTGGACCATCGACGCTGCCGTCGAGCAGGCGGTGCCGGTGCCGGTGCTGTCCAGCGCACTGTTCGCGCGCTTTCGTTCACGCCAGCAGCAGGGCACTTACGGTGACAAGATCCTCTCGGCCATGCGCCTGGGCTTCGGTGGCCACGTCGAGAAGAAAGGCGAATGACTAAACAGACCATTGCGCCCGCCCCCCCTTGTACCCTGTTCCTGTTTGGCGCCAACGGCGACCTGGTCAAGCGCCTGCTGATGCCGGCGCTGTACAACCTCAGCCGTGACGGTTTGCTGGACCGTAACCTGCGCATCGTCGGCGTCGACCACAACCCGGCCAGCGCCGAGGATTTCGCCGAGCGGCTGCATGCGTTCATGCTCGAGCGTGACAAAGGCGGCCAGGGCAGCGCCAAGTGCCTGGACGAAAAGCTTTGGGCACGCCTGGCCAAGCGCCTGGATTACCAGACTGGCGATTTCCTCGACCCGGCCACCTACCAGGCCCTGGCCAGGCGCATCGCCAAGACCAGCCACGGCAATGCCATTTTCTACCTGGCCACTTCGCCGCGCTTCTTCCCCGAGGTGGCGCAGCGCTTGGGGCAAGCCGGCTTGCTCGACGAATCTGGAGGTGGCTTTCGCCGGGTGGTGGTGGAAAAACCGTTTGGCACCGACCTGGCCAGCGCCGAGGCACTCAACGCCTGCTTGCTGAAAGTGATGGGCGAGCGGCAGATCTACCGCATCGACCATTACCTGGGCAAAGAGACGGTGCAGAACATTCTGGTCAGCCGCTTCTCCAACGGCCTGTTCGAATCGTTCTGGAACAACCACTACATCGACCACGTGCAGATCACCGCTGCAGAAACCGTCGGCGTCGAAACCCGTGGTGCGTTCTATGACAGCACCGGCGCCCTGCGCGACATGGTGCCCAATCACTTGTTCCAGTTGCTGGCGATGGTGGCCATGGAGCCGCCCGCCGCGTTCGGTGCCGATGCGGTGCGCGGTGAAAAGGCCAAGGTAGTCGGCGCCATTCGCCCATGGTCGGCGAAAATGGCCTTGAAAAATTCCGCGCGCGGCCAGTACAGCGCCGGCAAGCAGGGGCGCAAGCAGTTGCCCGGCTACCGCCACGAGGCCAACGTCGCGCCTGACAGCCAGATCGAAACCTACGTGGCGCTGAAGGTGATGATCGACAACTGGCGCTGGGCGGGTGTGCCGTTCTACTTGCGCACCGGCAAGCGCATGAGCGTGCGCGACACCGAGATCGCCATTTGCTTCAAGCCCGCGCCGTATGCGCAGTTTCGCGAGTCGGAGCTGGAGCGGCCCAAGCCCAACTACCTGAAAATCCAGATCCAGCCCAACGAAGGCATGTGGTTCGACCTGCAGGCCAAGCGGCCCGGCCCGGAGCTGGTGATGGAGAATGTCGAGCTGGGTTTTGCCTACAAGGACTTCTTCCAGATGACCCCGGCGACCGGCTACGAGACGCTGATCTACGACTGCCTGACCGGTGACCAGACCCTGTTCCAGCGGGCCGACAATATCGAAAACGGCTGGCGAGCGGTGCAGCCGTTTCTCGATGCCTGGGCCCAGGGCGGCGAAGTGCATGAGTACCCGGCTGGCGAAGACGGGCCCGAGGCTGGCAATGAATTGCTGGCGCGGGACAAGCGCGAGTGGCACCGGTTGGGCTGAGTTTTTGTAAGCCTGTGCCGGCCTTTTCGCGGGCTTGCCCGCTCCCACCGGAACACCACAACCCTTGAAGGCGTGGTGCCCCTGTGGGAGCGGGCAAGCCCGCGAAGAGGCCGGCACAGGCAACCACACAATGGAGACCCAATGCCCGCCCACATCGAAGACTACGCCCTGCTGGGCAACTGCCGCAGCGCCGCCCTGATCAGCCGCGATGGCTCGCTCGATTGGCTGTGCCTGCCACGCTTCGACGCCCCCGCTGTATTCGCCGCCCTGCTGGGCAACGAAGAAAATGGCCGCTGGCGCCTGGCACCTTGCGACCCGGTCGAACACAGCAGCCGCCAGTACCTGGACGATACCTTGGTACTGGAAACCACCTGGGTGACCGCAACCGGTCGGGCCCGCGTACTCGACTTCATGCCGCTGGGTGAAGTCAATTCGGTGGTGCGCATCGTCGAAGGCCTGTTTGGCGAAACCAACTTTGAAATGGACCTGGTCATGCGCTTTGACTACGGTCGCAGCGTGCCTTGGGTCGAACGGCTCGACCCACTGACCCTCAGCGCCGTAGCCGGCCCTGACCGGCTGATCCTGTGCAGCACCGTGCCCCCGCATGCCCGCGACCACCATACGGTCGCCCGTTTTCGCGTGAGCGCGGGCCAGCGCCAGGTCTTCAGCCTGCGCCATCAGCCTTCGCACCTGCCGGTGCAGCCCGACAGCGATGTCGACCAGGCCTTTGCCCAAACGGTCGACCAATGGCAGGCATTCGCCGCCCGTTGCCCGCAGGTAGGCCCCTATACAGCGCTGGTGCGGCGCTCACTGCTCACCCTCAAGGCCATGACTTATGCCCCCACTGGCGGCATCGTCGCGGCCGTCACCACCTCGCTACCCGAACGTGTAGGCGGCGAACGCAACTGGGACTACCGCTTCTGCTGGCTGCGCGATGCGACCATGACCCTGCTGGCCTTCATGAACCTCGGCTACTTCGACGAGGCCCAGGCCTGGCGTGAATGGCTGCTGCGCTCGGTGGCCGGCAACCCCGAGCAAATGCAGATCATGTACGGCCTGGCCGGTGAGCGCGACCTGCAGGAGTACACCTTGCCATGGCTGGCCGGTTACGAGCGTTCGCAACCCGTGCGGGTTGGCAATGCAGCCTCGCAGCAGATGCAGTTGGACATCTATGGTGAACTGGCCGATGCCATGAGCCAGGCGATCAAAGGCGGCTTGCCGCGTCATCCGCGCAGCGCCGCCATCTCCCGCTTGATCCTGCCTTACGTCGAACGTATCTGGCGCGATCCGGACGAAGGTATCTGGGAAGTGCGCGGTGGCCGGCAGCAGTTCGTGCACTCCAAGGTGATGGCCTGGGTCGCTTTCGACCGTGCCGCAGGGCTGGCCGACACCACTGAAGAAGGCCGCGAGCGCGGGCAGCATTACCGCCAGGTGGCTGACGAGATTCACCGCGAAGTGTGCGAGCACGGCCTGGACGCCAGCGGCCAGTTTTTCGTCCAGGCTTATGGCTCGACCGAAATGGACGCCAGCCTGTTGCAGATTGCCCTGACCGGCTTCCTGCCAGCAGATGACCCACGCTTTTTGCGCACGCTCGAACAGATCGAACAGCGCCTGCTGAAGAACGGCCTGCTGCTGCGCTACGACAGTGACAGCTGCAGCGACGGCCTGACGCCAGGCGAGGGCACGTTCCTGGTGTGTTCGTTCTGGTTGGCCGATGTTTACGTACTGCTGGGTCGCCAGCAAGAAGCGCAGGACTTGTACGAACGCCTGACTGGCCTGTGCAACGACCTCGGCCTACTGGCCGAACAGTACGACCCGGCCGGCCAGCGCATGCTCGGCAACTTCCCCCAGGCGTTCAGCCATATCGGCATCATCAACACCGCGCTGAACCTGCACAGAGCGCAGTGCCCGGTGCGTGATCGGGCGAATTGCGGATAGCGTCGCGTCACTTGGCAATCATTGTGTGACGCATTGCGTCACATATGTTACTTTGCTTCGTGTGATGCATGGGGTCACACTTGGCTCGTCTCCCAAATGGACGCGGCGAGCTAACCATGATCATCAGTTTTCGACACAAGGGACTGCGAATTTTTCATGAAACGGGCAACACCCGCGGGATTCAGGTTTCTCATGCACAGCGCTTGAGGCGGCAGCTTCAGTTTCTTGAGTGCGCCATGTCTGCGCGAGATCTGAGCGTACCAGGCTGGCAGTTGCATCTGCTCAAAGGAGAGCTATCGGACTTCTGGTCAGTCAGTGTGTCTGGTAACTGGAGGTTGATCTTTCGCTTCGTGGGTTCGGATGTCGAACTGGTCGATTACCTTGATTACCACTGAAAAGGAGAACTGAATCATGCCTTTGCACAATCCGCCACATCCTGGTGAAACCTTGCGTGAAGATGTTCTACCCGCACTAGGCCTGACGGTGAAGGCTTTCGCGTCTCATCTTGGGTTTTCTCGCGAAGCGCTTTCGCGCGTATTGCATGGTCGCGCGGCGCTGTCTCCGGACTTGGCGGTACGCCTGGAGATGGCGGGTATCAGTACCGCCCGCCTGTGGTTGGCCATTCAGGCTGATTATGATATCTGGCAGGCGCGCCACCGACAGCAGCCTGTGATTACCCGGTTGTTTCAGGCCGCCTGATGTAAAAGTGTGAAAGGACCGGAGTAGACTAGGCCAAACCCCTTCGGCACGGAGCACACATGGGCATTCGCGGTACTGACCGGCAGATCGACAACATCGAGTTCAATGTCAGTGACATTGCACGCAGCAAGGCTTTTTATGGCAGCGTGTTCGGCTGGGCATTCACGGACTACGGGCCAACCTATACCGAGTTCAGCGATGGCCGGTTGACCGGTGGCTTCACCACGGGTGAGCCGGTACGCCCGGGTGGGCCACTGGTGATCCTGTACGCCGACGACCTGGAGGCCACGCAGCAGAGGGTCGAAGCCGCCGGGGCAAAAATCAGCCGGGCCACCTTCGCCTTTCCCGGCGGGCGGCGCTTCCATTTCATCGACCCGGACGGTTATGAACTGGCGGTGTGGACGGCCCAAGCCTGATGGCTAACCACAAGATCGAAATCCGCCGACGCAATATCGAGAAAATTTTGCAGGCGGCGGAAAAGGTGTTCGCCGAAAAGGGCTACGGTGCCACCTCCATGGGGGATATCGCCGAGCAGGCCGAATTACCGCGCTCCAACTTGCATTATTACTTCAGCACCAAGGATGAGTTGTTCCGCGCGGTGCTGCAGGACCTGCTGGATGTGTGGAAGCAGGACGCTTTGTGCTTCGAGAACTTCGACGACCCGCGCGTGGTGCTGACCAGCTACATCCGGGCGAAGATGGGCCATTCGCGTTCGCGGCCGCTGGGCTCGAAGATCTGGGCCGAAGAGATGCTGCACGGGGCGCCGGTGTTGGGGGTGAACCTGGATGAAAGCCTGGTGCCCTGGGCCAAGCTGAAAGAAGCCAAGATCCGCCGTTGGGTGGAGGAGGGGCGGATTCTGCCGGTGGAGCCGTCGGCCCTGCTGTACATGATCTGGGCCTCTACCCAGCACTATGCGGACTTTGGTTACCAGGTGCAGTTGCTCAACGGCGGAGAGGTGCTGTCGGACATGGCGTTCGAGAGTGCGGTGCAGACTGTGACCTGCGTGATCTTGCGGGGGATCGGGCTGCAGCCTTGAATTGGCAATTGGAGCCGCCGCGCGGCCCTTCGCGGGCTTGCCCGCTCCCACAGGTTTTGCACTGCCCTTAGCTGCTGTGGGAGCGGGCAAGCCCGCGAAGGGCTGCATGGCAGCCCCCGTTGCCTCAACTGGCCTCGCGGTAGGGGTTGCGCGGGTCCTGGGTCCAGTTCAGGTATGGCTTGCCAGTATCCTGCGCCTCCATCTCGATGCAGTTTTCAACCGGGCAAGTGATTTGGCACAGGTTGCAGCCCACGCATTCCTCTTCGATCACGCTGTAGGCATGGGTCCCGTCAGCCTTGAGCGTACTGGCAATCGCCTGGTGCGAGGTATCCTCACACGCAATGTGGCAGCGCCCACAGCCAATACAGGCCTCCTGGTCGATATGCGCCACCGACTTGTAGTTGATGTCCAGGTACTTCCAGTCGGTGGTATGCCCCACTGCCTGCCCGCGAAATGCCTCGATATCGCGATGCCCATGCTGGTCCATCCAGCGTGCCAGGCCGTCTTTCATGTCCTCGACAATACGGAAGCCATGCAGCATTGCCGCCGTGCACACCTGCACGGCGCCGCTGCCCAGGGCCATGAACTCCGCCGCATCCCGCCAGTTGCCGATGCCGCCGATGCCACAAATCGGCAAACCGTGGGTTTCCGGGTCGCGGGCAATTTCCGCCACCATGTTCAGGGCAATCGGCTTCACTGCCGAACCGCAGTAACCGCCGTGGGTGCTCTGGTCACCGACGATGGGGTGGGCCACCATGCGGTCCAGGTCGACGCTGGTGATCGAGTTGATGGTGTTGATCAACGACACCGCATCGGCCCCACCACGGTGGGCGGCGCGGGCCGACTGGCGAATGTCGGTGATGTTCGGCGTGAGTTTGACGATCACCGGCAGCGAGCAGTGCGTCTTGCACCAGCGGGTGACCATTTCCACGTATTCCGGCACCTGGCCCACCGCCGCGCCCATGCCGCGCTCCGGCATGCCGTGCGGGCAGCCGAAGTTCAGTTCGATGCCATCGGCCCCGGTGGCTTCCACCAGCGGCAGAATGAACTTCCACGATTCTTCCACGCACGGCACCATCAGCGACACGATCAAGGCGCGGTCGGGCCAGTCCTTCTTCACCTGGGTGATTTCACGCAGGTTGATGTCCAGCGAACGATCGGTGATCAGCTCGATGTTGTTGATGCCCTGTACCAGGCGGTTGGCGCCGTAGTGCGCCGAGTAGCGCGACGATACGTTGACCGCCGCCGGGTCCTCGCCCAGCGTTTTCCAGACCACGCCGCCCCAGCCGGCCTCGAAGGCGCGGACCACGTTATAGGCTTTGTCGGTTGGCGGTGCGGAGGCCAGCCAGAACGGGTTGGGTGCCTTGATACCGGCAAATACGATAGACAAGTCGGCCATTTATGCTGCCTCCACGTTGAGCATGAGATGGGCATGGATGGCTTCGGCGGCCAGCTTGCCGTGTTGCACGGCCTGGACGGTGAGGTCCTGGCCCAGCGCGGTGCAGTCGCCGCCGGCGTATACGCCAGGCAGGCTGGTCCGCATCGTTTCATCGACGCGAATGCGTTCACCGTCGCGGGCAAGTTGTGCGGCCACTGGGTCGCCAAGGCTGGCATCGTCGAAGCGTTGGCCGATGGCCTTGAAGATGGCATCGGCGGCCAGCTCGAAGGTTTCGCCGGTATCGCGCAGGCGGCCGTCCGCCAGCTCGGTGCGGGCAAAGCGCATGCCGCGCACCTTGCCGGTATCGTCCAGCAGCACGGCATCAGGACGGGCCCAGGTGTGCAAGCGCACCTGGTTGGCCTTGGCGATGTCCTGTTCGTGGCCGGTGGCGCCCATGTCGGCGTGACCACGGCGGTACACCAGGTTGACGTCGCGGGCACCCAGCCGGCTCATTTGCACGGCCATGTCGATGGCGGTGTTGCCGGCACCGATCACCAGGCAGCGGTCGGCCAAGGGCAGCTGGGTCAGGTCCTCGGCCTGGCGTAGCTCGCGGATGTACGCGGTGGCGGCGAGCAGGCCTGGGGCTTCTTCATCTGGCAAGCCCAGCTGGCGCACGGCATTCAGGCCGAGGCCCAGGAACACCGCATCGTACTGGTCGCGCAGCTCGCCCAGGCTGAGGTTGCCACCCAGGCGCTGGCCATGGCGAACTTCAATGCCGCCAATACCCAACAGGAACTCCACTTCACGCTGGGCATAGTCGTCCACCAGCTTGTAACGGGCGATGCCGTACTCGTTGAGGCCGCCCGCCTTGTCACAGGCCTCGTACACCACCACGTCATGCCCGTGCATGGCCAGCCGATGGGCGCAGGACAGCCCGGCAGGGCCGGCGCCAACCACGGCAATGCGCTTGCCAGTGGCTGGCGAGCGCTTGAACGGGTGCTCGCTGAATTGGGCGTTGTCCAGGGCGTAGCGCTGCAACTGGCCGATCAGCACCGGCGCGCATTCCTGGGCGTTGTTGCGCACACAGGCTTGCTGGCAGAGGATTTCGGTGGGGCACACGCGGGCGCAACTGCCGCCGAGGATGTTGGCCGAAAGAATCCGCTCGGCAGCGCCCTGCAGGTTTTCGTCGCTGATGCGGTGGATGAACGAGGGGATATCGATTTCGCTGGGGCACGCGTTGACGCAGGGCGCGTCGTAACAGTACAGGCAGCGTGCACTTTCTACCGCGGCCTGGCGGGCGGTGAGGGGTGGGGCCAGGTCGCTGAAGCGCTCGGCCAATTGGTCGGCACCGGCCCGGGGGCGCGGCAAGTGGTTCAGGGCGTCGATCACGGTTGTTGCCTCTCTATTTTTTATGGGGGCAGGCGACAGGTAATGCGATGGGTTTTGGGGCCGCTGCGCGGCCCATCGCGACACAAGGTCGCTCCTACAAGGGACCGCGCACGCCTGCGATGGGCTGCGTTGCAGCCCCAATGGCATTAACGCTGAACGGGCGTCGGCCGCTGCTGCTCGGCCCTGCGCCCCAGCACCTCATACACCGACGGATACGCCGGCCGCTCCACATACCGCCCCGCACCGGCTTCGGCGCGCAGGTCGCCATCGGCCCAGAGCACCTTGCCCTGGCTGATGGTGTGGCTGGGGATACCGCGCACGGTACGGCCTTCGAAGATGTTGAAGTCCACGCGCTGGTGATGGGTCTGGGCGGAAATGGTGCGGGTGCCCTGCGGGTCCCACAGCACCAGGTCGGCATCGGCCCCCACGCGGATGGCGCCCTTGCGCGGGAACAGGTTGAAGATTTTCGCCGTGTTGGTGGAGGTCAGCGCGACGAACTCATGCATCGACAGGCGGCCACTGTTGACCCCGGCATCCCACAGCACCACCATGCGGTCTTCGATGCCGGCGGTGCCGTTGGGGATACGGCTGAAATCGTCGCGGCCCATGGCTTTCTGCTCGGCGCAGAAGCAGCAATGGTCGGTGGCGGTGGTGTGCAGGTTGCCTGACTGCAAGCCGCGCCACAGCGCCTCCTGATGCTCGCGCGGGCGGAACGGCGGGCTCATCACGTAGCCGGCAGCGGTGGCCCAGTCCGGGTCACGGTAGACGCTGTCGTCCAGCAACAGGTGGCCGGGCAGCACCTCGCCATACACCGGCTGGCCCTTGCCCCGGGCGTAGGCGATTTCATCCAGTGCCTCGCGGCTGGAAATGTGCACCAGGTACAGCGGCGTGCCGAGGGTTTCGGCAATGCGGATGGCGCGGCTGGCCGCCTCGCCTTCAACCTGCGAGGGGCGTGACAGCGGGTGGGCTTCCGGCCCGGTCAGGCCCTGGGCCAGCAGCTTTTTCTGCAGGTGGTACACCAGTTCGCCGTTCTCGGCATGCACGGTGGGTACCGCGCCCAGTTGCAGGCAGCGCTCGAAGCTGGCCACCAGGGTGTCGTCGGCGGCCATGATCGCATTCTTGTAGGCCATGAAGTGCTTGAAGCTGTTCACCCCGTGTTTGGCCACCAGCTCGCCCATCTCTTCGGCCACCTGCTCGCTCCACCAGGTGATGGCGACGTGGAAGCCGTAGTCGCTGGCACTTTTCTGCGCCCAGCCGCGCCAGGTGTGGAACGCTTCCAGCAACGACTGCTGCGGGTTGGGAATGACGAAGTCGATGATCGATGTGGTGCCGCCCGCCAGGCCCGCGGCGGTGCCGCTGAAGAAGTCCTCGCTGGCCACGGTGCCCATGAACGGCAACTGCATATGGGTGTGCGGGTCGATGCCGCCAGGCATCAGGTACTGGCCGCTGCCGTCGAGGATCTCGCAGTCGGTAGGGGGTTCGAGGTTTTGCCCGATGGCACGGATCAGGCCATCGGCACACAGGACATCGGCGGGATAACTCTCTTCGTGGGTAACCACGGTGGCGCCACGGATCAACAGGGACATGCCGTTTTCCTCGCAGGCTGACCGGTCTGGGCCGGTTCTTGGAATTGTCTTGGGTGTCGGGCCGGCAGGGCGGTTAATCCTGTCAGGTCTGACAAGATTGGAGGCTAGATGCGGATCCGTAAATCAGCAAGAATTTTTTCCCACAATTTTTGTGGTTTTTAACTAATTGATAATAAACAGTTAATTTTTAATGACCTACTGACTACGGGGCTTTCAGAGGTTTTTGACTAACTTGACAAGATGAAATTCTGGTCAAGATTTCTAATCACCAATCCGCGTGTGTACTCCGGCCATCGAATTAGCCCGATGAGCAAACAACTACAAGAAAATCTGGAGAAGGGCCCATGCAACAGAGCAGATCGGAAGTGGTCGAGCAGGGTGGCTTGTTCGAACTGTCCGAGGGCAGCGATGTCCTCGACAGCCCGCGCTACAACCACGACATCGCACCGACCAAGGTGCACCAGCGCACCTGGAACAAATGGCACATCACCGCCCTGTGGGTGGGCATGTCAATCTGTGTGCCTACCTACACCCTGGGCGGCGTGCTCACCGCCTACTTTGGCCTGAGTGTCGGCGAAGCGCTGTTGGCGATTCTGCTGGCCAACGTGATCGTGCTGATCCCGCTCACCCTCAACGCCTTCCCCGGCACCAAGTACGGCATCCCGTTCCCGGTACTGCTGCGGTCGTCGTTCGGCATTCTCGGCTCCAACGTACCCTGCCTGATCCGTGCGGTGGTCGCCTGTGGCTGGTTTGGTATCCAGACCATGTTCGGCGGGCTGGCCATTCACCTGTTCCTCGGCTCGGTGTTCGATGGCTGGAAGGCCTTGGGCGGCACCGGCGAGGTGATTGGCTTCATGATCTTCTGGTGCCTGAACCTGTGGGTGGTACTGCGCGGCGCCGAGTCGATCAAGTGGCTGGAAACGCTGTCGGCACCGCTGCTGGTGGCCGTGGGTATCGGCCTGTTGGTCTGGGCCTTGCCGCACATGTCGATGACCGAACTGCTGGCCCAGCCACCCAAGCGCCCGGAAGGGGCGAGCGTGGTCAGCTACTTCTGCGCAGGGCTTACCGCCATGGTCGGTTTCTGGGCCACGTTGTCGCTGAACATTCCCGACTTCAGCCGTTACGCCCGTAGCCAGAAGGACCAGATTCTCGGGCAGATCTTCGGCCTGCCGTTGACCATGTTCCTGTTCGCTGCCTTGGGCGTGGTGTTGACCGCTGCCTCGGCGTCGCTGGTGGGCGAGACGGTGTCCGATCCGGTCAGCCTGATCGGCAAGATCCACAGCCCGTTCTGGGTGGCCTTGGCGATGGCGTTGATCGTGATCGCCACCTTGTCGACCAACACGGCGGCGAACATCGTATCGCCGACCAACGACTTCCAGAACATCGCCCCACGCCTGATCGGGCGCAGCCGCGCGGTATGGCTAACCGGCTTCATCGGCCTGGCGCTGATGGGCCATGAGTTGCTGAAGAAGCTGGGTTGGATCGTCTCCGACCTGAGCCTGGAAAGCGTGTATTCCAACTGGTTGCTGGGCTATTCCAGCCTGCTCGGGCCGATTGCCGGGATCATGGTGGTGGACTACTTCCTGATCCGTCGGCAAAAGCTCGACCTGGCCGGGTTGTACCGCGACGACGTGTACCCGGCGTGGAACTGGGCGGGGTTCGCCGCCTTCGCTTTGCCGGTTGGGCTGACGGTGATGGCGATTGGCAACAGCAGTTTCAGTTGGTTCTACGACTACGGCTGGTTCACCGGCTCGTTGCTCGGTGGGGCGCTGTACTACGTATTTGCCGGCCTGGCGGCTCGCAACCCGGCGCGGCTGGCCAAGCCCTTGCCTTGAGACCGTGCCTGCCTCTTCGCGGGCGCGCCCGCTCCCACATTCAAGCCTGTGATGGCCCTGTGGGAGCGGGCGCGCCCGCGAAGAGGCCAGAACAGACAACAAAAAGCCTGAAGGAGATACCCGTGACCCCCGTCAAAGAGATCCTGAAGACCACTGCCCATCACGTCGACAGCACCCGCCTGTGGCAATCGCTGATGGACCTGGCCCGCCTCGGCGCCACCGCCAAGGGCGGTGTCTGCCGCCTGGCCCTGACCGACCTCGATCGCCAGGCTCGCGACCTTTTTGTGCAGTGGTGCGAGGCCGCCGGTTGCACGGTCAGCATCGACGCTGTCGGCAACATCTTCGCCCGCCGCCCTGGGCGTAACCCCAAGCTGCCACCGGTGATGACCGGCAGCCATATCGACACCCAACCCACCGGTGGCAAGTTCGATGGCTGCTTCGGGGTGATGGCCGGGCTGGAGGTGATCCGCACCCTCAACGACCTGGGCGTGGAAACCGAAGCACCGCTGGAAGTGGTGGTGTGGACCAACGAGGAGGGTTCACGTTTTCCGCCCTGCATGATGGGTTCAGGCGTGTTCGCCGGCAAGTTCACCCTCGAGGACACCCTGGCCAAACGCGATGCCCAGGGTGTCAGCGTTGGCGAAGCGTTGAGCGCCATCGGCTACGCCGGCCCGCGTGCGGTACTGGGCCATCCGGTGGGGGCGTATTTCGAAGCGCATATCGAGCAGGGGCCGATTCTGGAGGATCAGGCCAAGACCATCGGCGTTGTCCTTGGCGCCCTGGGCCAGAAATGGTTCGACCTGACCCTGCGCGGCGTCGAAGCCCATGCCGGCCCAACCCCCATGCACCTGCGCAAGGACGCCCTGGTGGGCGCTGCCGCCGTGGTGGAGGCGGTCAACCGCACCGCCCTTGGCCACCAGCCCCATGCCTGTGGCACGGTGGGTTGCCTGCAAGCGTACCCAGGGTCGCGTAACGTGATCCCGGGCGAGGTGCGCATGACCCTGGACTTCCGTCACCTGGAGGGCGAACAGCTCGATGCAATGATTGCCGAGGTACGTGCGGTGATCGAAGCCACCTGCGCCAAGCATGGCCTGAGCCATGAGCTGGTGCCCACGGCCGACTTCCCGGCGCTGTACTTCGACAAAGGCTGCGTCGATGCCGTGCGCGAGTCGGCCAAGGCGTTGGGCTTGTCGCACATGGACATCGTCAGCGGTGCGGGGCATGACGCGATCTTCCTGGCCGAGCTGGGGCCGGCGGGGATGATATTCGTGCCGTGTGAAAACGGCATCAGCCATAACGAGATCGAGAACGCTACACCTGAAGACCTGGCGGCGGGTTGCGCGGTGTTGTTACGGGCGATGCTGGCGGCGTCGGAGGCGATCGCCAGCGGGCGGTTGGCGGCCTAGTTTGGCGTGAGTGTTGCGGCGCCTGGGAGATCGAGCGCCGCCCGCGCGGCGCATCGCGAGCGAAGCTCGCTCCTACATTTGTTTCGGGCCAATTATGCCTGTGGGATTTGCGCGCGAACGCCTTGGCGCTTGGCTCTATATCGCGTCGTACAAACAAGGCGGTCGCGCGCGCCTGTCACAGGCAATGCTGGCCCGAAACAAATGTAGGAGCGAGCTTCGCTCGCGATGCGCCGCGCGGGCGGCGCTCGATCTACGCGCCACCTCAAAACCCAAGACAGGCACCTGTTATCCTCATCCCGTCGCCTCAAGACAGCCATCACGGCCAAGGTGATAGCGCTGCAGATCCTGAGCCAGAGTCAGCCGCCCGCTGTAATGGGCGAGGGCTTCGTCGCGCACGTTGTCGATGCTGGGGCTGCGCCGTGGGTCGCTCTGGTAGCGGGCGCTGAAGTGCGTCAGCACCAGGTTATGCACCCCCGCGGCCTCGGCAAAGCGCGCCACCGCGGCGGCAGTGCTGTGGCCAAAGGTGATCCCGGTGCGTTCCACCACGGCCTGGGTGAAGGTGGCCTCATGCACCAGTACATCCGCACCCTTGGCGGCGTCGGCCAGCAGCTCGGGGTTGTCGTTGTCCCCGCATACGATCACCCGCCGTGGCGGGCGCGACGGGCGCAGGTAGTCGTGGCCGTTCAGCAACTGCCCGTCGTGCCGCACCGTCAGGCCTTTGGCAAGTTCACCCCACAGTGGACCACGGGGGATGCCTTCGTCTTGCAGCCGCTGGGTGTCCAGGCGGGGTTCGGGGTTGAGTTCAGTGAATACGAAGCCCACGCTGGGCACCCGGTGCGACAGTTGCACGGTGGTCACCTGCAGGGCCTCGTTGCGCCATTCGACCAGGTCCTCCACGGCCAACAAGCGCAGTTCGAACGGCAGGAACGTGTCGCTGGCCAGCAGGCCCTGGCGTACCCAGTCGTGCAGCGCGACGGGCAGAATCAGCTCCAGCGGCTGGGTGCGCCCGCTCATGCCAGCGCTGGCCAGCAGGCCGGGCAGGCCAAAGCAATGGTCGCCATGCACGTGGGTGATGAAGATCGCACGCAGGTCGCGGATCGACAGCGGCGTGTGCAGCAGCCGGTGCTGGGTGCCTTCGCCACAATCGACCAGGTACCAGTGGCTGCCACTGGCTTCGATCACCGCTGTGGCGCTGACATTGCGTGCCTTGGTTGGCACCCCGGCGGAGGTACCGAGGAACAGCAGGTCCATGTTCAGGCTCCCTGTTTCAGCTCAACAGCGACAGGTCGCGCAGCAAGGCCTGCAGGCCCTGTGGCACTAATGGGCCGATGCGGGCGAAATCGGCGCTGTCGCACCAGCGGGCCCGGAACGGGCTGCTGTCGGACTCCTGGCCGTCTAGCCAGTCCTGCTGGTACAGGGCGGCATCGTCGAAGCGCGCATCGTACACCTGAACGATCTCATGCCCCGGCTTGCCGGCATAGGTGAACAGGCTTTCCAAGGTGCCGAGCAGCTTTACATCGCTGATCGGCTGGCCCAGCTCCTCGGCGATTTCCCGGGCGATGGCGTCACGGCCCAGTTCACCGAACTCGATGCCGCCACCCAACGGGCGGCACAGTGTCTGACCGCTGGCCGGGTCGTCGAACACATTGACCAAAATCTTGCCCTGGTGGTGGAACACGCACAAAGCAAGAAAACGGATGCGGGGTGCTGGCAGTGGCGGGGTCGTCACGGGCTCGTTCCTTCGAGGCGATAAAGGGCGCACACCATAGCCGGATTGCCGCCTGCCGTCGACGGCCTGCTAGTCGCCCTGCCGCCAAATGAGCGTGCTGGTGTCATAACCTTGCTCTCGGGCGATGGTCAGCAGCTGTTCGCGCTGCTGGTCGGTGACCGCAGGTGTGCGCGAAAGCAGCCACAGGTACTCACGGTTGGGGTGGCCGACCAACGCCACGCGGTAGTCCTTGTCGTGGTACAGCACCCAGTACTCGCCCTTGGTCAGGCCGGGCGCCAGGCGGCTGAACCAGTTGTCGAAGCGCACCCACAGCTTGTCGGTACTGCCCGGTTGCTGGGCCTCGGCGATGCCTTTGGCTTCATTCCACTGGCCGTCCTTTTCCCGGCAGCGGTTGGTCACATCGATGCGGCCGTCGGCACGCAGGCCATAGTGCGCCTCGGACTGCACGCAGTTGCGCTGGAAGAACATGGGCAGCCGCGCCAATTCGTACCAGGTGCCCTGATAGCGTTGCAGGTCGACCTGCTGGGTGCGCGGCGGTGCAGGGTGATCGTTGCCGGCGCAGCCGAGCAGGGCCAGGGTCATGCAGGAAAGCAGCAGCGTGGAACGTAGCGCCATGGTGAACCTCCTTGAAGCGGATGGGGGCTTACCTGTGTTTCGATGCGGGCGCGGGGCAAAAGTTGTACGCGATTACACATTGTCGAACGAGCCGGTCTGTACTTGACCTGCGCGCACGTAGCGGGCGATGACCACGCCGTTTGGTGAGACCACCGAGTGCTTCAACGTGAAGGCTGCCGCTGCCGCGTCATTGCCGAACAGGCGTTTGCCGTGGCCGAGCAGCAGGGGGTGGATCAACAACTGCAATTCATCGACCAGGCCCGCCGCCAGCAGTTGCTGCACCAGATCGGCGCTACCCTGGGTCAGCAAGTCGGCGCCGTCCTGCTGTTTAAGTGCGCTGACCGCAGCGGTTACGTCCGCGCCCAGTGCGTGGCTGTTGTGCCAGTCGAGGGTGGCAGGGGTGTGGGTAGCTACGTGCTTGGGCACGCTGTTGAACAGGTTGGCGATGGAGAAGTCTTGCGAGTCGTCTTTTATCTTTGGCCAGTAGCCGGCAAAGATGTCGTAGGTGCGCCGGCCGAGCAGCAGCTCGAAGGGTTGGCTGAACAATGCCTGCATGGCCTGGCCGAAGACTTCTTCGGCGTAGGGCACGATCCAGCCGCCGTAATTGAAGCCGCCACTGGTGTCCTCCTGCGGGCCACCGGGGGCTTGCATGACACCGTCAAGGCTGATGAAGGCGGCTACGATGAGTTTGCGCATGGGGACGCTCCTGTTTGCAGCCGGGGTGGCTGCTGGTACGGGATAGTCGAATGGCGTCGGGCAGAATCGACAGCGTGGACCTGTGGCGGCCCTTTCGCGGGCGTGCCCGCGAAGCGGTTGGTGCAGGCTACATCACAGCCAGTAGGTCACCGCCCACCAGCCCAGCCCACCCATTACCACGGTATAGGGCAGGGCCATCCATACCATCCGGCCATACGAAAGCCGGATCAGCGGCGCAATCGCCGAAGTCAGCAGGAACAGGAACGCCGCCTGCCCGTTCGGCGTCGCCACGCTGGGCAGGTTGGTGCCGGTGTTGATCGCCACCGCCAGCGTCTCGAAATGCTCGCGGCTCATGCCGCCATTGAGAAATGCCTGTTTCACCTCGGTGATATAGATGGTGGCAACGAACACGTTGTCGCTGATCGCCGACAGCAAACCGTTGGCCAGGTACAGCATGCCCGGTTGCTGGTCGGCTGGCAGCGTCAGCACCCAGCTGATCAATGGGCTGAACAGTTGCTGCTGATGAATCACCGCGACCACGGCGAAGAACACCACCAGCAGCGAAGTGAACGGCATGGCGTCCTGGAAGGCACGGCCCAAGCGATGCTCGTCGGTGATGCCGGTAAAGGCTGTGATCAACACGATCACCATCAGGCCGATCAGGCCGACCTCGGCCACATGCAGCCCCAGGCAGACGATCAGGATCAATGCAGCGAGCCCTTGTACCCACAGCGCGATGCGCTGGGCCTGAGTACGCGCGGCGTCGTCTTCGGCGGCATAGGTGGCCAGCACCTGACGCACGGGCTCAGGCATCAGCGTGCCGTAGCCGAACAGGCGCAGTTTCTCCAGCAGTACGCAGGTCAGCAGGCCGGCACCCAGTACCGGCAGCGACACAGGCGCGACCTTGAGGAAGAAGTCGGCGAAGTGCCAACCCATTTCGTGGCCGATCAGCAGGTTCTGTGGTTCACCCACCAATGTGCAAACGCCGCCCAGGGCAGTGCCTACCGCGCCGTGCATCAGCAGGCTGCGCAGGAAGGCGCGGAACTGGTCGAGGTCTTCGCGATGCAGTTGAGCGACCTGCTGGTCGCTGTCCAGTGCACTGTCCTCACGCGGGTTGGCCCCGGAGGCGACACGGTGGTACACCGCATAGAAGCCGACGGCGGCACTGATGATCACCGCCGTCACGGTCAGCGCATCGAGAAACGCAGACAGAAACGCCGACAGCACGCAGAAAAGCAGCGACAGGACAGCTTTCGAGCGAACCCCCAGCAGGATCCGCGAGAACAGGAACAGCAGCAGTTCCTTCATGAAGTGGATGCCGGCGACCATGAACATCAGCAGCAGAATCACCGGAAAGTTGTGCTGCAGTTCCTCGTACAGCGCCTGTGGTGTGGTCATGCGCAACAGCAAGGCTTCGACCAGCAACAGGCCACCGGGCATCAGCGGGTAGCACTTCAGCGCCATACCCAGGGTGAAGATGAACTCGATCACCAGCGCCCAGCCTGCCGCCACCGGGCCAACGGTGACCAGCAGCAGCGGGTTGAGCACCAGGATCAGGCAGATGACCGCTTTGTACCAAAGCGGTGACTGGCCGAGAAAGCCGTGGGCGAGGGCGCCGGTCAGGGAGCGTTGCATGAATATGTATCCTTATAATTCGGCGATGGCGCACGGTGCCGGATCAACGCGCCTTAGGCAAGGCGTGCAGTCCTGTTTTTGGCACAAGTGCGGTCATCGGGCTGGGTTACCATCCGCGCTATGAACTCTAAATCCGCAGGAGTGCCGCCCGTGACCGAGTACAGCGCATTCAAGGTCGAACTGACCGACAACATCGCCCACGTACAAATCAACCGCCCGGAAAAGGTCAACGCGATGAACGCGGCTTTCTGGGAAGAGATCGTCGACATCTTCCAGTGGATCGACGACACCGATGCCGTGCGTGCAGTGGTCATCAGTGGTGCAGGCAAGCATTTCTCCGCCGGTATCGACCTGATGATGCTGGCGTCGCTGGCCGGGCAGATGGGCAAGGACGTCGGGCGCAATGCACGCTTCCTGCGCAGCACCATCCAGCGCCTGCAGGCCTCGTTCACCGCCGTCGACAAGTGCCGCAAGCCGGTACTGGCCGCCGTGCAGGGCTATTGCATCGGCGGCGCCATCGACCTCATCTCGGCTTGCGACATGCGCTACTGCAGCAGCGACGCGCAATTCTCGATCAAGGAAATCGACATGGGCATGGCCGCCGATGTCGGCACACTGCAACGTTTGCCACGTATCATCGGCGACGGCATGATGCGTGAGCTGGCCTTCACCGGGCGCAATGTCGAGGCTGAAGAGGCGCTGCGCATCGGCTTGGTCAACCGGGTCTATGATGATCAGGCTGCGCTGATGGATGAGGTCTTTGTCATCGCCCGCGAGATTGCCGCAAAATCGCCGATCGCCGTGGCCGGCACCAAGGAAATGCTCAGCTACATGCGTGATCATCGCATCGACGATGGCCTGGACTACATCGCCACCTGGAACGCCGCCATGCTGCAGTCCGAAGACCTGCGCGTGGCCGTGGCGGCACACATGAGCAAACAGAAACCGACGTTCGCCGACTGATCGGGTTGGGGGACGCGCAGTAAAGGAACCCCCGACATGTCAGCACGCTGGACTACCGCAGTACTCGACCCGCAAATTTCCGGGGGGCTGGCCGTGGCCCGCGGCCCGGAAGGGTTCCTGGTGGACGCCAACGGTGCGCTGTTCCCCCGCGACTGGCTCAAGCGCCAGGACCTCGACGTGCTGTGCGAACACGGCATCGGCCACTTCGACGGCCAGCCGGTGTTCTTGCTGGAATTGCGCAGCACCACCGACGTGCCCGGCTGCAGCTGGCGCGGCCTACGCGCCTTCATGCTCGAAGGCGACTTCGACACCTACAAGGTGCTGGGCTACGCCGCGCAAATTGGCACCTGGGCCCGCGAGCACCGCTTTTGCGGCAGCTGCGGCCAGGCCATGACGCAAATCCGCTGGGAGCGGGCGATGTACTGCCAGCCCTGCAACCTGCGCAGCTATCCGCGCATCTCGCCGAGCATGATCGTACTGGTGACCCGAGGCGATGAAATCCTGCTGGCGCGTTCGCCGCGCTTCGTCACCGGGGTGTACAGCACCTTGGCAGGTTTCGCCGAACCGGGCGAGTCAGCCGAAGACTGCCTGGTGCGTGAAGTGCGGGAAGAGGTGGCGGTGGAGGTGCGGAACATCCAGTACGTCGGCAGCCAGTGCTGGCCGTTCCCGCATTCGATGATGCTTGGCTTCCATGCCGAGTACGCTGGCGGCGATATCGTCATGCAACCGGACGAGATCGAGGATGCCCAGTGGTTCAGCGTCCACAACCTGCCGCCGTTGCCGGCCGGGCGCTCCATTGCCCGGTATCTGATCGACCTGTACGTTGCGCGCCGTTTAGGCTTGCCCGAACCAGTGCTGCCACGCTAAACGAACGGTCAATGCCAGCACCACGGTGATGAACACCGGGCGGATGAACTTGCTGCCGCCGCTGATCGCCGTGCGTGCGCCGAAGAAGGCGCCGACCATCACCGACAGGCCCATGCACAGGCCGACGATATAGTCCACCTGCCCGGAAATGATGAACACCGTCAGCGCCGCGATGTTGCTGACGAAGTTCATGCTGCGCGCCACGCCGCTGGCGCGGACCAGGTCGATGGGGTACAGCAGCAGGGTGCTGACCGTCCAGAACGCCCCGGTACCCGGGCCGGCCACGCCGTCGTAGAAGCCCAGGGTGAAGCCTTGCGGCACTTGCCACTTCTTCTTGATGGGTGCGTCGGCATCCAGCGGCGCCTTGGGCGTGCCACCGAACAGCAGGTAGATGCCACAGGCGAAGACGATGACCGGCAGCATCTTGTTCAGCCATTCGGCGGGCATGTAGTGGGCGATGACCGCGCCGAGCAGTGCCCCGATCAGGGTGGCGAACAAGGCAGGACGCCACTGCGCCGGGTGGAAGAGTTTGCGCTTGTAGTAGGTGAAACCGGCGGTGGCCGAGCCGAAGGTGGAGCTGAGCTTGTTGGTGCCCAGTACCAGGTGCGGTGGCATGCCGGCGGTGAGCAGGGCCGGTGTGGTGAGCAGGCCGCCGCCACCGGCGATGGCATCGATGAAACCGGCGACGAAGGCGACCAGGGCCAGTATCAGCAGAGTTAGGGGTTCTACGGTGAGTTCGAAGGGCATGGGAGGCTTTCAAGCTGAAGGGCAGGCTGCGACGACTCGTCGCATGAGGAAGAACTATGGTAATGCTTGGAGCTTGTGGCTGTCAGGCGCTAATCCATTGTTTGGAAGACCAGTTTGAAGGTATCAATCTTCGAAGGTCACCGAAGGAGATCGGATCGCTGTTCGCCCTACGTGTGGGTTTGTCGATCCTGAACTTGCTACTGAAGGGGGACACTGTTCATGCGAGGAAGTTACGAAGCTGTCGAGAATGCCTCGGTATTTGGTGTCTGGACCGGCCTTTTCGCGGGCGAGCCTGCGAAAGGGCCGGTACAGGCGGGAGGCATCAGCTACGGATGAACGCCAGTAAGTCCGCATTGATCACATCGGCATGGGTAGTCGGCATGCCATGCGGGTAGCCCTTGTAGATTTTCAGCGTGCCATTGGGCAGTAGCTTGGCCGACAGCACCCCGGCGTTTTCATACGGAACGATCTGGTCATCGTCGCCATGCATCACCAGCACAGGCTGCTCGATACCCTTCAGGTCCTCGGTGAAGTCGGTCTGGGAAAATGCCACGATGCCGTCGTAATGGGCCTTGGCGCTGCCGATCATGCCCTGGCGCCACCAGTTGCCGATGATACCTTCGCTGGCTTCGACACCGGGGCGGTTATAGCCGTAGAACGGCCCGGCCGGAACATCCCGGTAGAATTGCGCCCGGTTGCTGGCCACCTGGGCCTGGAAACCGTCGAACACCGCCTTGGGCAGGCCGCCTGGGTTGCCGGGCGTTTGCACCATCAATGGCGGTACGGCAGCGATCAGCACGGCTTTGGCCACCTTGTCTTCGGGGTGGCGGGCCATATAACGCACCACCTCGCCACCCCCGGTCGAGTGGCCGACATGCACCGCGCCCTGAGTGCCCAGGTGGGCGACCACGGCGGCCACGTCGTCGGCGTAGTGGTCCATGTCGTGGCCGTCCCACACCTGGCTGGAACGGCCATGGCCGCGCCGATCGTGGGCGACCACGCGATAACCGTGGGCGAGGAAGAACAGCATCTGCGCGTCCCAGTCGTCGGCACTGAGCGGCCAGCCGTGGTGGAAGTGGATGACCGGGGCATCGCGCGGGCCCCAGTCCTTGTAGAAAATCTGCACGCCGTCCTTCGTGGTGACATAGCTCATGGTCGGGTCTCCTGTGTGCAGGAACCTAAGGGAGCTATTGAGAATAGGAGATATTTCGACGCTGCAAGCGCCGGCTGTCTTCAGACGCGGTCGCGCATTCTGTACCAGGCCTTGGCGGCGGCTTCCAGCGGTGCTGCCAACAGATCGCCGCCGGGGAACCGACCGTTGTCGATCCCTTGATACAGCGCCAATAAGTCTTCATCGCCAAGAATGGCATCGCTGACCGCCCGCGCGGCGGCCAGGGTCGGCAGTACACCATGGCCGGAGAAGCCCTGCAGCCAGTAACGCTGGCCCTCGCGGCCGATGTCCGGGGTGCGCTGGATGCTGCAATCGATATGGCCGCCCCACGCATAATCGATGGCGACCCCGGCCAGTTGCGGGAACACCCGCTCCAGGTATGGGCGGGTGGCGCTGGCGACATCCTTGGGAATGCCGCCCAGGTAAGTGCAGCCGCCGCCGAACAGCAGGCGGTGGTCTGGGGTGAGGCGGAAATAGTCGGGTACGAACTGGTTGTCGATCACACAGCTGTTGCGCGGCAGCAGCGAACGGGCGAAGTCGGCGTCCAGCGGCGCGGTGGCTACCTGGTAGGAGCCGACGGGCAACAGGCGCCTCGACAGGCCACGGTCGAGGCGGTCGATGTAGGCGTTGCAGGCCAGCACCAACACCTGGCAGCGTACTTCGCCGTGCTCGGTACGGGCGATATAGCCGTCGCCAGCCTGCTGGTAACTGAGCACCTGGCTCTGTTCGTAGATGCGCCCGCCGGCAGCCTCGATGGTGCTGGCCAGGCCTTGCGCCAATTTCAGCGGGTTGAGGTGGGCACCCTTGGCGTCGTACAGCGCGGCCTGGTAGCGCGGGCTGTCGAGCCATTGCGGCAGCTCGTCGCGGCCGATCAGGCGCAGGGCGTCGTAGCCCCATTTGCGCTCGGCGTCGTGCAGGGCTTCTTCGAGCATTTTCACCCGGCGCGGCATGACCGCAGTCCATAGGCTGCCCAGCCGGTAGTCGATATCGAAACCGTGGCGCTGGGGCAGTTCGCGCATTTCATCGGCGGCCCAGCACATGCTGGCCCACAACCGTTGGGTGCGCTCGATGCCCAGGGCTTTTTCCAGCGGCGGCATGTCGCACGACCAACCCAACAGCGCCTGGCCACCGTTGCGTCCGGACGCAGCCCAGGCAACCCGGCTGGCTTCCAGCAGTGTGACGCGCTTACCGGCCTGAGTCAGGCGCAGGGCAGTGTGCAGGCCACTGAAGCCGGCGCCGATGATCAGCACATCGGTGTCGTGGGTGCCTTGCAGGGTAGGGCGTAGTGGAATGTTGGCGGGGTAGGTCTGGGCGTAGTAGCTGGCGACGTGCTGGGCGGACTGTTTGAACATGTCGGGCTTCCATGAAATTTATTTTGGTTATTTTCATGAAAACTTAGCATGTAAATTTCACGGTGCCAATGTGCCGGTCAGGTTGTCGCCTTTTTCCGAGGCTGTCGCGGCTTGCTGGCGGTAGCCTTGCTTCCAGCCGCTTTGCTTTTTCCGCCAGCGCGACGCTTCTTCTTCCAAGGTGGCGCCGCCCCGGCCGCCGGCCCGCTGATGGTCATGCGCATGCCGCTGCAGCGCTCGACCAGCTTGCCCATCCACGCCGACTGTCGGGCGACGAATTCTTCCAGGCTCATCTCGCCGCTTTGCACCATGTCCAGCGCCTGCTCCCAGATTGCCGTGGTGCCAGGGTCGGCAATGGCGCGCGGCACGGCATCGATCAGGCTGAAGGCTGCTGGCGTGGCGGCCAGCGCCTTGCCGTTCTTCACCAGGTAACCACGGTCGAGCAGGCCCTGGATAATACTGGCGCGGGTGGCCTCGGTGCCGATGCCGGTGGTTTCCTTGAGCTTTTGCTTCAGCCGCGGGTCGTCCACCAGCTTGGCCACGTTCTTCATCGCCTTGATCAGATCGCCTTCGGTGAACGGCTTGGGCGGCTGGGTCCATAGGTCTTTCAGTTGCAGGCCATGCACTGCGCAGTCCTGGCCTTCGCGCAGCGCTGGCAGCACCTGGGCCGGCGGGGCCTCGCGCCCTTTGGCTGGCGTCAACGCTTCGGGCAGGGCGCGGCGCCAGCCCGGTTCGACGATCTGCTTGCCCACCGCGCGCAGGGCATGGCCGGCACAATCGAAGTCGGCCTGGGTGCGGTCGTACTCATGGTTGGGCAGGAACTGCGCCAGGTAACGGGCGCGGATCAGGGTGTACACCGCCTTGTGCTTGGCCGGCAGGCGCGAGGGATCGCTGGCGGCGGCGGTGGGAATGATGCCGTGGTGTGCGCTGACCTTGGCGTCGTTCCATGCCCGCGAGCGGCGCTGTGGCTCAAGGTGCGGCTGCAGCGGCGCCAGGCTGGCATCGGCCCGTTGCAGGGCGGCGAGGATGGCGGGGGCTTCGGCGTGCTGGCTTTGCGGCAGGTAGCCGCAATCGCTGCGCGGGTAGGTGATCAGCTTGTGGGTTTCGTACAGTGCCTGGGCGATGTCGAGGGTTTCCTGGGCGCCGAGGCCGAACTTTTTCGAGCACAGCTCCTGCAGGGTGCCGAGGTCGAACGGCAGCGGCGCAGCTTCGCGTACACGCTCGGTCGCCACTTTTACGGCCCGGGCAGTGCCGGCATTGCCGATGTCGGTGGCGGCCTGTTGTGCCAGGTCTTGTTTCAGGCAACGGCCCTGATCGTCGCAGGCGTCTTCGGGCGCGCGCCATTGGGCATTGAAACGTTGGCCGGCGTGTTCCAGTTGCACATCGATGGCCCAGAACGGTACTGGCACGAAGTCGGCGATGCTGCGGTCGCGGTCGACCACCAGGCGCAAGGTGGGCGTTTGTACCCGGCCCACCGGCAGCACGCCCTGGTAGCCGGATTGGCGGCCCAGCAGGGTGAACAACCGGCTCATGTTCATGCCGATCAGCCAGTCGGCGCGGGAGCGGCCTAGCGCCGAGTGGTAAAGGTTGAACGTTTCATGGCCCGGCAGCAGGCGTGCCAGGGCCTTGCGGATGGAGGCGTCATCCAGTGCCGACAGCCACAGGCGCTGCACCGGGCCACGGTAGCGGCAATGCTCGACCAGTTCGCGGGCGATCATTTCGCCTTCGCGGTCGGCGTCGGTGGCGATCACCAGCTCCCGCGCTTCGCCAAGCAGGCGCTTGACTGCCTTGAACTGGCTGGCGGTCTTGGGCTTGACCAGCATCTTCCACTTGTCCGGAATGATCGGCAGGTCGGCCAGGTTCCAGCGTTTGTAGCGTTCGTCGTAGCTGTCGGGCGGGGCGGTTTCCAGCAGGTGGCCGATGCACCAGGTGACGCAGACGTCGGTGCCTTGCCAGCAGCCGTCGCCTTTGCGGTTGGCGCCGAGCACTTTGGCGATGTCTTTTGCCTGGGAGGGTTTTTCGCAGAGGAACAGGCGCATGGCCGGGGACGCTTCATCGGGGGTGATGGGCCCTAGGATGCGCAAGCGGGGGCGTGGAGGCAAGTTTTATCTGGATGGATGTACAGGTTTTTTGTCGGTGACGACCTGCATGGCCTGTACCGGCCTCTTCGCGGGCTAGCCCGCGAACAGGCCGGTACAGGTTATGGATCAGGCGCGCGAGTCGCGCACCATGTCCACATGCGGGATGCCCGCTTCGAGAAACTCTTCGCTGACTACGCGAAAGCCCAACCGTTCGTAGAACGGCGTGGCGTGTACCTGGGCGCTGAGCATCTGCTGCTTCAGGTCGCGGTTCTGCGCTTCGACGATAACCGCGTTCATCAGCGCGTCACCCACCTTCAGCCCGCGCCAGTCCTTCAGCACCGATACCCGACCAATGGTGCCGTCAGGCAGCAGGCGGGCGGTGCCGATCGGGTAGTCGCCTTCCAGTGCCAGGAAGTGCGCAGCGCTCGGGTCATCCGAGTCCCACTCTAGCTCCGGCGGCACGTGCTGTTCGGCAATGAACACCGCTTCACGGATACGGCGGATGTCGGCGTTGTCTTTGTGCCAGTCGGCGAGGCGAACGCTGATCTTATTCATTGGCGAATCCCAAGCTTCCTTGTTTGACCAACTGCTGTACCAGCATAAGGCCATCTTCGTCTTGCAGCCACTCTGCCAGGTTGTCGATGTGCAGGGCGTCGGCCGCGCACACCAGCTTCAGCAACTCGCGCAGTTTGCCCGGCAGCGGGCAGCTGCGGCCGCTGGCGAACAGCAGCAGGTCGTCCTCGAATTCCGACCAGGCCAGGCGTGCGCTTGGGTTGCGGATGAGGATGGCGCCTTGTTCCAGGGCGTCGACCAGCTCTTCTTCGCTCAGCTCTTCGCCGACGATCTGCTCGGGGTAGCGCGGCTCGGTCATGAACTGGCCGAACCAGGTCAGCAGCAGGTCCTTGTCGCCCATGTGCTTGTCGAGCAGCGCCTTGAGGCGGTCGAGGGCGTCGTGCTGGATCTGGTGCGGGTCGCTGGCAGGCTGGGCGTCGGCGTCGCTGTAGCGCTCTTCGTCGGGCAGGAACTGGCCGAGGAAATCGGTGAAATGGGTCAGCACTTCGGCGGCGCTTGGTGCGCGGAAGCCAACCGAGTAAGTCAGGCAGTCATCCACCGCCACGCCGTAGTGGGCCAGGCGCGGTGGCAGGTAAAGCATGTCGCCGGGTTCCAGGGTCCACTCGCCGCTTTGCTCGAACTCGGCCAGGATGCGCAGGTCGGCGTGCTCCAGCAGCGGGCTGTCGCTGTTGCACATCTGGCCGATCTTCCAGTTGCGCTGGCCGTGGCCCTGCAGCAGGAACACGTCGTAGTTGTCGAAGTGCGGGCCGACGCTGCCACCGGGGGCGGCAAAGCTGATCATGACATCATCGATACGCCAGCTGGGCAGGAAACGGAAGTTTTCCAGCAGTTCGGCCACTTCCGGGACGAACTGGTCCACGGCCTGCACCAGCAGGGTCCAGTCTTTTTCCGGCAACTCGGCGAAGGTGTCCTCGTTGAACGGGCCGCGGCGCAGCTCCCACGGGTGTGCGCCATGCTCCAGCACGATGCGCGACTCGACTTCGTCTTCCAGGGCCAGGCCGGCCAGTTCGTCGGGGTCGATCGGGCTGATGAAGTCCGGGAAGGCCTGGCGCACCAGCAGCGGCTTCTTCTGCCAGTAGTCGCGCATGAATTCGCGGGCCGAGATGCCGCCGAGCAGCTGCAGTGGAGTATCAGGATTCATGTTCAACCTATTGAAAAAACGTAATTTTCGTCCGGGAATAAAAACGCCCGGCCAGGCCGGGCGTTGCACGCGACGGTCAGCTTAGATGCGTTTGGCCTGGGCTGCCGCGTTACCGATGTAGGTAGCGGGGGTCAGCTGCTTGAGCTCGGCCTTGGCTTCGGCTGGCATGTCCAGGCCGTCGATGAAGGTCAGCAGCGCTTCTGGGGTGATGCCCTTGCCACGGGTCAGCTCTTTGAGCTTCTCGTAGGGGTTTTCGATGTTGAAGCGGCGCATCACGGTCTGGATCGGCTCGGCCAGCACTTCCCAGCAGGCGTCCAGGTCGGCGGCGATGCGGGCTTCGTTGACTTCCAGCTTGCCGATGCCTTTCAGGCTGGCTTCATAGGCGATGACGCTGTGGGCAAAGCCCACGCCCAGGTTGCGCAGCACGGTGGAGTCGGTCAGGTCGCGCTGCCAGCGCGAGATCGGCAGCTTGCTGGCCAGGTGCTGGAACAGCGCGTTGGCGATACCCAGGTTGCCTTCGGAGTTTTCGAAGTCGATCGGGTTGACCTTGTGCGGCATGGTCGACGAGCCGATTTCGCCGGCAACGGTCTTCTGCTTGAAGTAGCCCAGCGAAATGTAGCCCCACACGTCACGGTCGAAGTCGATCAGGATGGTGTTGAAGCGGGCGATGGCGTCGAACAGCTCGGCGATGTAGTCGTGCGGCTCGATCTGGGTGGTGTACGGGTTGAACTGCAGGCCCAGTTCGTCTTCGATGAAGGCGCGGGCATTGGCTTCCCAGTCGATCTGCGAGTAGGCCGACAGGTGGGCGTTGTAGTTGCCCACGGCGCCGTTGATCTTGCCCAGCAGCGGTACGGCGGCCACTTGAGCGATCTGGCGCTCCAGGCGGTACACGACGTTGGCCAGTTCCTTGCCCAGGGTGGTCGGCGAAGCCGGCTGGCCGTGGGTACGCGAAAGCATCGGCACGTCGGCGTGGGCGTGGGCCAGGGCGCGGATGGCGTCGGCGATCTGGCGCATCAGCGGCAGCAGCACGTCGTCACGGCCGGCGCGCAGCATCAGGGCGTGGGACAGGTTGTTGATGTCCTCGCTGGTGCAGGCAAAGTGGATGAACTCGCTGACCTTGGCCAGCTCAGGCAGCTTGGCGGCCTGCTCCTTGAGGAGATATTCGATCGCCTTGACGTCGTGGTTGGTGGTGCGCTCGATTTCCTTGACGCGCTCGGCGTGCTCCAGCTTGAAATCGTTGGCCAGGCTGTCCAGCAGGGCGTTGGCTTCGGCGGAGAACGCCGGCACTTCGCCGATTTGCGGGTGGGCGGCCAGGCGCTGCAGCCAGCGCACTTCGACCAGGGCGCGGAAACGGATCAGGCCGAATTCGCTGAAAATGGGGCGCAAGGCCTGGGTTTTGCCGGCATAACGGCCGTCTACAGGGGAAACCGCAGTGAGCGAAGAAAGCTGCATGGGGTGTTCTCGGACAGTCAGGCTTTTGGAAGGGCGCATATCATACATGAAAAATGCGCCGAGGTCGGGTGGCTGACCAAAGGTCGGGCCATAAAAGCATGTCGCGGTCCCTGTGTAGGAGCAGCCTTGTGCTGCGAATCGGCTGCGCAGCAGCCCCGGCAATCTGTGCCGGGGCCGAAATCCTGGGGCTGCTGCGCAGCCCGTTCGCAGCACAAGGCTGCTCCTACACAGGGATCGGCGCCGCCTCTTCAGGAAGGCGAACGCATCATGTCGTACAGTTCGTTCAGCAACTTGCGCCGGCTGAACACCAGCTGCCAGCGGTGCCCGCCCAGCTGGCGCCACAGGCGCGCGGCGCGGATGCCGGACAGTAACAAGGCACGGATCTTCGAGGCGTTGCTGGCCTGTTGCAGGAAGCGCATGTCGCCATGCACCTGGATGCGTTGGCGCAGGGTGCTCAGGGTGTCCTGGTACAAGGCTCCACTGGAGGCGATGACGTTTTCGTGAACCAGGCCAAAATGGTCGGCCTGCGACTGAATTTGCGGCAGGCGGTTGCCGATGGTGTCAAGCAGGTCGCCACGCTTGTTCAACTGGCGCTCAAGGCCCAGCATCGACAGGGCGTAGCGCAGCGGCTCGCGCTGCAGGCTGCTGGGGTCGCGTTCGAGTGCGCCGACCAGCGCGCGATAGCCGTCGCGCAGGTTCAGGTCGTCACCACCGAACACCTCCAGGGTGTTCTTGGGGTCACGCACCAGCAGGCTGCCGAGCATGCAGCCGATATTGGCCTCGCTGGCCTGGCCGGTGCGGGCGATGCGGTCGACCAGCACGGCGGCCTGGAACACACCACCCAATGCAATCAGCTGCTCCTGCAGGTTGCTCATGCGCGCGGGCTCCACGGCTCGGCAGCCTCGATCACGCCGCCGCCCAGGCAGACCTCGCCGTCATAGAACACCACCGACTGGCCCGGCGTAACGGCACGTTGTGGCTCGTCGAACACGGCGCGGTAGCCGGTTTCGGTCAGTTCGAGGGTGCACTGTTGGTCGCTCTGGCGGTAGCGCACCTTGGCGGTCAGCTGGCGCGGGCTGCTGAGATCGATCGGGTTGACCCAGAAAATGTCCGAAGCCAGCAGGGCGCGGGAGAACAGCCACGGGTGCTCGTTACCCTGGCCGACCACCAGCACGTTGCGGGTCAGGTCCTTGTGCAGCACGTACCACGGCTCGTCACCGGCGTCCTTCAGGCCGCCAATGCCCAGGCCCTGACGTTGGCCGATGGTGTGGTACATCAGGCCATGGTGGCGGCCGATCACTTCACCTTCGGTGGTTTCGATGTCGCCCGGCTGGGCCGGCAGGTACTGCTTGAGGAAGTCGCTGAAGCGGCGCTCGCCAATGAAGCAGATGCCGGTGGAGTCTTTCTTCTTGGCGGTGGCCAGGCCGTGTTTTTCGGCGATGGCGCGCACTTCGGGCTTTTCCAGCTCGCCAACCGGGAACAGGGTGCGGGCAATTTCCTTGCCGCCGACGGCGTGCAGGAAGTAGCTCTGGTCCTTGTTCGGGTCCAGGCCCTTGAGCAGTTCGGTCAGCGCGCCGGTGTCGCGGCGGCGCACGTAGTGGCCGGTGGCGATCAGGTCGGCACCCAGCGACAGGGCGTAGTCGAGGAAGGCCTTGAACTTGATTTCGCGGTTGCAGAGGATGTCCGGGTTGGGCGTGCGGCCGGCCTTGTATTCTTCAAGGAAGTGCTCGAACACGTTGTCCCAGTATTCGGCGGCGAAGTTGGCGGTGTGCAGCTTGATGCCGATGCGGTCGCACACGGCCTGGGCGTCGGCCAGGTCTTCACGGGCGGTGCAGTATTCGGTGCCGTCGTCTTCTTCCCAGTTCTTCATGAACAGCCCTTCCACCTGGTAGCCCTGCTCGATGAGCAGAAGGGCGGAGACGGAAGAGTCCACGCCGCCGGACATGCCGACGATGACGCGGGTCTTGGCGGGGTCTTTGAGTGCTGGGCTGGTCATGGGTACCGGTGTGTATCAGAGGGGGAAAAACGCCGATTCTATCAAACCCGTGGCGCCGCGTCAGTCACGCAACAGGTCAAGGCTGTGCAGCGGGCCTTTGAGGTAGTCGTCGAGGCAACGGGGCACCAGCTCGCTGCGCCAACGAGCGGGGTCGGCCATTAGCGCTTCACGGGTCAGCCACACGGCACGGACGATGTCGCTGTCCAGGGCCAGGTCGGCGTGATGGCGTACGGGGCGGGCGGCGAAGCAGATGCGCTGGTAGGTCACGCCGTTGCTGGGGGCGGTGTACAGGTAGATACCGACCACGCCAGTCAGTTCGACTTCCCAGGCGGTTTCTTCCAGGGTTTCGCGCAGGGCGGCCTGGGGCAGGGTCTCAAAGGGTTCGAGGTGGCCGGCGGGTTGGTTGAAGACGTGCTGGCCTGCCTTGAACTCTTCGACGAAGAGGAACTTGCCGTCGTGTTCGACGACGGTGGCGACGGTGATGTGAGGTTGCCAGGTCATTGATCTGTCCTTGTTGGCTGAATGGGGCCGCAAAGCGGTGCCATTGCCCAGAAAGCACAAACCCCGGTGCGTGGCCGGGGTTTGTGCTGTTACTTCAAGCGAACCTTACAGGGCTGCAATGGCGCTGTTCAGGGTCTGGCTTGGGCGCATCACCTTGGCGGTCAGCTCGGCATCCGGGGCGTAGTAGCCACCGATGTCGGCCGGCTTGCCCTGAACGGCATTGAGCTCGGCGACGATGGTCGCTTCGTTCTCGGCCAGGGTTTTTGCCAGCGGTGCGAAGCGTGCTTGCAGGGCAGCGTCGTCAGTCTGAGCGGCCAGGGCTTCAGCCCAGTACAGGGTCAGGTAGAAGTGGCTGCCACGGTTGTCGATACCGCCGACTTTGCGCGACGGCGACTTGTTGGTGTCGAGGAACTTGCCGGTGGCCTGGTCCAGGGTGTTGGCCAGAACCTTGGCGCGCGGGTTGTCGTAGGTGTTGCCCAGGTGCTCCAGGGAAGCGGCCAGGGCCAGGAATTCACCCAGCGAGTCCCAACGCAGGAAGTTTTCTTCAACCAGCTGCTGCACGTGCTTCGGAGCCGAACCACCGGCGCCGGTTTCGAACAGGCCGCCGCCGTTCATCAGCGGCACGATCGACAGCATCTTGGCGCTGGTGCCCAGTTCCATGATCGGGAACAGGTCGGTCAGGTAGTCGCGCAGCACGTTGCCGGTCACCGAGATGGTGTCCTTGCCTTCGCGGATGCGGGCCAGGGAGAACTTGATGGCGTCGACTGGGGCCAGTACGCGGATGTCCAGGCCAGTGGTGTCGTGATCCTTCAGGTATTGCTGAACCTTCTCGATCATCACGCCGTCGTGGGCGCGGGCCGGGTCCAGCCAGAACACCGCCGGGGTGTTGCTCAGGCGGGCACGGTTGACGGCCAGCTTGACCCAGTCCTGGATCGGTGCGTCCTTGGTCTGGCACATGCGGAAGATGTCACCGGCTTCGACGTTCTGCTCCAGCACGACGTTGCCCTTGCCATCGACCACGCGCACGACGCCGTCAGCCTTGATCTGGAAGGTCTTGTCGTGGGAGCCGTACTCTTCGGCTTTCTGCGCCATCAGGCCAACGTTCGGCACGCTGCCCATGGTGGTCGGGTCGAAGGCGCCGTGCTGCTTGCAGTCTTCGATGGTGGCCTGGTAGATGCCGGCGTAGCAGCGGTCCGGGATCACGGCCTTGGCGTCTTGCAGTTCGCCAGCGGTGTTCCACATCTTGCCCGAGTCACGGATCATGGCCGGCATCGAGGCGTCGACGATGACGTCGCTCGGCACGTGCAGGTTGGTGATGCCTTTGTCGGAGTTGACCATGGCCAGCGCTGGGCGCTCGGCGTACAGGGCCTGGATGTCGGCTTCGATCTCGGCCTGCTTGTCGGCTGGCAGGTCCTTGATGCGGGCGTACAGGTCGCCGATACCGTTGTTGGCGTTGAAGCCCACTTCAGCCAGGGCTGCGGCGTGCTTGGCCAGTACGTCGCCGTAGAACTCTTCGACGATGACGCCGAACATGATCGGGTCGGAGACCTTCATCATGGTGGCTTTCAGGTGCACCGACAGCAGTACGCCGGAGGCCTTGGCATCGGCGATCTGCTCGGCGATGAAGGCTTTCAGGGCCTTGCGGCTCATGGTGGCGCAGTCGATGACTTCGGCGGCTTTGACCGCGGTCTTTTCTTTCAGCACGGTGGTGCTGCCGTCTTTGCCGACCAGCTCGATGCGCAGGCTGTCGTCAGCTTCGATCAGTGCGGCCTTTTCGCTGCCGTAGAAGTCGCCCTGGGTCATGTGGGCAACGTGCGACTTGGAGTCGGCGGCCCAGGCGCCCATTTTGTGCGGGTGCTTGCGGGCGTAGTTCTTCACCGACAGCGGTGCGCGGCGGTCGGAGTTGCCTTCGCGCAGCACCGGGTTCACGGCCGAACCCTTGATGCGGTCGTAGCGGGCGCGGGACTCTTTCTCGTCCGCGGTGGCCGGCTCGTCGGCGTAGTCAGGGATGTTGAAGCCTTTGCCTTGCAGTTCCTTGATCGCGGCTTTGAGCTGCGGTACCGAGGCGCTGATGTTCGGCAGCTTGATGATGTTGGCTTCAGGGGTGGTGGCCAGCTGGCCCAGTTCCGCCAGGTGATCGCCTACTCGCTTCTCTGCGCCCAGTTGCTCCGGGAAGGCGGCAAGGATACGGCCAGCCAGGGAGATGTCGCGGGTTTCGACGGCGATGTCAGCCGAAGCGGTGAAGGCTTCGACGATCGGCAGCAGCGAGTAGGTGGCGAGGGCGGGGGCTTCGTCGGTGAAGGTATAGATGATCTTGGAACGGGTGGGCATGCGGGTTAACTCTCTATGTGCTGAGCGTGCTCGAGTCTCGTGGTGCGCAGGGTAGGCGCATCGCCCTGGCAGCGCCATGAGCGGAAAGTCGAGAGGCTGCGAGCGGTGATGGTGGATGCATCAGTCGAGCGTCAAGTGCTGGGGTGCGGTAACAACCCAGGCTTAGTGGCCATTCATGGCCTAGGGCGGTCCGCATTTTCCTGGGATTCGCCCCGATGACCCTTCGGTCGCGGCGGAGTATACCAAACCATTCGGGCTAATCAGCAAGGCCAAGTGATATCGGCCCATTTATAAGACCAAAGACTAAGCGGCAATGTGGCGGGTTGTCGCATGCCTTGCAGGTCGGCAGATGTGGTTTAGGCTCATTGCATCGCATGATGTCCAAACCTCACCCGACAGCGGAGTAGTGCAAGCATGGGATACCAGAAAATCAAGGTTCCGACCGACGGCACCAAGATCACCGTCAATGCAGACCATTCGCTCAATGTGCCTGACCATCCGATCATTCCGTATATCGAGGGCGATGGGATCGGTGTCGATGTCTCGCCCGTGATGATCAAGGTGGTCGACGCCGCCGTGCAGAAAGCCTACGGCGGCAAGCGCAAGATCGCCTGGATGGAGGTGTACGCCGGCGAAAAAGCCACCCAGGTGTACGACCAGGACACTTGGCTGCCGCAGGAAACCCTCGATGCCGTGCGTGATTATGTAGTGTCGATCAAGGGCCCGCTGACCACCCCGGTCGGTGGTGGCATCCGCTCGCTCAACGTGGCCCTGCGCCAGCAATTGGACCTGTATGTGTGCCTGCGCCCGGTGCTGTGGTTCCAGGGGGTGCCGAGCCCGGTGAAAAAGCCGGGTGACGTCGACATGGTGATCTTCCGCGAGAACTCCGAGGACATTTACGCGGGTATCGAGTGGAAGGCTGGCTCGCCAGAGGCGAACAAGGTGATCAAGTTCCTTAAAGAGGAAATGGGCGTCACCAAGATCCGCTTCGACCAGGACTGCGGCATCGGCGTCAAGCCGGTATCGCGCGAGGGCACCAAGCGCCTGGTGCGCAAGGCCCTGCAATACGTGGTGGACAACGACCGTGAGTCGCTGACCCTGGTGCACAAGGGCAACATCATGAAGTTCACCGAAGGGGCCTTCAAGGATTGGGGCTACGAGGTGGCGCGGGACGAATTCGGCGCCGAACTGCTCGATGGCGGCCCGTGGATGAAGTTCAAGAACCCCAAGAGCGGGCGTGAGGTCATCGTCAAGGACGCCATCGCCGATGCCATGCTGCAGCAGATTTTGCTGCGCCCGGCCGAGTACGACGTGATCGCCACCCTCAACCTCAACGGTGATTACCTGTCCGACGCCTTGGCGGCTGAGGTGGGCGGTATCGGCATTGCGCCGGGCGCCAACCTGTCCGACACCGTGGCCATGTTCGAGGCCACCCACGGTACTGCGCCCAAGTACGCCGGGCAGGACAAGGTTAACCCGGGCTCGGTGATCCTTTCGGCAGAAATGATGCTGCGCCACATGGGCTGGACCGAGGCCGCCGACCTGATCATCAAGGGTACCAATGGTGCGATTGCGGCCAAGACAGTGACCTACGACTTCGAGCGGCTGATGGACGGCGCCACCCTTGTCGGCAGCTCAGGCTTTGGCGATGCAATGATCAAGCACATGTAAGGCAATATAAAACCGGCCGCCTCTGGTAAAGAAGCGGCCGGTTTTTTCGTCTGTCGGCAGCGTACAGGCGATTCAGGCTTTCACGGTTTCGCTCTGTGGCTCGCCCAGGGTTCTGGCAGCCTCCGCCGATGCCGCCGCGGCATCTTTGATTTCGACAGCGTGCAGGCCCTTGGGGCCCTGGACGATGTCGAAGACTACGGCCTGGCCAGCCTTGAGAGTTTTGTATCCGTCCATTCGGATGGCCGAATAGTGGGCGAAGAGGTCATCGGATTTACCTTCCTCATTGATGAATCCATAGCCCTTGGCATTGTTGAACCACTTGACTTTACCGCTTGCCATCCCTATGTCCCTCTGCAAAGGACTCCATCACTGGAGTATCATCCACTTCATCCGCATACGAACCTTGCGAAAAATCTGGTTGACTGCGCGGATCTTTATCGCCCACGGTGGGTTCTTATTGGTTGTAACACCGTTTTGCCGATAGTCAAGGTCACGCGGCGCCTGCGCTGGCGGTGGCCTGTGCAGTCAACCCGCAACCTTAACCTGACGCTCATGATGAAATTCTTTCCATGCATGCACCTAGTGAGATTCGACTAACATTCAATCAGGATCGCCCGCAATCGAATGAGGACGACGGCTCAGGTCTTGCAGTTCAGGAAGCCAAGCCGATCCTGCAGGCGCCACCGATGTACAAGGTGGTTTTGTTCAACGATGACTACACGCCAATGGATTTCGTCGTCGAAGTGCTCGAGACGTTCTTCAGTTTGAACCGCGAGCTGGCGACCAAGATCATGCTGACCGTCCATACCGAGGGGCGGGCAGTGTGCGGATTGTTTACCCGTGACATCGCCGAAACAAAGGCTATGCAGGTCAACCAATACGCCAGGGAAAGCCAGCATCCGCTACTCTGTGAAATCGAGAAGGACGGTTAATCGCCGACCACTTGGGTATGAGGTGAAGCTATGTTAAACCGCGAGCTCGAAGTCACCCTCAATCTTGCCTTCAAGGAGGCCCGTTCGAAGCGTCATGAGTTCATGACCGTCGAACATCTGCTGCTGGCACTCCTTGACAATGAGGCTGCCGCGACCGTTCTGCGCGCCTGTGGCGCCAATCTCGACAAGCTCAAGCACGACCTGCAAGAGTTCATCGATTCCACCACGCCGCTGATTCCTGTCAACGACGAAGACCGTGAAACCCAGCCGACCCTGGGCTTCCAGCGCGTGCTGCAGCGTGCCGTGTTCCACGTGCAAAGCTCTGGCAAGCGCGAAGTGACCGGCGCCAACGTGCTGGTGGCGATCTTCAGCGAACAGGAAAGCCAGGCCGTGTTCCTGCTCAAGCAGCAGAGCGTGGCCCGTATCGACGTGGTCAACTACATCGCCCACGGTATCTCCAAGGTGCCGGGGCACGGCTCGCAGTCTGAAAGCGACCAGGAAATGCAGGACGAAGAGGGTGGCGAAACCTCCTCTTCGAGCAACCCGTTGGACGCCTATGCCAGCAACCTAAACGAGCTGGCGCGTGCCGGCCGTATCGACCCACTGGTCGGCCGCGAGCAGGAAGTGGAGCGCGTGGCGCAAATCCTCGCCCGTCGGCGCAAGAACAACCCGCTGCTGGTGGGTGAGGCGGGCGTGGGCAAGACGGCCATCGCCGAAGGCCTGGCCAAGCGCATTGTCGACGGCCAGGTGCCCGACCTGCTGGCACAGAGCGTGGTGTACTCCCTCGACCTGGGTGCGCTGCTGGCCGGTACCAAATACCGTGGCGACTTCGAGAAGCGCTTCAAGGCGTTGCTCGGTGAGCTGCGCAAGCGTCCGCAGGCCATCCTGTTCATCGACGAAATCCACACCATCATCGGTGCCGGTGCGGCATCGGGCGGGGTAATGGATGCCTCCAACCTGCTCAAACCGCTGCTGTCGTCGGGTGAAATCCGTTGCATCGGTTCGACCACCTTCCAGGAGTTCCGTGGCATCTTCGAGAAGGACCGTGCCCTGGCTCGGCGCTTCCAGAAGGTGGATGTCAGCGAGCCGTCGGTCGAAGACACCGTTGGCATTCTGCGCGGCCTGAAAGGCCGTTTCGAAAGCCACCACAACATCGAGTACAGCGACGAAGCCCTGCGCGCCGCCGCCGAACTGGCCTCGCGCTACATCAATGACCGGCATATGCCGGACAAGGCCATCGATGTGATCGATGAAGCGGGCGCCTACCAGCGCCTGCAGCCGGAGGCCAGCCGCGTCAAGCGCATCGATGTGCCGCAAGTCGAGGACATCGTCGCCAAGATCGCGCGTATTCCGCCGAAGCACGTCACCAGTTCCGACAAGGAGCTGCTGCGTAACCTTGAGCGCGACCTGAAGCTGACCGTGTTCGGCCAGGACCAGGCGATCGACTCACTGGCGACCGCGATCAAGCTGTCCCGTGCCGGCCTCAAGTCACCAGACAAGCCGGTGGGTTCGTTCCTGTTCGCCGGCCCTACCGGTGTCGGCAAGACCGAAGCGGCACGGCAGTTGGCCAAGGCACTGGGTGTGGAGCTGGTGCGCTTCGACATGTCCGAGTACATGGAGCGCCACACCGTGTCGCGCCTGATCGGTGCGCCGCCGGGTTATGTTGGTTTCGACCAGGGTGGTTTGCTGACCGAGGCGATCACCAAGCAGCCGCATTGCGTATTGCTGCTCGACGAAATCGAGAAGGCTCACCCGGAAGTCTTCAACCTGCTGCTGCAGGTGATGGACCACGGTACCCTGACCGACAACAACGGGCGCAAGGCCGACTTCCGTAACGTGATCCTGATCATGACCACCAACGCCGGTGCGGAAACCGCGGCGCGGGCCTCGATCGGCTTCACCCATCAGGATCATGCGTCCGATGCCATGGAAGTGATCCGCAAGAGCTTCACGCCAGAGTTCCGCAACCGCCTGGATACCATCATCCAGTTTGGCCGCCTGAGCACGGAGACGATCAAAAGCATCGTCGACAAGTTCCTTATCGAACTGCAGGCGCAGCTGGAAGACAAGCGGGTGCTGCTGGAAGTCAGTGATGATGCGCGCGGCTGGCTGGCGGTGTCGGGGTATGACGTGCAGATGGGTGCGCGGCCGATGGCGCGGCTGATTCAGGACAAGATCAAGCGGCCGCTGGCCGAGGAGATCCTGTTTGGCGAGCTGGCCGAGCACGGTGGCGTGGTGCACGTTGACCTGCGTGATGGGGAACTGGTGTTCGACTTCGAGACCACGGCTGAGGTTGCCTGATAGAGGGGCCGCTTTGCGGCCCATTCGCAGCACAAGGCTGCTCCTACAGGCGTACACAACACCCTGTAGGAGCAGCCTTGTGCTGCGAATGGGCTGCAACGCAGCCCCTTGCAATCTGACAGGCACAAAAAAGCCCGGCACATGGCCGGGCTTTTTCATGGCTTGAGCTTAGCGCGCACGGTAAGTGATGCGGCCCTTGCTCAGGTCGTACGGCGTCAGCTCGACGCGGACCTTGTCGCCAGTGAGAATACGGATGTAGTTCTTGCGCATCTTTCCGGAGATGTGCGCGGTTACGACGTGCCCGTTTTCCAACTCCACGCGGAACATGGTGTTGGGCAGGGTGTCGACGACAGTACCTTCCATTTCGAAGCTGTCTTCTTTCGACATGCAGTAGAGCCCTCGGATCCAGTGTTGGCCCGACGCATAACCGCACCGGGCAAAAAAGTGGCGTGGATTATGCCGGAAAACTGTGTGTCAAGCCAATGCTTTCAGTTGAGGGAGACCCAGCGCTGGTTTATCAGCAGTTCGATAGGCCGATACTGCGTCTTGTAGTTCATTTTCTTGCAGTTCTTGATCCAGTAACCCAAGTACACCGCTTCCAGGTCCTGGCGCAGCGCTTCGGTGATCTGCCAGAGGATGGCGAAGCGGCCCAGGCTGCGGCGCTCTTCGTCCGGTTCGTAGAAGGTGTACACCGCCGACAGGCCATTGGGCAGCAGGTCGCACACTGCCACCGCCAACAGACGGCCGTCGAGGCGGAACTCGTAGAACCAGCAAAACGGCAGGTCACGCACCAGGAACGTGGAAAACTGGTCGCGGCTGGGTGGGTACATGTCACCGTCGGCGTGGCGCGTTTCGATATAGCGCCGGTACAGTTCGAAGTACTCTTCCTTGAACGCCGGGCGCGCGGCGGTCACGGTCAGGTCGGCGTTGCGCTTGAGAATGCGCCGCTGCTGGCGGTTGGGGATGAAGCGCGCTGCCGGGATGCGCGCCGGCACGCAGGCGTTGCAGTTCTGGCAATGCGGGCGGTACAGGTGGTCGCCACTGCGGCGAAAGCCCATTTCCGACAAATCGGCGTACACATTCACGTCCATCGGCTGGCTGGGGTCCAGGAACAGCGTGGTCGCCTGCTCATCCGGCAGGTAGCTGCAGGAGTGGGGCTGAGTGGCATAGAACTTCAACCGCGCCAACTCTGTCATGATCAACCCCTTCGGTGAGACTTTGTTTTAAGTGTAAGCCAGCTACGGGAACTCGCCTAGGCAGCCCATGTAGCGCTGTTGGGCTGGTCGAGGTGGCGTGCCAGGTAACCGGCGAACTCGGCGCGGCTGATGGCATGGGCACCAAGGCTGTGCAGGTGGTTGGTGGGCATCTGGCAGTCGATAAGCACGAAGCCAGCTTCGCGCAGGTGCTTGACCAAGGTGACGAAGCCGACCTTGGAGGCGTTGTCGGCGCGGCTGAACATCGATTCGCCAAAGAACAGCTGGCCCATGGCCAGGCCGTACAGGCCCCCAACCAGTTCGCCATCCTGGCGCACCTCCACCGAATGGGCGATGCCGCGCCGGTGCAGTTCACAATAGGCGTTGCGCATGGTGTCGGTGATCCAGGTGCCGTCGGCATAGTCGCGTGGCGCGGCGCAGGCGGCGATCACGGCGGGGAAGTCGGTGTCGAAGCTGACCTGGTAGCGCCCCTGGCGCATCACCTTGGCCAGTGAGCGCGACACGTGCAACTGATCGGGTAGCAGCACCGTGCGCGGGTCGGGTGACCACCACAGGATCGGCTGGCCGTCCTGGTACCACGGGAAGCAACCATGGCGATAGGCCTGCACCAGGCGCTCGGGGGTAAGGTCGCCACCGGCGGCCAGCAGGCCGTTGGGGTCGTGCAGGGCCTTTTCCAGAGGCGGGAAGGTCAGTGAGTCGCGGGTCAGCCAGGTGAGCATGGTCTATCGTGCGGTGGGGGAGGGGAGAAGGCAGCATGGCGCGGGTGCAAAGCAGGGTCAATCGCTTTGGCTTTTTCGCGGGCTTGCCCGCTCCCACGGGAACCCCGCAGCTGCCATGGCCTGTGGGAGCGGGCGCGCCCGCGAAGAGGCCAGCACAGGCGATGAATTCAGGCAATTTCCTGCACATTCATGAAACCGCAGGCACCATCCGCTACATTTGCTGTCACACCTGTGCAAAAACACAGCATAAGCCTTTGTCACAAAAGAAAATGCATGCTCAAATTGCAGGTATATGAAAGTCGCCCCCGGCCAAACCCCCATACGGCGTGCCGCCATGGCGGCTGGCGGGCAGTAATGTTAAAAGTAGTGGTTCATTGGTCGCGCAGCGGCCGATCACTATTGGACGCGCACCACGCGCAGGAATAGACGCGTTTTGAAGAAATCCACCGCAACCCCAGCTCCTTTGCCTGTGCCTCTGTGGCGGCAGCAGCTGCATTATCGCCTCAAGGAAGGTGCGTTGATCGCTGTCGGCGCCCTGTGCCTGTACCTGTGGATGGCGCTGCTGACCTACGACACCTCGGACCCGGGCTTCAGCCACACCAGCAACGTCGACCAGGTGCAGAACGCTGCCGGGCGTGCCGGTGCCTACTTCGCCGACATCCTGTTCATGGTGCTGGGCTACTTCGCCTATATCTTCCCGCTGCTGCTGGCGGTCAAGACCTGGCAGATTTTCCGTGAACGCCACCAGCCGTGGGACTGGAGCGGCTGGCTGTTCTCCTGGCGGCTGATCGGCCTGGTGTTCCTGGTGCTGTCGGGGGCGGCGCTGGCGCATATCCACTTCCACCCACCGGCAAGCCTGCCGTTCTCCGCCGGTGGCGCACTGGGCGAAAGCCTGGGCGACCTGGCGCGCAACCTGCTGAACGTGCAGGGCAGCACGCTGATGTTCATTGCCCTGTTCCTGTTCGGCCTGACCGTGTTCACTGACCTGTCGTGGTTCAAGGTGATGGACCTGACCGGCAAGATCACCCTCGACCTGTTCGAGCTGGTGCAGGGCGCGGCCAACCGTTGGTGGGAAGCACGCAACGAGCGCAAGCGCCTCGAGGCACAGCTGCGCGAGGATGAACCGGTGTTCAAGGCCGCGCCAATGGCTGCCGAGAAGCCCGAGCCGGCCAAGCCGGCGCTGCGCGAGCGTATTTTCAAACGAGAGGAAGCGCCTGCCCAGCCGGTTGAGCCACGCGAGCCGACCCTGGCGCGTGAGCCGGTTGTGCCGCCCCGTGAGGTGGCCCGTGAGGCAATCGTACCGCGTGAAACAGTGGTGCCCCGCGAGCAGCATGCGGCCCCCACCATCGTGCCGCCAGCAGCCGTCAAGGCGCCGGAGCCGAGCAAGCGGGTGATGAAGGAGAAGCAGGCGCCGTTGTTTGTCGACAGCGCCGTGGAAGGCACCTTGCCGTCGATTTCCATCCTCGACCCGGCCGAGCAGAAGAAAATCGAGTACTCGCCAGAATCCCTGGCCGGGGTCGGCCAACTGCTGGAAATCAAACTCAAGGAATTCGGCGTGGAAGTGGCGGTGGACTCGATCCACCCAGGCCCGGTGATTACCCGGTATGAAATCCAGCCGGCCGCCGGCGTGAAGGTCAGCCGTATCGCCAACCTGGCCAAGGACCTGGCGCGTTCGCTGGCGGTGACCAGCGTGCGGGTGGTGGAGGTCATCCCCGGCAAGACTACCGTGGGTATCGAGATCCCCAACGAAAACCGCCAGATGGTGCGCTTCTCCGAAGTGCTGGCGACGCCGCAGTACGACGAGCAGAAGTCGCCCGTCACCCTGGCCCTGGGCCACGACATCGGTGGCAAGCCGGTGATCACCGACCTGGCCAAGATGCCGCACCTGCTGGTGGCCGGTACTACCGGCTCCGGTAAATCGGTGGGTGTGAACGCGATGATTCTGTCGATCCTGTTCAAGTCCAGCCCGGAAGACGCGAGGCTGATCATGATCGACCCGAAAATGCTCGAGCTGTCGATCTACGAAGGCATCCCGCACCTGTTGTGCCCGGTGGTCACCGACATGAAGGACGCGGCCAACGCCCTGCGCTGGAGCGTGGCCGAGATGGAGCGGCGCTACAAGTTGATGGCGGCCATGGGTGTGCGTAACCTGGCCGGTTTCAACCGCAAGATCAAGGACGCCCAGGAAGCCGGCGAAATCATCCATGACCCGCTGTACCGCCGCGAGAGCATGGACGACGAACCCCCTGCGCTGAAAACCCTGCCGACCATCGTGGTGGTGGTGGACGAGTTCGCCGACATGATGATGATCGTCGGCAAGAAGGTCGAAGAGCTGATTGCCCGTATCGCGCAGAAGGCGCGGGCAGCCGGTATCCACCTGATCCTCGCCACCCAGCGGCCGTCGGTGGACGTGATCACCGGTCTGATCAAGGCCAACATCCCGACCCGTATGGCGTTCCAGGTATCGAGCAAGATCGACTCGCGCACCATCATCGACCAAGGTGGTGCCGAGCAGTTGCTGGGCCACGGCGACATGCTGTACATGCCGCCGGGCACCAGCCTGCCGATCCGCGTGCACGGTGCGTTCGTTTCCGACGATGAAGTGCACCGCACGGTCGAAGCGTGGAAGCTGCGCGGCGCCCCGGACTACAACGACGACATCCTCAACGGCGTCGAAGAGGCCGGCAGCGGCTTCGATGGCGGCGGCGGTGGTGGCGATGGTGACGATGCCGAAACCGATGCGCTGTATGATGAGGCGGTGCAGTTCGTGCTTGAGAGCCGCCGTGCGTCCATTTCTGCTGTGCAACGCAAGTTGAAGATCGGCTACAACCGCGCTGCGCGCATGATCGAGTCGATGGAGATGGCCGGCGTTGTCACCCCGATGAACAGCAACGGCTCGCGGGAAGTGATTGCCCCAGGCGGCCCGCGCGACTAATGAACACCCTGCCGGGCGCCAACGGTGGCGCCTGGCCTTTTCAACGCTCAATGAGGATTCCCATGCGCGCGATTCGCATGCTGTTGGTTTCTGCCCTTGCTCTGGGCACTGTTACGGCTTATGCCGGTGAGCAAGATGTACAACGCCTGACCCAGCTGCTGGAAAAGTCGCAAACCATCGAGGCCAACTTCTCCCAGCTGACCCTGGGCGCCGATGGCACCAGCCTGCAGGAAACCTCGGGCAAGATGACGGTCAAGCGCCCAGGCCTGTTCTACTGGCACACCGATGCGCCACAGGAGCAGGTGGTGGTGTCCGATGGCAAGAACGTCACCCTGTGGGACCCGGACTTGGAACAAGCCACCATCAAGAAGCTCGACGTGCGCCTGAACCAGACCCCGGCACTGTTGCTGTCCGGTGACGTGTCGAAGATCAGCCAGAGCTTCGACATTGCTTCCAAGGAGCAGGGCGAAGTGATGGACTTCACCCTCAAGCCGAAGACCAAGGACACCTTGTTCGACTCGCTGCGCGTGTCCTTCCGCAAAGGCCTGATCAATGACATGCAGCTGATCGACAGCGTCGGCCAGCGCACCAACATCCTGTTCAATGGCGTCAAGGCCAACCAGGCGGTGCCGGACAGCAAGTTCAAGTTCGACATCCCCAAAGGCGCGGACGTGATCAAGGAGTAACCAGAGCCCGTCATGGACCTGTTTCGAAGCGAACCTGTCGCCCAGCCCCTGGCCGCCCGCCTGCGCCCGTCCAACCTGGACGAATACGTCGGCCAGGAGCACTTGCTGGCGCGTGGCAAACCGCTGCGTGAGGCGCTGGAGCAGGGTGCGCTGCACTCGATGATCTTCTGGGGGCCGCCTGGGGTGGGCAAGACCACCCTGGCGCGGCTGCTGGCGCAGTTCTGCGATGCGCACTTCGAAACGGTGTCGGCGGTGCTGGCCGGGGTGAAGGAGATCCGCCAGGCGGTGGAGGTGGCCAAGCAGCAGGCTGGCCAGTATGGCCGCCGCACCATCCTGTTCGTCGACGAAGTGCACCGCTTCAACAAATCCCAGCAGGACGCCTTTCTGCCCTATGTAGAAGACGGCACCCTGCTGTTCATCGGCGCCACCACCGAAAACCCGTCGTTCGAGCTGAACAACGCGTTACTGTCGCGGGCGCGGGTCTACGTGCTCAAGAGCCTCGACGAGGCGGCCCTGCGCAAGCTGGTCAACCGTGCACTGACCGAAGAGCGCGGCCTGGGCAAGCGCAACCTGCGAGTGGGTGACGACGCTTTCAAGATGCTGATGGCCGCCGCCGACGGCGATGGCCGACGCATGCTCAACTTCCTCGAGAACGCCTCGGACCTGGCCGAAGACGGCAGCGAAATCGACGTCGAGATGCTGCAGAGCCTGCTGGGTGACAGCCGTCGCCGCTTCGACAAGGGCGGCGAGGCGTTCTACGATCAGATTTCAGCGCTGCACAAGTCGGTGCGCGGCTCCAACCCCGATGGTGCCCTGTACTGGTTTGCGCGCATGCTCGACGGCGGCTGCGACCCGCTGTACATCGCCCGCCGCGTGGTGCGCATGGCCAGCGAGGATATCGGTAACGCCGACCCGCGCGCGCTCAGCCTGTGCCTGGCGGCATGGGACGTGCAGGAGCGCCTCGGCAGCCCCGAAGGCGAGCTGGCGGTGGCCCAGGCCATCACTTACCTGGCCTGTGCGCCGAAAAGCAACGCGGTGTACATGGGCTTCAAGACGGCTCTGCGCGAAGCGGCCGAGCACGGCTCGCTGGAGGTGCCGCTGCACCTGCGCAATGCCCCGACCAAGCTGATGAAGCAGTTGGGCTATGGCGACGAATACCGCTATGCCCACGATGAGCCCGACGCCTATGCGGCCGGTGAAGATTACTTCCCCGATGCGCTGGAGCCGCGCCAGTACTACCAGCCGGTACCCCGTGGCCTTGAGCTGAAGATTGGCGAGAAGTTGCGCCATCTGGCCGACCTGGACCGCAATAGCCCACGCCAGCGGAGAAAGCCGTGATTGCACTCATTGCCGCGGTCAGTGCGGGCGGTATCGCCGGTACCTTGTTGCGCTTCGCTACCGCCAACTGGGTCGCGGCCCACTGGCCACGGCACTTCTATGCCGGTACGCTGGCGGTCAACCTGGTTGGCTGCCTGCTGATCGGCCTGCTCTATGGCTTGTTCTTGCACAAGCCGCTGGCGCCGGTCGAGTTGCGCGCCGGCCTTATCGTCGGCTTCCTCGGTGGCCTGACGACCTTTTCCTCATTCTCGCTCGATACCGTGCGCCTGATGGAAAGCGGGCAAGTGCCCCTTGCCTTGGGCTATACCAGTATCAGCGTGGTGGGCGGGCTGCTCGCAACCTGGGCCGGCCTGTCCCTGACCCGATTCTGAACCAACACCTACACATAACGAGAGAACGATATGCTCGATTCCAAACTGTTACGCGGCCAACTTCAGGAAGTGGCGGATCGCCTGGCCTCCCGTGGCTTCAGCCTGGATGTCGCGCGCATCGAATCACTGGAAGAGCGCCGCAAGGCGGTGCAGACCCGCACCGAGCAACTGCAGGCCGAGCGTAACGCCCGTTCCAAGTCCATCGGCCAGGCCAAGGCCAAGGGCGAAGACATCGCGCCGCTGATGGCGGACGTCGAGCGCATGGCCAACGAACTGGCTGCCGGCAAGGCCGAACTGGACGAGATCCAGGCCGAGCTGGACGGCATCCTGCTGACCATCCCGAACTTGCCGGACGCCAGCGTGCCGGTCGGTGCCAGCGAAGATGACAACGTCGAGGTGCGCCGCTGGGGCACGCCGAAGGCCTTCGACTTCGAAATCAAGGACCACGTCGCCCTCGGCGAAGTCAGCGGTGGCCTGGACTTCGAAGCGGCTGCCAAGCTGTCTGGCGCCCGTTTTGCCGTGCTGCGTGGCCCAATCGCCCGCCTGCACCGCGCCCTGGCGCAGTTCATGATCAACCTGCACACCGGTGAGCACGGCTACGAGGAACACTACACCCCGTACCTGGTACAGGCCCCGGCCCTGCAGGGCACCGGCCAGCTGCCAAAGTTCGAGGAAGACCTGTTCAAGATCAGCCGCGAAGGCGAGGCCGACTTCTACCTGATCCCGACCGCCGAAGTGTCGCTGACCAACCTGGTGGCGGGCGAAATCCTCGACGCCAAGCAGCTGCCGCTGAAGCTGGTTGCCCACACCCCGTGCTTCCGCAGTGAAGCCGGTGCTTCTGGCCGCGACACCCGCGGCATGATCCGCCAGCACCAGTTCGACAAGGTCGAGATGGTGCAGGTGGTAGAGCCGGCCAAGTCGATGGAAGCCCTGGAAGGCCTGACTGCCAACGCCGAGCGCGTGCTGCAGTTGCTGGAGCTGCCGTACCGCGTGCTGGCCCTGTGCACCGGCGACATGGGCTTTGGTGCGGTGAAAACCTACGACTTGGAAGTGTGGGTGCCGAGCCAGGACAAGTATCGCGAAATCAGCTCGTGCTCCAACTGCGGTGATTTCCAGGCGCGCCGCATGCAGGCCCGCTGGCGTAACCCGGAAACCGGCAAGCCAGAGCTGGTACACACCCTCAATGGTTCCGGTCTGGCCGTGGGCCGTACCCTGGTTGCCGTGCTGGAAAACTACCAGCAGGCCGACGGTTCGATCCTGGTGCCGGAAGTGCTGAAGCCTTACATGGGCGGCGTCGAGGTCATCCGCTAAATGGATTACCTGCCGCTGTTCCACAAGCTGCAGGGCGGCCGTGTGCTGGTCGTCGGCGGCGGTGAGATCGCCTTGCGCAAGGCGCGCCTGCTGGCCGATGCCGGCGGTGTGCTGCGCGTGGTGGCGCCGGACGTCGACGGCCAATTGGCGGCGTTGGCCCGGGAAGCTGGCGGTGAGGTGCTGGTGCGTGGCTATCAGGCAACCGACCTGGTCGGTTGCCGGCTGGTGATTGCGGCTACCGACGACCCTGGGCTGAACGCCCAGGTGTCAGCCGATGCGCAGGCCCTCAGCCTGCCGGTCAACGTGGTGGATGCGCCGGCCCTGTGCACGGTGATCTTCCCGGCGATCGTCGACCGTTCGCCGCTGGTGATTGCGGTGTCCAGCGGCGGTGACGCCCCGGTGCTGGCGCGGCTGATTCGCGCCAAGCTGGAGGCCTGGATTCCGTCGGCCTATGGTGAGCTGGCAGGGCTGGCGGCGCGCTTCCGGCACAAGGTGAAATCCTTGTACCCGGACGTCAACCAGCGCCGCGGCTTCTGGGAAACCGTGTTCCAGGGGCCGATTGCCGAGCGCCAGCTGGCCGGGCAGGGCGCCGAGGCCGAACGGCTGTTGCAGGCGATGGTCGAGGGCGCGCCGGTGCAGCAGGGCGGTGAGGTGTATCTGGTAGGCGCAGGCCCGGGCGATCCGGACTTGCTCACCTTCCGCGCCTTGCGCCTGATGCAGCAGGCCGATGTGGTGCTGTATGACCGCCTGGTGGCGCCAGCGATCATCGAGATGTGCCGGCGCGATGCCGAGCGCATCTACGTCGGCAAGCGCCGTGCTGACCATGCCGTACCGCAGGACCAGATCAATCGCCTGCTGGTCGATCTGGCCCAACAGGGCAAGCGCGTGCTGCGCCTGAAGGGTGGAGACCCGTTCATCTTCGGCCGGGGTGGTGAAGAGATCGAAGAGCTGGCCGAGCATGGCATACCGTTCCAGGTGGTGCCGGGCATTACCGCGGCCAGCGGCTGTTCGGCGTATGGCGGTATTCCGCTGACTCACCGCGACTACGCGCAGTCGGTGCGCTTCGTCACTGGGCACTTGAAGGACGGCACCAGCAACCTGCCGTGGAATGACCTGGTGGCGCCGGCGCAGACCTTGGTGTTCTACATGGGGTTGGTGGGCTTGCCGACCATTTGTGCCGAGCTGATTCGCCATGGGCGGGCGGCCAGTACACCGGCTGCCTTGGTGCAGCAGGGGACTACGCGTAACCAGCGGGTGTTCACCGGTACCTTGGCGGACTTGCCGGACTTGGTAGCACGGCATGAAGTGCATGCGCCAACCCTGGTGATTGTGGGGGAGGTGGTGCAGTTGCGGGATAAGCTGGCCTGGTTTGAAGGGGCGCAGAACGGCTGAAATTGCTGGGGCCGCTGTGCGGCCCATTCGCAGCACAAGGCTGCTCCTACAGGCGCCCCCTGTAGGAGCAGCCTTGTGCTGCGAATGGGCTGCAAAGCAGCCCCGGCGTTCTCAAGCCTGCCAAATCCCTTTGCCCGCCAACCGCTCCCGATCATGCGCCAAGCCAAAGTCCTGCAACGGCCCTTTAGGCACTATCCCGTTCGGGTTGATGGTCTTGTGGCTCATGTAATAGTGCTTCTGGATATGTTCCATATCCACCGTGCCGGCCACCCCCGGCCACTGGTACAGCTCACGCAGCCAGTTCGACAGGTTGTGGTAATCGCTCAGGCGGCGCAGGTTGCACTTGAAGTGCCCGTGGTACACCGCGTCAAAGCGCACCAATGTAGTGAACAGGCGTACATCCGCTTCGGTCAGGTACTCGCCTGCCAGGTAGCGATTGCGGCCTAGCAAGTCTTCTAGGTAATCCAACGCGTTGAACACATCATCGAACGCGGCCTCGTAGGCGTCTTGCGTGGTGGCAAAGCCTGCGCGATACACACCGTTGTTCACTGCCGGGTAGATGCGTTCGTTCAGTGCCTCGATGGCCGGGCGCAGCGGTTGCGGGTAAAGGTCCAGGGTATTGCCAGTCAGCTCGTTGAATGCGCTGTTGAAGATACGGATGATCTCCGACGACTCATTGTTGACGATGCGCTTCTCTTGCTTGTCCCACAGCACGGGCACGGTCACGCGGCCGGTGTAGTGCGGGTCATCCTGGGTGTAACGCTGGTGCAGGTACTGCAGGGCGTCGAGGTGGTCGCCGCTGGAGCCTTGCTGCTGGTCGAAGGTCCAGCCATGGTCCTGCATCAGCCAGCTGACCACCGATACGTCGATCAACGGCTCCAGGCCTTTGAGGGCGCGCAAGATCAGGGTGCGATGAGCCCATGGGCAGGCCAGCGAGACGTACAGGTGGTATCGGCCGGCCTCGGGGGCGGGCAGCTGATTGCGGCGTTGGGCGTTTTCACGTTTGAACGTGCCGTCCTTGCCGTTTTCATACCACTGGTCGTGCCAGCGGCCGTCGATCAATAGGCCCATGATGAGCTCCTGAAACAAAGTTGTTTGTCGTTGGAGCCCAGTCTAGGCCAAATCGTTCGAACAAATAGTGCAAAGATCAGGGTGTTATGATCGGCTAAATCGATCGATTGCGTGTGTCCCAATAGCCTTGCGCTGTCGCGAATGCCTGCTCACGGTTCTGCCCCAGGCCGCGCAGGGCCAGGGCCATGGTCGCGATCAGGGCTTTCTCGCCGTAACTGTCTTCCACGTCGCCTCGCCAGAACGCCAGCAAGTGCTCGGCCTGCAGGCTGGGCGGTTTGACATGGCGGCGCTCGCTCAGCGCCGGCCATTCTTCATCCCATGCTTCACCCGCTGTGGTGCCGTAGAGGTGGCTGATGGTATCTGGATTGATCTCGATCTCGCCGCCATCGCCCTTGATCACCACGGCATGGTCGCCCAGCAGCCGGCTGGCCTCGCGGTGCACCGCCTGGTAGCCGGGGTGAAAGATGCTTTGCAGGCCACAGCGTGCGCCCAGTGGGTTGAGTACCCGGGCCAGCGAGTGGATTGGCGAGCGCAGGCCCAAGGTGTTGCGCAGGTCGATCATGCGCTGCAATTGCGGCGCCCAGTCGTGCAACGGCAGGAACGCCAGCTGGTGCTGGTCCAGCGCATTGCCGACGGCAGCCCAGTCGCGGCACAGCGGAATCTGCAACAGGTCGAGCAGTTGCTCGGTGTACATGCGCCCGGCGGTGTGTGCGCCGCCGCCGTGCATCAGGATGCGCACGCCATTGCTGGCCAGGCACTTGGCGGCCAGCAGGTACCAGGGCAGGTGGCGCTTCTTGCCGGCGTAAGTGGGCCAGTCCAGGTCTACGGCGATGCGCGGCGCCTTCAGGTGGGCGCGTAGAGCCTCGGTGAAACCGGCCAACTCTTCGGCGCTTTCTTCCTTGTGCCGTAGCAGCATGAGGAACGCCCCGAGCTGGGTGTCTTCGACCTTGCCTTCCAGCAGCAGGGTCATGGCCGCACGGGCTTCCTCGCGGGTCAGGCCGCGCGCGCCGCGCTTGCCTTTGCCGAGAATGCGCACGAATTCGGCGAACGGGTGTTCGGCGGGAGTTTCCAGGGTAAGCGGACGAGGTTCGGTCATATGCAGTTGGTCGGCTTGGGCAGGCCCGCCAGCTTGGCGGCAAGTTTGGCGGGGGTGCCGTTGAACAGGCGGTTCAGGTGCGGGCTGTTGCCCTTTTCCGGGCCCAGCTTGAGGGCCGTGTACTTGATCAGCGGGCGCGTGGCCGGGGACAGCTGGTACTCCTGGTAGAACTGGCGCAGCAGTTCGAGGATTTCCCAGTGGTCCTCGGTCAAGGGAATACCTTCGCGCTCGGCCAGAGCTTCGGCAGCCGCGCGGGACCAATCTTGCAGGTCGACCAGGAAGCCGTCCTTGTCCAGGGCGATCGCCTGATCGCCAACGTTGAGTGTGCTCATAGCCAGCTGTTGACCTTGTCGTAGTGCAGCGACAGTTCGACGAACCCGGGGTAGTCCACGGCCTTGGCCAGGTCGTTGCCGACCGCGCGGGCCTGCACGTCTTCCTCAAGGGCGAACAGGCGCTGGGCCAGGCTGGCAGCTTGCAACTGGCGGTGCGGCTCGCTGCCGCTGCGCAGGGCATACACCGCATCGCCGCATAGCAGCACTGCGTCATTGGCACCGAGCAGGCGCAGGCAGCTGGCCAGGCGCTCGTCGCCAAACGGGGAGTGGGCGATTACATGCAGGGTCGTCATCAAAGCGTTACCACTTGGTCGAAACGGGCGATCAGCGCGGTCAGCGCCGCGTCATCGAGCACTTGCACCGGCAGCGCCAGGGTGTCGCTTGCCAGGCCGCGGCGGGTCAGGCTGTGGCTGCAGGCGAACAGTTCCTCGACACCAAACATCGGCAGCGCCTGCAGGTTGGCGGCCAAGTTCTTCTGTTCTATCACGTTGGGCTGCTGGTCCGGTGCGAGTTGGAACACCCCATCGTCGAGGAACAGCATACCCAGCGGCAGGTCGAACGCGCCGCCGGCCAGGGCTATATCCAGCGCTTCGCGGGCCGATGGGCCATTCCACGGTGCCTGACGGCTGATGATCAACAAGGATTTGGCCATTTCAGTCGCCTCCGAAGCAGACAAGGCGGTCGGCAACCTGCGCCGCTTCATGCAGTTGGCCCAGGCCCGACAGCTCCCATGGCTTTGGCAGGTTCACGGCTGGGCGCTGGTAGCGGTTGGCCTCGGCCTCATCGAGCACGCCACGGCGCAAGGCGGCGGCGATGCACACCACGGCGTCCAATTGGTGGGTCTGAATGAAGGTGCGCCACTGGCTCGCCACGTCCAATTCGTCCTGGGGCGCGACCACGTTGGCCGAGGCGCTGTGCACCCCGTCCTGATAGAAGAACAACCGGGCAATCTCATGCCCGCCGGCCAGCACCGCTTCGGCGTAGCGCAAGGCGCGCCGCGAGGAGGGCGCATGGGCCGGGGAGAACACCGCGATAGCGAATTTCATGGGTAACTCATGCAAAGGAATGGTGCCATGATAAAGCAAAAAAGCCCGCGCCCGCTTGTGCAAGCGGCGCGGGCTTACTATGGCTTCTCCAGGCCTGCGCGCTCCCACAGGTGGGTGCGGTCGGTGTAGGCGCTGGCTTGCCTGCGATGGGCCGCGCAGCGGCCCTATGGCACTGTCAGAAGGAAACAGGACTCAAGCCTGTTCCTTACTCTCTGGCAAGAACCAGTTCAGTACCAGCGCACAAATACCCCCAGTGGCCACACCCGACTCCAGCACATTGCGAATCGCTGCCGGCATATGCGCCAGGAACTCCGGCACCTGGGCTACACCCAGGCCCAACGCCAACGACACGGCAATGATCAGCAGCGCGCGACGATCCAGACGAGTGCTGGCCAGAATATTGATCCCCGACGCCGCAACCGCACCGAACATGACCATGGCCGCGCCACCCAGCACCGGCTCCGGCACCGCCTGAATCACCCCGGCAACGCTCGGGAACAGCCCCAGCAGTACCAGCATCACGGCAATCCACATACCGATATGACGGCTGGCAATACCGGTCAACTGAATCACCCCGTTGTTCTGGGCAAAGATCGAGCTAGGGAAGGTGTTGAACAAACCGGCCAGCAACGAGTTGGCGCCGTTGACCAGCACGCCACCCTTGATCCGTTGCATCCATACCGGCCCCTCGACCGGCTGGCGCGACACCTTGCTGGTGGCGGTGACGTCACCAATGGCTTCCAGCGACGTGACCAGGTAAATCACCAGCATTGGAATGAACAGTGCCCAGGAGAAGCCCAGGCCAAAGTGCAGCGGCGTTGGCACCTGGAACAGCGCGGCCTCGTGCATGCCGGTGAAGTCCAGGCGGCCCAAGTAGCCGGCCAGTGCATAGCCAACCGCCAGGGCGATGACGATGGCGCAACTGCGCATCCATACCACCGGGATGCGGTTGAGGATTACGATAATTGCCAGCACCACGCCTGACAGCAGCAGGTTTTCGCCATTGGCGAAGGTGCCATTGGCCATGGCGCCAAAGCCACCGCCCATGCTGATCAAACCGACCTTGATCAGCGTCAGGCCAATCATCAGCACGACGATGCCGGTCACCAGTGGGGTGATCAGGCGTTTGACGAAGGGCAGGATGCGCGACACGCCCATTTCGACGAACGAGCCGGCAATCACCACACCAAAGATGGCTGCCATCACCCCTTCAACCGGTGTGCCTTGCTTGACCATCAGCGCGCCACCGGCAATCAGTGGCCCGACAAAGTTGAAGCTAGTGCCTTGAACGATCAACAGCCCGGCGCCAAATGGACCGAAGCGTTTGCACTGGACGAAGGTGGCGATACCCGAAATCACCAAAGACATGGAAACGATCAGGTTGGTATCCCGCGCAGAAACGCCCAGCGCCTGGCAGATCAGCAGGCCAGGGGTGACGATCGGCACGATGATTGCCAGCAGGTGCTGCAGGGCGGCCAGCAGGCCGATCAGCAGCCGTGGCTTGTCCTCCAGACCAAGCACCAGTTCATTGGCAGGCGCCGCCGCGCCTGGGCTGTGTTCGTGTGAGCTCATTGCTGAAAGCCGCCCCGGAAGAAAAAAGGAGCGCATTCTACGGGGTGAACACGGATTGCGGTAGAGAAAAGCACGATAGCGACATGATCGGCGACCATTCGCCTGAATATCTGACTTTTTGGTCAGTTATTGAGTGTGCTCGCCGAGGGAGTGATGGGCTGCCGGGTGCCAGGCTTTGGGTTTGTGATGGGGCATAAATCGAGCGCCGCCCGCGCGGCGCATCGCGAGCTACGCTCGCTCCTACGTTTGTTTCGGGCCAGTTATTCCTACGAATATTGTGCGCGCCCACCTTGGGGCATGGCTCAATTTCGCGTCGTAGCAACACGGGGGCGCGCGTCTGGCGCAGGCGTTACTGGCCCGAAACAAACGTAGGAGCGAGCGTAGCTCGCGATGCGCCGCGCGGGCGGCGCTCGATCTATCAGGCGCTGAACCTCGTCCGGCGAACACCCCCACACTCCAACCCCTTTCCAGCGCCCACAAAAAAGCCCGCCGAAGCGGGCTTTCTCAAACACCAATCAATCAGTCATCACGGCCCATGATGCCAAACAGCTGCAGCAGGCTGACGAACAGGTTGTAGATCGACACATACAGGCTGATGGTGGCCATGATGTAGTTACGCTCGCCACCATGAATGATCGCGCTGGTCTGGAACAGGATGCACACCGACGAGAACAGCACGAAGCCAGCGCTGATCGCCAGTTGCAGGCCGCTGATCTGGAAGAAGAAGCTGGCCACGACTGCACCCAGCAGAACAAAGAAGCCAGCAGTGATGAAACCACTGAGGAAGCTCATGTCCTTGCGGGTGATCAGCACATAGGCCGACAGACCACCAAACACCAGCGCCGTCATGGCAAACGCGGAGCTGACCACTTCAGCGCCACCGGCCATGCCCAGGTAACGGTTGAGGATCGGGCCGAGGATGAAGCCCATGAAGCCGGTGAGGGCGAAGGTGGACACCAGGCCCCAAGCCGAATCACGCAACTTGTTGGTAAGGAAGAACAGCCCGTAGAAGCCGATCAGCACCACGAACACGTTCGGGTAGCCGACGCGCATCTGCTGGGCAACGAAAGCCATGACACCGCTGAAAGCGAGGGTAAGCGCCAGCAGGCTGTACGTGTTGCGCAGGACCTTGCTGATCTCCTGCTGCTCGACCTGCTGGCCGTGGTGTACGGCGTAATCCTGTTCGCGCATGGCGACACTCCTTGGTAAACCTGTGGTTTCGAACGTTCAGATGCTAGGAGTCTATCAGAGCCCTCACAACCCGCGACACAGATAGTTTGACAGCGTGTTTCATTACGGTATGATGGCGCCCGCAAAACGAGCTGGAAGCGTGGCCGAGTGGTTTAAGGCAACGGTCTTGAAAACCGTCGATGGGCAACTATCCTAGAGTTCGAATCTCTACGCTTCCGCCACATTCAAAGCCCTGATTATTCAGGGCTTTTTGCGTTTCTAGGGCATAGAAAAACTACCCATGGGAACACCCTTGGGAATGGTTTATTTCGGAAGCGCTTCCGATACTTCCTTACTTGGTCGGTTTCGCCAAGGCTCCAACTCGGCGATAAACCCGTTCGGTGATGTCGCCCTTGGTATGGCCAAGCAGCAGGCTGGCGTGGTCGACATCGGTGATCTCTGAAGCAGCTTTCGGGCGAATGTCGCGGAACTGGAACTGGCTGATCCGGCCGGCCAGCACTTGGTCGCCGGCGGCGACTGCTTCCTTCACCGCTTCTTCCCTGGCATCGTCCCAGCGATGGCGCAGCATTGGCGCTGTCACCCGCTTGCCGCTGTCGGTCAGCAGCAGGTATGGCGACCCATGCGAAGCGTTGCGCTCCAGAATCTTCCTGATCAGGGCGCCCAGGCTGATTTCCACTCCATCCACCTCCAGCATGATCCGCAGTTTCTTGTGGGTCTTTTTCTGCTTCACGCCAAGGGCCTTGCCCTCGATATCATCCCGCCTCATCACCAGCACGTCCGCCGGACGCTGGCCCGTCAGATACGCCAAGTCCATGGCGTCCTTCAGTTCACCCACCGCTTTCGCATACACCGCGTTCCAGATCGCGTCGCTGGCGTAGAAGTCCCGCGGCACCTCTTTGTTCTTGCGCACGCCCTGGCACGGGTTCTCGTTGGTGGTAAGCCCCCATTCACGGGCGATGTTGAATATGTGCGACAGGGTGGCGATCTCGCGGTTCGCCCTGACCGGCGCTGTCCTAGCATCGCGATACTTCGCTACATGCGTGGGCGTAATCCCGTCAATTGGCGCCTTTTCGAAGTAGTTGCGCAGCTGGCGTATCTCGGCCAGATTGTCCTTCTGGGTGCGCGCAGCCTTCTTCGGGATGATGTCGCGCTCGTAGCGGTCGAAGATCGAGCCCATGATCACCAGGTCCTTCGGCTTTTCCTTCGCTTCGAGTTCGGCCCACTTCAATCGAGCCAGGCTCAGATCGGTGCCCAGCGGTATGGGCTTGCCTAATTTGTCCAGGTAGAAGTAGCTGATCCATTCCTTGCCCGGGTTCTTCTTGCTTTTGCTGGTGCGCTTGCGCCGGTACATGCCGGCGGCAAGTCACGGCTTTCGGTCTTCCTGGGGCGCATTTCACCTTACCTTCGAAATATCTGGTGTCCACGTTGGTGCGGAGGGCGGAGGGGGCGGCGCCAGGGACATCACCTCAAGGGTGACGCCCAGCTTCATGCGGGCGTACTGGCGGCCTACCAGTGGCCGGCCGCCGCGGCTCTCGACGAAATGCCAGCCGCGTTCGTTGAGCCAGCGGCGCTGCCAGCCCCTGGCCTTGTAGCCGGTCAGCTCGGCCAGCTCTTCGTCCGAAAGGATCTCGGTTTCCATGGGATGGTCTCCACGCCGCCGGTGGCGGCAGGTTGGTGGTCAGTCGACCTGGTAGTAGACGTAGCAATCGATGCCTTGAGCGGTAAGCGATTTGTGCATGGCCTGCACTCCGGCGCTGTGCTGGTTGCCCTGTCCAGGCCTCGGTGTGTCCAGATGCAGGCCCTGTCGGTGATAGCCGTGCCTTTTCTGGATGTAACCAGGCAGGCCGTGATCAGTGTCGAGGCGCATCCCGGGCACCGGTATTACCACTCGATCGAGGTTGGCGCTCCCTCCGTCATTCGTGCTTGCCGCAGCAGCAGCTTTGCCGGCTTCGAGTGCGATAGTGATCTTCGGCCCAAGGGCCTGCAGCTCTTCCTTTGTCATGGCAATAGCTCTCCATGCCCGCGCATGTCGGCGGGTTCGTGTGATTTAATCGGGGTTCAATGGGAGGAACGATATGGCCAAGGAAACTAGAAAGCCGTGGGGCTATGCAGCAGTCACACAGATACCAACTGGTGTCGGGTTCGCTTTCAGTGGGCTGATGACAGACCAGCCTGCATTCATCTATAGCGGTCTTGGTTTGGCCATACCGGGGGCGTTGCTCGCCGCGACGCATTTCTGGGCTGTACGCCGGCGAGCTTGAGTTGTAGGGATTGGTATCAGGAGCATGGCATCAGTTCCTTTGGCACCTGAACGATGAGGCCAAGCTTGTTCAAGACGATGCACCGGCAGGCCGCGATAAGGTGCGTCTCGCCGTACATGCCGTCTCGGAATTCGGTGGGCACTCCATCGTCGTTGCACAGGTAGCAGTGGATTCGGCCTCGCCGCTCGACTGAAAGGTCGACGTTGTATTTGTGAAGAAGCGATCCGCCCACAGCCCAGTTTTCGTGCGGGTCATACCGAACATCGCGGATAGTGACCTCGCCGGTGTAGCGAACGAACACACGCCATGGGTTGCCGTAGATAGGTGGGGCGGGGAGGACATCGAGGCTTTCCGCCTTTCCGACGGCCCAGGCCAATTGCTCGCCGACCAGGTCGGCCGTCTTCACTTCGATCAGGTTGGTCATGGTTTCACCACCTGCAGCTTGCTTCGGGCAACGTCCGTAACAGCGTCGCGGATTGCATCGTTGATGATGCGAGCGTTGGCAGCGCCCAGCTGCGCATACATGGCACCATTTGCCGCTGCCATGAATCCGGCCCATAGCTGGCCTTTTTCGATTGGCCCGTCGAAACCGTTAGCTGCTGCAACATCGTCGAAGATTGGCCGAAGCATGATCCACATGTCGCGGCCCAGTGCTGATGCGTCTTTCACAGCTGATACCTCTCATCAATCCAGCGCCCAGTCGCCACATGGCGAGGCAAAGCGAATGCCTCACCAAGCGATGCAACGACGATTGCGCGGCAGGCGGCTATGTCGATTGTTGAGCCTCCGCAGACCACGTCACCGGCTCTTGCCAAGAACGCATATCCGGGAAGCAGTTCATCGAAGCGCACCCTATGGGTGAGTATTTGCTCGCTGGCCAATCGGCTGTCCGATGTGGGGCTAAAGCGCTTGAAAACGCTTCTGCCAATTGCCAGTCGAACCCCGGATTCAGTCATCCGAGCCTGTTTACCGTTCGCCACCAGGGTGCAGTAGTCGAGCGCATGGCTGGTCAAATCCATGGCTCTGACTTCAATCATTTCGCTCACATCGAATACCTCACGTGATTCCAGCGCCCAGGCGCCAGAGCGGGTGTAGGTTCGGGTTGGGTTTCGTGCGGGGAGAGCTGGCGCTCGTTGCCGGCCACTTGAGGCAGCCAGACCTTCACGCAGCTGATGGCATTGTTGCCCAGCGAGTTCATGACGTAGCAGACGACGCCGCGGGGTTTGTCCTCGAAGGACCAGACGCCTGACGGAAGTTCGGTTGCGCTGGCGCCGGTGGCCAGGAGCAGGAGGCAGAGGGCGAGGCGGGTCATGGCTGCACCTCGGCGTTGTAGCGCTTGTAGTCTTCGCCGAACTCCCAGCAGTAGGTCGCCGGCCATGCGCCTGGCGTGCCTTCCTCGACGAACACGTATCGGTGCGCGAACTCGCCAGAGCGATCCGGCACCGACTTGCACCATTTGTGCTGAGGACCGCCCAGGAACCAGCCAGGGTGTTCTTTGACTGCCTCAGCCATGAACTCTTCAAGGTCGTAGTGACCCTTGCTCATTGCGATGTAGGTGTCGCTGCCGACGCTTTGCACGCCCAGCGGATACTGTTTCAGCCTCATGCCGCCACCTTTTGGCGGACCCAAACGCAGATCGGGCCGTCCTCAGTGTCGTGGATCGAGAAGGTGAACCAGCCATCACCGGCCGGCTTGCTGGGCTGCCAAGGCGTGCAGTCATAGTCGCCGCCGGCGTCGAGCCATTCTGCATTCAGCTCTTCCGGTCCATCGTTTTCCATCTCGACCACGCAGTACTCCAGGCCATGGTCGCCGAACCAGCTGAATGGCAGAGCGCACTCGTCGCCGTCGTCAGGCCACGCTGGATGGGTCCAGAAGCCGTATTCATCGCGCTCCACCTGCAGCGGCTGGATCAGTTGCTTTTCTTCAGGCATGACTTCGTCCTTGGCCGCCATATCGCGGCATTGAATAGAGGGGGGAAGGGGTTACAGCTGGGTGGAGTACAAATGTGCTCCAAGTATTTAGGTGGCTCCTAATGCGAGTCGCCTGTACTTCCAGCTTTATTTGCCTGTCGTGCTTGCTCGCAAAGAAAGGATTTAATCATTGCGTGACTTTCTAATCGGCCAGGCTCCAGGTATATTGAGCAGTTTTACTTGGGTTGTAATAACTATGGATGGAGTAATAGGCCAGTATTTTACAACTGACCGAAACAGGCAGATACTTTCGCAGACGGTGAGCAAGGTTCGCGGTGGACTAGATGCGATTAGAGATAGTGATAACGAGAAGCACAAGTTTCTTCTTGAGTTTATAGGGACTACCCTTTATCACATCAATAGCTATCCTGAGGCTTTCGATGAGCGGTGCATAATGAATATTGCGTCGGTAGGTGATAGGTTCATGGGTGAGGTCAAAAGCTTTAGCTTAAATATGGAAGATGCAGAGCATCTTTTTGCTTATTGCTATAGATTTGTGATTGAGTTTCAACTTAGCAGCCCAAATGCAATATCGTCGGAGCTGTTGTCTATTCTCGCTCGCGTTTCCGATTTTGAGTATGGCTCCGCATCGAGCCAAGTACGATATGCTGGGCACCAAATGCTGGTTAATGTGGTTCAGCATTATCTTTACCATCCAAGTCTTACTTCCCTAAAGAATCTTCCTGAAGTAATCAAACGCTCAGAATCCGAGCGCTCTGAAGCTGAGAAATCAATTGGTGCCAGGGAGGAACGTGTCAAGGCTCTGGCCGAAAAGCTTGAAACATATGAGACCGCGTTCAATTTCGTTGGGCTTTATGCCGGTTTCAAGAGTTTGAGGGTTACGAAAGTAAGTGAGAGAAGGTGGAATTTTTTCTATTTGCTGGTTCTGGGGACTCTACTTCTGGTTCCGGTGGTTTTAAAGTTCTTCGCTACGTTAGAGGCGCCTGCGAGCCATGGGCCTGATTATGTCGGTTTGGCTGCACTCGCTGGTTTGGAGTTGCTGATTCTTTATTTTTTCAGGGTGGCGCTTCAAAATTTCAAATCCATTAAGGCTCAGCTTCTTCAAATTGACCTGAGAATGACTCTTTGTCAGTTTGTTCAAAGTTACGCCGAGTATTCGAAAGATGCGCGAGCTGGCAGTCCTGGGTTGCTAGAGCGTTTTGAGCAAGTTGTGTTTAGCGGTATTGTGAACGACGAAAGCGCTATTCCTTCCACTTTTGATGGTTTAGATAAGTTGGCCGAAGTTGTCGGGAAACTCCGTAAGTAATACACGGCACAGTGGTTGGGTCTGCAGGCGTGGAGAGCCGATTCCCAACTAGGGGAGGAGGGGCTCGCTGCCTAGACCTAGGTTAGGCAGCTGGCGACTGGTCCAGCAGGAAGTCCATCTGTGCAGCGCCTTCGATCCAGGCTGTATCCAGACGCTGGCGGGCTATGGCGGCGTATTCTGGGTTCAGCTCGCAGATGACCGATTGCCGGCCTTCCTGCATGGCGACGAGTGCAGTGGTGCCGGCACCGCCGAAGGGGTCGAGCACCATCCCGCCGCGCGGGGCGCCGGCAAGAACGCAGGGCCGGATCAGATCCGGCGGGAAGGTCTCGAAGTGGGCGCCCTTGAATCCATTGGTGGCCACCGTCCAGACGCTGCGCTTGTTGCGAGTGGTGTCGTAGTCGATGTCCTTGCGGCCAGGTCTGTGCTGCCCGGTCTGGCCATGATCGCCGCAGGAGTACTTTGTTTCCCTGGCGAAGCTGTTGCGCTTGCTGCCAACAGTTCGGGGCTTGGGATCGGTGTCGTAGCCGTGCCCCCATCCCACCCCGTTGTTGCGCGGTACCACGTTGCCCGAAACCGTCCGGGTACCTCCGTTCGAGTTGTCAAAGGTTGAGCCGTCGACATAAGCGCCGCCACGAAAAGTAGAGGCCGATCCCTTGCCGGTCAGGTTTGCGGGCTCCCTGATCGCACTTTGATCGAAGAAGTACTTCGGCGACTTGCTCAGCAGAAACAGGTACTCATGAGACTTGGTGCAGCGGTCGCGCACGCTTTCGGGCATCGGGTTCGGCTTGGCCCAAACGATGTCCTGCCGCAGCTACCAACCGTCATCCTGCAGGGCGAAGGCCAAGCGCCAGGGCATGCCCAAAAGGTCTTTTGGCTTCATTCCATCATCAGGCCGCGTCTCCATAGCTCGACCTTCTGACTTTTTGTCAGGAGCGCGCCACGTCCTCCCGCCGTTGGAGTAGCTGTCGCCCATGTTCACCCAGATCGTCCCGTCGTCCCGCAGTACGCGGCGCACTTCGCGGAACACGGCGACCAGGTTGTCGATGAAGTCACGCGGCGAGGCCTCCAGGCCAATTTGGCCATCTACTCCGTAATCTCGAAGTCCGAAGTAGGGCGGACTGATGATGCAGGTGTGCGCTGATTGATCCGGCAGCGTCCGCATCATCTCGATGCAGTCGCCCACCAGGATGCGGTGTTGCTGGGCCATGTTGTGGTCCTTGCGTACAGGCGCCGCCCTCGCCGGGGAGGCGTTATCGTTGAATAGGGGAAGGCGCTGGCGGGCAGAGCCGTGCAGTAATTTGTGGTGGTATGCTGCGCCACTTACCAAACAAGGAGAGTGGTAATGGGGTTGCGGGAAAGTCGTGCAGCGTTGAAGGAGTGGTTCATACCGAAGCGCAGGCGCTGGGTCGGCGGAGCAATGGTTGCAATCTGGGTTATTGGGCTGATCATCCACCCGGCTATTCACTGGAGCTGGGGCAACATCGGTGGACTAGGGCTGTTCTGGTTTATCAGCGCTTGGCCGCCGGAGCTTCACGAGAAGCGTTAAGGCGTTGGCGGGCAGCGTCGGAGGGGCAGGCAGAGTAGCGATTCTTGTGAGCCCGCGACGTTGAAGCCATCTCGGTGTTGCTGGATCGGTTTTCTGTGGGCATGGGGATACCTCGCGGTTATGCTCGCGACTTCAATGGAGGGAAGTCATGACAGTTGACGTTGATGCGAAGGGACGACCAATCGACCAGGTGTGCAAGCACTGCGGTCGCTTATTCACCGCTCAGAAATTGCGCAAGCACATCGACACCTGCAAAGGCCCGGTTGGCCTCAAGGTTTGCGATCTGTCTGGTGCAGCTCGAGCCCGACGGGTGCGCCTGCTCTTTAGTCCCAAGAAGAAAAAGAAGAAGGGGCGTAGCGTTTTCACCGTGAACGGAGGTGCTTACGGGCTGGGCAAGAGCCGCAAGCATTAAACGGCCTTCATCAAGGCTTCGATGACGCGCTGCCCGGCTAGCGGCGGCACTGCATTTCCCGCCATGTGCATGGTCAGGCGGTGGTTGTCCGGGCGCAGTGTGTCGGCTGGGAACGACATCGCCGCCAAGGCCTCGCTGGCGCTGAGCATCCTCATGCGGTCGCCGTCGACTAGCGCCCAGCGGTCTAGGGTGGTGATGGTGCCGATCGGTCGATTGATGTCGCGGCCGGTGGTGCCAGATCCCTTGCCGTAGTAGGGCATGATGAACCGGTCGCCGAAGCGCTGGCGCCCGTTGCGCACCCTGTCGAGTGTGGCCTGGGCCCGGCCTGGTTTCTCGATCTGCGACCACCGTCCCCCGTCGAAGTCGAGGAAGCTGGCTGCCGGCACATGTCGTTCCTGTGGCAGCTGAAGCATCAGCGGCGCCTTGCTGCGTGTCAGCACCATGAACAGGTGCACTCGGTGCTGCGGCACTCCGAGGTCGGCGCAGTCCACGATGTGCGGCGTTGCCTGATATCCAAGGGCCTGGACCGCCTGAAGCCAAGCGGGATAGAGCACCCAGTCGGTGAACTCAGGAACGTTCTCGATCACTGTCGCTTGTGGCCGGTGGAACTCAAGTGCCGATACCGGCGCCCAGGCTGTCGAACGCGAGCCGTCGTGTTCCGGGTTACCCGACTTCTTGCCGCGCGCCTTGGCGTGGCCCTGGCAGCAGGGTGAGGCTAGTAAGATGTCGTGTGCCGGCACCTGCTCCCAGCGTGCCTGGTGCAGGTCCTGGCAGACGTGCTGTGTTTCGGGATGGTTGGCGCTGTGCCATTCAACGGCTACCGGCCAGTGGTTTGCTGCCCAGAGAACCTGGACGCCTGCGGCGCGGGCGCCGGTGCGCCATCCGCCGGGGCCGGCGAATAGGTCGATTGCTTTAATCATGTGAATGTCCGACGTGACAAAAGCCGATTCGATGGGTACTTTGCGTGGGCAAAATGCCATCAAGGAGCTTTAAATGTTTGAACCAGAAGGAAAAGCGGCGGCGACTAGACGGGAAGTTAAGCGAAGAATCTTCCTTGCCTTCGCTGCCACCGCCGTCTCGTTGGGGTGGGCAATACTGTGCTTCTTTGTCCCGGTAGGGACAGACCCTGGCGATTGGTTCGCACGCTCCGGGGCAATTGTGACTGTGTTTGCGCTCCTGAATGAGTCGCAGCTGTCCGAAGAAATAGGTCGGCTGACCAATGAGCTACGGGTGGATTACCTCGGTATTTTGAATGGCTTGAGGGTCGCAACTGTGTTTTCTGCGGCAGCAGGAACGTTGGTGTGGGGATATGGAGATCTGCTTTTCTCCTAACTTACTGAACTCCGGCGCTGGTGGGCAGCGCCGGAAGATCAGGCCCGGCGAACCTTGAAGCCGAACATGCACTCAATGTCGTGGTACTCGCAGCGCTCGTAGGCCTTGTACTTAGCCTGCGACGGCGTGCTGGCGAATACGTCGACAATTGTTCGATTGGTGATGTCCCACCAGTCCCAGCCGGCAACGAGCACCTGGTAGCGCTTCAGCGGCAGCTTTTCAGCCATCTCGCCGTACTGCATCTCCCAGGCGGGGTGGTAGTTGCGAATGCGCTTCTTCGGATCGCTGTCGAGGACGACGCCGATGTAGTGGCCTCGGTCGGCCATGATCACGCCCGGCTCGCCGTTGGCGATAACGCGGCGGCCGATCTCGGCCGGCACGTCGTAATGGCGGCGAACGTAGTCGCAGTTGTAGTTGCTCATCGAAACCTCCGGGTCAGGCGGCTTTCGCTTCGCCCTGCTGGGCGACGATCGCCTTGGCGGCGTGGTTGATCAGGTACAGCCGGTTGATCAGGCTGTCGCGCGGCTTGTCGATGGTGATCTCCCAGTAGTCGCAGCCCAGGCCAAGCTCTTCGTGGTGCTCGCCCATGAACATGCTGGCTTGCTCGACGTAGCTGATGTCGTCGGCCTCGCTCAGGCGGTCATTCAGCGAGTCCCAGAAGTCGCGGCCATTCCCGTCATATTCAATGGCTGCGAGATGCTCTTTAACCAGCTTCCGGAGCTCATCCCAGCGGCCGGCCTCGTGGCGTCCGCCGTCGTTGCGCATCCACTCGGGCAGGGCACTGTACTGGTCCTCGTCGACTTGCTCGCAGACCTGGCTGCATACGCCAGTCACCAGTGCCGCGCGGAAAGCGTGCTCGTCAAACTCACGCTCGCGGCAGTGCTCTTCAAGCTTCGAGTGGATGTAGTATCCGATGTCGTCACCGGCCAGGAATTCGATGCCGTAGAACAGGCCGACGTTGAAGGTCAGGCCGTCGATGTCACCGATCGTTTCGATACCGAAGCGGGTGATCAGGATGTCGAAAGCGTAGCTGGTGGTTCGCGGTGCCTTGCAGCGCCAGGCCTTCAGCTGGTCGGTGTCAGCCAGCACGGTGTATTCGTGGTCCTTCAGGCACTCGGCGGCGCGGTCGCGGCGTTTGGCTTTTTCGGCTTTGCGCTGGGCGATCCATTTTTGGTGGCGTTGTTCGTCATTCATGGCTTTCTCCGCGCTTGCGCAGCCCTCTGTGGCCGGTGCGACCTTGGTGTGGTGGCTTTTTGAAATTGGTTGGTGTTTGATGGCCGGCCGGCATGGAGCCGGGTTATGGAGCAACTATGAAAATTCGTACCGAGCACCAGAATTTGGGTGCTGCTTTAATGCAGATTGCCGAGGATGATCGCTTTACAGCAATCAACTCCTTACGCCTTGAGGGCAAGAAGGTAAACAACGCTTTCCTGATCAACGCTGATACGTGTCTTTTCCTGAAGTACAGGCAAGAGCCAAATGGCGTTCACGCCGAGTACCTTTTCAACTTCTCTTCGGACGTCATTGCAGCGATAGAAAGCGCAAAAAAGCACTACAAAAAGGTTTTTCTCGGCCTGGTGTGCGTGGAAGGACAGGAGGTTTGCTGCATCGACTCCTTCCAGTTTGATGATATGGTAAGCGCAAGGGCGGAAACATTTGGCGGGAGCGAAGATAGCTATCAGGTATTGGTAACGATGCCCAACGGCAAAAGTCTTCGCGCATACATGAACGCGGCTCGCACTAGGGGTTATGTGGCCGGGGAAAAACTCATCATCTCTAGGAGTCGCTTCCCCTCAGCTCTCTTTGAGTGAGCCCGATGAACGCTTAAAACGCCCCCGCAAAGCGAGGGCGCGATCATCGTTTACTTCGCGTCAAAGGTGCCCAAGGATAGCTGCGCGCCGGTGCCAATCTTGGTGTCGAGCACGGACTTGAATTCTTGGGCGGTGGCCTCGCGCTGGGCTTCCTCGCCGATCCAGCGCAGCTTCAGCACCGGTTGCGAGCCGCCGGTGATAACTGACACGCGCAGGCGGATCACTTGCTCGCCAAGGCCTTCGAACGGAATGACCTTGAAGTCCAGCCAGGCCGGTAGGGTGAATCGCCCTTGGTTTCGTAGACACCTCCAAGCCTCATAATGAGGCCCAAATAGGAGGTGCCATGAGTCGTCAGCGTTACCCCGAAGAATTCAAGATCGAAGCGGTCAAGCAAGTGACCGAAAAAGGCAAACCTGTCGCCGAGGTCGCCCAGCGCCTGGGCATGTCCGTGCACAGCCTTTACGCTTGGATCAAGGTCTACAGCAAGCCCCAAGAGCAGCGTCAGCAAGACAATGATCAGCAGGCTGAACTGCGCAAGCTGCGCGCTGAACTTAAGCGGGTGACAGAAGAGCGAGACATCTTAAAGAAGGCCGCCGCGTACTTTGCCAAGGAGTGCGGCTGAAGTACGCCTTCATCAACAAGCACTCGACGGATTACCCAGTGCGTCGCCTTTGCCAAACCCTCAAGGTGCATCCCAGCGGCGACTACGCTTGGTTGGCCGAGCCTCAATCTGCCCGAGCCAAAGAAGATCAGCGCCTGCTTGGCTTGATCAAGCAGGCCTGGTTAGAAAGCGGCGGCGTGTATGGCTATCGCAAGATTCACGATGACCTGCGAGAGCTAGGAGAGATCTGTGGGCGAAATCGAGTCGGTCGCTTGATGCAGGCAGAGGGGCTGCGTTCGCAAACGGGCTATCGCCGTCGTCCTGGGTTTTATGGCGGAAAACCAACAGTGGCATCGCCCAACCATCTGGCCCGGCAGTTCAAGGTCAGTGAGCCGAATAAGGTCTGGGTGACCGATATCACCTACATCCGCACCTATGAAGGGTGGCTGTACCTGGCGGTAGTGCTGGATCTGTTCTCTCGCCAAGTCATTAGTTGGTCAATGAAGCCCAGGATGAGCAGCGACCCGGCCATCGACGCCATTCTGATGGCCGTGTGGCGACGCAAGCCACAGCAGCAAGTGATGATTCACTCAGACCAAGGCAGTCAGTTCAGTAGCTCAGATTGGCAAAGCTTCCTGAAGGCCAACAATGTGATCAGCAGCATGAGCCGACGGGGAAACTGCCACGACAATGCCGTAGCCGAGAGCTTTTTCCAGCTTTTGAAGCGGGAGCGAATCCGACGAAAGATCTACGCAACGCGTGACGAAGCCCGAAGTGATATTTTCGATTACATCGAGATGTTCTATAACCCCAAGCGTCGACACAGCAGTGCTATGCAGCCGTCGCCAGTAGAGTATGAGAAACGCTATTTCCTGAGCTTGGAGAGTGTCTAGGAAACCAGGGGCGATTCAGTGCTGTGCCTCGTGGCGGCTGCTGTTCAAATCGCGATTACCCGTTTTCAGCGTGCGCCACGTAAAAGCGCCCAATCATAAGCACTGCGGTTAAAGCAAAGGCGGTCACGCGTTAGGTGCCGCCTTGTCATTCCACGAGCTCAGCGCTTCATGCCCAGTTCCGCATCATCCATCAGCGTCTTGGCCAATGCGCTCAGGTAATGCGCAGCCCAGATCATCATCGGTTTTTCATCCATCAAACCGACAATCGTCAGTTCCCGCACATACCCCATCAGCTCCGACGCCTGCTCCCGAGCGCTCTGGCAAGGAATGCCGGCTTCGATGCGAAACAGTGGGTGCGTGTGGTTTTCACCCTGGTAGAAAGTGGTCTTGCGGTCGTTTTTGCGTTTGGTTCGTCAGTAGCCATTGGTCCATCTCCCTGAAGCACCAGTCTTTCGGCTTAGTGCAGCGTTCGCGGTTCGTTCGGTATCTGCACCTGAATCAATGCGGACTCAAGCAACAAACGCAGCGACTCGAGTTCATGCGCCGTCGCCATCATCAATACCGCTGCAGGTGATTTGGGTTGCAGCAGCATCGCTTGTTGCGAAACGGCGAGAGCACAAAGTAAGTAGTTCGAGGTTTGGACGAGGGTGTCTTCGAGGGCGTGGAGGGTGTGCGGTGGATCGGGGACCATTTTCAACATTGTTCAATTCCCTATTGGTGCTGCCACCTGTCAGCCGTCAAGCAGAAGGGTGGCAGCTGTACGTGGGTTGACGGACCGGCGGAATTGAGAAACTCCGGCGCACGCAAGCGTGCCCGCACGTACAGCCACCATAAAGAGGTGCCATAACTCAAATCCATCGCGGCCCGTCAAAGCCGAGTCGCTCATGTGCAGCGACAGGAGCAGATTAGAGTCCCGATAGGGCACCCGCAGGAAAATAGGCGGCAACAGTGTCTTTGGGAAATGCCCTACAACAAAGCGAAAAATTCAGTTTTCCCGAGGTGTTAAGACATCATTTGGGGAAGGGCCGCAAGGCGGCCCCGGATTTCAGCGGCACATCAACAATTGCTGGGGCTGCTTTGCAGCCCATTCGCGGCACAAGGCCGCTCCTACAAAGGGCCGTGTAGGGCAGGCGATCACTTGATCAGGGGTACACCGCTAAGCCTTTGCAGCTCATCGAAGTCGATATCCGCACAGATTTCGACCACTTTCAGGCCTTCGGGCGTCACTTCCAGCACGGCCAGGTCGGTGTAGATACGGCTGACGCAAGCAATGCCCGTCAGCGGGTAGGTGCACGCGGGCACCAGCTTGCTTTCGCCGGTCTTGGTCAGGTGGTCCATCATCACGAACACCTGGCGGGCGCCGGTGGCCAGGTCCATCGCGCCGCCCACGGCAGGGATCGAGCCTTCGGCACCGGTGTGCCAGTTGGCCAGGTCGCCCTTGACCGAGACCTGGAAGGCACCCAGCACGGCGATGTCCAGGTGGCCGCCACGCATCATCGAGAACGAGTCGGCATGGTGGAAGAAAGCACCTCCGGTCAGCAGGGTCACGTGCTGCTTGCCGGCGTTGATCAGGTCATCGTCTTCCTCGCCCGGCGCTGGGCTTGGGCCCATGCCCAGCAGGCCGTTCTCGCTGTGCAGGAACACTTCCTTGTCGCCCAGGTAGTTGGCCACCAGAGTCGGTGCGCCAATGCCCAGGTTTACGTACGCGCCTTCCTGGATATCTGCGGCCACGCGTTGGGCCATCTCGGTGCGGGAGAGCTTTTTGGTGATGGTCATGGCAGGCCTCAGACAGCTTTGGCGATCGAAGAAGCGGCAGCGCCGGTGACGGCGACCACACGTTGGACGAAGATACCCGGGGTGATGATGTGTTCCGGGTCCAGCTCACCGAGTTCGACAACCTGGTCGACCTGGGCGATGGCGGTCTTGGCGGCCATCGCCATGATCGGCCCGAAGTTGCGGGCGGCCTTGCGGTAGGTCAGGTTGCCCCAACGGTCGCCCTTGTGCGCCTTGATCAGCGCGAAGTCGGCATGCAGCGGCATTTCCAGAACGTACATGCGGCCGTCGATTTCACGGGTTTCCTTGCCTTCGGCCAGCAGCGTGCCGTAGCCGGTCGGCGAGAAGAACGCACCGATGCCCGAACCGGCTGCGCGGATACGCTCGGCCAGGTTCCCTTGCGGCACCACTTCCAGTTCGATCTTGCCGGCCCGGTACAGTTCGTCGAACACGTAGGAGTCGGATTGGCGCGGGAACGAGCAGACCACCTTGCGCACGCTGCCCGCCATGAGCAGGGCGGCCAGGCCGATCTCGCCGTTGCCGGCGTTGTTGCTGATGATGGTCAGGTCGCGAGCACCGGTTGCGATCAGGCCATCGATCAGCTCGGACGGCATGCCGGCAGTGCCGAAGCCACCGACCATGATGGTCGAACCGTCGGTGATCCCTTCCACCGCGCTGGCGATGGACTCGTACGTTTTATTGATCAAGGCGAGCTCCTGGTTGTTCCTGGAGTTGTGGTTGTCGGGCTGGCCGGAGCGCATGAAGCGATGGGGCCTGTCAGCGCTTGAAAGTGTTTGCTGACTTTCGCTATAGCGTGCCGCAAGATAGGGCAACAGTAGAGGGGGTTTGGCGGAATTGGTGCGATTATCGAACTGTTGTGCGATGTGCGAGCAGTTGCGGTGAGCATCGGAACCCCCATTGACCAAGGAGACGCCATGATCCGGCTGGCCGTAGCCACTGATGAGCCCGAGATCAGACATTGCGCCGAACAGGCCTACGCTCGCTATGTGCCGCTCATTGGGCGCAAGCCAGCCCCGATGACCGCGGACTTCGCCAGGCAGATCGCGCAAGGGGTGGTCTACGTTGCGGCGGATGACCAGGCGAACTTTCAGGGCTTTATTGTCTTCTATGCCGAAGAAGGGCATTTGCTGCTGGAAAACGTGGCGGTCCTGCCCAGTGCAGCCGGGCGTGGGGTAGGAAAGGCGCTGATTGGCTACTGCGAAAATGCCGCCCGGCAACGGGGGCTAAGCACTGTCCATCTCTACACCAACGAAATGATGACCGAGAACCTGTCGATTTACCCCAAGCTCGGCTACGTAGAGGTGGGCAAGCGTACAGAAGACGGTTTCAAACGGGTTTACTTCGAGAAAACCCTCGTACCCTGATACCCCATTCATGCACGCATACAAAGCATGCCCCGCACAGGGGCAATGCGTATTGCGCCCCAGCTTGAGGCATCATGCAGTAAGCCCCGTTTAGAAGTTGAACCTGCAAATGCCAGAATCCACCAACCCCAACCGCGCCATCTACGACCTGGACATGCTCCGCACCGTGGTCATGGTGGCCGACTGCGGCAGTTTCACCACCGCCGCCGCGCGCCTGCATTCCACCCAGTCCACGGTCAGCCAGAAGGTGCGCCGGCTTGAGGAAATGGTTGGCCAGCAGTTGCTCGACCGCAGTAACCGCGAGGTGCGCCCAACCGATGCGGGGGAAACACTGCTGGGTTACGCGCGGCACCTGCTGGCGGTGAGCAGCCAATTGACCGAAGCCATGTCGGGTGGGGTGACGGTGACCGTGCGTATCGGCCTGCCGGACGATTTTGTCGCGGGCAAGACGATGCAGGCGCTGGCTGCGTTCAACCGGCGTAACCCGACAGTGAAGCTGGAGATCACTGGTGGCCTGAGCCGGGACCTGATGAGCACCTATGACCGAGGCGAGCTTGACCTGGTGCTGATCAAGCAGCGGCGGCATAGCCGTGAGGCCAATGCGTGCCAGCCGGAGCGCATCGAGTGGATCGACAGTGCGCAGTACCCGTGTTTTGCCCAGGACCCGATCCCGCTGGTGACTTTTCCACCGCGGGGCTTGTACCGGGATGACATGATCGGTGCGGTCGAGGCGATGGGGCGCAGTTGGCGGATCGCATTTACCAGCTCGAGCCTGGCGGGGATTCAGGAGGCGGTGGCCAATGGCTTGGGGGTGAGTCTGTTGCCATCGCGGGTAGTGACGGCCAGACATCGGGTGCTGGGGGCGGAGGAGGGGTTCAAGCCGATCAAGGTGTTTGAGGCTGCGATTTTTCATCGGCCCACCGCAGACCCGATGGTCATGGCGTTGGCTGAGATCCTGATCGGGATTTTGCGGGCTGAGGCGGAGTGAGTCATGGGCCGGCGCTGGGGCGCGCAGCGGCCCTGATGTGCGGCTAGCGGCGTAGCTCGGTAGCAAACTGTGCAGCCTTCAACTGCAACTGCGCAGGCCCGCCCCAGAATGCGCCGTGGCGCACGATCACACGTTCATGAATGGCTGCCGCCACCGCCGCAGCCGCATTCGGTGCCTTGAACAGCACGAAACTGGCCTCGTTGCCAACCTTCAAACCATAGTCCTGCTTGCCCATCACCCCGGCACTGGCTTCGGTGGCCATCTCCAGCGCAACCCGCAGTTCTTCGTCGGTATTGAAGCCCGAGCGATAGCTGATCAGCATCGCCCGCTGCAGCATGTCGCCATTGCCGTAAGGCCACCAGGCATCCTGGATGTTGTCGTTGCCGGTGAACACCCGCACCCCCCCCGCACGCAGGCGTAGTACAGGCGGGAAGGCGTGCTCGCCCGGGGCGTTGGTCATGATCGATACGCCGGCGCCGGCCAGCACTTCGGCAGTGCGGTCGACCACTGCGTCGGATACGTCGCCCAGGCCATAGGCGTGGCTGACTGCCACCAAACCTTGCATGCCCAGGGCAGTGGTGCGCGCGGCGATGCGCTCGAGCTGGGCGATGCAGATGTCGCCGGGTTCATGCAGGTGGATATCGACCTTCACGCCATGCCGGTCGGCGATGCCGAATACGATGTCGAGCTGGGCTTCGGCGTCGCCGTCCAGGGTGGTCGGGTCGATGCCACCGACCACCTGCACACCTTCGCCAATGGCCGCTTCCATGACTTCGGCAGTGCCGGGGCAGGTCACGACGCCGGCTTGAGGGAAGGCGACCAACTCGATGTCGAGCAGGTCTTTCCACTTGTCCCGGGCTTGCAGCATGGCGTGCAGGTTGGTGAGGCCTGTGGTGGCGTCCACGTCCACATGGCAGCGCATGGCCAGGGTGCCGTAAGAGGCGGCCTGGCGCATCAGCGCGTCGGCACGCTCGACGATTGGCGGGGCGCTGGCGAGCTCGCGTTTTTCCACGGCCAGGCGTTCGCGCAGGCTGGTGACGGGTTGATGCGGGCGCCAGCGGTCGCCGACGAAGCTCTTGTCCAGGTGGATGTGGCCGTCGACGAAGCCAGGCAGGGCCAGCAGGCCCTCAAGGTCGATGGTCTCGCGGGCTGGCGTGCTGGCGCGTTGCGGGCCGATGTGGGTGATGCGGCCGTTGCTGACGGCGATGTGCAGGGGCTGGCCATCGGCGTCGATGGCATTGATGAACTCACGGTCGTTCATGATCGGGCCTTTTTTACTGAGGCTTATGAGACGTATCACGGTAGGGGGGATGTGGGTATGTCTCCAATTAATTATCAGGATCGGGTGCAGTGCATTTCTGGATGCAGGCGGGCGGTGTGGCGTGCATTAAAAAGCCCACTGAAGTCGATTCCGATAATTAACTTTCAATGCCTTCGATCTCGGCCCAGGATTGCCACGAGACCCGCCCAGCCGCCAGCTACGGCGCCTTTCAGGGCCGGTCGCCACACACAATAAAAACAAATGCCGTGTCGGAGTCCCCCATGACCCAAGATTCCAAGCTGCTGCGTGCCGCGCTGATTTTCATTGCCTGTACTGCCTTCATCGTCTGTGGCGTGCAACCCATCTTCATGGGGTTGGTCACCGAGCAGCTTGGCCTGTCACTGGACCAGCAAGGCTGGGTGGTGTCGGTCGAAATGATCGGCATGACGCTGGGCACGTTACTCTGCCCATTGCTGATGAAACGCCATGGCGGCCGCAGCCTGTGCCTATTCGTCGGCGCGCTGTGCGTGGCACTTAGCATTGCCACCGCCTATGCCAGCAGCAACGCAATGTTGCTCAGTGTGCGCCTGGCGGCCGGCACCTGCGCGGGGCTGGTGTACGCCTACGCGGTGTCCACGTTGGGCCGCTTGCCCAATCAGGACCGTTCGTTCGGGCTGATGCTGTTGCTGCAAACGCCGGAGTACTCGCTGTTTTCCGCGGCGCTGCCCTTGCTTGCCGCACAGAGTGGAACAGTAACCGCCTTGTGCGCGTTCGGCCTGTGGTACCTGTTGATCTGCGGCGCCAGCCTGGTGCTGCCGCGCCGCCCGACCGTTGCGGTGGCCAATCAAGAAGGCTCACCCGCCCAGGGTGGTTCGGCGCGCACGGGGCGCACTGCGTTGGTGGGCATGTTGTTCATGCAGATCGCCATCTATTGCGTGTGGGGCTTCATCGACCAGTTGGCGCGGGACCAAGGCATCGAGGGTGTCGATATTGGCTGGGCGTTCGGCCTGTCAGCCATTGGCGGCCTGCCTGGGGCCGGGTTGCCCAGCCTACTGGGCGCGCGGGTTAACCGCCAAGTGATGATTGCCGTGGGCCTGGTCGCCGTGTTCATTTCCATTGCCATGCTCACCGGCCATACCCGCACGCCGATGCAGTTGTTCGTGGCGTTGTTGCTGATCAACTTTGGCTGGGTGCTATCGCTGTCTTACTACATGGCGTTGATCACTACCAACGACCCGACTGGCAAGCTCACGCCGTTGGTCAGCATTACCTTGATGGGGGCCGCAGCGGTGACACCGGCGCTGATTGCCCTGTTGGTGGAAGGGTCGAACCAGCAACTGATCTTCTTGCTGGGGACTGGGGCGTTGGTGATTGCCTTTGCGGTTACCTGCCTGGGAGCGGGGATCAAGTTTGCCCGGCATGGAACTGCACATAGCTAAAGTCACAGTGCATCGCGCGGCTTGCCCCGGTACACCCGCAGCACATCCGCCATCACCGCCAGGGCAATTTCCGCTGGCGACTTGCTGCCCAGGTCTAGCCCGATCGGCATGTGCAGCCGCTCGATCTGCTTGTCGGTCAAACCGCCAATCCGCTGCAGCCGCTCGGCGCGGCGGGCTGATGTGGCCGCCGAACCCATGGCGCCGATGTAGAACGCCGGCGTATGCACCGCCTCCATCAAGGCCAGGTCGTCGATTTTCGGATCATGGGTCAGCGCCACTACCGCAGTCGCCGCATGGCAACCCCCGGCAGCGATAAACAGCGAGGGCAGCACCCGATGCATCTGTGCGCCCTCTATGTCGATACCCGCCATCTCCTCGCGCGGGTCACAGGCGATGACTTCGCAGCCCAGGGTGCGGGCAATGTCGGCACAGGCTTCGGCGACTGGCGACAGCCCAGCCAGCACCAGCCGCAAAGCGGGGCCGATGCCAATATGCACGGCGCTGTCGTCCATGCGCACGGCAACGCCATTGTCGCCCTGCAGGCTGAAATCACCCGCCGGCAAACCGACCCTGCGCGTCACCCGCTGCTGGCCCAGCAGTGCCCCGCGCAGGGCTTGCAGATGTTCCAGCCACGCGCCGTCCGCCTGCCGCCGCTCCACCAGCACCACCAGGACGCCGCCACACGGCAGGCGCAGGCGCCGGCTCTGTTCCTGGCCATCGCCATAGCGCACCACCTGCGCGGGTTGGGTGAACGCGCCGTGCCCGAGGCTGGCGAGGAATTCCTCTTCCACGCAGCCACCGGACAATGAGCCAACCCACTCATGTGGGCTGCGGCAAACCAGCATCGCACCGGGCGAGCGGGGGGCCGAGCCGTAGGTGGACAACACGGTGCACAGCCACACCGTATCCCCGGCTTGGGCCCATTGCAGGGCCGTGTCGATCACCTGCAGGTCGAGATGCTGCATGTTCCGCTACCTCGCTCGTATCGTGTCAGCCCAGCCGAAAAAGCCGCGCATTGGCCCAACGTCTGTGGCAGTGTTGGGTATCTGGCCAGCCCCACAGGGACCGACATGCAAACTCGCAAAACCGGTGTTCGCGCCCAGCAGGCCGACCGCACCCGGGACAACATTCTCAAGGCCGCGGTGAAGGTCTTCAGCAAGGAAGGCTTCACCGGCGGGCGCATCGAGCAGATCTCCACACTGGCCAAGTCCAACGACCGGATGATCTATTACTACTTCGGCAGTAAAGAAAAGCTGTTCATCAGCGTGCTGGAGCACATCTACGCCAGTTTCAATCAGGCCGAAGCCAAGCTGCGCCTGGACCTGGCCGACCCGGAGCAGGCCTTGCGCGAGCTGGTGGCGTTCATCTGGGACTACTATGTGCGCCATCCCGAATTCGTCACCATCCTCGCCACCGAAAACCTTCATCAGGGCCTGCACGCGCGCAAGTCGCAAAACCTCCGGGCGCTGTCCGGCGAGGCGGTCGGCGTGCTGCGACCGATCATCGAGGCCGGGCAGGCCAAGGGCCTGTTCCGCGACGACATCGAGATCACCCACGCTTACTTGATGATTGCCTCGCTCTGCTACTTCTATAATTCCAACCGCCATACCCTCAGCTCGTTCCTGGCCGTGGACCTTGCCGACCAGCAGGCCAAGGCCGACTGGTTGGCATTCATCAGCGACCTGGCCCTGCGCGGCCTGCGCCGCTGAGCCTCAATGGCTGCCAGGGTTGGCGCGTACTTGCGCGGCCTTGGCCGCCAGCCCTTGCCAGGCCGGCTTGTCGGCAGCGAAGCGCTGGCGCAGGTAGGCTGCCAGGTCGGCTACCTGGCGGTCCGATAGGCTGTCCTTGAAGCCAGGCATATAGCCCAAGTCACGGGTTGCCGGGTTGGCAATGCCGTGCAGCACCACGCGCAGCAGGTTGTCCGGCAGGTCGCTGTGGACGTTGCTGTTGACCGCCATCGACGGGCTGACACCAAACAGTTTCGGCCCCAGCCCATCGCTGTGGCAGGCCATGCAGGCACCCTTGAAAACCCGCTCGCCGTTGCTTAGCGACACTTGCGTGTCCGCCTGAGGCGCGGCCTTGGCGGCCACTGGCTGCGGCTTGCCATCGAGTGAGCTGAGGTAGTGGGCGATGGCACGCACGTCGCTCTTTGGCAGGGTGGCCAGTTCACTGACCACCGGGCCCATGGGGCCGGCCGCGACACCGTGTTTTTCGGAAAAGCCAGTGCTCAAGTAGTTGTACAGTTCGTCTTCGCTCCACGGTGTCGATGACTTGCCCAGGGCATTCAGGGCCGGGGCTTCCCAGCCATCGACCATGCCGCCGGCGAGGTAGCTGCTGCCGCCTTTTTCCGCGCCCATCAGGTTGCGCGGCGAGTGGCAGGCCGTGCAATGCCCCAACCCGTCGACCAGGTAAGCACCACGGTTCCACTGCGCACTGCGTTGCGGGTCGGGCTGGTATTCGCCGCGTTGCAGAAACAGCGCGTTCCAGCCGGCCATCAGCGGTCGCTGGTTGAACGGGAAGCGCATCTGGTTGGCGGGCGCTGCCTGGCGTACCGGGGTTTGCGACATCAGGTAGGCATACAGCGCCTGCATGTCGGCGTCGTTGATGTTGCGAAACGAGGTGTAGGGAAAGGCGGGGTACAGGTGCCGGCCATCGCGGCTGATACCTTCGCGCATGGCCCGCTCGAAGGCGGCGAACGACCAGCGGCCGATGCCGGTTTCCGGGTCGGGGGTGATGTTGGTGCTGTAAAGCGTGCCGAAGGGCGTGTCCATTGCCAGCCCACCGGCATTCACCTTGCCGCCGCTGACCGTATGGCACACGGCGCAGTCGCCGGCGGCTGCCACCTGGCGCCCGCGCTCAAGCATCGCGGCGCTCCAGCTGCCGGCGCCAGGCGGCGTCACCGGGGCGATCTCGGCGCGCCAGGGCAGGGCGGTGGCAAGCATGCCCAAGGCTGCGCCAAATACCCCGGCCAGCGAGCCGAACCACCATTTCGACCGTTTGCTTGTCGGCTGTGCTGGCGTGGGTGCATCTGGCCCCTGGCCTTCGCCGCCGAGGGCGGCACGCACCCGTTCGGCCGTGATCGGCAGCTCGCGAAAGCGAATGCCGGTGGCATCGAAAATGGCATTGGCGATGGCCGCCGCGCTCGGTACCGATGCCGACTCGCCACTGCCCATCGGCGGCTCGTGCTGGCGGGGCAGCATCATCACGTCGATGGCGGGCAACTCGGGGAACGTCAGGATGGGGTAGCCACCCCATTCCTTGCTCGCCACGGTCGACTCCTCGAAGCTGACCTGCTCCTTGAGCACCCGGCTGGTGGACTGGATGACGTTGCCGTGGATTTGATGGCGCACGCCCTCGGGGTTGACCATCATCCCGGCATCGTGGCCGATCACCACGCGGGTGACGGCGACTTCACCGGTGCGCCGGTCTACCGCCACATCGGCCACCCATGCCGCCCAGGCCGCGCCGAAGCCGGGGAATTTGCTGTGGATGTAGCGCGCATAGGCAAAGCCCCTGCCACGCAGCACGTCACCTTCGGCTTGCGCCTGCATGGGCTGGGTATGCGGCTGCCATTGGGCACGTTCGGCGGTGGCCTTGACCAGGTCGATGGCGCGCGGGTCGGACAGGTGCTTGAGGCGGTATTCGACCGGGTCGACGCCGGCGGCGAAGGCCAACTCGTCGATGTACGATTCGTGGGCGAAGCTGTTGGGCATGGCCGATACGCCCCGCATCCATGAGGCACGCACCAGTGGCGTCATGTCGTTGATGGTGGCGCGCATGTGTTCATAGTCATACGGCGGGATCGAGGTGCGGTCGCCCATTTCGAACAGCGCCGGCACGGGCTCCACGGCGCCGGTCAGCAGCAAGGCCAGGGTGGGCGCGCCGTTGGACGGGTAGCTGGTCTGGAAGTCGTAGGCGGCCACGCTGCCGTCGGCGTTCAGGCCGCCGTCGATCTCCATCAACTGCGCGGTGCCCTTGGGTTCCCACACATGCTCCTGTTCACGGGTCAGTTGCACCCGTACCGGGCGCTGCACCGCGCGCGACAACAGCACCGCATCGGCGCACACGTCATCGGCGCAATTGCGGCCGTAGCAACCGGCGGCCTCCATGCGGATGATTTCGATGCGTGCTTCGTCGCATGCCAGCAACCACGCCAGGTCGGCGCGTAGCAGGTGCGGGTTCTGCGTACCGGACCACACGCGGATTGCCCCGTCGGTGAAGTCGGCCAGTGCGCACGACGGGCCGATCGAGGCGTGCAGTTGGTACGGCCACAGGTAACTGCGGCTCAGGCGCTGGCTGGCATTGGCGAGGCCACCGTCGACATCGCCCTGGTCCAGCACGGTACGCTGTACGCGCGGGTTGTCGCGGATGGCCTGGGCGACATCGCTGAGGTCGGGCAGCTTGCCTGTGAAGGGCTTCCAGCTGATTTTCAGCTCATGGGCTGCGCGAATCGCTTGCTCTTCGCGCTCGGCCACCACTCCGACGAAATCGCGGATGACCACCACGGCCACCACGCCGGGGATATGGGCGATGGAGGACTCATCTACCGCCAGCAGGCTATTGCCGACGAAATCGCCGCTGTCGTGGCCGGCGTAGGGCGGGCGGATCACCCGACCGTGGAGCATGTCGGGCAGGCGCATGTCATGTACATAGGTCAGCTCGCCGGTGGCCTTGCCGGGGATGTCTACCCGTGCGGTGCTGCGCCCGACCAGGCGGTAGTCGTCGATGGCCTTGAGCGGAGCATCGTCGGCAATGGTCAGCTGATGGTTTTCACCTTGCACCAGGTCGGCAAAGCTCATCGTGCGGCCGTTGCTGGCGATAACCGTGCCGTCTTCGATGCGTAGCGCTTCGGGCGCGCAACCAATGCGCTGTGCGGCCTGTTGCAACAGATAGCGCCGCGCTGTGGCGGCGGCCTTGCGTAACGGCACGGCGGAAATCTGCAGGGTGGCGCTGGCGATGGTCGCGCCCTGGTTGGGGGCCCGCTCGGTATCGCCCAGCACCATGTGCACCTGGTCCATGCGCAGGTCCAGCTCTTCGGCGACGATCTGCGCCAATGAGGTGCGGATGCCGGTGCCCAGGTCGACGTGGCCGTTGAAGGCGTAGACCATGCCGTCGTCACTGACGGCGATGAACAACGCCAGCTCGCGCTCCTTGACCACCGGTGTCACACCCTTGGCCACGGGCCCCGAGGGTGGGGTGATGTGGTCGACGATCAGCAGCACGCCGGCCTTGGCCAGCAACTGGTCGCGGCTGGGCACCTGTTGAGAGTGGTTCATGCTTTTCTCCGGGTCTCGGCGGCGCGGCGCACGGCGCGCAGGATTTCGACGTGGGTGCCGCAGCGGCACAGGTTGCCGGACAGCTCATTGCGAATCTGTTCGTCGCTGGGGTCGGGAATACGGTCGAGCAGGGCCTTGGCGGTCATGATCATGCCGTTCATGCAATAGCCGCACTGGGCCGCCTGTTCGTCGATGAACGCCCGTTGCACCGGGTGCGGCGCGGCCTTGCTGCCCAGCCCTTCGAGGGTGGTGATGTCGCGGCCCGCGGCGCCGGCCAGGGGGATGACGCACGAGCGTGCGGCCACGCCGTCGATGATCACCGTGCACGCCCCGCACTCGCCCAGGCCGCAGCCGTACTTGGGGCCGTTCAGGCACAGGTCGTTGCGCAGGATCAGCAGCAGCGGGGTGTCGGGCATGGCGCTGACTTCGACGGGCTGGCCGTTGACCCGCAGGGAGATGGTTGTTTGCATTATTGGCTCATCTCTGGAGGTTGCTTGCGCTACCAAAGGACTCAAATGGTGCGTGAGTTTCGGTAAGTACTCACTACATGAAATGAGTGAGCAAGAAGCAGGCCAGGGATGATTTCGGGGAGCAGGCAGGCTTTTTGTAGGAGCAGCCTTGTGCTGCGAAGGGGCCAGTAAGGCTGGAGATCAGCTTCAGCTGCAATGGCCTCTTCGCAGCGCAAGGCTGCTCCTACAGGGGGGGCTGCGGTAGCCTGAGGGAAACGTCAGCCAGCGCTTTCGTCGCTGTCGATCAGGCTTTTTGTAGGAGCAGCCTTGTGCTGCGAAGGGGCCAGTAAGGCTGGAATCAGCTTCAGCTGCAATGGCCTCTTCGCAGCGCAAGGCTGCTCCTACAGGGGGGCTGCGGTAGCCTGGGGGAAACGTCAGCCAGCGCTTTCGTCGCTGTCGATCAGGCTTTTTGTAGGAGCAGCCTTGTGCTGCGAAGGGGCCAGTAAGGCTGGAGATCAGCTTCAGCTGCAATGGCCTCTTCGCAGCGCAAGGCTGCTCCTACAGGGGGGCTGCGGTAGCCTGGGGGAAACGTCAGCCAGCGCTTTCGTCGCTGTCGATCATCTTGCGCAGCAGGTACAGAATGGCCACGCGCTCACCGGCATTCAGGCTGCCCATGCTCAGTTCGCTGATCTGCCGGGCGCAGGGGATCATGGCATCGAGCAATGCCGCGCCGCTGTCGGTGAGCTCGACGATGACCTTGCGTCGGTCGCCCGGGTCAGGCGACAGCTGCACCAGCTCGCGCGCCTTCAGGCGCTCGACGATACCGCGGATGGTTGCCTGGTCCACCGCCGTGGCCTTGATCAGTTCGGCCTGGGAGCTGGGGCCATGGTCGCGCAGGGCGCACAGGGTGACGAACTGGATCGAGGTCAACTGTGGGTCGCAAGCCTGCTGCTGGAAAATCGCCGTGTGCCGCTGGTAGGCCTTGCGCAGCAAATGGCCGACCTGTTCGGTGACGTCGTAGGGGGTGTTGTCGAGCGGGGCGCTGCTGGGTGTGGTTTTCTTCGGCATAGGATGGCTTGGGCTGGTGGAAAGGTGCTGGCCGGCCGCCAATAGCGGAGCGCCCGGCCAGTATAACCACTATCGCGCCCGCGACTCCTCTGGCGCGACCACGTCGCCCGCCAGCACCACGGCCTTGTCATCCAGGTAGATATCGCAGTTGCGCAGTGGGATATCCAGGTGGCACGGGGTCTTGCGCTTGCCGCCGACCTCGGTGTTGGGGCCGGTGGAGAACAGGAAATTGCCGTAGAAAGCGCGGGCATCCATGCACATGCCGTCGTTGCGGTCGTGCAGGCCCATGGCCGTCCACTGCGCGCGCGGCTGCAGGCCCCAGCCGATGTGCGAGATGCCGTACACCTCGGGGTCGTTGAAGTACTTCATGTAGTCGCGCAGGTACTCGGCCTCGAAGCCGCCATGGATGCCGGTAATGAAGCCTTTTTCGATCTCCAGGGTAATGCGCTCGCGGCAGTAGTTCTTGAACGGCAGGATGATGTCGCCCACGTCCAGCACCAGCGTACCCTCGGCGCTGTCCTCGTTCGGCCAGGTGAACAGGAAGCCACTGGGCCAGTGGTCCCAGCGCCCCGGCTCGTCGGCATAGCCGTATTCGGTCACGGCCGGGTACTGGCCGAGCGGGGCGTGGAAGTCGCTGCCGGCCTTGGACCGCACATGCATGCTGCGCGCCTGTTTCAGCAGGGTTTCGGCCGCCAGTACCCGACGTTTGTCGTCTTCGCTGGGCAGCATGCGCGCCAGTACCTCGGGTGGTTCCACGGCCAGCAGGATGCGCGTACCGGTCTTGAGGATCTGCTCCTGCTCGGGCGAGTGCAGCAGCATCATGGTGTCGACGACCAGGTCGGCCGCTTCCAGCGCCCGTTGCGCCGCCAGGTTACCGGTAAGGGCGGTGTCGCCACAGTAGGCGGTCATGTCGTTGCCCATGGCGGTCGGGTGGTTGAACGCCGGCAGTTCTACCGCATACACCTTGGCCTTCAGGCGCTGTGCGGCCTCCATCGCGGCATTGACCGTGCGCGGGTCGGAGTAGTGGCTCTTGAGTACGGCCACGCTCTGCGTCTCGTCCACGCGGGACAGTTTCAGCACGTGCTCGAACATCTGGGTCAGTTGCGCATTGCTCACCGGCATCGGGGTTCTCCTGGGTGGCGTTGGCGGGGATGCACCGTGGCAGTGCCTGGTGCTTCATCTCGGTGCGAAATAATAGTGTGTACACCCTACTTTTGCAGATCTAAGCGCATCCCGTCGGCAAGCGCAAGTTCTCTGTAGAACGTTACCTATCCACACATTGCCCAGTGTTTACGGTAACAATTTGCGAGTTATGGTTTTCGATCAGGCGTTTGAAAAATATTTGCTCTGGGCCCTTTCCAAAAAACATTTACAGCGTATACGCTCTAAATCGTCAGACGGTCGAACCGCTGGCCACACATCAGAACAAGAGGAGAGATACCCATGCGGGGTAGGCAGAAAATCGCAATCGTCGGTGCAGGTCTGGGTGGGGCAGCCGCCGCCACGTTGCTGCAACAGGCCGGGTTCGATGTCGAGGTGTTCGAGCAGGCGCCGGAGTTCACCCGCCTTGGCGCGGGTATTCATATCGGCCCCAACGTCATGAAGATCTTCCGCCGCATGGGGCTGGAGCAGAAACTGGAACTGATGGGCTCGCACCCGGACTTCTGGTTCAGCCGCGATGGCAACAGCGGCGATTACCTGTCGCGTATCCCGCTGGGCGAGTTTGCTCGCCGCGAGTACGGCGCCGCCTACATCACCATCCACCGTGGCGACTTGCATGCGTTGCAGATCGAGGCGATCAAGCCGGGCACCGTGCACTTCGGCAAGCGGCTGGAAAAGATCGTCGACGAAGGCGACCAGGTGCGCCTGGACTTCGCCGATGGCACCCACACCGTGGCCGATATCGTCATCGGTGCCGACGGCATCCACTCGAAAATCCGTGAGGAGCTGCTGGGTGCCGAAGCGCCGAACTACAGCGGCTGGGTGGCACACCGTGCGTTGATCCGTGGGGTGAACCTGGCGCAGCACGCCGATGTGTTCGAGCCCTGCGTCAAGTGGTGGTCCGAGGACCGCCACATGATGGTCTACTACACCACCGGCAAGCGCGACGAATACTACTTCGTTACCGGCGTGCCCCATGAGGCCTGGGACTTCCAGGGCGCGTTCGTCGACAGCAGCCAGGAAGAAATGCGCGCCGCCTTCGAGGGCTACCATCCCACCGTGCAGAAACTGATCGATGCCACCGAGTCGATCACTAAGTGGCCACTGCGCAACCGCAACCCGTTGCCACTGTGGAGCCGAGGCCGCCTGGTGCTGCTGGGCGACGCCTGCCACCCCATGAAGCCGCACATGGCCCAGGGCGCCTGCATGGCCATCGAGGACGCGGCCATGCTGACCCGCTGCCTGCAAGAGACCGGGTTGTCCGACCACCGCACCGCGTTCGCACTGTACGAGGCAAACCGCAAGGAGCGGGCATCGCAGGTGCAGTCGGTGTCGAACGCCAACACCTGGCTTTACACGCAGGAGGATCCGGCGTGGGTCTATGGCTACGACCTGTACGGGCAGCAGCTGAAAAGCGGGGAGGCGGCATGAGCACCTTCGTCGCCGGCGGCAACGTCAGCGCCAATGGCGTCCGCCAGCACTACCTGCGCTATGGCGGCAAGGGCCATGCGCTGATCCTGGTGCCAGGCATCACCAGCCCGGCGATCACCTGGGGCTTTGTCGCCGAGCGCCTTGGGCAGCACTTCGACACCTACGTGCTGGATGTGCGTGGGCGCGGCTTGTCTTCAAGCGGGCCGGAACTGGATTACGGCACCGATGCTTGTGCCGCCGATATCCCGGCCTTTGCTGCAGCACTGGGCCTGGACAGCTACCACCTGGTCGGGCACTCGATGGGCGCGCGCTTCGCCATCCGCGCCGCAGCCCAAGGCGCACCGGGGCTGCAGCGGTTGGTGCTGGTCGACCCGCCAGTGTCCGGGCCGGGCCGCCGCGCCTACCCCAGCAAGCTGCCGTGGTATGTCGATTCGATCCGCCAGGCCACGGTGGGTATGAGCGGCGATGACATGCGCGCCTTCTGCGCCACCTGGAGCGAGGAGCAACTGGCACTGCGCGCTGAATGGCTGCACACCTGCTACGAGCCGGCGATCGTGCGCGCCTTCGATGATTTCCACGAGGTGGACATCCACCAGGACCTGCCCGCCGTGCGCCAGCCGGCGTTGCTGATGGTGGCCGGGCGCGGCGGGGTGATCGAGCCACGCGACATTGCCGAAATCCGCGAGCTGAAGCCGGATATCCAGGTGGTACAGGTAGACAACGCTGGCCACATGATCCCCTGGGATGACCTTGAAGGCTTCTTCGCTGCCTTCGGCGATTTCCTCGACCAACCCCTCGTCTGACGGAGCACGAGACATGACCAAGCTATACCGCATCGGCCAGATCGTGCCGAGCTCGAACACGACCATGGAAACCGAGATCCCGGCGATGCTCAACGCACGCCAGGCAATCCGCCCTGAGCGCTTCACCTTCCACTCCAGCCGCATGCGCATGAAGCAGGTGAAGAAGGAAGAACTGGCCGCCATGGACGCCGAGTCCGACCGCTGCGCAGTGGAGCTGTCCGACGCCAAGGTCGATGTGCTGGGCTACGCCTGCCTGGTGGCGATCATGGCCATGGGCCTGGGCTATCACCGCCAATCGGAAAAGCGCCTGCGCCAGGCCACTGCCGATAACGACGCATTGGCACCGGTCATCACCAGTGCCGGGGCGTTGGTCGAGGCCTTGCATGTGATGAAGGCCAAGCGCATCGCCATCGTCGCACCGTACATGAAGCCGCTGACCGAGCTGGTGGTGAATTACATCCGCGAGGAAGGCTTCGAGGTGCAGGACTGGCGCGCGCTGGAAATCCCCGACAACCTCGCCGTGGCCCGCCACGACCCGGCCAACCTGCCGGGCATCGTCGCCGGCATGGACCTTGAAGGTGTCGATGTGGTGGTGCTGTCGGCCTGCGTGCAGATGCAATCGCTACCGGCAGTGGCCAAGGTCGAGGCGCAAACCGGCAAGCCGGTGGTCACCGCCGCCATCGCCACCACCTACGCCATGCTCAAGGCGCTCGACCTGGAACCGGTCGTGCCGGGTGCCGGTGCGCTGCTGTCGGGCGCCTACTGAAATCGGAGACGGACATGAGCGACGCACAAAGCGCCCGTGACAACTACCAAGGGGTGTGGGGCCAACGCATTGGCTTTGGCCGCAAGCCGGCCCTGTTGATGATCGACTTCATGCAGGGCTACACCACCCCCGGGGCACCGCTGTACGCGCCGGGCGTGGTCACGGCGGTGGAGCAGGCCGCCGGCTTGCTGGCGCTGGCCCGCGATTGCGGTACCCTGGTGGTGCATACCAACATCCGCTACCAGCCACCGCACTTCACCGACGGTGGTGTGTGGGTGCGCAAGGCGCCAGTGATGAAGGACATGGTCGAAGGCAACCCGCTGGCGGCCTTCTGCGAAGCCGTTGCGCCGCAGGCGGGGGAGGTGGTGCTGAGCAAGCAATACGCCAGCGCCTTCTTCGCCACCAGCCTGGCTCCGCTGCTGCATGCACAAGGGGTGGATACCGTGGTGCTGGCTGGCTGCTCGACCAGCGGCTGCATCCGCGCCAGTGCGGTGGATGCCATGCAGCACGGGTTTCGAACCATTGTGGTACGTGAGTGTGTCGGTGACCGCCACAACGACCCGCACGAAGCCAACCTGTTCGACATCGACAGCAAGTACGGCGATGTCGTCACCCGGCAGGATGCCATGCAGCAACTCAGGCACCTGGCCGGCTGAGCGCCGGGCAGCCCTTACCCAATAACAATCAAGGAACGGCGCGGGAAGCCCGTCCATGACCGCCTGCTGTCCGGGCGGTCGCCCCGCAGGAGCACTCGGGGTCTTCAGGCGCTGCCCAGGCACGCCGCGTATAGTGCGCGGGGTGCCCGGCGCGTCGAAAACTGCTGGCCTTAAAACAACCACAAAGTCGCCCGCCAGGAGACAGGAAATGCCAATTGCGAATGCAACCACGGTCCACAGTGACATCGACCATGGCACGAAAGCGCTGTACAGCAAGATCACCTGGAGGCTCATCCCCTTCCTGTGCTTCTGCTACCTCGCAGCTTATCTGGACCGCATCAATGTCGGCTTCGCCAAGCTGCAGATGCTCGAAGACCTGCAGTTCAGCACCGCGGCCTATGGCCTGGGTGCGGGGCTGTTCTTCGTCGGCTACATCATCTTCGAAGTGCCGAGCAACCTGATCCTGCAGCGCGTTGGCGCCAAGCTGTGGATCGCACGCATCATGATCACCTGGGGCCTGCTGTCGGCCTGCACCATGTTCGTCACCAGCACCACCCAGTTCTATATCCTGCGTTTCCTGCTGGGGGCTGCCGAGGCCGGCTTCCTGCCCGGCGTGCTGTACTACCTGACCATGTGGTACCCCACCTATCGGCGCGGGCGCATCATTGCCTTGTTCATGATCGGGCTGCCTTTGTCGAGCGTGATCGGCGGGCCGATCTCCGGCTGGATCATGGGGCATTTCGACCAGGTGCACGGTTTGCACGGCTGGCAGTGGCTGTTCCTGCTGGAGGCAATCCCCAGCGTGTTGCTCGGCATCCTCACATTCTGGGCACTGCCTAACCATTTCCACCAAGCCAAGTGGCTGTCGGCTGAGGACAAGGCACAACTGGCGGCAGACCTGGCCGCCGACGATGCCGAGGGCAAGGACAGCAAGCACAGCTTCCGCGACGGCTTCTTCAACCTGAAGGTGTGGATGCTCGGGGGCATCGACTTTTCGATCCTGCTCAGCGCCTATGCCATGGGCTTCTGGATGCCGACCTTCATTCGCGATGCGGGCGTCAGCGACACCTTCCACATCGGCTTGCTCACAGCCATTCCGAGCCTGGCCGCATTGGCCGGCATGCTGATGATCGGGGCCAGCTCCGACCGCCATCGCGAGCGCCGCTGGCACATCATCGTGCCGTTTATCATTGGTGCGATCGCCATGGCCAGCAGCACTTTGTTCAGCCAGAACCTGGTCATGACCGTGGTGCTGTTCGCCATTGCCTCGGCAGCGATCATCGGCGCGGTGCCGGTGTTCTTCAGCCTGCCGGCGACCTTCCTCAAAGGCACCGCCGCCGCCACAGGCTTTGCCCTGGCCTGTTCGGTGGCCAACATCGCCGGCCTGGTGAGCAATTCACTGATGGGGCTGGTCACCGACCTCACGGGTACCTCGCACGCCGCACTGTGGGTGTTTGCCGGCTGCCTGATTCTCAGCTGCTTCCTGGTCATCGCCTTGCCGGCGAAGCTGGTCAACCGCTAGCGGCCCAGCCCTTCACGCAACGGCAGGGCAGGCGGGCCGGGTGCCCGCCTGCCAGCCCTCTCTCGATGCAACCCGCACGTCGGTGGCCCAACCAGGTCGCCGCGCCGGGTTGCTGTTGCCCGAATTCAGGAGTAGCCCCATGCAAGGTTCCACCGCACCGCATCTTAGTTCGTCCGTGCGCCTGGCCGGCGGTTGCATAGCCGCCGCGTTGTGCGCCGAGGCCTCGGCGCAAGAGGCCGGTTTCATCGAGGATGCGCGCGCCACGCTGCAGGCGCGCAATTACTTTTTCAGCCGCGACTATGCCGACATCAAGGGCGCAAGCACCCAGTCGCGTACCCAGGAATGGGCGCAGGGTTTTATCCTCAATGCCAGTTCCGGTTATACCCAGGGCAGCGTGGGTGTCGGCGTGGATGTTACCGGCCTGCTCGGCTTCAAGCTCGACAGCAGCCCGGCGCATGCCAAGTCCGGGTTGTTGCCCAGCCTGGACAGCGGCAAGTCGGCGGACGAATACAGCCGCCTGGGGGCGGCGATCAAGTTCAAGGTGTCGCAGACCGAGCTGAAGGTGGGCGAGCTGATGCCCAACCTGCCGGTGCTGCTGTTCAGCGACTTGCGCCTGCTGCCGCCGACTTACCAGGGCGCGATGCTGGAGTCCCGCGAGTTCGCCGGCTTGACCCTGAATGCCGGCCAGTTCCGCTCCACCAGCCTGCGCGACTCGTCCAACAGCCAGAAGATGTACGCGCTGGTCAACGACCCGATCAACCCGGCGCGGCTGGCGCGCTTTACCAGCGACCGCTTCAACTACGTGGGCGCCGACTATGCCTTCAACGATAACCGCACCAGCGTAGGGGTGTGGCAGGCGCAGCTGGAGGATATCTACCAGCAGCGTTTCTACAGTTTCAAGCACGCCGAGCCGTTGGGCGACTGGACGCTGGGGGTCAATGCCGGCTACTTCGATGCCCGCGAGGACGGGCGCAAGATTGCCGGCGACTACGACAACCATGCGTTGTTCAGCTTGTTCTCGGCCAAGACTGGCGGGCATACCTTTTACTTGGGTTACCAGCAGATCGGCGGCGATGATGGTTTCATCCAGGTGGGTGCCAACACCAACCCGATGGGGAATACGCTGCCGACTTATGAGTTCTCGGCGCCGGGTGAGCGCTCGTGGCAGGTGCGGCATGACTACAACTTTGTCGCTTTGGGCATTCCAGGGCTGACGTCGACCCTGCGTTATGTGAAGGGGCGGGACGTGGACACCGGGCTGGGCTTCGAGGGGCGTGACCGCGAGCGTGATCTGGACCTGGCCTACGTGGTGCAGAGCGGGCCGCTGGCCGGGCTGGGGATACGCGTGCGCAACGTGATGGCGCGCTCCAATTACCGCACCGACATCGACGAGAACCGCTTGATCCTGAGTTACACGGTCAAGCTGTTCTGAGGGTGTAGACGCTGCAAAACCAGCGCGGTCACCGTGTAGGAGCAGCCTTGTGCTGCGAAGAGGCCATTACCGGCGAAGTAGGTTTTTTGCCTGGCCGGCCTCTTCGCAGCACAAGGCTGCTCCTACAAGGTTCACTGTAAGGTCGCCGGCCTCATATCCTCCGGCAATTGCCCAATGGCCGCTTCCAATCGCGCAATCGGCCCGGCGAGTTGATCCGCTTCGGTGTCCTTGCCCTCACTTCTCAGGCGATCACGCTCAAGGCGCAGGTTAAGCAAATTTTTCTGCAGTTTCAGGGCTGAAGTATTGAATGGGTCCATGCTTTTCTCATGCTGTAGGCTTCCGTGCCGTTGTAGGAAAAATGGACCGTAGCAGCTCGAATTTGCTGGAGAAACTGATGTTTCATACAGGCAAGTGCTGCAGCTACGCATCTTCCTACTCCGTGCGGTAAACGATCCTACAAACCGAGTTTCAATTCATTTCTTCCCAATCAAGCTCGCCCCCCGTGTTGACTGGGGCCAATCCCCTTTCTACGGGTAAACCCTTCAGCGTGGTTGCCCCCAGCACCTGTCGCGCTTTTCGAAACCTTATGTAGCAATTGCCGCCTGCAGGCTACAGGTGATCCGCATCCACCACCGCCTGGGCAAACGCCTGCGGCGCTTCCTGCGGCAGGTTATGGCCAATGCCACCGCTGATCAGCCGATATTCGTACTTGCCGGTAAAGCGCTGCGCGTACGCTTCGGCCGGTGGGTGCGGGGCGCCGTTGGCGTCGCCTTCCAGGGTGATGGTCGGTACGGCGATGCTGGGGAAACTGGCCAGCTTGGCCTCCAGCGGGTCGTAGCGTGTTTCGCCCTGGGCCAGCCCCAGCCGCCAGCGGTAGTTGTGCACGGTAATCGCCACGTGGTCGGGGTTGTCCAAGGCCTTGGCACTGCGCTCGAAGCTGGCATCATCGAACGCCCACTTGGGCGAGGCGGTTTGCCAGATCAGCTTGGCAAAAGCATGGCGGTTCTGTTCGTAGCCAGCCTGGCCGCGTGGAGTCGCGAAGTAGTACTGGTACCACCACTGCAGCTCGGCGCTGGGCGGCAGCGGGGCTTTGGCGGCCTCCTGGCTGCTGATCAGGTAGCCGCTGACGGATACCAGGGCTTTGACCCGCTCCGGCCAAAGCGCCGAGACAATATCGGCAGTGCGCGCCCCCCAGTCGAAGCCGGCCAGTACGGCGCGCTGGATATGCAGGGCATCCATGAAGGCGACGACATCGCTGGCCAGCGCTGTGGGCTGGGCATTGCGTGGCGTTTGCGCGGACAGGAAGCGAGTCTGACCGTAGCCGCGCACGTAGGGCACCAGTACCCGGTAACCTTTCGCGGCCAAGGCGGGTGCAACTTCCTCGAAGCTGTGAATGTCGTACGGCCAACCATGCAGCAGGATTACCACCGGGCCATCGGCAGGGCCTTGTTCCACATAGGCCACATCGAGCACCCCTGCGTTGACGTGTTTCAGTGGGCCGAAGTTATCTGCTATGGCGGTCGCTGCCTGGGGCTGCGCGGGTGCGGCGGTGGCGATGTTCGCAGCCATCAGCCCAAGCGGCAGCAGGGCACAGGCGAACAGGCTACGGCTGAAGTGACGTGGCAGGGGGGTGGTCGAGTGACGGGCAGGCATCGGGCATCTCCTTGGCAAAGCCAGCGGTGCGGGTTGATGCGTGCCAGTAAAGATGGCGCCTGTATCGCCGATATGTCCGATTAGCCTGCAGGAAGCGTTCTTGTGTATCAGGTCTCAATTTATACACATAACGATACAAGCATCGTGCAGCGGTGGGCTTTTCCGCCTCTGCTACCATCGAAGGTTTTCCGGCCAAGGAGAGGCCCATGCATTACGTTGTGATTGAACCCCACCGCAGCGAGTACCCGCGGCCTATACGCTTCGCCAAGGGTACCTTGCTGGACATCGGCCCGCGCTACGAAGGCGAGCCGGGCTGGCAGGACTGGTACTTGTGCACCTGCGCCGGGCAGGAGCCGGGCTGGGTGCCGGCGCAGCTGATCGAGCGGCTCAGCGTGTGCCAGGGCAGGGCGCTGGACCATTACTCTGCGCATGAGTTGGATGTCGACCCAGGGCAACGGGTGCAGATGGTACGTCCGCTCAATGGCTGGGTCTGGTGCCGGCGGCAGGGCAATGGCGAGTTGGGTTGGCTGCCTGCGGAAAAAGTCCGCAGGGTTTCTATCTGATCCGCTTTTTTTCCATAAACCTGAATCTGTAACCGTATCAGCCCTAGGCCGACAATATGCCCATTCCCGCATCACAACTGTAGAGGTTCCAATGGGCAAGCTGGCGCTGTTCCTGGGTGGTTTTCTGCTGCTGACCATTCTGATTGGTATTCTGGGCACCATTCCACCGAGCTGAGTTCAACTGCGTTTTTCTGCGCGGCCCGTCTACTCCAAGCGGCGGGCCCAATCTCTTGGCAATTGGCCATTAACTTCCCTCGTTGCACCGCTGGATCAGCGGTAGGTGCAAGTCATTCTCAAGTGCAAACGCTTCGTGTAGTCTCCCGCCGCCGCTCATTCGGCGGTCTTTTGCCTGGGAGTCGATACATTAATGGAATGCAAGAAAGGCACTGCAGCCATGCTGGAGTGGCGGAGCCGTTTTCTCGCCAAGGGCCTGCTCGATGAGCTGGGCTATGACCAGGCACTGCGCAATGCAGAGGCGCTGGAGCAAACCGGGGTGATCAGTACGCAGGAGTGGATCGAGCTGGTCAAGTTGGCCAATTCGGCCTTGCAGTTTGTGCGATAAGTCATTCTTTGCGCTGGGAAATCTGTCCACAAAAAACGTGGGTAGGTCTGTGGATAAAGTGCTGCAAGCCAGGCCCACGGCGGGCTCTGTTAAATTGAGCAGAAATTGAACAGTCGTTTCAGGGGCTGCTTCAATAGCCCTTGCCGGCCTGGCGCAAGGCTGCCAGCAAGTCACGAACCCGCGCCGGTAGCTCGCCGGCAGGGTATACCGCATGCATCAGAGGGTCCTGGCCGCTGCTGGACGTCAGGCGGTACTGCGGGCATACCCGCACCAGGCGCCCAGCTCTGACTTGCGCTTCACCAACCCAGGCGGCCAGGCGAGCGATACCGGCGCCGGCCAATGCGCCGTGATACACCGCCACGCCCGAGCCCAGGCGCAGCCTTGGCCTGGGGCGCAGGCTGGTGATTTGGCCGTCGCGGCAGAAGTGCCAGGCCTTGAGGATGCGTGGCGCGGTATGCAGGATCAGTGCGTGCCCATCCAGATCCTCCGGATGTTGTGGCGTGCCGGCCAGGGCCAGGTATGCCGGGCTGGCATACAAGTGGCGCTGGTAGGGCCATAGCGGGTAGCCGATCAGCTCGCTCGATTGCGGGAAGGCACCGCGCACCACGAAGTCGAATTTGCCCTGCAGCGGGTCGAGGGCTTCGTCGCTGTACTGTACGTCCAGGGTCACTTGAGGGTGGCAGCGGGAAAACGCGGCAAGCACCTGCGCCAGCACATGCTCGCCCAGTAGTTGCGGCACGGCAAAGCGGATCCAGCCTTGGGCGCTGCCGCTGAGCGCGGCCAGTTCGTCGGCGGCATCGCGTTGCACATCCAGCAAGCGCTCGGCGTGGGGCAGCAGGCGCTCGCCGGCTTCGGTGAGGGTCACGGCGTTGGCGTTGCGGTTGAGCAGTTTGCTCCCGGCATTGTCTTCCAGGGTTTGTACCGCGCGTGTGACTGCACTGGGTGAGCGCCCCAGTGCGCGGGCGGCGGCCACGAAGCTGTGCTTGTGCGCCACGCTGACGAACGCCTGAATTTCCCGCAGCATGTCCAATGCCATCGCTTGTTCCTTATTGCAGTTTTTGCAATATGGCATTTCAACACAAGCGCGCTCGTTTGATTAGCCTTGCAGGCGACTTCACTGCCTGGAACCGCGTCATGATGGATATCGCTGTGCTTTCTGTGTTCGCCTTCGCCGCTGGGCTGATCGACGCCGCCGTGGGTGGCGGTGGGCTGATCCAGATCCCGGCGTTGTTCAATGTGCTGCCCAGCGCGCAGCCGGCGGCACTGCTCGGCAGCAACAAGCTGGCTTCGGTATGTGGCACGGCCTTCGCGGCGCGTTCGTTCATCCGCAAGGTGACGCTGGACTGGGGGTTGATCGTGCCGGCGGCACTCAGCGCCTTTGTCATGTCGTTCGCCGGTGCGGCCACGGTTTCGCTGGTGCCGCCTAGCATGATGCGCCCGGCAGTGCTGGTGCTGATCGTACTGATGGCTATCTACACCTTCTGCAAGAAGGACTTTGGCACCCTGCACAAACCTGCGCAAATCGGCCGCAAGGAGCAGTGCCTGGCGGTGCTGATCGGCGGTGCGATCGGTTTTTACGACGGCCTGTTCGGTCCAGGTACCGGCAGCTTCCTGATCTTTCTGTTCATCCGCTTCTTTGCCCTGGACTTCCTGCACGCTTCGGCTTCGGCCAAGGTGGTGAACATTGCCACCAACCTGGCGGCGCTGGTGTTCTTCGTGCCGACCGGCAACGTGCTGTACGCCATCGCCCTGCCCATGGCGGTGTGCAACATCCTCGGCGCGCTGACGGGTACCTGGCTGGCAGTACGCAAAGGTGCCGGCTTTGTCCGCGGGCTGTTCCTGGTGCTGCTGTGTGTGCTGATCGCCAAGCTGTCGTGGGACTTGCTGACCGGCTAGTTCAGATCACCTGGCGCTGTGCTTCAGCCTGTTCGACCCGGTTGCGGCCATGGGCCTTGGCCCGGTACAGCGCTTGATCGGCATTCGCCAACAGCTCGTCCAGGGTAGGCGCAGGCAGGTCGGCATCGCAGCCGGCCACACCGATACTCACGGTAATTTGCAAGCGCTGATCGGCCTGCACCACATGCAGGTCCTGCACGGCGCGGCGCAGGCGTTCGGCGGTAAATTTGGCCCGCTCGGGCGCAAGGCCGGGGAGCATGACCACGAACTCCTCACCGCCCAGGCGTGCGAACAATTCATCATTGTGCAACTGGTCCTGCAGGGTGCTGGCAAACTGGCGCAGTACTTGGTCACCGACGGCATGGCCGTGGGCATCGTTGATCGACTTGAAATGGTCGATGTCCAGCATCATCAGGGTCAACGGCAGCGCCTGGGCATGCTGCTGGCGGCTGTCCAGCAGGGCGTTGGCGCGACGGGTGAAAGCGCTGCGGGTGAGCACGCCGGTGAGGTGATCGATGGTGGCCTGGTGCGCCAGGCGGGCCATGAGGCTGCGGTTGGTCTGGCTGACGCAGGCCACCACCAGCGGTCCGAGCACCAGCATGGCGATGCCCAGGCGCGCCGACATCAGCGTGGTGACGCCTGGCTCGCTCTGCGGCACGCTGAAGTGCATGAGGTTTTGCGCCACGGCCACGATCAGCGTACTGCCGGCTGTGAGCGTCAGCAGAGAAACCAGGAAAGGGGAGTAGGTCCAGGCACACCACAGCAGCGCGGCTATTGGGAAGGCAATGGCCCCAGGGCCGCCAAAGGCGATGCTGAACGCCAGCGAGGCCAGCAGCACCAGCAACGGCGCCAGGCGGATGGGCTGAGCACCGCCGCGCAGCAGGGCCCGCACCGAGGGTGCGGTGAGCAGCACCGGTAGCACCAGCACGCTGGTCGAGAATTGTTCGCTGAACCAGGCCAGCCAGGTGGCGCGCAACGATTCCTCGAACCAGGGTGTGGCCATGACCGCTGCCATGCTGGCCGCCACCATGGCAGCGGCGGCACAGGCGGCGAACACGCTGAGTACCCCGTGCGGGGTGCGCATGCGCCGATGCAGCCGCGGCAAGCGCGACAGCAGTTGCCAGAGGGTGACCACCACGCCAAGGTTGCACAGGTTGAACCATAGCGCCGGCACCCAGGCACTGCCGCACAGCAGGTCGGCGCCGACCATGGCCAGCCACACCAGGCCAAAGCCGGTAAGCGTGGCTTGGCGGGGGTAGCGCAGCAGTATGCCGGCCAGCACCGCATTCACCGGCCAGAACAGCGACAGCGATTCGATCGGACGTGCCAGGATGCCGCCCAGCGTGAGGACAAAGGTCAGGCAAAGCAGAACGACATAAGGCAACAAGCGCGATTGGGCTGGAAAAACCATGAACTCGACCGGCAAGCGGAAACGAAATCCAGGACAACGCCTTGAAGCACCTGGGGCGATAACCCGCAGTGTGTTTCGTCAAGGTAGTTGATGTCAATCTGCCGCGATCGGTCGAGATAATGTCAAATTGCCTCCATTCTTTGCCGCGTTGCTTACAGACCAAAGAACCACGGCACCATCACCACCGTTACCAGCATCACCAGCACGGTGAATGGCACGCCAATTTTGACGAAGTCAGCGAAGCGGTATTGCCCTGGGCCCAGTACCAGCGTGTTGACAGGTGATGAAATCGGCGTCATGAACGCTGCCGACGCGGCCAGCGCCACGGTCATCGCAAACGGGTAGGGCGACATGCCCAGCTGCGCCGCGGTGCTGATGGCCACCGGTGCCATCAGCACCGCGGTGGCGGTGTTGGAAATAAACAGCCCGATCACCGCCGTGACCGCGAACAGGCAGGCAAGTATGGCGCTGGGGCCGGCGCCTCCCAGCACGCTGACCAGCCCGCCTACAGCCAGGTCGATACCGCCGGTTTTCTGCAGTGCCTGGGCAAAGGGCAGCATGCCGACGATCAGCACCAGGCTTTGCCAATGGATGGCCCGGTAGGCGCTGTTCATGTCGATGCAACGGCCAGCGCCCATCAGTAGGCAGCCAATCAGCGCAGCGATGACATTGGGCACCACGCCGCTGACCATCAGCCCGACCATCACCGCCAGGCTCAGCAACGCCTGCGGCGCACGGGTGCGGGCCGGGGCGACCAGGTCGATTTCGGCAGGCAGGCTCAGTACCAGGAAGTCCTTGGGCTTGCTTTGCAACTGGCGTACCGCCTTCCACGGGCCGACCACCAGCAAGGTGTCGCCCAGGCGCAGCTTTTCTTCCAGCAGTTGCTCTTCGATGGCTGCCTGCTCGCGGCGCAGGCCGACTACGTTGAGGTCATAGCGGGTACGAAACGCCAGTTCGAGGATGCTCTTGCCAATCAGTTGCGAGCCCGGCGGTAGCGAGACCTCGGCCATGCCCAGCTCCTGGGACTGGTCGATGAAATAAGCGGCCTTGAAGTGCAGCGGCTCCAGTTGCATGGTTTGGCACAGGCTGCGCAGGTCGTCGCGGTTGGCGAACAGGTCGAGCAGCAGCACGTCGCCCTGGTGCAACACGGTGCTGGAGTCGGCAGCGATCACCCGGGTGGTGAATTTGTGCTGGCGTTCGATACCGATCACGTTGGCGCCGTGCCGGGTGCGCAATTCCAGTTCGCCGAGGGTGTGCCCGATCAGGGGCGAGTGAGGACGGATGCGCAGGCGCCGTTCACGGCCGTTGAGCTTGTAGTCCAGCACCAGGTCCAACAGGGTGCGGCGGCTTTCCACCCGGCCGTCCTTGCGGACCTCACCGTTGAGCCAGTGCCGGGTCAGCAGCATGTAGCCAATGCCCAGCACCAGCACCACCAGGCCGAAGGGGGTAAAGCTGAAGAAGCTGAAGCCTGCTTGGCCATGGCGTACCAGCTCGCTGTGCACCACCACGTTGGGCGGTGTGGCGACCAGGCTGAGCATGCCGCTGATGAGGCCGGCAAACGCCAACGGCATCATCAGGCGGCTGGGCGAAAGCTGCAGGCGCGCGGCGATGCTCAGCACCACCGGGATGAAAATGGCCACCACTCCTGTGGAGCTCATCATCGACCCCAGCCCGGCCACGGCCACCATCAGCAGCACCAGCAGGCGTGCCTCGCTGTTGCCGGCCCGCTCGCTCATCCATTCGCCGATGCGGTAGGCAATGCCGGTGCGCACAAGGCCTTCACCTATCACGAACAGGGCAGCGATCAGCACCACGTTGGGGTCGCTGAAACCGGCCAGGGCCTGCTCCACGGTGAGGATGCCAAGTAGCGGCAGGGCAAGAATCACCAGCAGCGCGACCACGTCCATGCGTGGGCGGTTGATGACGAAGAGGAAAATGACGATGGCCAGTAGGCCGAGGACCCAGAGCAGCTCTTGGTTCATGGGGAGGGGGTGTTCCTTCACACAGGGGCACGATAGACAGTAGCAGCCAGTGTGCCAGCGTGTAAGGAAGGGGGTGTTGATGTGCTGCAACAAAAAGGGCCGCTATGCGGCCCTTCGGTCACCTGATCAGTGACGGTGGCGGTGGTGCTTCTTGCTGCCGCGGTTTTCGTCGCCCAGGTGGTTGCCGAGGGCACCACCGGCTGCGCCGCCCAGGCCGGCACCGACGGTCGAACCGGTCTTGCCGCCTACTGCGCCGCCCAGCAGCGAGCCGCCAGCCGAGCCCAGGCCACCGCCGATGGCGGCTTCGGTACGGTTGCCTTTGCGTGCACCGACAGCACTGCCGGCTGCACCGCCAACGCCAGCACCAATGGCCGCGCCGGTCTTGCCGCCAAGCTGTTGACCAACAACGTTGCCCAGGACACCACCCAGGCCGCCGCCAATGGCGGCAGTACCGTCACCGGCGAAAGCGCCCTGGCACAGCAGCAGGCCGAGGGCAAGGGAAGGCAGAGTCAGACGCATGATACGAACCTCAAAGGAATCATCAGGATAAGTTGCCGCGCAACGGGCGGCGGGTCAGGGCTGAAAAGACGCTTCAGCGGTAGTAGCGGTCACCGCGGTATTGCCGATTGTCATCATCGTCATCGTCGCGGTCATGCCGATGGTGGTGGCGATGGTCACGGTCGCGGTCACGCCAGCCATCGTCATCGTCATGGTAGCGATGGCTATGGCAACCTGCGGTCAGCAGGACAACGGCAACCAGCGAAAGGCTTGCAAGACGGGTGATCACGATATAGGTCCTTGATCCGCATAGGTTTACGGGACACCTTCTGAGACTGGGATCGCTCCATTTGGTTTCCCCGGCGGTTAAAAAATTGTGCTGACAGCGATGAGTGGCGTGCTTGCGGGTTGCTGTTCTGTCCCGTTCGGTCATGGCCGAGCGGCTAATGCCCCCCTAAACTGTGGGGTAAGCCGCAGTCAAGACGGCAACCTGCCACACGGTGAATCACGATGATCGCCCACACCCCCACGTTGTTCGCCGCCGTTGCCCTGGTGGCAACCATCCTGGCCTTCTGCTTGCTGCTGGTCGGGCGCAGCAACCGCCGCGACAACCTGATGCTGACGGGCTGCGGGCTGCTGGTGCATGCCTTGGCTTATGTCTGCTACACCGTCTATGCCCAAGCCCCTCTGTGGCTCAGCTATGGCCTGGGCAACAGTCTGCTGTCGCTGGCCCTGGCGTTCTACACGGCCAGTTTGTTCCGGGTACGTGAGCAGGTGGTGCCCTGGCGTGTCATTTTCGTCATACCTGCCGGCATGCTGGTGGGGCTCATGCTGCTGCTCGACACGCTGGAGCCACGCATGCTGCTGGCAACGCTGGTGCTCATGCTGCAGTGCTCGATGATCCTGTATTGGGCGTGGCGCCATGCCGAGCGGCCGGGCAGGGCGCACCTGCTGCTGGAGATCGGTGCGTTGATCAGCCTGGTTGGTTTGGGCATGCGCGTGGTGGCGGTGGCCAATGGCACGGCGGTGGAAATGCGCTACGACACCAGCAACCTCAAACAGAGCATCTCCGTGGCAATCGGCACGGCCACGGTGATGATGTACTCGATCGGCCTGGTACTCATGGCCAAGGAGCGTAGCGAGTCGCGGCTGCAGCACCTGGCCCTGCGCGATGTGCTGACCGGCACCTACAATCGCCGGGCGATCCTCGAACGCTTCGCCGTCGAACTGGACCGTGCGCGCGAGCAAAACGGCAGCCTGGCGGTGGCGATGATCGACATTGACCATTTCAAGCGCATCAACGACCTGTATGGGCACCTGGCCGGCGATGAAGTGTTATGCCATTGCGTGCGCCAATTGCAGCAGCGCCTGCGCCAAGGTGACAGCCTTGGGCGTTACGGCGGCGAGGAGTTTCTGCTGCTGTTGCCCGGTACCGACCGCAGCGGCGCGATGGCCGCCTTGCAAGGGCTGCGCGAGGCCATTGCGCGCAGCCCGGCACGTTTTGCCGGTGACCAGATCGAACTGCGTTTCAGCGTCGGCCTTTGGTGTGGCGTGCCGTGCCCCGGGGACAGCACTGCCAGCTTGCTGGCCCAGGCCGATGCGGCGCTGTACCAGGCCAAGGCCGCCGGGCGCAACACGGTGCACATGGCGGCATTGGTCGAGGCGGGTTGACGGTACGCAAGCATTCACGTGCGCTACCCGGCAGTGCTAGAGTCGCCTTCTTTTTTACCCTGAGGATGGAACATGCGTGCAATTCTGCCGATGGCCGCGGCGCTGATGTTGGTCGGTTGTGCTTCTGCGACCATGGAGACGGCACGCGGCGGCAAGCCGACGGCGCAGCTCGACTCGCACAAGGCGCCAGAACTGGTTGCCCAGTGCATCCAGTTCAGTTGGCAGGAAGAGAAGGTGTTCGGTGACGACGCCAGTGGCTACCTGGAACCGCGCAAACAGGGTGGCTTCACCGTCTATACCCGTGAGGCCGAGGCGTTCGTGGATGTTTACCCGCAGGCGGGTGGCGCGCGGGTGGATTACTACGCGCAGAAGAACGATGGGGTGGCGTTGCAGCGGCGGGCGGCTGCGGCCACCTGTTTGTAACGGCTGGAACCGATCCAGCGGGAGCGGCTTTTACAATTTTTAGCAAGGCAGTGGTGTGCTGAAGGTGCAGGTGACGGCTAGCATGAGCCGCTACCACTCAAGGAAGACACCATGGACCGCTCACAGCAACTCAACCGCGTCAGCTGGGACGAACGCGCCCCGCTGCACGCTGCTTCCAAAGACTACGAAGTCGAACGCCTGGTCCAGCAACCCGGGCACCTGTCTGAAACCGTGCGCTTCGACCTGCCATTGCTCGGCGATATCGACGGGCTCGACGCTGTCCACCTGCAGTGCCACATCGGCACCGATACGCTCTCGCTGGCGCGCCTTGGCGCCAAGGTCTGCGGCCTGGATTATTCCGCAGCGTCGTTGGTCGAGGCACGGGCATTGGCCGAGCGTTGCGCGGTGCCTATCGACTATGTCGAAGCCGACGTCTATGCCGCCGACAAGGTACTGCCGGCAGGTGCGTTCGACCTGGTCTACACCGGCATTGGCGCGCTCTGCTGGCTGCCTCGCATTGAGCCATGGGCACGCACCGTCGCTGCCCTGCTGAAACCGGGCGGGCGGCTGTTCTTGCGCGATGGGCACCCGATGTTGATGGCCGTCAACGAAGACCACCAGGACCGTCTGCAGCTGGAATACCCGTACTTCGAGCACGATGAACCGACGGTGTGGCACAACGACCAGACCTATGTCGAAACTGAGCAACGCCTGGCCCACACCGAAACCCACGAATGGAACCACGGTTTGGGCGAGGTGATTACTGCCTTGATGGCCCACGGCTTGCAGCTGACAGCGCTGGTCGAGCACCAGAGCATCCCCTGGGAGGCGCTGCCGGGGCAGATGGTCAAGGGCGACGACGGTGAGTATCGCTTGCGCGAGCAACCCGCACGCCTGCCCCTGAGCTACACCCTGGTGGCGGTCAAAGCCTGATCAGGACAGGAAGCCACCGTCGACATTGAGCGCGGTGCCGGTGGTGTAGCTGGAGGCATCGCTGGCCAAGTACAGCACCGCGCCGGCCATTTCCTTGGGGTCGGCCACGCGCTTGAGCGGGATTTGCTGCAAGGCGGCGTTGAGGATGGCGTCGTTCTTCACCAGCGCCGAAGCGAACTTGGTGTCGGTCAGGCCAGGCAGCAAGGCGTTGCAGCGAATGCCGAACGGCGCGCATTCCTTGGCGAACACCTTGGTCATGTTGATGACTGCCGCCTTGGTCACCGAATAGATGCCCTGGAACAGCCCAGGCGAAACCCCGTTGATCGACGCCACGTTGATGATGCTGCCGCCGCCGTGTTCGCGCATCAGCTTGCCGGCCTCCACCGACATGAAGAAGTAGCCACGGATGTTCACGTCCACGGTCTTCTGGAATGCACCTGGGTCGGTGTCCAGCACGTTGCAGAACTGCGGGTTGGTGGCTGCGTTGTTGACCAGCACGTCCAGGCGCCCGAATTGTTCGCGAATGCCGGCGAAAACCTGCTGGATCTGCTCCAGTTCACCAATGTGGCAGGCCACTGCCGTGGCCTTGCCGCCGGCGGCGATGATGGCGTCGGCTACCTGTTGGCAGCCGTCGAGCTTGCGGCTGGAGACGATCACATGGGCCCCTTGCTGGGCCAGCAAGTGGGCGATGGCCTCGCCGATGCCTCGGCTGGCGCCGGAAACGAAGGCAATCTTGCCGTCGAGGTCGAACAGGTGGGTCTTGGACATGCTGTTTTCCTTGTTATCCGTCGTCGTGGGCGGTGCTCAAAGGCTGGACTTGGCGATGACCTGTAGGGTCATTTGCTCCAGCAAGCGGTTCATGTGAATGAACTGGGCGAAGCGTTTGTCCTGGGTTTGGCCGTGGTAGAAGCGGTAGTAGATCTGCTGGACGATGCCTGCCAGGCGGAACAGGCCATAGCAATAGTAGTAATCGAAGTTGTCCAGGCGGATGCCGGCGCGCTCGGCGTAGTAATCGACGAACTGGCGGCGGCTGAGCATGCCCGGGGCGTTGCTCGGTTGGCGACGCATCAACTGCACCGGTGCCGGGTCGTCGGCTTCGATCCAGTAGGCCAGGCTGTTGCCCAGGTCCATCAAGGGGTCGCCCAGGGTGGCCATTTCCCAGTCCAGCACGCCAATGATGCGCATGGGGTTGTCGGCGTCCAGGATCACGTTGTCGAAACGGTAGTCGTTGTGCACGATGCTGGGGCGCGGGTGGTCGGCGGGCATTTTATCGCGCAGCCAGGCGGTGACCTGTTCCCAACACGGCGCATCCGGGGTCAGGGCCTTTTCATAGCGGCTGGTCCAGCCCTCGATCTGGCGCTGCACGTAGCCTTCGGGCTTGCCCAGGTCTGCCAGGCCGCAGGCGTTGTAGTCCACCTGGTGCAGCTCGACCAGGCGGTCGATGAAGCTTTTGCACAGGGCTTCGGTACGGCTGGCGTCGAGGTTCAGTTCGGCCGGGAGGTCCGAGCGCAGGATGATGCCCTTGACCCGTTCCATCACATAGAACTCGCCGCCGATCAGGCTGCTGTCGGTACAGTGCACATAGGCCTTGGGGCAGTAGGGGAAGCCACTGTTGAGCTGGTTGAGGATGCGAAATTCGCGGCCCATGTCGTGAGCCGACTTGGCCTTCTGGCCGAACGGTGGTCGGCGCAGTACGAAGTCGCGGCCCGGGTAGCTGACCAGGTAGGTGAGGTTGGAGGCGCCACCAGGGAACTGGCTGATGCTCGGCAGGCCGTCCAGGCCGGCGATGTTGGCCTTGAGGTAAGGGCCGATGACGGCCGCGTCGAGTTCTTCGCCGGGGCGTACCTGGGTGGACTGGTCGGTGAGCGTCATGCGTTTTCCTTATTCTCGATCGCAAGGACTATTGGCTAATCTAATGGCCTGCCGAGGTTGGAACAAGCGTGCCAGGTGCCATATAGGTGAGGGTGTTGCTGGTGGATCACCGCACCGAATGCAGGCAAAAAAAAACCGAAGCCGGTCAGGCTTCGGTTTTCGATCATCCGGTATCCCCAGCCCTCAGGACGGGAACAGCTCGCTGAGCTTCATCGACAGCATCATGTCGCCTTCAACGCGCAGCTTGCCGCCCATGAAGGCCTGCATGCCGTCGGTTTCGCCGCTGACGATGCCCTTCAGGGTTTCGCTGTCCATCACCAGGGTGCAGTTGGCATCCGGGTTCTCGCCTTCCTGCAGGTCGCAGGTGCCGTCCTTGACGATCAGCGCGTATTTCTTGCCTTCGTCGGTGATGTCGAAGCCGAACACCAGGTCCAGGCCGGCGGCAGCGGCTGGGTTGAACTTCTCTTGCATCTTTTTAACGGCATCAGCTACGGAGGTCATGGCGCATTCCTTATAGAGTGATTTACACGTCCCCGCAGGGACACAACAAGCCGGGCCTATCGGTAAGTGACAAGCTCCGGCGCCTTCAACAGCTGCACATGGGCCTGGCTGTTGAAGGAAGCCAGTGCCACGTCGCGGCCGCGGAACTTCAGTTGGCTGAGCGACGTGTTGATGATCTGCCAGTTGAGCGCGAACGCCTGGCTGGGGGTGATACGGGTAACCAGGTGGAGCAGGGCGGCAATGGTACCGCCGGAGGTGAAGATGGCAATATTGTCGCCGCTGCCGGCAGCATCCAGCACACGCTGCAAGCCACCTTGTACGCGGGCAGTGAACGCCTGCCAGGTCTCCAGGCCATCGTCGGCATGTTCGCCATCGTGCCAGCGCTGCACCATCAGCGCGAACAGGCGCTGGAACTCGCTGCGGTGCTGCGCGGCATTGCGCAGAATATGCAGGGCATCGGGCTCTTCTGGCAGCAGGTCGGGCAACAGAGCGCGGATGACGCCGTCGGCATCGAACTCATTGAATGCGGCGTCGGTCTCGACGGCCGGCACCGGGCAGCCATTGGCGTGCAGCGCCCGCAGCGCCAGGCGCGCGGTATCTTGCTGGCGGCGCAGGTCACCCGCCACGCAGCGGTCCAGCCGTATACCCAGCTGGGCCAGGTGCTCACCCAAGGCCTGGCTCTGGCGCACGCCCACGGGCGAGAGGACGTCATAGTCATCGGCACCGAAGGAGGCTTGGCCATGTCGGATCAGGTAGAGGTTGCCCACGTAAGGTTCCGGCCTGTTGGAGGTTGCTGCGAGGTTAGGATGCGGCACTCGGGCTGTCAACGAAAAAACATACAAGCGTTTGAAAAGGTTGTTTGAAAGATGTTGCCAGCGTTTACACCGGCTGGCAGCACTACAGACGCAACGGTATGCTTGCAACAGTTACGCGCCGCATTGGCGCAGGCATTCAAGGAGTCAACGTGGAGTTTCTTGCCGAATACGCAAGCTTTCTCGCTAAAACCGCCACCCTGGTCATCGCCATTCTCGTGGTGCTGTCGGCCATCGCCGGGTTGCGTGGCAAAGGGCGGCGCAAACCGGGTGGGCAGTTGCAGGTCACCCGCCTGAACGAGTTCTACAAGGATTTGCGCGAGCGGCTGGAGTCCGGCCTGCTCGACAAGGCCCAGCTCAAGGCCCTGCGCAAGCAGCAGGCCAAGGCGGAAAAACAGCAGAAGAAGGGCAAGGCCGAGGCCAAGGGCCGGGTGTTCGTGCTGGACTTCGATGGCGACATCAAAGCCTCTGCCACCGAAAGCCTGCGCAACGAAATCACCGCGCTGCTGACCCTCGCCACCCCGCGTGACGAAGTGGTGCTGCGCCTGGAAAGCGGCGGCGGCCTGGTGCACAGCTATGGTTTGGCGGCATCGCAGCTGGCGCGCATTCGCCAGGCGGGCATCCCGCTGACCGTGTGCATTGACAAGGTTGCCGCCAGCGGCGGTTACATGATGGCCTGCATTGGCGAGAAGATCGTCAGCGCCCCGTTCGCCGTACTGGGTTCGATCGGCGTGGTGGCGCAGTTGCCCAACGTCAACCGCTTGCTGAAGAAGCATGACATCGACTTCGAAGTGCTGACTGCCGGCGAGTACAAGCGCACCCTGACCGTGTTTGGCGAAAATACCGAGAAGGGCCGGGAGAAGTTCCAGGAAGACCTGGATATCACCCACCAGCTGTTCAAGGATTTCGTTGCCCGCTATCGCCCGCAGCTGCACATCGACGAAGTGGCCACCGGCGAAGTCTGGCTGGGCGTGGCGGCACTCAACCGCAAGCTGGTAGACGAACTGCAGACCAGCGACGAGTACCTGAGCGAGCGCGCGCGCAATGCCAACCTGTTCCACCTGCACTATGCCGAGCGCAAGAGCTTGCAGGAGCGAATCGGCATGGCTGCCAGCGGCACCGTGGAGAACACAGTGGTGGGCTTGTGGAGTAAACTCGGCCGCCTGCGCTAACACCTTGAACCCGTTGAAATTTTTTTTCGTTCAGGGGGTTGCAAGGTTAAAGGAATGAAGACATAATGGCGCCCATCGAAACGCAGCAAACTTTGAAAAAGGTTCAGCGTTTCAAGGAGATAGCAAAGCGCAAGCAGCTAGATCCGACCTTTGAGGCCGAGTAGCAAAGTGGTTATGCTCCGGATTGCAAATCCGTCTACGCCGGTTCGATTCCGACCTCGGCCTCCACCATTCGAAAGCCCCGCAGATTAACGTCTGCGGGGTTTTTCTTTATGGGTCTGAAAAGGCCAAGAGTTCCGAAACTTTTAGGGTGGAGTTCCGAAACTTCAGCCTTTCGAAGGCTTCGCGATGGCGCCGACGCGACGATAGACCCGCTCAGTAATTCCCTCTTTCGAGTGGCCCAGCAGCAAGCTTGCATCAGTCAGATCGTTGATTTCGGATGCGGCTTTGGGGCGGATGTCCCTGAACTGGAACTGAGCAATTCGGTTTGCAAGTTCGGGCTGCTTATTGCTGATTGCCTTCACCCGCGCTGTCTCCCTGGCGTCCTGCCAGCGGTTTCGTAACATCTCCCACGACAATCGCTTGCCGTTGCTGTTCAGAATGAAGAACGGCGAAAGGTGCTCACTGTTTCGGCGCAGGATGCGCTCCAGCAGAGTACCCAGGCTGTTGTTCACGCCATTCGTCTGCAGCATGATCCGAAGACGCTTCCCTGTCTTGCCTTGGCTCACCAGCAGATAGATCCCCTCAATATCGTCCCTTCGCATTGAAAGCACATCTGCTGGTCGCTGGCCCGTGAGATATGCCAAGTCCATAGCGTCTTTCAATTCTTCCGACGCTTCCTCATACACCGCCTTCCACACCGCTTCGTTGGCGTAATAGTCGCGAGGTTTCTCTTTGTTCTTGCGCACACCCAGGCAAGGGTTATCCCTGGTGGTGAGCCCCCATTCCCTTGCCGTGTTGAAAACATGCGAGAGCAGGGCGATTTCCCTGTTTGCCCTGGTCTTAGCCGACCGCGAATCGCGGTACTGGGCAATCATGGCCGGCGTGATCGCATCGATGGGCGCTGAGTCGAACACGGCGCGCAGCTGCTTGAGCTCGTAGATGTTGTCCTTCTGGGTCCTGGCGGCCTTGCCCGGGATGATCTTGCGCTCGTACTCGTCGAAGATTCCCTTCATCGTCTTCAGCTCGGCAGGTGTGGCCTTGGCTTCAAAGTCGGCCCACTTCAGCTTGGCCTGCACCAGGTCGGTACCGAGTGGGATTTCCTTGCCGGTTTGGTCGCGATAGTAATAGCCGACCCATGTGTTGCCATTCTTCCTGGTGCGCTTTCGCCGGTACATGCCCGGCGGCAGGTCGCGGTTCTCGGTACTTCTGGGTCGCATGTCACTTTACTCGGGAGAAATCAGGGGTCCAGGCTGGCGCCGGGGGCGGGGCTGTGGCGACTGGGACGGTGTCGATCACCACGCCGCTAAGTTTCTGGCGGGCGTATTGGCGGCCCACCAGTGGCCGGCCGCCGCGACTTTCGACAAAGTGCCAACCTTTTTCAGTGAGCCAGCGGCGCTGCCACGCCCGGGGCTTGTAGCCGGTGATCGACACCAACTCTTCGTCCGAAAGGATCTCGGTTTCCATGGGATGGTCTCCACGCCGCCGGTGGCGGCAGAGATAGTGAAAAATGGAATTCAATAGCCACAGTAGGTTGGCGGCTATAGTGCTAGGGAGTTGAAGCTGCCACGACGGAGGCTGGACCGATGAAACCCATGAAGCCGTTCGAGCGATTTGCTCACAGTGGCGTCAAAGAAGATCTCGGGAGGCTAGCCAGAAAGTTCGCTTCGCCGGGTGTCGTTGAGTCTGGAAGCAGCGCTGATGGAGAGCTGACACTGCGCTCCCAGGCTGTGACGGCCTACGTCCGGAAATATCGAATTAAAGAGGGCTGGAGGGTGGTCTTCTGGCGGAGTGGCGGCCCTGAGGAAAAACACTTCCCAGTGTCCGAGCATGAAGTGGTTCGACTGCTTACGATGAATTTCCCCTGAGTGGAGTCCTTGCCCGCGCATGTCGGCGGGCTTGAGTAGTAGAGGGAGGGGTTACTTCGTGATCAGGTTTGCGATCACTGCAATCATCAGTGCTTCGGCTAGCCGTTTCGCCAGGGATTGACCTGAAACTGCCAGTCGCACCGGAAATGAACTCATGAATGGGCAGCGTGGCGGAGTGGCTGGAGCCTGGCGCGGCGTGAGCTCGAGTTCGGCCAGCAAGGCGCGAGAAAGTTTGCCGTCTGGGGAGCTGCGGCCGCGCAAAACGTCGCTGATGGACGCTTGGCTTACACCCAGTTTCCGGGCGAGATCGGATTGGCTGATCCCTTTCTCTCGCATCGCTTTACGTAGCTCTTCGTATCTGGCCGTATGGTTCATCGCGGCCCCCTGTAGATCAGGTAGGCCATGTACATCAGGGGCAGGATCATAGAAGGTGTCCTCCGGCTTCCAGCAGGCTGTCTCGGTCTTTGCGAAGTGCATCATTCTCGGCGGCGAGCTTGCCCAGCAGGCCGTAGCACTCGGCCAGCAGGTTGTTGGCCGCTTCGATAGCTGGGCCTTTGCCGGCCACGCCGCGCTGGCAGGCTTTCATCAGGCCCTGCACGTCGGTTTCTTCAGTAGTCATTGATCAGCTCCTTCGGCACCTGGACGGTATCGCCGAGCTTGGCTTTGACAAGGCCTCGGCAGAAGGCAATGAGCGCAGTTGGGCCGTAGCACCAGAAACCGGTCCTGCCTGGCCCAGAGCTGTAGCGGAAGTTCACGTCCGCCAGGTGGGCCTCGTAGTGCAGCCCGCCGTTGTGCTTGTCGATCAGTGGGCCGCCCTGTTCCCAGTTAGTGGATGGTCGAAACCCGAAGCCTTCGGATGCTCCGCGAATGCTCACGCTGGTGAAGACGCCCCGGGGACTGATAATCGTCAGATGGTTCTCGGCGTCCTGCTTGTAGCCTTCGGCTATGGCCACCGCCCAGTCCAGTGCCGCACCGATTAGGTTCGAAACCCTCACTTCGATCAGGTCGGTCATGGCGTCACCTGCTTTTCGTATCCGGCATCGATCACGGCCTCAATCACGGCCATTGCCGCCGACTGTCCAGGGATATCCTGCTTGAACCGGTCAAGCGTTCTGGCTATGCGGGTATGGGCATTCCTGATCTTGTGCATGCGCTCATCGGCTGCGATTTGCTCAGGCGTGCGGATAGGGCGGAACCTGATGCCGTCAGGATTCATGGATCCTTCAAACTTGCCATCGCCCTTGCTGCTCTCCTGCTCCATGAAGATCATCTTCTCGCCGTAGCAGAGGACTTTACCTTTCAGCCAGTAGCCCCAGGCGTCGTAAGTGCACTCGACTTCAAGGCCAACTGGCGGCAGTCCTTCTCCATTCCACTGCGCACCGGTTACGCGGCGCTCGATAGCCGACCAGGTCGGCTCGTACTCCGGCCAGTCGGCTTCAACCACCACGGCGTCCACGGTGGGAATGTCGTTCAGCCTGATCACGTCGCGAACCCAGCCGAGCTTGTGCTCGCTCAGGTCTTTCACCTTGAAGACGATGTAGCGCTCCTCGCGCTCAAGTTTCTCGCTCACAGTTCATACCTCTCATCAATCCAGCGCCCAGGCGCCAGAGCGGGTGTAGGTTCGGGTTGGGTTTCGTGCGGGGAGAGCTGGCGCTGGTTGTCGGCCTGCAGCTGGCTGTCGGGGATGCAGCTGATGCCGATTCCCATGCCCGCGCTGGCAACCCAGAAGGTAACAGCTCGTTCGCTGTCGTGAATCCGCTCCACGTAGCGCGGTAACGGGTCTGCGCTGGAGCCGGTGGCCAGCAGCAGGAGGCAGAGGGCGAGGCGGGTCATTGATTCACCTGCTTGGCCGCGCGCCGCTGCTCGAGCAGGGCATACACCTCTTCCAGGCCTGCCTCGATTGGCACAACCTCGCGGTCGAAGTAGGCCTGGGCCTGAGCCTCGTTTTCTGGTGGCAGTTCGCCGGGGCCGGCAAGACCATTCCAGATCCACTCCATGCCAGCTTCAGCGCCTCGGCCGTTCTGCCACTCGATCACCGCGGCGCGCATGCCGAGCAGGTATCGACCAAACAATAGGTCCAGTTCCTTGATCCGCGTGACAGCCGCGTCATAGTTGCCGCGTAGGGTTTTGATCTCTTCGATCAAACCAGACACAACAGCAGGATCAGCGAGCACCAGGTAGCGCTCATCGGTTCCCAGCAGGTCGGCGTCTTCGACCATTCCCTTCCAGCCGTGGGAGCGGATCACATCCTCGGCAGCGGCCTTGGCGGCGACATGTAGGGCGTCCAGATCGATGGAGTCGAGAGCAGTTTTTTCTACAGGCACGGTCGTTCCTTGGCCGCCATATCGCGGCAGTGAATATAGGGTGAATTGGGCTTTTGGTGTCATATCAGCCATTTAATGGCCAAAATTTCACCGTCGGTCTAAAACGTGCGCTTTACATATGCGCCGCTTCGATTACCTGCGTTACTGAGTAGAAACAGACGGAGGTGGATATGCGACGACGAGGGCAGGGCTATTGGAATTGGGCGGATCCCCAGCTGCATTGCAGAACCCATGACGAGACGTTAAGCGACGGAACTGTGATCGACGTGCAGGTTCGTTTGTCCCGTACTGGAAATACTCAGATGTTCATCGGTATTTATGACCCCAGCGGAACGGCCGTGCACGAAGAGGCTTTCAACTCTCTTCCAGGCGAGTCGATGTCCAGGGCTCTGGCATCAGGTGTCAGCCAGGCCCGGCGCATTGCCATTGAAGGCAGCCAGGGCGCTGATGTGCTCGCCGCCTCAAAATAAAGGGGAGTGGGGTTACAGTTGGAATGAGTACAAATGTACTCCTTCGGTCATACGGCTTTCAGCAGTGCTTCGATAACGCGCTGGCCGGCCAGCGGCGGTACCGCGTTGCCGGCCATGTGCATCGTCAGCCTGTGACTGTCTGGGCGCAGAGTGTCAGCGGGGAACGACATCGCGGCCAAGGCCTCGCTGGCGCTGAGCATCCGCATGCGGTCGCCGTTGACCAGGGCCCATCGGTCAAGGGTGGTTATGGTGCCGATCGGGCGGTTGATATCGCGCCCGGTGGCGCCGGAGCCTTTGCCGTAGTAGGGCATGATGAACCGCTCGCCGAAGCGCGCCCGGCCATTCCGGACGCGATCGAGGGTTGCCTGGGCTCGGCCTGGCTTCTCGATCTGCGACCAGCGCCCGGCGTCGAAGTCGAGGAAACTGGCGGCCGGCACATGCCGCTCGCTCGGCAGTTGCAGCATGAGCGGCGCCTTGCTGCGCGTCAGCACCATGAACAGGCGCACCCGATGCTGCGGTACGCCGAGGTCGGCGCAATCCACGATGTGAGGCGCCGCCTGGTATCCCAGCGCCTGTATCGCTTGCAGCCAGGCCGGATACAGCACCCAGTCGGTGAACTCGGGCACGTTCTCAATCACCGCCGCCTGTGGCCGGTGGAACTCAAGGGCCGATACCGGCGCCCAGGCTGTCGAGCGCGAAGCGTCGTGCTCAGGGTTTCCCGATTTCTTGCCGCGTGCCTTAGCGTGGCCCTGGCAGCAGGGCGAGGCAAGCAAGATGTCGTGCGCCGGCACCTGCTCCCAGCGGGCCTGGTGCAAGTCCTGGCAGACGTGCTGCGTGTCTGGGTGGTTGGCGCTGTGCCATTCAACGGCCACCGGCCAGTGGTTTGCCGCCCAGAGAACCTGGACGCCTGCGGCGCGCGCGCCGGTGCTCCATCCGCCTAGGCCGGCGAACAGGTCGATTGCTGTTGTCATGGTGATTTCCGTGTCAGGCGACTTTGGGAATTTCAGGCTTCCAGTCCGCCCAGCCAATAACGGGCATCTTGGTCTTGGGGCTGATGATCGTGCGACCCTTTTCGTCGAGGAGTGCCGCCTTGGAGCGGATTCGCAGGTCTCGACATGGGCCTGCCCGCTTTGCCAGCTCAATGAACTGCTGGGCATGCTGCGGAGTATCGAATAGGGCGCTGAGCTGCTTCACTTTCTCGCCGGCCATAATGGTGTCGGCGTTGTGCTGAACAGCCTCCGTCCACTCAGCGAGCGTAAGCTCTAGGGGGGGGCACCCAGCCTTTCCGCTGGGCCTGGTGTTCTTTGTCTGTTTCCTGGCATCGGCAAGTGCCGCGCTCGCGGTCATGCCGAACACTGCGAATGTGCTCATGGTGATCTCCAGGCAGGCGCCGCCCTCGCCGGGGAGGCGTTATCGTTGAATAGGGGAAGGCGCTGGCGGGCAGCGCCGGAGGCAACAACTTCTAAAAAGGTTTTTTTTGGTAACGCGTTCTGGAGTACAAAGAGATTCCGGCATGGGGCCGGGCCTTATGGAGTTTTCTATGACCGACGATTTGAAGCTGGCAGTGGACCGACCTCGCGGCGTGCGTTGGAATGGGCCGAAAGGACAGAAGGGTTTCTTGCAGTTCAAATGGCCCGATGACGGTTCGAACCCTATTCCCCGTGGTATACGAATTGAGGTTGAAGCTAAGGATGGCCGCACAGGCACCCATGAAGACAGCGAGGTGTGTGCGTCTTATGAGGCATGCCGTGATCGAGGCATACGAGTTATGCAGCAGATGATGCGTGAGATTGATCCTGACTAACGCGGTGCTTCTATCTCATCACCTGGATCCCGTCTGATTTCGGCCATACTTGCCGCTTCGAACTGGCGCGCTAGTTTCGGTGAGATGTAAAAAGCTGGCGCGTCAGGTCGTTCGAGGCGACGCGCCCGCTCTTCAGGATCTTGGGCTATCCACGATAAGGCCAGATCCTGCCAGAGTTCCTGTACCTGGTCGTAGCCGTAGCGCTCGATCTCGGCAGCCATGGCGGCCTTGATCCCCTCCGGCATGTTGAAGAACACCTTCTCGATTCCCAGCTTCTTCGCCTGGGCCTTCTGCCGGGCCCGGTAGTCCGCAGAGTGTTTCGCGACACCGGTCTTTTGCTCGGTCATCGCAGGTACCTCCCAAGCCGCTGGGCGGCAGATTGATGTGCTGCTGGCGCCGGCCGTGCCGGACGCGCGCGGTGATGCGTTTCAAGCGGAAAGCTCCATGTCTCGGTCATGCCAGCCGGCAAGCCACCAGCCGCAGTCCACGGTCATCCAGCCGTATGGCTGGGCATCGCGTGACTGGCTGTTGTCTCGGCAGGCTCGCCCGAGGTAGTACGCGGTGGGGTGGGGCGGTTGATGGCGCATGGTTACGCCCCCGTGAGGTGGTGCGCTGGCGCGAAGGGAATGTCGTCATCGAAGCTATCCGGCGGGGCCGACTGCTGGCTCTGCTGCTGGGATGCCTGCCGGCGTTGCTGCGGCTGACGATCGGGCGCTTGACCGGGCTGCTGGCCCTGCGGCTTTCCGCCGAGCAACTGCATAGTGCCGCGCATGTCGACGTGCACCTCAGTCGTGTAGCGCTTGATGCCGTCCTTCTCCCACTCGCGGGTTTGCAGCTTGCCCTCGATGTAGAGCTGGGTCCCCTTGCGGGCGTACTCCCCGGCGATCTCCGCCACTTTCCCGAACATCACCACGCGGTGCCATTCGGTGCGCTCGACCTTCTGGCCCGACTGCTTGTCGGTCCACTGCTCACTCGTGGCCAGGCTGATGTTGGTCACGGCCTGTCCGTTTGGCATGTAGCGCACGTCTGGGTCCTGGCCAACTGCGCCGACCAGGATGACCTTGTTTACCCCGCGACTCATGACGAGAACGCTCCGGCCATGACGATCAGCACCAGTGCCCACAGCGCAGCCCAGCGGGTGCGCACGTCATCTGGCGGGCTGACTTTCAGCACCGGTACCGACTTTGCGTTCACGGCGCGCTCTAGGCTTTCGGCATAGGTCACTGCGTCGAAGTAGCGACGGCGCTGTCCGTACAGCCGGTTGTCGTCGGAGCCGACGATGGCCCAGCTGTTGTTCTCGCCCTGCTGGACGAAGAAGCGGGAATTGCTGCGGAACTCGGCGGCTGCGGCTTCGGCCTGCTGCTGCACTTGGGCGTATTGCACACGGCTGTTACGGATGGCTGCGTTCATGGGATGGTCCTTGTTGGTCAGGCATGGAGTTCCAAGGCTTCTGCCTTGCGAACGATTCGAACTTGGGCGGTGCGGCGCTCAGGAGCGCGGCGGTCGCGGCGCATGGGGTCGCTGTCGTTGATCACCGCGTGCATGGCCATGAGGGCAACGAGCGCGATGCAGAGCGGGCTGATGATCTGGCGGCGCATGGCTTCGGCCACGGCTGCCGCCCGGCGGGCAACGCCCAGCTTCAACATGGCGTCGCCGATACGCTTCTCGACACCGCTTTCGCTGATGCCGAAGTGCCTGGCGATTTCCTTGGTGGTGAAGCCCTGGGCGACATCGAGGATGCATTGCAATTCGCGAGGCGCCAGGCCTCGGCCAAGATGGCCTATCCATGCGCCGATAGTGATCGTGTCCATGATTTGCTCTTGCGGGTGGCTGCATTGGTCGTGACGCTCGCTGCCGTCTACCTCCCGGACCAAGGGGAGGGCGAACGCCACGACCGATGCAGCCTAGTGATGGGGAACCAGGTAGATCGGGCAGTTTTCGTCAGGCTGACGCGGTGCTACTGCTGGGTGCGCAGTTCGTTGCGTGGCACCCATCCGCTACTGGTCTTCACCATGCAGCCGACAAATGCGGCGTAGCGGGTGTCGCGCTCGGTCTGGTGGCCGTACCAGGCGCAAGTGCCGTAATCGACTCCCCGCATGACCAGCCACACCACGGCGACGGCCATGATTGCGAAGGATCCGATGCGGATCACAGATAGTCCTTGAGGCTGAGGCCCATCAGCTTCGCCGACTTCTCAAGGACGGCCATTTCCTTGTCGTCGATGTCGCCAGATGCCTCGGCGATGGTCAGCATGACGTTGATGACGATGGCCGCTTCTTCCGGGGAGTGAGCCAGGTCTTTCAGTTCCTTCTCGGCGTTCATCCGCAGGATGCGGTGGCCGCCGTCGTGGAAGTCTTTCTCGGCCCGGTCCATGGTGTTGGACAGCTCCGGACCGAAGCCTTTGAGCTGAGGTGTGTTGGCGATCAGCTTTTCGGTCTTCTTGATTTCGTCTTCGCCGATATCGCCATCCGCGGCTGCGACGTAGAAGGCGCCGTACACTATCGCCTGCATCAGGTCGCGGTTCTGAACCACCTGCATTGCAGCGCGGGCTTCACGACCTTTCTTGCCGAACAGTTTTCCAAGCATGGGGTGTTGCTCCGTGGGGTTGATTTCCCGTCTGGCCCTGTCGCCAAGGCCAGCCAGTGAAATCTGTGTTGCTCAGCAAACCTGCGGGCCGACATGTCGAGCGAGGAAGCTTGCTGTGTTGCGTGACGTCCACCAGAACTCAATCGCCGGTTGAACTCGGCGCCTGGTGGCTCATCTGCTGGTTTTTAAAGAGCGGTGGCTTGTCTGCCTGCAGCCCCTTGTAGCGACTGCTTGAGGCAAATTTAGAAAACTAAACAGATGGCGTCAAGAAGTATTTTAGAAATCTAAACAGGATGGACGAACGGATATTCCCGGTGAGACCGCAAAGTCAAGACTTCCGGCTTTGTAGGAGATCAGCTAGTCTTGCGTAGTCCCTGTATGGATATACAGTTATTGGAGGATCGGATGGCAAAGCCCCAGAAGCAGCAGGAAAAAGTGGTTATGTCGGGCGTGGAGCGCCTGGGTCTTCGGGTTTCATCGATGATCAATCATCCTGCCGCCCAACAACAAAGGTGGGTGACCATTCACCGGCTAGATACTGATGGGGACAGGGAGTGGGAGGAGGTGATGGGGATCCTCAAGGAGACTGACGGGATCGAAATGGAATTTAACGAGGAGGATGTCTCTGTGACGCTGCGCTGGGAGGCATTCTCGGACGAGGATCCTCAAGCAGAAACCCAGGATGAATTCGTGGCTTTAGAGGAGTCGGCGCCGTTCTGACGGTACGAAAAAGCCCGCTAATACGCGGGCTTCTTTGCGGTGAGTATTACGCTTTTTTTGCGTTCCAGATCAGTAGCACCTTGGCATGCACTGTGACGTCATCGATGCGAGCCGTCTGGTTCTCATAGTGCTGGTTGTCAGAGATCAGCCGAAAATGGTCCTCATCCAACCGCATCATGCGCTTGATGTACAGCTCTTGGTGCCAGGTGATTACGTAGATCCCTTCGCCTATAAACTCGTTGATTCCTCGGTCAACAATGACAAGGTCCTTGTCATTGATGGTCCCCTCCATGCTCTGACCCCATCCCGTTATCATCGCCAATGCTGTAGGCGAGGTGTACGTAACGCCCTTCTCCCGCAAAATTTCTTCACGCACGACGAGGTTTCGCACGGCCTCGCTGTAATCAGCAGGCACTTGCCCGTGGCCCATTGCCGCTCGTACGTCGTACTGAGGAATTAGGATTTCTTCCTGGGTCGGCTTTAGGCTGGAGTAGGCAGAGGGAAGGTATTCTTGCCCTCGATCTGGGCTGTCCGCTTCGGCAGCAGCGGCAAGCATGACTTCGCGTGCTTTCTCCGAAAGGTTCTTTCCAGCCTTAGAGGCAAGCATCTGCGCCACCAGTTCGGCAGTGCTGGATGCCGCGCCTGAAGAAGCATTCTCGTCAGTTGGCCGACCGGTACCGTCAGAAAGCCATTCCGCTGAGCACTCAAGTGCTTTTGCCAGGGCGAGAAGGTTTTTGCCCTTGGCGCCGTTCGTTCCGTTAATCCAGAAGCTCACGGTTGCCTTGGACACGCCAGACAATTTGCTGAGGTCGGTTGAGCTCAGGTTGAGCTCCCTCATGCGCGCGATGACGCGGTCTTTGAATTCCATATTTAGGATTCTAAACCTTTGAGTGTTTAGATAACTTGCCTTGTATTGTTAAGAACTCTAAACTCGCCGAAGACCTCGGAGAGACATCAATGACCTTTGACGAAGCCCTGAAACATTTCCGCACCGGCCGCGCCATCGGTGACGCTCTCGGCGTGTCCAGTAGCCGGGTCTCCCAGTGCCGTTCGGCTGGCGGCTTCTCTTATCCGATGCAGTGCGTTCTGGAGAAGGAGTCAGGCGGAGTGCTTGTTGCGCAGCGGCAAGACGTTCCTGGCATATCCCCGGTGAAAGGTGCCGATTGACGAGGTGGATTTTGATTCATCTGGCCTTGCGCCAGTAGTGGGGCCGTCCTGCTGTTTAGGCATCCAGTAGCCGAATAGCAGACGAAAAAAAACCGCCTGGCAGGGCGGCTTTCTCTACAGCATTAGAACGGGTTAAAGCATGACAAACATCGTCCCACTTGACAAGTCCAGGGGGTTCACCCGGATGGACAACCAGCTCATGGATGGCCTGCTGGCTATCGATCTCCCGGCCCGGGAGATGAAGATTGTGCTGTACGTGGCCAAGGCCACCATCAACTTTGGTGCGGGTGCTCAGCGCATCCCGGCCACCGACATCGCGAAAGCCATCCACGCTCACCCTGACACCGTATCCAAGGCGATCTCGAGCCTGCTGCGTCGTCGCGTGCTGTTCCGAGAGGGCGGTGCCCGAGGCGACATCGGTGTGAATGACCCGAAAGACTGGGTCTACGTTATTGAGCCGAAACAGACCAAAACAGCCGACTCGGCTCAAGTGGTCCGAATCGGCGAAGAGTCGAAACAGACCAAAACCGCCGACTCCCTTCTTTATTCTAAGAATCTAACCCCCTATGTATTTCTTCCTTCGGAAGAAAATACATGCCCCCCCAGCGATGAGCAGCCGACCCCGGCCAAAGCTGACCGCAAGGCGCCGTTCGGGAAGGCCGCCATGCTGGCCGACAACCCTCACGGCCTGGACGAGTCGCTGATCGCTGACTACCTGACGGTTCGCAAGGCCGCCAAGGCCCCAGTGACCGCCCGAATCTGGGCCGGGCTGAACGTCAAGCTGGAGCAGTGCAAGGCTTTCGGCGTCCAGCCAGCCCAGGCACTGGAAGTGGCCGTCGAGAACGGCTGGCGCGGCTTCGAAGTTGAATGGGTCACCAAGCGCATCGGCGCCCAGTTGCCGACCCAGGCCAAACCTCACAGCCGTCACCACGGCTTCAACGAACGCGACTACACCGCCGGCCTGTCCGAGCGTGAGGACGGCACTTATGCGATCTGAATCGGTGATCACCATGTCCGAGGTGAAAAACGCCGCTGGTTTTCGTATCCAGCCAGCGGACTGTGAGCATCACGGTGCCTTCGAGCAGCGGGTGACCATGCTCATGGGGCGCGAGATTGTTGGTCGCTGCCCTGAATGCGAGAAGGCCGCGATTTCCGAGCGTCAGGCCAAGCAGCAGGCTGAGGAAACCCGCCTGAAGCGCGAGGCCATGACCCGCAAGCTGGGGGCGGCGCTGATCCCGAAGCGTTTCGCCGAGCGCACCCTGGCCAACTACCGCGTCGAGCACGAAGGCCAGCGCAAGGCCCTGGCCTACTGCACGCGCTACGTGGCCGCGTTCGAGGAGATCGAGCGCACCGGGCGTTGCCTGATGCTGCTGGGCAAGGTCGGCACCGGCAAGACCCACCTGGGTGCCGGCATGGCCAACGAGCTGATGCGCAACACCTCGGCCACCGCCGTCTACCGCACGGTGGGCGCGATCCTGCAGTCCATCCGCGCGACCTACGACCGCCACAGCGAGCAGTCCGAGGCCGACATCCTGTCCAGCCTGATCGAGCCATCGCTGCTGGTGCTGGACGAGGTCGGCGTCAGCAAGGAGCAGCCGAGCGAGTTCGAGCTGACCACCCTGTTTTCGATCATCAACGGGCGCTACGAGCAGATGCGCCCCACGGTGGTGATTTCCAACCTGGAGCCAGCCCAGCTGCGCCACGCCATGGGCGAGCGGTGTTACGACCGACTGCGCGAGGGCGGCGGGGTGGTGGTGCCCTTCGAGTGGGAATCGCACCGTGGCAAGGAGGAGTTCTGACCATGCGGCAAACCAAGCTGACCAAGGCCGCGCGCGGACGGGAGTGCCAGGTACGTATCCCGGGCGTGTGCAATGGTAACCCCGAGACCACCGTCCTTGCGCACTACCGCTTGGCCGGCACCTGCGGGGTGGGCAAGAAGCCGCACGACATGCAAGGTGCCTGGTCCTGCAGCGCCTGCCACGACGCCTGTGACGGCCGCAGCCGGGTCGTCGATCGCGAAACCGCCCGGCATTACCACGCCGAGGGTGTGATGCGCACCCAGGCGCTGCTGATCAACGAGGGGGTGCTGGTCGCATGAATGCTCCTGCCCTTCGCCCGTTCAAGGCCAAGCCGGCCCGTGCCAAGCCCGTTGACCGGGAAGGGCAGGAGCAGGCCGCGCTGATGCAGGAGCTGCAGCTGCGCTACCCGCAGGCCTACAAGCTGATCTACCACGTCCCAAACGGTGGGCACCGTGTCAAGGCCGTGGCCGCCAAGCTGAAGGGGCAGGGCGTGAAGGCCGGTGTTCCCGACCTGGTGCTGCCGATGGCGCGCGGCGGTTACTTCGGCCTGTACATCGAGTTCAAGGCCATGCCGCCGTTCGATGCACCGGTGTCGCCCAGCCAGGACGCCTACCTGCAGGCGCTGGCAGACCAGGGCTACCTGGCCATCGTGTGCCGGGGCAACATCGACGCGGTCGAGGCCATCCGCGCTTACCTGCTGCTGCCTGCTACGGTGGCAGCATGACGGTTGTGGTCGCGCTTTCCGATGCCGAGCTGCGCCGCCGGGCGGATGATCTGGACGCTGTGCTGCTGCGCGACCCGCGCCACCCTGGCTTGTACCTGCGCTTCACCGAGGATCGCCCACGCGGTACCTGGTACCTCGTGGTGCGCAAGCAGTGGAACAAGATCGGCACCTACCCGGACCAGTCGGCCAAGGTGGTGCTGGCCTCGCTGCCGGAGGTTCGCCAGCGGCTGCTGAGCGAGGGCAAGGCTGCTGTGTCGGGCTGGCAAACGGTAGGGGGGTTGCTGGAGTGGTTCGCCGACCGCGTCGAGCGCACCCGCAACCTGTCGAAGAGCCGGCGGGCCACGGCCAAGTCGGCCATTGCCTGCCACCTGATGCCGCGCATCGGCGGCCTGGCGCTGGCCGATGTGAGCCATAGCGCCCTGGACAACCAGCTGGTCTGGCCGATGCAGGAGCAGCTGTCGCTCGAGTACGTGCGCCTGGTGTTCGGCCTGTTGATCGACGCCTTCCGCAAGGCTCACGCCCTGGGCCTAGTCGCCCGCAACCCGATGGCCGGGATCAAGTTCAGCGACTTCACCAAGGCCAAGATCAAGGCCCGACCGGCGCGCCTGCGCGGGGTGCAGATCGAGGGCCTGCTGAGCCAGCTGGCCGAGGTGATCGCCGACGAGCCCGCCGACGCCATGCTGGCCCTGCTGATGCTGTGTCACGGCAACCGCTTGGGCGAGACCCGCCAAGCCCAGTGGCCACACATCGCCCTGGCCATCCGCAACTGGCACCTGCCGGCGGAGAACACCAAGACCCGCGCCGAGCACTCGCTGCCACTGACCGAGCAGGTGTGCGCGCTGTTGACCTGGTACCGCGAGACCCAGAGGGCCAAGGGCTACACCGGCCAGTACCTGTTCCCGGGCAAGAGCGGCAAGTGCCTGAGCGAGAAGCAGGCCTCGGAGGTGTTCACCCGCCTGGGGCAGGGCGAGTGGACCAGCCACGACCTGCGCAAGCTGGCCAGGACCTGCTGGGCGGAGCAGGGCATCGACTTCCTGATCGGCGAGCTGCTGATCAACCACGCCATGGGCCACAACGTCCAGGCCTACATCCAGACCACTGCCGAAGAGCGCAAGCGCGCTGCCCTGGAGCAGTGGCACGCGTTTCTAGACAGCAAGGGCTTCGACCGTATCCATGGGTTGAAGGAGGGTAGAAACGCAATTTCGGGTAATTGCCTGGAGGCCAAGCAGCACGGGGCCTGCGGCGTGATTCAGGAATCAACCATAAGCGAGGATTCGAAATGAGGAATTCCGAGCACGGGGCCGTCGCCTTCCTCTACATCCTGGAAGGTCGAGCCATTGGGCGGGTGATCATTGATGAGTGGTTCGGCGTGGACCTCGGCGAGGAAGTGACCGTGTCGCCGCGGGAAGGAGGTTTGTTTGGCCTGCAGCAGTTCGACAAGTCGGTTGTGGCTGGCAGTGCGGTCGTACCGCGCAGCCGTGCGACCCAACCTTGGCTTCGGGCCAAAAAGGGGCGTGCCCGCCAATGAGAAAAAGCCACGGCCCGGCTTTCAAGAAGGCCGTAATTGAATTGGATGTATGCCCTTTGTGCCGTGGGAGAGCGGTCTCCAAGGGCTTGTTTCACGAACTGCCATGCGACCACTGCAATGCCTCGGGCTGGGTAGTGGCAGCAACCGGTGAGGCCCTGGCCCTGGATGAACTGGTGACCCAGCTCAGCATGAGGCTCCGGACAGCGCTGCGGCAGATCGAGCAGTTGAAGAACCCTCAGGCATCCGGGCCTGAGGCGACATATCAGGGAAGCAACCGGCGCGGCGCCGGAGGCACCAACTACACCGGGGATTGAGGGGGAAGGACATGAAAAAACGAACCTACGTAGACAAGGCCCTTGGTGACACCGCGTACATGCTCGAGCAATGGGGTTGGTGGCGCATGGATGGCATGGGCGTACCTCAGTACGTCTGCCCGCTGTATGCGCTTATGAAGGAGCACGCCCCAGCTGAAGGCGGGCTCAAGCAATACGTGATCACAGACGACCTAGCACTTGCGGTGGACGGCGCCGTAGCCAGGCTGAACAAGCGCAACCCGCAGATGGGCGGCTTCGTCTGGCTGTACTTCGGTGCTAAATGGCCGGCGCTGCGGATCGCCCGCGAGCACAAGATGAGCGAAGCCAAGGCGCGCGAGCTGATCAACACTGGAGTGGCCTGGATCGATTGCGCCCTGGAGCAATTGCGCGAGGCTGCATAAAAAGCTTTCCGCGCGGATAAACACCTGTTTTCATAGCAGCGTGTCCAGCTTGCAAGCAACGCGACACAGTGAAATCCCGGCGAATGTGACCGGGATTTTGCGTTTTGGAGATGATCAAAGCCCGGCGGGAACGTGCAGGGGTAACAGTCAGCGTGGGGACTGGAGGGAAACGCCACGACATCGACCTGACAGGGTCGACATCTCCGCCAATTCGAAGCCTCGGCACTTGCCGGGGCTTTTTCGTTTTCGGCTCCACCACACCCATCGCCCCGAGCTGGGAGTGCTGTTGGGGCCGAACCTACTGCGCTCCCCAAAAGGGAGGAATCGAGATGCCAAACATGCCCGAGAAGGATCCTGGCCTGTGGGCCGCTGTGCTCACCTGGGTGCTGGCCCATCAGCCTCAGCTGTATGCCGCTGGCTTGTCAGTCGCGATCGCCGTCCTCCGGGTGGTGTATGGCGGCGGCACCCGGCGGCAGATGTTCTTGGAGGGCGCGTTGTGCGGCCTCATCACCCTGGCCCTGGTGCCGTTGCTCGAATGGATGGGCCTGCCACAGGGCATGGCCACCTTCGCAGGCGGAATGGTCGGCTTCATGGGGGTTGAGAAGCTTCGCGGCTATTCCGACCTGTTCCTGTCTCGCAAAGCACAAGGGTGACCCGATGATCACGCTGACTGACGTCAACCGCCGCCAGCACTATCTTGCCCCGGCCGCCATTGCCCGCGTGCAGGAGGCCGCCACTAGCTCGCAGTGGCACGGCATCTGCGCCATCGTCCACACGTTCGACGGCCAGGTGCTGGAAGTGCGTGAGCGTGCTGCCGATATCGCGCAGCAGCTCAACATGAGCAGGACTGAGTGATGGCCTGCAGTGGGTGCGCCGCTCGGCGCGAGTGGATCAACAAATGGATGAAGGTGGCCCGTGAACGAGCAAGCAATCTCTTTGCTCCAGCAGATCCTGGACCAGCAGCAGAAGCAGACCAGCCTGCTCGAACAGATCGCGACCCAGAACCTAGCACTGATCGAAGCGCTGGCGGATGAAGGCGGCATCGATCCTGACGCCCCGCCTCAGACTTACTTGAGTGGTGCGCCATGCCGATAAGACCTCAGCGCCCGTGCCGGGCGTCAGGGTGCAGAGCACTGCACCGCAACGGTAATGGCTACTGCGATGGCCATGCCGACCTGGCTGCCGAGCAGGCCAAGGCCTGGGCGACACGTAAGGGGTCAGGCCGTGGTGGTCGCCCTTGGCGGCGCAAGCGTGAGCGAATCCTGAAGCGAGATCAGTACCTGTGCCGGTGTGACGACTGCGCCCAGCTCGGCCGCATCCGAGAAGCACACGAGGTTGACCACATTGTCGCCCTTGCCCACGGCGGGACCGACGATGACCACAACCTGCGGGCGATCAACCGCGACTGCCACAAGGCGAAGACGCAGCGGGAGTCGAAAACGATCAAAAAATGATCGAAAACGGCGCAAATGAGATGAAATCTCGTTGGCAGGGAGGGGGAGGGTCAAAAGTTCAGGCCCTTTCGCTCGGACACCGCGCCCTCAGTCGTTTTTTTACACCCGCGAAATTAAAAATTCAGGAGTTGCGCGATGGGAGGCACCGCCAAGGTCGCCGGCCGTGGTCGCAAACCCAAGCCGACGGCCAAGAAAGAGCTAGCCGGCAACCCCGGAAAACGGGCCTTGAACAAGGCCGAGCCGCAGTTCGCCACCATCACAAATGTCGATCCGCCGGATTGGCTGAGCGATCGTGCGGCCACGATGTGGAAGATGCTGGTACCCGAGTTGCTGCGCGAGAACGTCATCGCGCTGACTGACCTGCACAACGTTGAGGCTTTCTGCACCGCCTACAGCAACTGGCGAATGGCCCAGGAGGCGGTCGACCAGTTTGGCCCGGTGGTCGAGTCATCGCAGGGCAGCCCGATGAAGAACCCAGCGCTTACCGCTGCAAACGAAGCAATGCGTCAGATCGTGACATTCGGTTCGATGCTGGGCCTGGACCCGGCCAGCCGAACCCGAATCATCGGCGGCAACAAGCAGAAATCCACCAACGAGTTCGCCGCCCTACTGAGTTCCTGATGACCAGAGCCAAGTACACCAATGTCGACAAAGCAATGGTGTGGGCAAGGTCTGTCCTCAAGGGTAAGTTTCCGGCATGTCGTTACATCCACCAGGCGATCGAGCGGCACTTTGAGGATGTGGCGTCCAGCCGCTCGAAGAACTACCCGTACAAGTTCGATCCGGCCAAGGCCGAGAAGAAGCTGCGCCTCATGCAGCTGCTGCCCCACACCAAGGGCGAATGGGCGTTCAAGCGGCAACTGATCACCCTGGAACCCTGGCAGCTCTTCGGCTTGGCCTGCACATTCGGCTGGGTCCGGAAGAAGGGCGGGTACCGGCGCTTTCGCGAGAGCTACTGGGAGGTGCCGCGCAAGAACGGCAAGTCGGTGATCGCCGCCGGCGTCGGCATCAGCATGTTCACCGCCGACAACGAGTTCGGCGCCGAAGTCTACTCCGGTGCGACCACCGAGAAGCAGGCGTGGGAGGTGTTCCGGCCAGCAAGGCTGATGGTCAGTCGCTCGCCCATGCTGATCGAGGCGGCGGGAATCGAGGTCAACGCTTCGAACCTGAACATACCGTCCAACGGCAGCCGTTTCGAGCCGCTGATCGGCAACCCTGGTGATGGTGCGTCTCCGTCCTGCGCGATCATCGACGAATACCACGAGCACGACAGCGCTGCCCAGTACGACACGATGCTCACCGGTATGGGGGCACGCCGGCAGCCGCTAATGTTCATCATCACCACTGCCGGCGCAAACATCGAGGGGCCGTGCTACGACAAGCGTCGCCAGGTCATCGAGATGCTCAACGGCACCGTGCCGGACGACGAGCTGTTCGGCTACATCTGGACGCTCGACGAGGGCGACGATTGGACCGACCCGAAGAACCTTGCCAAGGCCAACCCCTGCATGGGTGTGTCGGTGTTTCAGGAGTACCTGGAGAGCCAGCTGGCCAGGGCGATCCGCTCGGCGCGCTTCACCAACACGTTCAAGACCAAGCACCTGAACCTGTGGGTGAGTGCCAAGTCCGGCTTCTTCAACATGGAAAGCTGGAAGGCCTGCGAGGACAAGACGCTCACGCTTGAGCAGTTCGAGGGGCAGGAGTGGATTGCCGGCTTCGACTTGGCGCGCAAGCTGGACATGAACTCCAGGGCCAGGCTGTTCTGGCGTGAGATCGACGGAAAGATCCACTACTACAGCGTGGCTCCGGCGTTCTGGGTTCCGGAAGACACGGCCAACGACGTGGACAACAAGCGCATGGCCGAGCGCTTCCAAGCCTGGGTCAATACCGGGCACCTGTTCACGACACCAGGTGCAGAGGTGGACTATCGGGAGATCCTTGAGGACACCAAGGAGGCGAATCATCTGGCGCCGATTAAGGAGAGTCCGATTGACCCACATGGCGCCACTGGCCTGAGCCACGACCTTGATGACGAGGGGTTTAACCCGATCACCATCACCCAGAACTACACCAACATGTCCGACGGCATGAAGGAGCTGGAGGCAGCGATCGAGTCAGGACGCTTCCATCACGACGGCAATCCGATCATGACCTGGTGTATCGGCAACGTGATCGGCAAGCACTTGCCAGGCAACGACGACGTGGTCCGCCCGATCAAACAGGGCGACGACAACAAGATCGACGGCGCGGTCGCGCTGATCATGGCAATCGGGTCCGTGCTGCGGCTGGCAGCTGAAGGAAACGGTGGCTTCGACAACTTCTTCGCCAATCCCATCGTGCTTGGCTGATAGGAACCCTATGAAAACTGGTCTCATCATCTTTCTGGCGCTCGCGGCCGGTGGCCTGCTGCTGGGCGTCGCGGGCGTATACGTGCTGGCTGGTCTGGGCTACAGCCTCTTGGCAGCAGCATTCGCTTGCCTCGCTGCAGCCGGATTCATCCGCAAGGGGCTGACCAGTGGCTAAATCTCTCACTCAGGTGCTGGGCCAGGCGCTGGTTAAGTCCGCCGAGCCAGGTATGGCTTCCAGCGTGGCAGGCTGGGCAGGTAGGCGCATCGGTCTCACCGATTCGACGTTCTGGAGCAAGTTCTACGGAACCGACTCGGCGTCGGGGAAAGTGGTCAGCCAGCAGACGGCACTGCAGCTCTCGACGGTGTGGGCCTGTGTGCGGCTGATTGCGGAGACCATAGCTACCCTGCCGATCGCCTTGTACGAGGACAAGAACGGCGCGCCGGTGGTGGCCAGCTCCCACCCGGTCAACTTCGTTATCAGCCAGCAGCCCAACGCCGATCAGACCCCAGTGGAGTTCTGGGAGAACGTCATGGCCAGTTTGCTGCTGCAGGGTAATTCTTTCTGCGAGCCGCGCATGAGTGGGCGGACACTGACCAGTCTGGAGTTCCTGCTACCGCAGAACATGTCGCCGCCGAGGCGCCTGGCTGATGGCCGTATTGAGTACCGCTTCATCGACAGCTTCGGCAAGCCACACACGCTGACCGATGAGCAGATGGTCCACGTCAGGGCTTTCGGTACCGACCCGCTGTGCGGGCTTTCGCCTCTGTCCTATGGGCGTCAGGTATTGGGCTCGGCCATGGCCGCCGATGAGTCCGCAGCCAAGATGTTCGCCAACGGGATGAAGCTCGGCGGGGTGCTTTCCACCGACCAGATCCTCAACCCGAAGCAGCGCGGCGAGCTGCGCGACGACATGGTCAAGCAATACGAGGGTGTGACCAACGCGGGCAAGACCATGCTGCTTGAGGCGGGTATGAAGTATCAGCAGGTGTCGATGACGCCTGAAGACGCCCAGATGTTGCAAACCAGGGCGTTTAACGTCGAAGAAATTTGCCGCTGGTTCCGGGTGCCGCCGTGGATGGTCGGGCACACGCAGAACTCCACCAGCTGGGGCACCGGCATGGAACAGCAGATGATCGGCTTCCTGTCGTTCACCCTGCTGCCATGGATCAAGCGCATAGAGATGTGCGCAAACCGACGCCTGCTTCGCCCTGATGAGCGACGCCGCTTCTACGTGAAGTTCAACCCGGAAGGGCTGCTGCGCATGGATAGCGCAGCGCGAGCGGCTTTCTACGCCTCCATGACCCAGAACGGCATTTACACCAGTGATGACTGCCGGATTAAGGAGAACCTGCCCCCTGCAGGAGGTAATGCCTCCAAGCTCAGGGTGCAATCCAACATGTTGCCGATCGACAAGCTGGGCGAAGACCCCGGTGGCGCCAACCAGGCCAAGGCTGCATTGCTCGACTGGCTAAACGACCAGCCCAGAGGTAACACCCCATGAGACACAAGGATCGACTGGCGGCGGTCAAGTACCGCTCTTTCGACTATGACGTGAAGGCTGTCGGTGACGATGGCCTTTTTTCTGGCTACGGCTCAGTGTTCGGCGTGGTCGACAGCTACAAGGAGGTCGTTGCGCCGGGTGCCTTTCTCGAGTCGATCGAGGATACCAAGGCCAAGGGCCGCACCTTCCCTGTGCTGTGGCAGCACATGACCCGAGAGCCAATTGGCAGCTGGGACATTGAAAGCCTGAAGGAAGACGATCACGGCTTGTTCGGCGACGGTGAACTATGGCTTCCAGATGCGCCTTATGCCCGTATCGCGTTCCGAGGCATGCAGACGAGATCGATCACTGGTCTGTCGATCGGCTACTACGTCCGAGAGTCGAGCTTCGACCAGAAGACCGGTATTCGAACTCTGACGAAACTCGACCTGATTGAGATATCGATCGTCACCGTGCCCGCCAACGACGAGGCGCGTACCGACACCATCAAGTCGAAGCTGGCCCACGGCGGCCTGCCTTCGATGCCCGAATTTGAGTTGCTCCTGCGCGAGGCAGGCTTCTCGAAATCTCAGTCCACGGTGATTGCCAACCGCGGGCTGCAGCACCTGCTCCGGAGCGAGTCCGAGGGCGACCTGGCAGCAATCGAAATCGTTGAGGCGTTGAAATCGCGCCCGGCACTTTCTCTCCCATCGTTTTGAGGAATCATCATGCATAACGCCATGAGCAACCAGGCTCGCTCCGAACACCGCCAGTTCCAGCGCAAGGAGCACGCCGACGACAAGATCCAGCTGAAGGCGGTTAACGACCTGCTGGACGAGCGCGACAAAGAGATCAAGGCGTTCGCCGCCAAGGCCACTGAAGAGATCAAGTCGCACGGTACCATTCTGGCCGACACCAAGACCATCCTCGATGGCCTGGTGAAGGATGGCTTGGGCCTGCAGGACCGCCTGCAGGAAATCGAGCAGAAGATGGCTCGCCGCTTCTCCGCGAACGACCCTGTCGACTTCAAGTCTGCAGGCGAAGAGCTGACCGAGTGCGACGATTTCAAGTCGCTGCAGACTCGCGGTCGCGGCATCGTTCGCGTAGGTCGCAAGGCCGTGACCAACATCACCAGCGCTACCACCGGTACCGGTGGCGTCGGCGTAGGCATTCAGCCGACCCGTGTTCCCGGCATCGTGGTGGGGCCCGAGCGTGAATTCACCATTCGCGACCTGATCATGCCAGGCCGCACCGGCTCGAACGCGGTCGAGTTCGTACAGGAAACCGGCTTCCAGAACATGGCCGCGCCGCAGGCGGGTGAGGGCGCCGCGAAGGCCCAGTCCGATCTGTCCTTCGGTTTGAAGACTACCAACGTCATCACCATTGCCCACTGGTTCCGCGCTTCCAAGCAGGTGCTGTCGGACATCCCGCTCCTGCAGAGCTACATCAACGGCCGCGCGATCTACGGCCTGAAGTACAAGGAAGAGGAGCAGCTGCTGGCCGGCGACGGCACCGGGCAGAATCTGCTGGGCCTGATCCCGCAGGCTACCGCCTTCAACGAAGCCCTGCGCAAGACCGGCGACACCAAGATCGACACCCTGCGCCGCGCGATCCTGCAGGTGCGCGTTGCCGAGTACCGCGCTTCGGCCATTGCCCTCAACCCGGTGGACTGGGCCGACATCGAGCTGACCAAGGACGCCAACGGCTCTTACATCTGGGTGAACGTCCAGGAAGGCGGCGTGCAGCGTCTGTGGAAGCTGCCGGTGGTGGACAGCAACGCAGTGCCAGAAGGCGAGTTCCTGGTAGGCGCGATGAACATCGCGGCCCAGGTGTTCGACCGTGAGGAAGCGGCTGTCGAGGTTTCCACCGAGGACGGCGACAACTTCCGCACCAACATGGTCACCATCCGCGCCGAGGAACGTCTGGCCCTGGCGGTGTATCGCCCAGAGTCGTTCGTCCACGGCGAGTTCGAAGCCACCACGTAATCAGCCCAGGAGCACGCCCGGGAAACCGGGCGTGACTGCACATGCCAGACGTCAAAGTTAAAACCATCAAGGGCTTCAACAACGGCGGCGCGTACGTCAAGCGCAACCAAGAAATCACCGTCGACGAGCTGCGTGCTCGCGATTTGCTGCGTAATGGCCTGATCGAGGATTACGACGTGAAGAAAGCCGAGGAACCCGAGAACAAGAAGGCGCCGGAGCCGGCCAACAAAGGCGGCAAGGGAGCGGCCACCAAGCCCAAGGAGTGATCCATGTCCGTGATCGCCATCGATATCGCCATGCACCACCTGCTGGCCGAACCTGATGACCAGGTACTGGTCCAGGCTCAGCTCGATGCGGCGGAGGAATCGGCGATGCAGTTTCTCAATCGGCGCTTCTACCTGGACCAGGTTGCTCTCGACGAGGCCCGCGCTGGCGTACCAGCGGACATGCAGCAAGCCAAGGAGGCGAACGCAGCCGCGGTCGCTGCAGCGGAGGCGGAGCAGGACCACGCCATGCGCTGCCGTTTACTTGAGCACGCACGCAAGGCCCTGGCGGATGCCTACGACCTGGCGGATTCCATCGCCTACGGCATGGTTGTTAACCCCGCCATCCAGGCGGCTTGCCTGCTCAAGCTGGGCCACCTGTTCGCCAACCGAGAGGAAGTTGTCACCGGCACCATTGCCACCGAGTTGCCGCTGGCGTCCCAGCACCTGCTGATGCCTTATCGCATCCGGATGGGTGTGTGATGCAGGCCGGCAAGCTCCGGCACCGCATCGACATCGAGGAGTTCACCCCCGTTCGCGATGAAGCGACCGGCGAGTTTGGTGAGCCTGATTGGGTGCCGCGCTGGGCGAAATGCCCAGCCCGGGTTGAGCCGTTGTCAGCTCGCGACCTGGTCGCAGCGAAGGCGGCCCAGTCCGAGGCCACGGCGCGCATGGTGATCCGGTACCGCAAAGGCGTGCTGCCCACTATGCGAATCATCTACCGTGGCCAGGTGTACAGCATCGAAGGACCGCCCCTGGAGGACGACAAGTCCGGCCAGGAGTACCTGACCATCCTCGTTTCGAAAGGTGTGAAAGATGGCTGACGGCGTCGAGTTCAGCATTACCGGCTTGGATGGCCTGCTGGGGAAACTGGACTCGGTCAGCTATGACGTTCGCCGAAAGGGTGGCCGTGCCGCATTACGCAAAGCCGCTCAGATCGTGGTTCAGAAGGCCAAGGAAGGCGCTGAGCGGATTGATGACAAGGAAACCGGGCGCTCAATCGCTGACAACATCGTCTTGCGCTGGAACGGGAAGCTTTTCAAACAGACCGGCGCCCTTGGGTTCCGGATCGGTGTGCTGCACGGCGCCGTGCTCAAGGATGGCGGCGACCTCAGCCCGAACTCGCCGACGCCGCATTGGCGCTTGATCGAACTCGGCGCCGAGCACATGGCCGCCGTTCCGTTCATGCGCCCGGCCCTGGCCAACAGCATCAGCGAGGTGACGGCGACCTTTGTCACCGAGTACGAAAAAGCGATAGACCGCGCCATCCGGCGCGCTTCGAAAAAGGCTGCGTCCTCATGACACCACCAATTTTCCAGCTGTGCTCGCAGGCTGCAGCGGTCACAGCGCTGCTCGGTTCTGGCGCAAGCCTCCGGCTCTACTCGTTCGGCGAGGCGCCTGAGGGTGTAGCCAAGCCATACGCGGTGTGGCAGGTAGTCAACGGCGATCCGGAGAATTACCTGGCCGGCCGCCCGGATGCTGACAACGTCACGCTGCAGGTTGATGTATACGGCGCCACCGGCACTTCAGTGCGGCAGGTGCGCGACGCTATCCGAGACGCAATTGAGCTGAGCGCCTATGTCACCCGATGGGGCGGCGAAGGGCGCGACCCTACCACAAAGAATTACCGAGCCAACTTCGACGTGGACTGGATAGTCCGCCGTTAAGTGGTCTTCGATCTAGGAGGTAGAATGCATACGGATACTGAGTCCCACGCAATGATGATCATGACTGGCCGTCCGGCGAAGCGAGCTCAACGAGAACCCATCGCCACCAATCGTGCGATGATTTTGTATGAGTGCTCAACAAGGGCCTGCTCAATCGACATAGAGGCGGTAGATGTCGCTTTGGAAGTCCATCACAAGCCTGCCAGTCTTGATGACCAGGACCCCAATGATGAGGCTTTGCCCGCCGTCGCCATCATCAACCAGGGAAGACGAGAACACATCAGTCTCGAACTGCTTGCCAACCTCAGGCAAAAAAATGTGCGCTAAATGTTGAGTTGACTCACTCCATCCATTGGCACTCCGAATTGTTGTCTTTCCAATCTGTGGGCAACCAATTTCTGCTATCAGCTCTGGTGTTGCGTAGTTGTGGTCCGCGCCGGTATCAACGAGTGCGTAGATCTCTTTGTAGTTTGAAATAATTCTTGGACCGCTGCCGTGGTCAGGATCATGGCGTAGAGAGGCCAAGATCACTGGTCGCCCAGGAGGATTGCTGTAAACGTTTCCGTCCTTTCTCGCGAATTTGATTGGTGCGAAGCGTGATTCAACGGGGATAGCGTACTGGCTCACGAAAAATCCTTAGTTCGTTTGTGCAGGCACAACGCTACTACGGCCCAGGCAATGCCCGTTACTGGGTTTCCATCCACTCTGGATAACCAAACAGTTCACCACAGCCCGCCAAGCGCGGGTTTTTCTTTGCCCGACAGGAGACCACCATGTCGATTTTGACTCAAGGCACCCAGATCTATGCGCTGGTGCCGCCTGTATCCGGTATCGGTACGAAGACCGTTATGGAGGTGGAGTGCGCCACGGCATTCAACCCTGGCGGCTCTCCCAAGGAGCAAATCGAGGACACTTGCCTCAGCTCGAAGGAGCGTACCTACAAGCCCGGTCTGCGCACTCCTGGCCAGGCCTCACTAACCATCAACGCTGATCCCAACAACGCCAGCCACATCCGCCTGCATCAGCTCTCGGAAGCTGACGGTGATACCAGCATCAAGTGGGCCGTGGGCTGGTCTGACGGCACGGCTGTTCCGACAGTCAGCGCCGAGGGTGATGACTTCGAGTTGCCGGACAGTCGCACCTGGTTCGTGTACGAGGGGTACGTGGCTGACTTCCCGTTCGACTTCGCCGCCAACGCTGTGGTCAGCACCGCAGTTTCCATCCAGCGATCGGGCGGTTCCGCCTGGATCAAGAAAGTAGCCTGAGGCTCCGATGAAGCTCACCATTGACACTCTCCAGCAGGCCGGCTCCTTCACTGGCCGACCTGTCGAGAAGGAAATCTCCTGGCGCCAAGGCGAAGAACAACTGACAGCTACCGTGTTTGTGCGCCCGCTGGGTTACCAGACGGCGGTCAGTGATGTGCTTGCCGCTGCCGGCCACCAAGACAGTATCGCCGGCCGCATCGCTGCGGCTATCTGCAACGAGGAGGGCCAGCCCGTCTTCTCGGTCTTGGATATCACCCATGGCCCTCTGGACAAGGCTGAGCTGGCGAAGGACCCCAAGAGCACCAAGCGTCTTGGCGCCTTGGACGGAAACCTCACCGTAGCGCTGCTCACCGCCATACATGAGGTGAACAACCTGGGAAAGACGACGAGCTCACCGACCTCGACGAGCTCTGGCACGAACTCGTCCTCGCCGGAGTCGGCGGCCGCACCATCGCGGAAGCGCAAGAAAACCTGAGCCTGCGCGAGTTCCATTCCTGGGTGAAGTACCAGAGGCGTCGCGGCTCGCTTCATGTGGGGATGCGCGTAGAGCGAGGTGCTGCATTGCTGGCATCGATGCTGGCCAACCAGATGCGTGATCGCAAGGTCCGGCCAGAGCCTTATGCCCCGGATGATTTCATGAGGCATGGGGATCAGGTGCTGGCCAGTCTTGAACTCGCAATGGCGACTTGGACGTGATCACTTTTGGCCATCGGCGGGCAAGGTGGTAGATTGAGCGGTTTCGATCCAAGGGAGTGGCCATGGAACTCATCTACGGCAGCTATTTTATTATAGCTGCAGCCTCATTCTTCATTTATATCCTGCCAATGATGGTGGCGTTCTATCGTCGTCATGAAAACTACACGGCTATATTCTTAATCAACCTGTTGTTGGGTTGGACTGGTATTGTCTGGGTGGTTTGCCTGGTATGGGCATTCGTTGGCAGCGCCAAGCGGTATGATGTTGTGAATTCAGGCTCTTCGAGTCCGAGTAAATATGAAGAGCTTGAACGGATCTCTGAATTAAAAAGGAAGGGGGATCTCACGGCGGAAGAATTTGAAAGGGAGAAATCCCGGCTCTTGGGCTAACAGCGCATACCCGCCAATCGGCGGTTTTTTTTTGGAGTGTTTTTATGGCATCAAGATCTTTAGGTACGCTGACTCTTGATGTGATAGCGCAAGTTGGTGGTTTTGTAGCTGGCATGGACAAGGCCGAACGCAGCTCTGAGAAGTGGCGTAAGCAAGTTGAAAAAAATGCTAAGGCAGTGGGTACGGCAATCGGTGCAGGAGTTGCTGCCGGTGTAACTGCTCTCGCTGCCATCACCGTGTCAGCAATTAACTCAGCGTCAGAAATTACGAACTTGGCTTCGGTAGCCAACGTCAGTACTTCAGATTTTCAAAAGTTGGCGGCTGGCGCAAAGACGGTAGGGATAGAGCAGGATAAACTTTCCGACATCCTGAAGGACGTAAACGATAAGGTTGGTGATTTTCTAAATACTGGCGGCGGCGAAATGGCCGACTTTTTTGAGCAGATTGCTCCGAAAGTTGGCGTGACCGCGGAGCAGTTCAGGAACTTAAGCGGCAGCCAGGCTCTTGGACTTTATGTGTCCAGCCTCGAAAAAGCCAAGGTAAGTCAATCTGACATGACCTTCTACCTTGAAGCAATTGCAAACGATGCAACTCTGCTGTTGCCGTTGCTCAGGAATAACTCGGAAGGATTCAAGCGATTTGGTGATGCAGCCGAAGCTGCGGGCGCGATCATGGATGACAAGACCATCCGGGCCGCGCAAGAGCTGAAAGCTGCAACGTGGCTCGTCGATCAGTCTGTCAGTGGCCTTTCTAACCAGATCACTAGCGCGATGCTCCCTACGCTCGCCAATTTTGCTACGAGGCTGAGCGATACAACCATCAACGGTGTTCTAGCGAAGCGAGTTTCCGACGATCTCGCGGCCAGCTTGCGCGCTTTGGGTAAGTTTGCTGTCGGCACTGTGGCTGGTATTCATCTGCTCGGCATCGGCCTGAAGTCTCTGTCTGATGTAGATGATGCGATGGTTGGCGGCGATGAGGCAAAGTGGTGGGACCGCTACCTACCGCCGGTGCGCATTTACAATGCTTTCAAGAATATCGATGCCATGGGCAAGAGCATTGGAGATGCCAAGGCGAAGATGGGCGACCTTGCCACCGGCTATGGCGACCTGATGGCCTCCTTCGATGAAAAACCTAGCAGTGGCAATACCAACCAGGTGAAGGAACTGGCCGACTTACTTGCGGAGATGCGCAAGGGCGGCACTGGAAGCTTCACAGCTATCACGAAAGACCAGCAGGCTGCCGCAAAGGCGGCAGAAGCTGCGAGCAAAAAACTGCAAGGTCAGTTTGATGCGGCTGAGGAAGGCTACAAACGCGAGATAGCGCTCATCAACACCGAGGTGGATAAGCGCAAAGACGCAACGGAAGTCGCGAAGCTGCAGTTTGAAGTGGAGTCCGGCAAGCTCAAGGGCATCACATCGCTGCAGCAGGTCAAGCTAAAGGGCCTGGCCGAGGAATTGGACAAGCTCAAGCAGCTCAAGATCGCGAACGAGGAGAATGCCAAGGCCGCGTCGTATGCCTCGACTCTGGCCGCTGCCAACGCGACGGCTCAGTCTGGCCTGAACATGGAGTTCGTCGGTGCCGGCATGGGCAGCAAAACCCGGGAGCGGCTTCAGGGTATCTTGGAGATTCGCCAGGAGTTCGACCAGAAGTACGCCGACCTGCAGGCCCAACGCAACTCGGGCGACATCAGCGAAAGCTTGTTCAAGCGGGAAGCGGAATTGCTGCAATCCTCGCTGGAAGAGCGCTTGTCGATGCAGGTCGACTACTACAGCAAGCAGGACGAGTTGCAGACCACCTGGCTGGACGGGGCCAAGGATGCCTGGCAGGACTATGCCGATCATGCGCGCGACCTGTCGTCCCAAATGTACGATGTCACCAGTAATGCCCTGGGCAGCCTGGAGGATGAACTGGTTGGGTTCGTCAAGACAGGCGAATTCAACTTCAGCGATTTCGCAGAAGGCATTGCCGATGACCTGTTACACATGCTGGTGAAGGTCGGTCTGCAAATGGCGGTGAACGCTGCCATCGGCGATGCGGCGGCCGCTTCGTCGGCAGCCTTGGCTGCGGCAACCGGCACTGCTATGGCTGCCGCCTACGCTCCGGCAGCTGCGATGGCTTCCCTTGCATCGTTCGGTGCCAACGCAGCGCCTGCTGCAGCGGCGATCACGACCACCACCGGCTTGGCGAGCAGCTTGGCCCTGGTTGGTATGGCGCACGACGGTATCGACAGCGTGCCGCGTGAAGGCACCTGGCTGCTCCAGAAGGGGGAACGCGTTACGACTGCCGGCACGAGCGCCAAGCTTGATAAAACCCTCGACGATATCCAGTCATCCAGCGGTGTCCAGGGCGGTGGCAGCTCAATGCCGCCTATCCAACAGCACATCGTGGTGCAGGGCACCGCTGACGAGGCCACGCTGGCGCGCATCCAGGAGGCGGCACGCCAAGGCGCCCAACTCGGCTACCAGATGGTCATCAAAGACTTCCGCAGTAACGGTCCTGCGCGGCAGCAGCTGCGCAAGGGCTGATGTGCAGCCAGGAGAATATGAATGGCACAAAGTGAGAGGAAAACCGACCCTGCGGATGCGCTGCTGATGGCGCACATCAGGGAAGCGGCGCGCCAGGGTGCGCAGCTCGGCTATCAACTGGTCCTCAAGGACTTGCGCAAAGGCCCCGCGCAGTAACCACTGAACGGGTATGGCCGATCACCAGGAGGACCTACATGGCAATCGCATGGCCGGAAGGCCTATGCCCGAGTGAAATGACCTGGGGCGTCGTCTACAACAACCGGGCGTTCACCTCGACTTTGTCGAATGCCCAGCAGATCGTGGGTTACCCGGGGGCTTACTGGCAGTGCCAGCTGACGTTCTCGGCGCTGTCCCGGGAGGAGGAGCGGATTCTGACGGCGTTCATCGGCCGCCTGCAGGGAATGTTCAACACGTTCAACCTGCCGGCGTTCACCCGCACTCGTACCGACTCGATTGGCGCGCCTGTGGTGGTCACGGCCGTCGCTCAGGCCTCCGCGATGCGTCTGGGCGGCGTGACGCCGAACAAGAAGGTCTTCTCCATGGGCGACTACATCACCATCGGCGGGGTCATGTTCGAAGTCGTCGATGATGCCATCTCGGACGGCTTCGGCCAGGTCGTGATCAGCGTCAACAAGCCGATCCGCAAGACCATCGCCGCCGGTACCGCAGTCGAGTACAAGGCGCCGTATGCGGAGATGCGCCGGACCAGCGACTCGCACTCGCTGACCCTGCGGCCTCTGGTGGCCAACGGCGCGCTCGAGTTCAGGGAGGCCTTCTGATGGCTGGTTCATTCCCTTTCAGTCAGCGCGTGGTCGACATCATTGGGCAGGGGCGCTTCATGGCGGTCTATGCCTGCCAGCTGGATTTCCCTGACGGCATGGTGTTCGCCCATACCGGCACCGGTGACCTGGTGCTGGACGGCATCACGTATCAAGGGGTGGGCACGTTTGGCGAAGTTGGCCAGGCCCAGGAAAGCAGCAGCTCCGGCTCGCCAATGAGTGTGGAGCTGACCCTCAACGGCCTCGACGCCTCGATCATCAGCGAGACCAGCCTGAAGGGATGCCGCGGGCGAAACGCCAAGCTGCTGTTCGTGGTGATCAACCAGGCCGGGGAGTATGCGGCCGACATTCTGTTCAGCGGGCGCATGGACGCGGCCCAGTTCGCCTACAGCGGTAACGGCAGCGACGGCAATGCCATACGGGTGCCAATCATCGATCGCATGGCCGAGTGGAGCAGGCTCGCCACCGAGCGCTGGACCGACGAGAACCACCGCGCCCGCCACCAGGATGACCGCTTCTTCTTTGCCGTCGCCCAGATGGCCGACTGGCCCATCTACTGGGGGGCCAGCAAGGACGCACCTTCCTTCAGCTACGAGTAGACCATGCGCAATCGAGACTGGACCACACAACTTGCCCAAACGATCAAGGCCGCCACTGAGCGGCCTTTTTCATGGGGCGAATTTGACTGCTGCCTGTTTGCGGCTGACTGCGCGCTGGCTGTCTGCGGAATCGACCCGGCCGCGCAGTACCGGGGCCGTTACACCACGGAAACCGGCGCAAAGCGCCTGCTGAAGAAGATCCACGGCTCGCTCGATGGTGCCTGGGATGCGTGCTTTCAGCGCGTCAATCCGGCGTTCATCCAGCGTGGCGACGTGGCGATGTACGACGGCGAGAACGGGCGCGGTGTGGCGGTGTTCTGGGCCGGCGAGTTCTGGTCGGTAACCGAGGATGGGGTAGGGCGGATTGCCTGCGAGCCCCTGGTTGTCTGGAGAGTTGAATGAGCAAGGCAGTCAGGAAGGTCGCGCTGGTTGCTGCCGGCGCAGCGCTGGGCTTTGTTACCGGCGGGATCGGCTTCGCCCTCATCGGCGGGGCCGTGGGCCTGTTTGTTGGTTCCCAGCAGGATGCCGCGCTCAAGAGCGGCGGCTACAGCAGCGAGCCGTCGGCACAGACCGTGCGCTCGTCAAAAGCGCCGGCTCGGTTCATTCTCGGCAGGGCCAGCACCGGTGGCGTGCTGGTCTGGGCCCAGGAGCAATCCGGCGAACAGACCGATGGCGAATGGCTGCACCTGGTCTATGTCCTCAGCGAGGGCGCGATCGCCGGCCTGGATGGGATCTACCTGGGCGAGGAAGAGATTGCCACATACGGTGAATACGCCTCCTACGAACTGCTGGTAGACCCGTCCCAGGTCAATGCCTTCTTGAAGGCGAACTGCCGCGACTGGCGCGACACCCAGATCGGGCGCGGCCTGTCGTTCGTTCGGCTGTCGCTCAAGCACAACGCTGAGAAATTCCCTTCTGGCATCCCTGATGTGCGCTTTGTTGTGCGCGGTCGCAATGACCTGTACGACCCACGCACGGGCATGACGGGCTACAGCGACAACACCGCTCTGCATATGCTCTGGTTCCTGCGTGCGCGCTGTAGGGTGCCTGATGACGAGATCGTCTTCGAGACCTTTGCCAGCGCTGCGAACGTCTGCGACGAGGCCGTGGCCAACGCCGACGGCACATCAGGCATTCGCTACCGCACCGGCTGCGTCATCGGCGCCGATGAGCAACGGACACAGGTAATCCAGAAGCTGGAAGAGTCCTGCGCCGGCCAGCTGATCCGCATTGGCGGCAAGTGGATGATGCAGGCCGGGGCCTACTATGGGCCCTACGACTTCGAAATCACCGAAGACATGATTGTCGGTACGGTTTCGGGCACCACCGAAGTCAACAACGACTCGGCCATCAACATCGTCACCGGCACGTTCATCGATCCCTCGCAGACCTGGGCAGAGACCGACTTCCCTGAGGTCCGCATTCAACAGTGGGTCGATGAGGACGGCGGCGAGGCTGCTGAATCCATGTCGCTCGGGTATGTGACCGATGCCTATCAGGCGCAGCGCTTGGCCAATATCAAGCTGCGCCGGGCACGCGCCGGCGGCTCGCTCCAGCTGCCAATGAACTTTGCTGGCTACAACTGCCGTCCTGGTCGGGTCGTGCGCGTCAACCTGCCATCCTTGAATATGGTCGGTGAGTTCATCGTCACCGACTGGAACATGGCCGCCGACGATGGTTGCACGGTGACCGTTTCGCAATACGAGCCTGCTATCTTCGACGATGCGGTTGGTCAGCCGTACAACCCGATCGGCTTCATCAATCTGCCGGCTGGCGGTCTGGGTAGTCCTACCGGTCTGGTCTGGACGCCAGATGGAACCGCAGAAGTTACCCAGGGTGTGTTGAGCTGGGTGCAGCCGGCTGGCGTGGTCACGGCCTATGCCGTAACAGTGCGCCAAGGCGGGACAGCAGTGCAGGCTCAGCAGGTGCCGGCAACCACCCTGCAGCTTCCGCTTTCTGGCCTGCCATCGGGCAGTTACACGATGAGTGTCGCCGCCCTCGGCCCACTGACTCGCTCAGGCGAGGCCAGCATCAACGTCAGCATCGACGGGCCGCCCATCCCTGAATCGTGCGTAGTCCAGGCCACCATCGACACCATCACGCTGATCCCGGGCAACACGCTGCACGGCCTGAATGGGGGCATCTACGAGTTCTTCTTCTCGACCAACCCGCAGGCCACGCGGGGCGAGCTTTTGGGGCAAGGGCTGACATTCACCCACACAGGTCTTGCGTTCGCCACGAATTACGCCTACTTCGTGCGCTCGAAGAATGCCTATGGTGTGAGTGCCTTCTTGAAGGTGGTGGCTTCTACGTCGTCCGACATGACCAACATGCTTGGCGCGCTGAAGGACAAGATCGAAGCAGGACAGCTGGCACCCGTACTGCGCCAGGAGATTTCGCTGATCTCCGGTCCTCCGACTCAGGCTGGCTCGGTTGCCCAGAAGGTTGCGGCTGAGGCGGCTGCACGCGCCCAGGCGGTTACAGGGGAGGCGACGGCTCGAAACCAAGCTATTGCCGCCGAAACCCAGGCGCGCACCAAGGCCATCGGTGACGAAGCCGCTGCCAGAGCGCAAGGCTTGCTGTCCGAAGCCCAGGCGCGTGGGGCGGCGATCACCAGTGAGGCGCAGGCCCGCCAGTCAGCAGACGAGTCGCTGAGCCAGAAGATCGACACCGTCACGGCTTCGGCAGGCAACAACGCGGCTGCGATCCAGGCGGAGGCCACCACCCGGGCCAATGCCGATTCGGCGCTGGGTCAGCGCATTGATACCGTGGCGGCCGGCACCGCCTCGAACGCCGCGGCGATCAGCAATGAGACCACGGCGCGAACCACTGCCGATGCGGCTATGGCTTCGCAGATTGCCAGCCTGCGCGCCGAGTCGGGCGGGTACGATCCGGCACTGAACTACGGTTTCGCTTCGACAGTCGAGGGCTGGAGTGGCACGCGCTGTACGCTGGCTGTCGAGAACGGCAGGCTGATCGTGACCAATGACGGTACCGGGGCGGCATACCTCAATTCTCCGGTGGTTTCGCTCAAAGGTCGTGATCATGACCGCATCCGTTGTCGCATCACGCGGCGTGCAGGTTCGGGCTGGAATGGCCAGGTCAGCTACGTCACCGCCAACCATGCTTCGTCTTCGTCGTACCGCAAGCTGATCGCCGACCCGGGGTTGGCGGTCGGGCAGACCATGGTCCTCGAGTGGGACATGTCGCAGTTGACCAACGGTGGCAGCGACTGGTCGGACAGCACGATCACCAGGTTCTACCTGTGGCTCAGCTCGGCGGCCGGTGATGTGTTCGAGATCGACTGGATTGCGGTCGGCCAGATCGCGCCGTCGGCATCGGTGGCCTCGGTCGTGGACGAGCGTAATGCGCGGATCAGTGGTGATGAGGCGAACGCCTCGGCCGTCACCGCCTTGGGCAGCAGCCTGACCACCACCAACCAGAACGTCACCGCTGCCCAGCAGGCCGCACAGGACGCGGCCACGCTGGCGGGCGGAAAAGGCAAGGTGCTGGTGCAAGCGACGGCGCCGGCTGTGGCTGACCGCCTGGCGCAGAACCTGTGGATCGACACCACAGGCGCAGCCAACACCCCGAAACGATGGAACGGTTCGGCCTGGGTGGCGGTGACCGACAAGGTGGCCACCGACGCGGCCGCGGCTGCCCAGTCGGCGTTGACACAGCTGGCTTCCAAAGCGGATGCGTCAGCGCTGCAGACCCTGCAGTCGACAGTCACCGGGCAGGGCAACACGATCACCAGCCAAGGCAACTCGTTGACCCAGTTGAAGGCGTCGCTGAGCCAGCAGCCGGACAATCTGGTGTTGCGGGGCACGTTTGAAGATGGCCTGGTCGACCCATGGACGGGTAACCCGGGGATTGCCGGACTGACGGCGCATCCGTCCGCCGGCAAGGCGATCGCGTTCTATGCCAACAGCTTCTGCGGCCCGGGGCGGTTCATTGTCTCGGGTGGTGAGCAGTTCGACCTGTCGGCGGATGTTTATCGCGCCTACATGACGACAGGGCAAACCGGCAACTTCCAGCTGCAGTTCTTCGACAAGGCCGACACCAGCTTGGGTTACTTCAACGCCTTCACCTTCTCGGCGGGCGGGGGCTTTCAGACGTTCTCCGGGCGACTGACTGCCCCAGCGGCGGCAGTGTCGGCGCGCTTTGTTACGCGGATACAGCCGGCAGATGGCGCCGGGCGATCACTGTGGTGCAACATCGTGGGGCGGCGGGTAACCGCTGCGGATGCGGCCAACGGCGAAGCGATCAGCACTCTGGGCACTACGGTTTCCCAGCAAGGCACGGCGCTCACCAGCCAAGGGCAATCGCTGCTGAGCCTGACCAACCGCATGACCGATGCCGAGGGCGTGAACAGTGCCCAGGCAACGGCCATAAGCCAGATGGACGCCACGGTGAAGCAGCAGGGCACCGCGATCACCGCGCAGGCCAGCCGCCTGGATGGACTGTATGTCCAGGTGAACCCGGAAATGGAGGGCGACAGCACTGGCCTAGCTGGCGCTACGGGTGGCTTGGTGGGTGTCTGGACCGAACAGTCGGCGCGGATCGAGGATGGGATCGCCTCGGGCAAGCGTATCGACACCGTTCAGTCTCAAATCGGCGGTGTAGAAGGTTCGGTGCAAGCTGTCAGTGCTTCAGTGCAGATGGTCAGTGATACGGTGGCCGGCGTGGATGGCCGGGTGTCAGCGATCTCGTCATGGAAGACCGAAACGAACGCCAGTGGCAAGAGGGTGGCCACCGGCATCATCCAGGGAAGTGATGGGTCTGTTGGCGAGATTCTGCTGTCGGCCGACCGCGTGGCGATCATCAATGGCTTGAACGGGCCTGAGGCAAGCCTGTTTGTATTCCAGGATGGCCAGCTGTTCCTGAACTCGGCGCTGATCAATCAGGCTTTCATCCAGAACCTGATTGTCGGCATGACGCTCCGGTCCCAAGCGGTTAACGCTCAGGGTCTGCCGCTGATCGAGATCAACCTGGCTTCAGGATCGTTCACTGTGCGCGGGCAGGATGCCAACGGCTCGACGCTGCTCAACAACGGCGGTCTGTACGTCTACGACGCCAATGGCATCGAGCGGACAGCAGTGGGGAGACTTACCTGATGGCTGATTTGTATGGGCTTCGGACGCGGGATGCGGCCGGAGCCATCACCCTAGGCACCACCATTACCCCGATCCGCTCGTTGAAAATGATGCAGGTTGCGGGTAATGGGGCGTTTGACCAATACGTTGCGATCCCAGAGATTCAGGCGGAATCGTTCGTGGTTGTGGACGCTCTTTTCGATGGCGGGGAGTACGGCACCTACAGTCCGCAGGCGTGGTATTCAACCGGTCAGCTTCAGCTTCGCCAGCCTCGAAACCTTACATGGCAGGTGATGATCCTGTCCCGGGGTGGAGAGCCATTCGCGGCGCCGGGCAGTTACGGCATCCGTGCCAGCAATAACAACATCCGGACCCAGATCGATGCGGTGAACAAACTGTTGAGCGTCAGATACAACGGGGCGCTCAACCTTGGCGAGCAGGGGCCAGGCTCAGGCAATTTCATCCAGTGGGGAGATGTTACATTTCCTGCGCCCATCACTACGTATGAGCGGCCGCTGATTTTCTTCAACGCCGCCGACTACATGATGATCGGCAACTTCTATATCAGGGGGTCTCCGGGTAACTGGACTGGGTTCCGTATCCAGTCCTTCCCGTCCAAGTCTGCACACGGTGACGCAGCTCTTTACCCGATGGCCATCAAGTGGTTTTGCGCGAGTTATATGGCGCCGAGCACGCAAGCCGGAGAGTACGGTGCATCGGTGAAGGATGCCGCTGGTAACCGATTGTTTGTCACTACGGCCAATCTCTCGCTGCTCAACAGTCAGCCGTCGACCAATTCATTCGTGACTGCTGGCAATCCCATTTCTGGAGCTGGCTACTACGCGGCACCCGCGCAAATGGCATGGACGGGTAGCTATGAGGACTACATTTTGGGCAATGCCCTCTTCTCGAACACCAATATCGGACAGACCGCCCAGCCGATTCGCGCCAATTTCGGAGGGTTTCTGCCGGGGAGACGGGACGTTCTGCAGATGTACTGCGAGAACAACGATGGGGTGAACCCGGTTAGCGTAAATGGGCGAACGCTGTTTGCCTCCAGGCCAATGAAGCCGTTTTAAGGAATCACCATGACCAAACAGGTAATCAACCTCGGCTCGTCGCCCAACGGCGCCGGCGGAGATGACCGTCGAAGCGCCTGGCTGAAGGCGATTGCGAACTTCGATGAGATTTACGCAGCGCTCGGGGGTAACGCTCTTCCTGCAGCGCTTCCGATTGCAAAAGGCGGGACCGGCGGCACTACTGCGGCCGCTGCCAAGGCCGCCTTGGGCATCGGTGATATCGGCGTCGGGCAGACCTGGAAAGCAGTGTCGCGCTCTTTGAGCACCACCTACACCAACACCACCGGAAAACCCATTCAGGTCTCTGTTTTTGGCGGGCCAGCGAATGGTGGTGGCGTTGGCTATCAGGTTGCGGTTGATGGTGCGGTGGCAGGAATCGGAAGTTATTCGTACGCATCAGGACAATACATTGCGTCTCAGACCATTATTGTGCCCCCGGGTGCAACTTATAACGTTTCGGTTCTGAACGGCACCGCCCCCGTTCTTTACTGGCGAGAACTCTCAACCTGAGGATCCGGGCATGAGCCATAAATATTTAGTCAATGATCTTACTGGCCAGGTCTTTGCTTTCGAGGAAGACGGCAGTCAAGACGATTTTATCCCGGCAGGCCTGCGCGCCATGAGCCCGCAGGAGATCAGCCGCCACCTAAACCCGGAGCCGGCTTATTGGACGAATGGTGTCGACCTGATCCTGTCCTCAGGCGTTGTCCCGGGGTGGCGTTTCGCAACCTCCGTTGAGGTTGATGCGCTGCGCCCGGCCATGCAGCTGCGCGAGGTGACGCAGCAGGCAGCAGCGCTGCGCCAAACGGCTGATTACGCCATCGCGCCGCTACAGGATGCGGTGGACCTGGAAGAAGCCACCGGCGAGGAAGTCGAAATGCTCAAGGCCTGGAAGCGCTATCGAGTAGCCCTCAGCCGATTGCCAGAGCATGCCGGCTGGCCAACTGAAATCGACTGGCCGGCGCCACCTGCCTAACTCGCAGCAACACCCAAACCCAACCGCCGCCTGGCGGTATTTTTTTGCCTGGAGAAAACTTATGCCATACGTCGCCATCAACCTCAGCAACGCCTACGACGCTGAGAACAACACTCGCTTCGCCACCCCGGAGGAAGCGGACGCCCGCGCTCGCGCGATCCTGAACCAGTTCCCCTCCGCGCAGGTGTTCACTGCCCAGGTGCTGAAGGAGTACAGCGCCAAGGTCTCGATCACCGCAAAGGAGCCGGCGGAGCCCGTGGCCGAGCCGTCGCCTGAAGAGCCCGCCGCTTAATCCCCTGCAATCACTCCAAGCCCGCCCAGTGCGGGCTTTTTTTGTCTGGAGAAAACCCAATGCGTACATCGCAACGCGGCTTGAGCCTCATCAAGTCGTTCGAGGGGCTGCGCCTGCAGGCCTATCAGGATTCAGTCGGGGTCTGGACCATCGGCTATGGCACCACCCGGGGCGTGAAGGTCGGCATGAAGGTCAGCAAGGAGCAGGCCGAGCGCATGCTGTTGAACGACGTGCAGCGCTTCGAGCCCGAGGTGGAGCGCCTGGTCACTGCGCCGCTTAACCAAAACCAGTGGGACGCCCTGGTGTGCTTCACCTACAACCTCGGGGCGGCCAATCTCGAATCATCCACGCTCCGCCGACTGCTCAACACCGGCAACTACGCAGCCGCTGCCGAGCAGTTCCCTCGCTGGAACAAGGCTGGCGGGCAGGTTCTGGCTGGCCTGGTGCGCCGGCGTGCCGCTGAGCGGGATTTGTTTCTGGAGTCGGTGTGAACGGCTGGGTATGTGCGGGTGCTCTGGCCATTCTGCTGGCCACGCATTGGACGGCCTACGAGCACGGACGGTCAGTGGAGCTTGCCAAGGCAGGCAAGGTGTCAGCACAGCGAGACAGTGGCGATCGCCTGGCCGAGGTTATCGGCGAACGATCGGCGCGCCAGGAAGAACACCGGAGCGCAGACGCGCAGCAAGAGGCGAGGGTAAAAGGGTATGAAGAAAGAACGATTGCTGATGCTGGCGCTGCTGACGCCGATGCTTCTGGCCAGCGGCTGCGCAGTGACGCCACTCAGTTCGCCGCCGCCGTCAGTTGCCCCAGCACGGATACCGCCGCTATCGCCCGAGGCCAGGCAGCCACCCGCGCCGCCATGGTGCTCTCCGACCTGCTCGCACGGTCTGATAAACGAACGGGAGAACTGGCGACAGCGCTTGACCGAGCCAGGATTGCCGGCCAGCAGTGCGAGCGCGAGTACGACGCCCTGACGCCACCGGCTCAGGTCAGTCGGTAAACCAGTGGGTGATGTCGATCCCATGGTTGCAGCGCAGGCGGTTGCCGATTTGAACCAGGCGCACGTGTGTGCCGTTGGCCCGCAGCGCCTCGGCGGCCACCTGCATGTTCAGCCCCTGGTTGATATCGACCAGCTTGGTGATGTTGGCCTGTGCCTGGGCGAGCTTGAGCCTAAGGTCGTCGTTCTCGGCCATCAGGAGGTGGGATTGCTGCTCGAGCATTTCGACCTGGGTCGGCATGCCGTGCTCGAAGCCGGTTGTGTCGATGTTCATGGTGCACCTGCGCTAATGCTGTATGTGTATACAGTATCTGCGCAGGAGCTGCAGGCCAAGCCCAGGGCGACGAGATGGTGCAAAAGGGGGGGCTTAATGTGAGTCGGCAGAACGCCGGGGGAGGGGGTAAAACAGGACGAAAATCGGTTCCAAAACTGAATCTGCGACCCTTGTAGAATGCGGCTTTCAGGCTCGTGAGTCTCGATTTGTTTTGGAACTGATTTTCTAGCCAAGGCCGCATGACGCGGCCTTTCTTCTATCGGATTGCAAATCCGTCTACGCCGGTTCGATTCCGACCTCGGCCTCCACCATTCGAAAGCCCCGCAGATTAACGTCTGCGGGGTTTTTCTTTGTGCGCAGAAAACCCGGATGGTTTTCACTCGAGCGCTAGCCTTCAGGCAAGGCCACACCGCAAACGAAATCACGCGACCCCAGGCGGTGCGAGCCAAACTCTACGACATAGCCATCACCTCGGCGCGCGGCCTCCGCCTTGGCCGTCTTCTGGTCGGCATAAACGTCGACGAAATGCCATGGATGTCGGTCTCTTAGCACGCCCCATCCCATTACCCAGCCTTCCCTCGAAGGATCCGGCGGCAAGTGCTTCGCCAAGCTTCGAATGGACATGCCTACCTCCTCAAATACACGGGCTCGACACTGCATGAAATACTGAAATGTTCCCAAGCTAAAGTTGAACTCAAGCCAATTCCACCAGCGAGGGAGTCAGGAATGGATTATTCCAGCATGGTTGAATCGTTGCGCAAGACGCTGAAAGAAGCGGCTGCAGCACAGACCTGCCTACAGAAATCAGACACAGCGTGTCATCGATACCTTCGCAGCCATTCGTCCGCCACGTCGCCCATGGTGGACGGTGTGCCACTCTTGATCCAGGCCATGAAGGCACGGTCGAACTTAAATGCCGCCCCGCACTCGCCGAGTAGAAACTGACGCACCTTTTGCGTGTTGCGGTAATGCTTGTCCAGTGCAGTGCTGCGGGTTATCGGCCCGGCGTGCCAGTCGAAGCTCATGGCCTGTTCCTTGGCGATCGAGAAGGTAAAAAGCCCGTAGATGATCATCCACGGGCTTTGCGGTCATACGAAATGATCTGCCTTCAGGCGATCAACCCTCGAACTGGATCACCATGCGGCCTTTGATCTTGCCCTCCAGCATCTCGTCAAAGATCTGGTTGATATCCTCGATCGGCCGCAGGGTTACCTTGGGCACCACTTTGCCTTCAGCTGCAAACTGGAAGGCTTCCTGCAGGTCCTGACGAGTGCCTACCAGCGAGCCCACCACCTCGATCCCGTCCAGCACCAGGCGCGGAATATTCAGGTCCATGGACTCCGACGGCAGCCCGACGGCAACCAGTCGCCCGCCAGCGCGCAAGGCATCGACGGCGGAGTTGAACGCGCCTTTGGCCACGGCGGTAACCACCGCAGCATGGGCGCCGCCGGTCTTGGCCTGGATGACCTTCGCGGCGTCTTCGTTGAGCGGGTTGACGACCAGGTCCGCGCCCATCTCGCTGGCGAAGCGCAGTTGCTCTTCGTTGACGTCGATGGCGATCACTTTGGCGTTGAATACGTTCTTGGCATATTGCAGGGCCAGGTTGCCCAGGCCGCCGAGGCCATAGATGGCGATCCATTGGCCGGGGCGGATGTTGGAGATTTTCACCGCCTTGTAGGTCGTGACGCCGGCGCAGGTAATGCTGCTGGCGGCAGCGGAGTCGAGGCCGTCGGGTACTTTGACCGAGTAGTCGGCCTGGACGATGCAGGCCTCGGCCATGCCGCCGTCGACGGTGTAGCCGGAGTTCTTCACTTCGCGGCAGAGGGTTTCGTTGCCGCTGTTGCAATACTCGCAGTGGCCGCAACCCTGGTAGAACCAGGCAACGCTGGCACGGTCGCCTGGCTTGAGCGAGGTGACGCCGGGGCCAACTTCCTGGACCACACCGATGCCTTCGTGGCCGAGCACGACACCGGTCTTGTCACCGAAGTCGCCATTTTTCACGTGCAGGTCGGTGTGGCACACACCGCAGCATTGCATCTTCAGCAGCGCTTCGCCGTGCTGGAGGGGGCGCAGGGTTTTCTCGACCACGTCCACGCGACGGCCTGGCGCAACAACAGCAGCTTTCATAAGAGCCTCCGTGTCTATCCGATGTGAGCTTGGGTTATCGCTGGGACAGCATAGACGTTGCCTGGCCAGGTAAAACTGCTTCAGGTCATAGGAAGGGGTAGTTGCCTTGGCCAGGCGGCGGTTGCGCAGGGTGCCGCAGGCCCCTCGCCAAAAAGAAAAGCCCGCGGCAATGATGCGGCGGGCTGCAAGAACGTACGGAGCAGGGTCAGTGTGCCCATCCGTATGTCGAGATTTCGTGAAGTTCAGGTCATGAGGCTGTCATCCTCCGGGGCGAAGTTTGCTTTGCCAAAAAAAAAGCCCGCCATGAAAGGCGGGCAAAGACGTTTGAAGGGAGAACCTGCACACTGAACCAGGCCGGTTAACCCAAGATTAAGCTGCAACGCATTGACCCAGCATCCTGATCGGCCTATATAGGCCTGCCATTAGCCCAGGAGCCAGCATGCAAGACGAAGACGACCTGCACGAACCCGAGCACGATCACCTGCTTGACCACGAATTTCTCTACGACGACATGGAGCTTGAGGCCGATGCCCAGGGCGCCGAGGATGAGGTGGAGGAAGACGAGGAAACGCTGGATGACCTCGATGACGAGGAGCGCGATCACCCAGCCTGGTTCGATGATTGCGAAGACGACTGATTCAGCGACCGTCCACCGAGAAACGCCCTGGGCCACTCACGGCGAGCAGCAGCAGGCCACCCATGATGCTGAGGTTTTTCAGAAACTGGGTCATGTTGGCGCTGCGCTCGGGGTCGACCATGTTCCAGAAGGGGTGGCCGAGCAGCGCCGTGCCCAGCACGAACAGCGCGAACAGAAACGCCAGCGGCCGGGTGTAGAAGCCGAGGATCAGCAGGATGGCGACGACGAACTCCATGATCACGGCAATCGCTGCCGCCAGCATCGGAGCAGGGGCGCCCAGCGAGGTCATGTAGCCAACTGTGCCATCGAAGCCAGTCAGCTTGGCCCAGCCAGACAAGACGAAGAGGATCATCAGCAGTACGCGGGCGAGCAGGATGATGATGTCGCGTTGACCATCGAACAGGGAGTAGCGCATGGTGGCGTTCCAGTGGAGGGTACAAGCTCCACTCTAGCAGCTGCGCAAGACATTGCCGGCAGGCAGCAAAAAGGCGCCGCAAGGGCGCCTTTTCAACGAAGTTTGGTGCGAGTGGCGGGACTCGAACCCGCAAGGCTCACGCCGACAGATTTTAAGTCTGCTGTGTATACCAATTCCACCACACTCGCACGTTTGAAGGGGTCGCAACGACCGGCTCGCTTCTAAGCAGAAGGGCTTCGCAATCAAGCGCGCTTTATAACCCATCGTTATAGTTGAGTCAACTGCAGCACCTATGATCTACAGACAGAAGGGTCGATCGAATGGGCAATTGACACCTTGCTGTCATTACGCCACTGTTCCTCCTTCTATTGGATCCAAGAGTGTTCAGCGATGACTCAGGGCCGAGTTGGCGAGCGAATCGTGCGTCCACGGTTATTCTGGCGGCTGTTGTTCGCCCTGGTGGTGGTGCTGGGGGCGTTTCTTTACCTCAGCCTGATCAGCCTGGGCGGTTATCTGTTGTTGCTGGGCTTCGATGCCGAGCACGCTCAGCAGCAGCGTATCCTGGCCCTGGCCAGCGGTAGCCTGATCATGCTGGTCGGCCTGTGGTTGCTGAGGGTGGCCATGCCGCGGCGGATCAGCCCGGTGCTGGTTGAACCGGAACGCTGATCACCTGTTGTCGCACGGTGGCTCATCGATGGGTACGCTGGGCTAATCTCATTTTGTTCCCCCTGCTGTGCCAGTGGAGTTTGCATGGTTTCAGCCGACTGCCTCGACCATCCCGTCATGCCTGCCCACCGCTATGAACAGTTGGTTCAGTCGGTGGTGGATTACGCCATCTACATGCTCGACCCTTCTGGCCATGTGGTGTCGTGGAACGCCGGCGCGCAAAGGATCAAGGGCTACCGTGCCGATGAAGTGATCGGCAAGCATTTTTCATTGTTCTTCACCCCGCAGGATTGCGCTGATGGGCGCCCCGAGCGCCTGCTACGCCAGGCGCTGGAGCAGGGCGTGGCGCAAGATGAAGGTTGGCGGGTGCGCAAGGACGGCACGCAGTTCTGGGCCTTGGCTGCGCTGGATGTGATCCGCGATGACAACGGCCAGATCGTCGGCCTGGCCAAAGTGACCCGCGACATTACTGATCGCCGAGAGTCGGCGCTGCAGCTGGACGCGGTGCGCGCTCAGCTGTTCCAGGCGCAGAAGCTTGAAGCCCTCGGCCAGTTGACTGGTGGCCTGGCGCATGACTTCAACAACATGCTGACCATCATCATCAGTTCGGCACGCCTGGCGCTGGCCACCCAGGACCCGGCACGCGCCCAGCGCATGCTGCAGCACATCCTCGATGCCAGCCAGCGCGGCACCGAACTGACCCAGCAACTGCTCAGCTTTGCCCGCCACCGCAAGCTGGATGTGGCCAGCGTTGCACCTGCGGACCTGGTTACCGCTACCCGTGGCCTGCTTGAACATGCGCTTCCAGGCTCGATCGAACTGAACGTACTGCTACAACCGGACTTGCCGCTGATCGAGGTGGATGCCGGGCAACTGCAAATGGTCTTGCTCAACTTGCTGTTCAATGCCCGCGACGCCATCGCAGGCGATGGTCGGATCGGCTTGACGGTCGATGTAGTGGCGCTGGCCGGCGAAGTTGAAGCGTTGCATGGCAACTTCGTGCGCTTCAAGGTGGAAGACAGCGGCGAAGGCATATCGGCGGAGGTGCTGCCACGCATCTTCGAGCCGTTCTTCACCACCAAGCCGTTCGGCAAGGGTACTGGCCTGGGGCTTAGCCAGGTGTATGGCTTCGCCCGGCAGAGTGGCGGTGCTATTTGTGTCGACAGCGAGCCTGGTCGGGGAACTTGCATGCAATTGTACTTGCCAATGTATCAGGACCAGACGGATAGCCCACTCGACAGGTAGACAACATGGCACAGGCACTCAGGCGGCTGGTAACGGGGATCGACGGGCTCGACGCGTTGCTCAAGGGCGGCCTGGTGGCCGGTGCCTCCTACATCATCCAAGGGCCGCCGGGTGCCGGCAAGACCATCCTCGCCAACCAACTGGCCTGCAACCATGTGCGTGGCGGTGGTCGGGTGCTGGTGGCCACCTTGTTGAGCGAGTCGCATGAGCGCTTGTTCCAGTACTTGTCCACCCTGGACTTCTTCGACCCGGCGTTGGTGGGTGACCCCATTCAGTTCGTCAGCGCTTTCGACACCCTCGAGCAGGACGGGCTGGACGCCGTGGTGCGCTTGCTGCGTCAGGAAATTGCCCGGCAGCAGGCCAGCCTGCTGATCGTCGACGGCGTACTCAATGCCCGCGTACGAGCCGAAACTGCGTTGGACACCAAAAAGTTCGTCTCTGAGCTGCAGGGCCATGCGGCCTTCGCCGGCTGCACCGTGCTGCTGCTGACCAGTGCCCGGCTGGACGAGGGCAGCCCGGAGCACACCATGGTCGATGGTGTGATCGAACTGGGCGAGCAACTGGTGGGCAGCCGCGCAGTGCGCCATGTCCAGTTGCGCAAGACCCGCGGCAGTGCGGCGTTGTCGGGGCGCCACGAATGCCTCATCGACGAAGCCGGCATGCACGTCTACCCGCGTCTGGAGGCGTTGTTCAGCCACCCTAGTCAGTTGGGCAGCGCCACTTTGGCGCGCATCAGCAGCGGGGTGCCAACCTTCGATGAGATGCTTGGCGGCGGCTTGGCGACGGGTTCGGTTAGCCTGTTGATCGGGCCTTCAGGTATCGGCAAGACGTCATTGGGCCTGGCCTTTCTGGGGGCGAGCACCCCGCAGTCGCCGGGGTTGCATTTTGGCTTTTACGAAACACCTGAACGCCTGCGCAGCAAGGCCGCGTCGCTAGGCCATGATTTTGCCGCGATGGAGCAGAGCGGTAGCTTGCAGCTGTGCTGGCAGCCGACAACCGAGGGCTTGTTGGACCAGGTCGGCGCGCGGCTGCTTGAGCGTGTGGCGGCACAGGGCAGCAAGCGTGTACTGATCGACAGCCTGGGTGCGTTCAGCCGCCTGGCCATCGACCCGACCCGGCTCAATGCGTTTTTCCGCGCGTTGGCGGGTGAGCTGCGCGCGCGTGATGTCAGTGTGATGCTCACCTGGGAAATGCGCGACATCTTCGGCTCGGAAATCAGCGCCCCGGCGCCGGACCTGTCGAGCATCGTCGACAACCTGATGCTGATGCGCTTTGTCGAGCTGGATTCGCAACTACGGCGCATGCTGTCGATCCTCAAGGTGCGTGACAGCCACCATGACCCTGCCTTGCACGAGTTGCTGATCGGGCCGCAGGGCATTAGCTTGCGCAAGGCGTTCGAAGGCGCCTGTGGCGTGCTCTCGGGAACGCCGATGCCGCAGGGGAGTGGGTGACGGGCCTGCCGATGAACACCACCATCCTGATTGTCGATGACGAGTACCTGATCGCCGATATCCTCGGTTTTGCCTTGGAGGACGAAGGCTACCTGGTGGAAAAAGCCAGCAACGGCAGCAAGGCGCTGGAGGCGCTGAAGGAAAAGCGCGTGCAGTTGGTGATCACCGACTACATGATGCCGCTACTCAACGGCGAAGAGCTCGCGCGTGCCATGCGCGAAGACCCGGCGTTAAGCGCGTTGCCGGTCATTCTCATGAGCGGCGCCCAGGCCAACCAAGGATGTTCGGAGCTGTTCGCCGCCATCTTCGAGAAGCCGTTCGACATGGACATGATGATCGCCAAGGTGCATCAGTTACTGAGCACCTGAGCCAGGCGGTCGAGCGCATCCATGCACCCTGAGAAGGGAGGGTTCAGTGCGAGTCGTCGTGCTTCTCCGGGGCGGGGCTGCCGGCCTGGATGCGCTTGAAGATCTCTTCGCGATGGACCTGGACATCTTTCGGTGCATCGATACCAATCCTCACCTGCATCCCTTTGACGCCCAGAATGGTGACTTTGATGTCATCGTTGATGACGATGCTTTCGCCAACCTTACGGGTGAGTATCAGCATGTAGTTCTCCTTGGTGATGTAAAAATCCGCAGGGCTAGTTGCCGCGGCGGTGGGAGCTTGTCCCTCTTCCTTCTCATTAAAGACGCTTTCGGCGGATAGTAATTCCCCGACAGACAAATTCTGTTGCGTGTCTTCAGTTGCAGGTGCCCAAGCAAACCGTCAACGGTTTGTCGGCCAAGGTGCTCGATGGCAAGAATAGGGGGCTTGGCGGCTAATGGGAAATTTCTTCGCATCATAGGCTGAATAGACAAGCTTAATGGCCGTCCTGTTCCTCAAGTACCTGAAGAAACAGCAGCAAGGCCACCTCTTCGGGGTCCAGGCCCTTGCGCACACGGCTTTTCGGCAAATTGGCCAGGCGCCCCATGGCATAGTGCTCCAGGACTGCCGGGTGGATGTAGCAGCGCTTGCACACGGCCGGCGTGTTGCCCAGGCGCGTGGCCACCTGGCGGACTATCGCGGCGACCTGGCGCCTGGCTTCGCTCTCCGGCTCCCAGGCCAGGGGTTTGAGCAGGTCCAGCGCCAGGCTGCTGCCGGCCCAGGTGCGGTAATCCTTTGCGGTGAAGTCGGATCCGGTCAGTTGCTGCAGAAATTGGTTGACCTCGCTGGAGCCGACGCTGTGGCGCTGGCCGTCTTCGTCCAGGTATTGAAACAACGCCTGCCCGGGCAGCTCCATGCAGCGTTTGAGCAGGTTGGCCAGGCGCCGGTCGTTGAGGGTGACGTTGTGTTCGACGCCGCGCTTGCCGCGGAACTGAAAGCGAATGGTGCTGCCTTTGACCTGCACATGGCGGTTGCGCAGGGTAGTCAGGCCATACGACTGGTTGTCGCGCAGGTAGCGTTGGTTGCCAATGCGGATCAGGGTGTGGTCCAGCAGGCTCACCACCAATGCCATGACCTTTTCCCGGTCCAGCCCCGGCCGCGCCAGGTGGGCTTCCAGTTGCGCGCGCAGTTTTGGCAGGGCCTGGGCGAAGGCCAGCATGCGCCCGTACTTGTGCTGGTCGCGTAGCTCGCGCCATTGGCTGTGGTAGCGATACTGCTTGCGGCCCCGGGCGTCGCGGCCGGTGGCTTGCAGGTGGCCCTGCGGGTCGGCGCAGATCCACACATCCGTATAGGCCGGTGGAATCACCAGTGCGGCGATGCGCGCGAGGGTTTCACTGTCACGCACCCGCTGGCCATCGGCATCTAGGTAGATGAAGCGCTCACGCCAGCGTCGCCGGGTGAGGCCCGGCTGGCTGTCGTCTACGTAATGCAGGGTGCGCGGCAGGGGGCAGTCGAGCATGGGCGGCAGGCCTCGATCAGGTCACTGATCAATGGACAACGCCCGCACGCAGGATGCTCAGCCCAACAAGGCCACCGACTTGATCTGGGCAAACAGCGCCTGGCCCGGGTGCAGGCCAAGCTGGTCTGCCGAGAAGCGGGTGATGCGCGCGAGCAAGGCGTTACCGCCGGCATCCAGGCTGACCAGCACGTGGGCTGGGTTATCGGCCGGGCGGCTTTCGCGCACGCGCACTGGCAGGCGGTTGAGAATGCTCGAGGTACTGTCGGCGGCCAGCGCCAGGCTGACGTCCCGGGCCTGCACCTTGACCCGTAGCGTACTGCCCATCACATGCGCCGGGTGGGCGATGCGCAACAGTGGCCCGCCGCTGCCGGGCAGGCGCAGGTCGAGCAGGTCATAGTGGGGGTCGTGCCCCACCACCATGCCCTCGAACACCACGCCGGCATCCTCGCCCTGGGCCAGCGACAGGTCGAGGCGAGCCAGGGTCTCGCCGATCGGGCCGCTGGCGACCGCTTGGCCTTGCTCCAGCAATACCAGGTGGTCGGCCAGTCGCGCTACCTCATCCTGGGCATGGCTGACATACACCAGGGGGATGTCCAGTTCGTCGTGCAGGCGTTCCAGGTAAGGCAGGATCTCGCGCTTGCGCGGCCCGTCGAGGGCGGCCAAAGGCTCGTCCATCAATAACAGCCGTGGGCTGCTGAGCAGGGCGCGGGCAATGCCCACTCGCTGCGCCTCGCCACCCGACAGGGTTGCCGGGCGGCGGCCCAGCAAGTGGCCGATACCCAGCAACTGGCAAGCCTGGTCGAGGCTTACCTTGCGCTCGGTAGCGGCTACCCGGCGCCAGCCGAACTCCAGGTTGCCGCGCACCGACAGGTGCGGGAACAGGCTGGCCTCCTGGAACACGTAGCCCACCGGGCGTAGATGCGGTGCCTGGAAGTAGCCACGAGTGCTGTCTTCCCAGACTTCGCCGTTGACCTCGATGTAGGCGCTGGCGGCGCGTTCCAGCCCGGCCAGGCAACGCAGGCAGCTGGTCTTGCCCGAGCCGGAGTGGCCGAACAGCGCGCTGATACCGCGCCCAGGCAGGTGCAGGTCGACATCCAGGGTAAAGTCGTCGCGCGCCAGTTTAAGGCGCGCCACAATCGATGCGGTCATTTCAGCTCCAGCCAGCTTTGCCGCGGCGTCCGGCGTACAGCAGGAGCAGCACCAGGAAAGAGAACACCAGCATGGCACCGGCCAGCCAGTGAGCTTGCGAATACTCCATGGCCTCGACGTGATCGAATATTTGCACCGAGACCACGCGAGTCTTGTCGGGGATGTTGCCACCGATCATCAGCACCACGCCAAACTCGCCCACGGTATGGGCGAAACCGAGGATGCTGGCAGTGACGAAACCAGGTCGGGCCAGCGGCAGCACCACATGAACGAAGGTGTCCCATGGGCTGGCGCGCAGGGTGGCGGCGACTTCCAGGGGGCGCTGGCCGATCGCGCCAAAGGCATTCTGCAGCGGTTGCACCACGAATGGCATGGAATACACCGTCGAGCCGATCACCAGGCCCGTGAAGCTGAACACCACGCTACCCAGGCCTAGCGCCTGGGTAGCCTGGCCCAGCCAGCCGTGCGGGCCGAGGGCGATCAGCAGGTAGAAACCGATCACCGTCGGTGGCAGCACCAAGGGCAATGCCACCACGGCACCCACCGGCCCGCGCAGCCATGAGCGCGTGCGCGCCAGCCACCAGGCGATGGGGGTGCCGATAACCAGCAGGATCAGGGTGGTCAGGCTGGCCAGTTTCACGGTCAGCCAGATGGCACCCAGGTCACTGGCGTCCAGTGGCATCAGAGTTCATAACCGTAGGACTTGATCACCGCTGCGGCTTTCGGGCCTTTCAGGTATTCGACCAGGGCTTTGGCGGCCGCATTGTCCTTGCCTTTGTTGAGGATGACGGCGTCCTGGCGGATCGGGTCGTGCAGGTTGGACGGCACGATCCAGGCCGAGCCATTGGTCACCTTGCCGTCTTTGTAGATCTGCGACAGGGCGACGAAGCCCAGCTCGGCGTTGCCGGTGGAGACAAACTGGAAGGCCTGGGTGATGTTCTGGCCTTCGACAATCTTGCCTTTGGTGGCGTCGGTGAGCTTCAGCTTGTCCAGTACCTGGGTGGCGGCCAGGCCGTAAGGTGCCGCTTTCGGGTTGGCGATGGACAGGTGCTTGTATTCGTTCTTTTTCAGCACGTCACCCTTGGCATCGACATAACCTTCTTTCGCAGACCACAGGGCCAGGGTGCCAATGGCGTAGGTAAAGCGCGAGCCGGGGACGATTTCCTTCTCTTCTTCAAGCTTCTTCGGGGTGCTGTCGTCGGCGGCGAGGAACACCTCGAACGGTGCGCCGTTCTTGATCTGGGCGTAGAACTGCCCGGTGGCACCGTAGGCGGCGACCAGTTTGTGGCCGGTGTCTTTTTCGAAATCCTTGGCGATGGCCTGGATGGGGGCTGTGAAGTTGGCTGCGACCGCGACCTGGACTTCGTCGGCCCAGGCAGTGTTGAAGGCGAACAGGCTGGCCAGGGCAGAGAAGGCCAGGTGGGACGGGCGGATACGCATGAAGACAGCTCCTTGGGGTTATCGTTATGTCATGAACTATATAGCGATAGGCCATTTGCCGGGAAGGGGCTGGTTGATGCTTTCGCTGGCTCGCCCTCTTCGCAGCGCACGGCTGTTCCCATGTATGGAATCGGCCACACTGTTCAGTTGCTTTTGAACATAGGTACCTGCCCGCCAACAGGCCGCTGCAGGCAGCCTCAACTCTCGCGCAACACGGTCAACGGGCTGGCATTCAACGCCCGCCGCGTCCCCAGCACCCCCGCACCTCCCACCAGCAGCGCCCCCGCCAGCGGCAACACCAGCAGCCACGGATGTGGGCTCCATTGCAGGTCGAAGGCATAGCGGTACAGCACCAGGGTAATCAGCTCACACCCGATCGCCGCCAGCAAGCCGCTGGCCGCCCCCAGCAAACCGAATTCTATCCGCCGAGCCCTGACCAGTAACGGCCGCGCCGCGCCCAGTGCGCGCAGCAAGGCACCTTGGCGAATGCGCTCATCCAGTGTGGCTTGCAAGCCAGCGAACAGCACCGCCAGCCCGGCGGCCAGCACGAACATCAGCACATACTCCACCGCCAGGGTCACCTGGGCGAGGATGCTGCGCAGTTGATCGAGCAAGGCATCCACCTGCAGGATGGTCACTGCAGGAAACGCTCGCGACAGTGCCACTATATCCAGGTCATGCCCCGGTGCCAGGTAGAAGCTGGTCAGGTAGGTGGTCGGCAGCCCCTGCAGTGTGCCAGGTTGGAAAATCATGTAGAAGTTTGGCTGGAAGCTGTCCCAATGCACGCTGCGCAGGCTGCTGACGCGGGCTTGGCGCTGCTGGCCGCCGATGTCGAAGGTCAGCAGGTCGCCCATTTGCAGTTTCAGGCTGCTGGCCAGTTCCGCTTCCACCGAAACCCCGGGGATTTCATCGTGAGCGGGCAAGGCTTGCCACCAATTGCCGGCGGTCAATGCGTTGCCTTCGGGCAACTCGGCGGCCCAGGTCAGGCTGAGGTCGCGCTGCACGGCGCGCTCGCCTGCCGAGTCCTTGCTGACGATTTGCTGCACCGGTTGCTCGTTGATTTGCACCAGGCGCCCGGGCGTGACCGGGTACAGCGGCGCCGAAGCGGCGTTGACCTGGTGCAGGCGTTGCGCGAACGGTTCACGGTCATCCGGCAGGATGTTCAAGGCGAAATGGTTAGGCGCATCCTTGGGTAGCTGCGCTTGCCAGGTGTCGAGCAGTTCTGCGCGTAGCAGGGCAACCAAGGCCATGGCCAGCAGAATCAGGCCGAAGGCCAAGGCCTGGCCGGCGGCAGCCATGGGGTGGCGTAACAGTTGGCCGAGCCCCAGTCGCCAAGTGAGAGGTGCTCCGGCCAGCATCTGGCGCAGGCTGCGCAACCCGAGCAACAGCAGGCCGCCGAGCAGCAGCGCAGCGACCAGGCCGCCACCGAGCAGGGCGAAGGTGAGCAGCAAGTCGAGGCTCAGGCGCCACATGATCAGGCCCAGGGCGAGCAAGGCAGCGCCGTACACCAGCCAACTGCTCGGCGGTATCGGCAGCAGGTCGCGGCGCAGCACGCGCAGTGGCGGCACCTGGCCCAGCGCTGCGATCGGCGGCAGGGCGAAACCGGCCAGCGCGACCAGCCCCGTACCGATACCGGCCAGGGCAGGAACGACGCCGCCAGCGGGCACCACGCTGGGCAGCAAACCTTGCAGCAGGCGGAACAGGCCCAACTGGGCCAGCCAGCCGAGCAAAGCGCCGGCCAGGGCGGCGACCAGGCCAAGCATGGCCAATTGCAGGCAATACAGGCCCAATGCCTGGCGGCGAGACAAACCCAGGCAGCGCAGCAGGGCACTGGCGTCAAGGCGGCGTGCGGCGTAGCGGCTGGCCGACAGGGCCACGGCAACGCCGGCCAGCAGCACAGCCACCAGGCTGGCCATGTTCAGGTAGCGTTCGGCCTTGCCCAGCGCGCCGCCGATCTGCTGGTTGCCATCGCGGGTGTCGCGCAGGCGCTGGTTGGCGGCCAGGTCTTTTTCCACGGCCTGACGGTACCGGGCCAGTGCCTCGGCATCGCCGCGCCACAGGTCGCGGTAGGTGACCCGGCTGCCCGGCTGGATCACGCCGGTGGCCTCCAGGTCGGCCAGGTTCATCATCACGCGCGGGGTAAGGCTGTAGAAGTTGTTGGCGCGGTCTGGTTCGTAGGTCAGCACGCGGCTCATGCGCAGGGTTTTCATGCCCACATCGATGCTGTCGCCAACTGCCAGCCCCAGTGCCGCCAGCAGGCGTGGTTCGACCCACACTTCGCCAGGAGCAGGGCCGCCGCCAGGCGTTTCCTCGGCATAAGGTGCCGGCGCGCTGCGCACTTGCCCGCGCAATGGGTAGGCACCGTCGGCGGCCTTGACGCTGGACAGCTGGATGCCGTTATCGCCGCCCACCACACTGGTAAATTCGACCACCTGGGCATGGCGCAAGCCCAGTGCCTTGCCTGCATCGAGCTGTTGCTCGCGGGCAGGTGCGCTGCCTTGCAGTACCAGGTCGGCGCCCAGGAATTCGCTGGCGCGCAGCTGCATGGCGCCGTTGAGGCGGGCACCGAAATAGCCGATGGCAGTGCTGGCAGCCACCGCCACCAGCAGGGCAAAGAACAGCACGCGCACTTCGCTGGCGCGAACATCGCGCAGCAACTGGCGCAGTGCTAGGCCACACAGGCGAGACAGCGGCATGTGGGTCATCAGGCCTCCACCGGCGCCACAAGGCGGCCCGCTTCCAGGCGTATCTGGCGCCGGCAGCGGCGGGCCAGGCGTTCGTCATGGGTGACCAGCACCAAGGTAGTGCCGCGCTCCTTGTTCAGCTCGAACAACAAGTCGCTGATGCGCTCGCCAGTGTGGCTGTCGAGGTTGCCGGTGGGCTCGTCGGCGAACAGCACCGCAGGCTGCGCGGCGAAAGCGCGGGCGATGGCCACGCGTTGCTGCTCGCCGCCCGACAGTTGCCGAGGTGTGTGGCTCAGGCGCTTGCCCAGGCCAACCCGTTCCAGCAGGGTGCGTGCGTGTTCGCGGGCATCGCGGCGGCCGTCCAGCTCCAGTGGCAGCATGACGTTTTCCAAAGCATTGAGGCTGTCGAGCAGCTGGAACGACTGGAACACGAAGCCCACATGCTCGGCGCGCACACGGGCGCGCTGGTCCTCATCCAGCGGCCCCAGGTCGTGGCCGGCGAGAATGACCTTGCCCGCGCTGGGCAGGTCGAGGCCGGCGAGCAGGCCGAGCAGGGTCGACTTGCCAGAGCCCGAGGCGCCGACGATGGCCAGGCTGTCGCCTTGGGCCAGGTCGAGGGAAAGTGCGTGGAGGATGGTCAGGTCGCCTTCCGCGCTGGGGACCACTTTGCTAAGGTTCTGCGCAATGAGAATGCTGGGGCCCATGGAGAATCCGATGCGAGTGTGGTGGTTGAGTGCCGGTCTGGCCTTGTATTGCCTGGCCCAGAGCGCGGCGGCGGGAACACTGCTGGTTGTTGGCGATAGTATCAGCGCCGGTTTTGGCCTGGATACCCGCCAGGGTTGGGTGTCTCTCTTGCAGACCCGCCTCAAGGACGAAGGTTTCGACGACAAAGTCGTCAATGCGTCGATCAGCGGCGACACCAGCGCAGGTGGCCAGGCGCGGCTGCCGGCGCTGCTTGCAGCGCATAAACCGAGCCTGGTGGTGCTGGAGCTGGGCGGCAACGATGGCCTGCGCGGGCAGCCGCCCGCGCAATTGCAACAAAATCTTGCTTCGATGATCGAGCGCTCGCGCCAGGCCGGTGCCAAGGTGCTGCTCCTGGGCATGCGCCTGCCGCCCAATTATGGCGTGCGCTACACCACCGCTTTTGCCAAGGTGTACGAGCAACTCGCAGTGGACCAACAGGTACCTTTGGTGCCGTTTTTCCTTGAAGGGGTAGGGGGCGTGCCTGAACTGATGCAGGCCGATGGCATCCATCCGGCGCAGGGTGCCCAGCAGCGTCTGCTGGAAAATGCCTGGCCAGCGATAAAACCCTTGCTGTGACGCTTTAAACGGGGGCGCCTTTCGGCTAATGTTGCGCCCCCCGTTTCGAGTGCCCCCAATGCCGCGCCCCGCCTGGTCCCTGTATGCCTACCAACTGATCGAGCCCGATGAGCAGCTCGACCTGTTCGCCTGCCAGGAAATCCGCGTCCACCTCGTGGCCCGTCAGCTTGAGCTGGGCGTGCCGGTCGACCGTACTTTGTGCGGTGGCTTGCTGCCAGCGCAACCGCGCTGGTCGGGGGTGCCGCGTTCGATCTACCGTGACGGCCGCCTGTGCGACCTGTGCCGTGCCATCCTCGATGCCCAGCGACGCGGCATGCGTCCGGTGTGGCCAGAGCTGCATGGCAGCTGAACGACAAGCACCTTTCATCATCTGAAACGCTTGCATGGCGCCAATGCCTCCCGCTCGCACCGGCGCGGGTGTACAATCGTTCCTCTTGACCCACCTTTCGAAGGATTTACCGGATGTTGCCGCGCTTTCCTGCCGTCACCCGTAGCCTGTCCCTGGCCGCCCTGCTGGTAGCGGGCCCCGCTACCGCGTTGGAGCTGCCACTGCCACCGCCCGGTGAAGACATCGTCGGCCAGGTGCATGCGATCAAGGCAAAGTACGAGGACACGTTCGCCGATATCGGCACCGCCAACGACCTCGGCTACCTGGAAATGATTGCCGCCAACCCAGGCGTCGACCCCTGGTTGCCGGGCGCCGGTACCGAGATCATCCTGCCGACCCGCTACATCCTGCCTCCCGGCCCGCGCGAAGGCATCGTCATCAACCTGGCCGAGTACCGCATGTATTACTTCCCGAAAGGGCAGAATGTGGTTCATACCTTCCCGCTGGGTATTGGTCGAGAGGGCTGGGGGTCGCCGATCGCCAACACCAAGATCACCGCCAAGACGCCGAACCCGACCTGGACGCCGCCCGCCTCCATTCGCAAGGAGCACGCAGCAGATGGTGACATCCTCCCAGCTGTAGTGCCGGCTGGCCCGGACAATCCGCTGGGGCCGTTCAAGTTCACCCTGGGCGTGCCGGGCTACCTGATCCACGGTTCGAACAAGAAGTTCGGCATTGGCATGCGGACCAGCCATGGTTGCTTCCGCATGCTCAACAACAATGTGCTGGAACTGTCGAAGATGGTGCCGGTGGGTACGCCAGTGCGCATCATCAACGAGCCTTACAAGTTCGGCATCAGTGGCGGCAAGGTCTATCTTGAAGCGCACACGCCGCTGGATGACCAGGGCAACCCGTCGGTGGTGGACAAACACACTGCGGTTATCAATGCCTTGCTCAAGCGCGAAGACCTCGCCAATAACCTACGCATGAACTGGGACATGGTGCGAGACGTGGTAGCCGCAGAAGATGGCATGCCGGTAGAAATTGCCGTGCCGGTGGAAGGCCAGGGTGGCGCACCGATGGTTACCAGCATTCCGCCTGAACTGCAGTAAGGTAATTGCGAGGCATCCGGGCCTGCCTTAGTGCAGGCCTTTTCGTATCTGCCGGTAGCGTTTTTCCGATCCACAGGCAATAAAAAAGCCGACCCACAAGTGGGTCGGCTTCTTAACAATCCGTGAGGATTATTACTTGCGGCTGGCTTTGTCCAGCATGCGCAGAGCGCGCTCGTTGGCTTCGTCAGCGGTCTGCTGAGCCTTCTGAGCGGCTGCCAGTGCGTCGTCAGCCTTACGGTAGGCTTCGTCAGCACGAGCTTGAGCGCGAGCTGCTGCGTCTTCAGTCGCAGTCAGACGAGCTTCGGTTTCTTTGGATACGCTGCTGCAACCGGTAGCCAGAACTGCGGCCAGAGCCAGAGCAGAGAATTTCAGAACGTTGTTCATCGTGTTCCCCTTCAAGGACTTTCTATTAAATAGCCATCTCTCAGGAAAGAGAAACTGGCCGGCGTACATAGTACCCATTACTTGTAGTAAGTAAACTGACTGAGCGCAAGAACTGCAAAAAAAATGTTGCTTGACGCCACGCCGACAAGATTTGCGACGTGACTGTGAAAAAAATGTGCAGGGTTCGCAAGCGGTTGTAGTACTGGAACTTTTTTGTTGAACTAAGGGTGACTTTAACTGTCGTTCAGCGTCTTAAGCCCTAGAACATCCGGCGGCTGTTGGGCGGGTTCGGGAAAGTCGCCCTGATGCCATTTTGGCCATTTTTAACCGCCGCCACCTTGAGCAATCACGCTTGCGGCGCCTACTATCTTGTGAGTGCCAGAGGCTCCGAACGATTGCAATCGTCCAGTGGTCCAAGGGGCAACAGGTGGCGTAGAGGATTCTGTGCCGGATAAACAACCATCGGTTAAGGTATGGGTCTGCCGAGAAGACCTGCGAGGAGTAGTGATGAGCGAAGCGCTGACCATCCACCATGACCAGGCCGGTCATCAGTTCGAGACCAACGTGGACGGTCATCGTGCCTATCTGACGTACATGGATTTGGGCAAGCAGACGCTGGACATCTATCGCACCTTCGTGCCCAACGCCCTGCGTGGCCGCGGGATTGCTGCCGCGCTGACCGAACGGGCCCTGGAGTACGCCGAGCAGATGGGCTACACGGTGATTCCGTCCTGCTCGTATGTCGAGCGTTACATGGAGCGCCAGCAACGGCATTCCAGCAAGGTCTGAATGCCTGAGCAAGGAGCGGGGCCCACAGCGGCCCCGCTTTTTTTTGCCTCGATCAGCCGCGCTTACGCTGCGGCAGCACATCTTTCAATTTGGTACGCATGCTGCGCAGGGTCTTCTCGGTGGCCGCCCAGTCGATGCAGGCGTCGGTGACCGATACACCATACTGCAGCTCGTCCAGGTTTTTCGGAATCGACTGGCAGCCCCAGTTCAGGTGGCTTTCCACCATCAGGCCGATGATCGATTGGTTGCCTTCGAGAATCTGGTTGGCGACGTTCTCCATCACCAGCGGTTGCAGGGCCGGGTCCTTGTTGGAGTTGGCGTGGCTGCAATCGACCATGATGTTGGCCTTGATCTTGGCCTTGGCCAGGTCCTGTTCGCACAGGGCGACGCTGACCGAGTCGTAGTTCGGCTTGCCGTTGCCGCCGCGCAGTACCACGTGCCCGTAGGGGTTGCCCTTGGTAGTGACGATCGACACGCCGCCTTCCTGGTTGATACCCAGGAAGCGGTGCGGCTTGGACACCGATTGCAGGGCGTTGATGGCAACGGTCAGGCCGCCGTCGGTGCCGTTCTTGAAACCAACCGCCGAGGACAGGCCCGAGGCCATTTCGCGGTGGGTCTGCGATTCGGTGGTGCGGGCGCCGATGGCCGACCAGCTGATCAGGTCTTGCAGGTATTGCGGGGAAATCGGGTCGAGCGCTTCGGTCGCAGTCGGCAGGCCCATTTCGGCCAAGTCCAGCAGCAGCTTGCGGCCGATGTGCAGGCCGTCCTGGATCTTGAACGAGTCATCCAGGTACGGGTCGTTGATCAGGCCTTTCCAGCCGACGGTAGTGCGTGGCTTTTCGAAGTACACGCGCATGACCAGGTACAGCGTATCGGACACCTCTTCGGCCAGCACTTTCAGGCGCTCGGCATACTCGTGGGCGGCCTTGATGTCATGGATGGAGCAAGGGCCGACCACGACGAACAGGCGATGGTCCTTGCCGTCGAGAATATTGCGCACCACTTCACGGCCGGCAGTCACGGTCTGCAGGGCCTTGGCGCTGAGGGGGATTTCCTTCTTGAGCTGATCAGGGGTGATCAGGGTCTCGTTGGAGGCAACGTTCAAGTCATCGATCGGTAAATCAGCCATCGTGTTACTCGTCAGGTCACGGGTGCCGGCCGCCAACTATCCCCGTGCGGCCCAGCAGCAAGAATAATCGCAGCGGGGAGCCGAACCTTAGCGCGTTACAGGTGGCGCGACAATGGGCTGAGCCCAGTCATTGTGGGGTTTTTCCCTGATCAAGGGGGTTGCGCGCGAATGGGCTGCCCAGCGCGGCTCAACCTGTGTAAAAAGAGAGCTGACCCTAGACCTGGAGATCGGCATGCATTCGCACACCCCACGCATCGGCATCATCGGCAGCGGCGCCATTGGCGGCTTTTATGGGTTGATGCTGGCTCGGGCGGGTTTCGATGTGCATTTTCTCTTGCGCAGCGAGTACCAGGCCGTTCGCGAGCAGGGGCTGAGCCTGGACAGTGCCGTGCACGGCGCGTTGCAGATGAAGGTGCAGGCATACGCCAGTGCCGCCGATATGCCGCGCTGTGACTGGTTGCTGATCGGAGCCAAGGCTACCAGCAACGCGCAACTGGCGCCGTTGATCGTCCAGGCCGCAGCGCCTGGTGCCAAGGTGGTGCTGTTGCAGAATGGCCTGGGCGTGGAGGAACAGTTGCGCCCGGCCTTGCGCAGCGATATGCACTTGCTTGGCGGCCTGTGTTTCATCTGCGTCAACCGCCAGGGGCCGGGGGTGATCCGTCACCAGGCTTTAGGCGCCGTCAACCTGGGCTATCACAGCGGGCCGGCCATGGATGGCGGTGCCGAATGGGTCAATGAAGGTGCCGCGCTGTTCCAGGCCGCGGGCATCGATTCGCAGGCCATGGCGAACCTGGCACTGGCGCGCTGGCAGAAACTGGTGTGGAACGTGCCCTACAATGGGCTGTCGGTCCTGCTGGGCGCCAGTACCACGCCGTTGATGGCTGACAACCATGCCCGTGAGTTGATCCAGGCCTTGATGGCCGAGGTGGTGCAGGGGGCTGCAGCCTGTGGCCATGTATTGCCCGAAGGCTATGCCCAGCACTTGTTCCAGGTGACCGAGCGCATGCCCGACTACTGGCCAAGCATGTACCACGACCACGTCCACAAGCGTCCTCTTGAGCTGCAGGCCATCTATGCCGAGCCGCTGGCGCGGGCACGGGCGGCAGGCTGCAGCTTGCCGCGCATGGAGATGCTGTACCAGGCGCTGAGTTTTCTCGATAGCCGCGATCGGTCCTGCTGAGTGCGGCGTTGACCTTGCCGGTGCGCGTTTGCGCTGCCCTCCAGCCCGCGGCAGCAGCGCGCCGGACGGCAAAGCGTGCGTCCGGCACGCTGCTAAGCTGAAGCTTGCTCTGCCGCTGCGGCAGTCGAGGAGGTCGAATGATCCGCTCCATGCTGTACGCCACCGACCTCGGTGTCTACGCCCCTTTCGTGATGCAGCACGCGCTGGCGTTGGCGCGCACGTTCAATGCCGAGTTGTATGTGATTCACGCGGTAGAGCCGATGGGCCAGTTCGCCGAATCCCTCCTGCAAAGCTACCTCGATGAGCAGACGCTCGACCAACTGCATCGCCAGGGGGTGAGCACGGTGATGGCGAATATAGAGCAGCGTGTGCTGGAAAGCTTTCGCGACGAGTTGGGCGAGGAGGCTGACCTGGCGGTGATCAAGGCGGTACGGGTGCGCCAGGGTGACCCGGCGCAGGTGATTCTCGATCAGGCGCAGCGACTGAGCGTCGACCTGCTGATTTTCGGTAGCCACAGCGCCGGTGCCGGCGTGGATGTACCCCTGGGCCGCACGGCGGTGCGGCTGCTGCAGCTGTCGCCGGTACCGGTGTACATGGTGCCATTGGCGCAGCATTTGGGGCGCAGGAAAGCATGAAGATGGCAGTAGGCCATTTCCGGGGGCATGTAACAAAATAGTTCTAGATTTATTTCCAGAACCACTAATATAGTTATATATCGTCGCTGCCTGCTGCCGCGGACTCATCGCTGAACCGAGGGGAACCTATGAAGCTTCAACAACTGCGCTACATCTGGGAAGTGGCGCACCATGACCTCAACGTCTCCGCGACGGCGCAGAGCCTGTACACCTCCCAGCCAGGTATCAGCAAACAGATCCGCCTGCTCGAAGATGAACTGGGTGTTGAAGTCTTTGCCCGCAGTGGCAAGCATCTGACCCGGGTTACCCCGGCCGGTGAACGTATCATCAATACCGCCGGCGAGATTCTGCGCAAGGTCGAGAGCATCAAGCAGATTGCCCAGGAATTCTCCAACGAGAAGAAGGGCACGCTCTCCATCGCCACCACCCATACCCAGGCGCGCTATGCGTTGCCGCCGGTCATCAGCAGCTTCATCAAGCAATACCCGGAAGTATCCCTGCACATGCACCAGGGTTCGCCGATGCAGATTGCCGAGATGGCCGCAGACGGTACGGTCGACTTCGCCATCGCCACCGAGGCCCTGGAGCTGTTCGGCGACCTGATCATGATGCCGTGCTACAAGTGGAACCGTTGCGTGGTGGTGCCGCAAGGTCACCCGCTGGCCAAACTGCCGAAGCTGACCCTGGAAGCGGTTGCCGAATACCCGATCGTTACCTACGTGTTCGGTTTCACCGGGCGCTCGAAGCTCGACGAAGCCTTCAACCACCGTGGCCTCACGCCCAAAGTGGTGTTCACCGCGGCTGACGCCGACGTGATCAAGACTTATGTGCGCCTGGGGTTGGGCGTGGGCATCGTTGCTGGGATGGCCGTGGATGCCAAGCTCGACAGTGACCTGGTAGCGCTGGACGCCAGCGAGTTGTTCGAAGCCAGCATCACCAAGATCGGTTTCCGTCGTGGCACCTTCCTGCGTGGTTTCATGTGCGACTTCATCGAGAAGTTTGCCCCGCACCTGACCCGTGAAGTAATGGCCAAGGCCATTCAGTGCCATAACAAGCAGGAGCTCGAAGAGCTGTTCGAAGGCGTCGAGCTGCCGGTGCACTGATCCGCAAATGCAGGGGCCGCTTTGCGGCCCTTTCGCGGCACAAGGCCGCTCCTACAGGATTATGCGATGCTCTGTAGGAGCGGCCTTGTGCTGCGAATCTCAAGCCTTGCTGATCAGGTTGCCCGCGTGCAACCCGCATTCCTTCTGCGTCGACTCTTCCCACCACCAGCGCCCTTCGCGCTCATGCTGGTTCGGCAGCACCGGCCGGGTGCATGGCTCGCAGCCAATGCTGATGAAACCGCGCTCATGCAGGCTGTTGTACGGCAGTTCAAGCATGCGGATATAACCCCACACCTCTTCACTGCTCATCTGCGCCAGCGGGTTGAACTTGTACAGCGTGCGCTCAGGCGTGGAGAAGGCGCTGTCGATTTCCACGGCCGCCACCTGGCTGCGGGTGCCTGGGCTCTGGTCACGGCGCTGGCCGGTGGCCCAGGCACTGACGGTGGATAGCTTGCGGCGCAGTGGCTCGATCTTGCGAATGCCGCAGCACTCGCCATGGCCGTCCTTGTAGAAGCTGAACAGGCCCTTTTCCTTGACGAACGGATCGAGCTTGGCCCGATCGGGGCTGAGGATTTCGATCGGTAGCTTGTACTGCTCGCGTACCTGGTCGATGAACCGGTAGGTCTCCGGGTGCAGGCGGCCGGTGTCGAGGCTGAACACCTTGACTTGCTTGTTCAGCTTCCAGGCCATGTCGACCAGCACCACGTCCTCGGCGCCGCTGAAGGAGATCCACAGGTCATCACCGAAGTGCTCGAAGGCAAGCTTGAGAATGTCCTGCGGGGACTTGTTGGCATAGGTCGCGGCCAGGGCGGCGACGTCGAAGGGTTGGCTCATCAGGCGGTTTCCATCTTGGCTGTGGCGCTGTGCGCTCGTAGTGAGGTGATGGTAACAAAAAAACGCGGGCTAGACGGACTCACAAGCCCTGCAGGGTCTGCATCAGCACCCGCACTTTGGCGATCGACTCTTCATATTCTGCCTGCCACTCGGAGTCGGCTACCACCGCGCCACCGCCCCAGCAGCTGACCTGCCCAGCCTTGACCAGCAAGCTACGAATGGCGATGGAGCTGTCCATCTCGCCGCGCACGTCCACATACAGCAGCGAGCCGCAGTACAGCGCCCGGCGCGATGGCTCCAGCTCGTCGATGATCTGCATGGCGCGGATCTTGGGTGCGCCGGTGATCGAGCCGCCGGGGAAGCTGTCGCCGATCAGGTCCAGGGCATCCCTGTTGCTGGCCAGCTGGCCGGTAATGCTGCTGACCAGGTGGTGCACGTTGGGGTAGCTCTCCAGGCTGAACAGTTCCGGGACCTTGACCGAGCCGATCTCGCAGGTACGCCCCAGATCGTTGCGCAGCAGGTCGACGATCATCAGGTTTTCCGAGCGGTCCTTGGGGCTGTGCAACAGTTCTTCGGCATTGCGCTTGTCTTCGACGGGGTCGCTGGCGCGTGGGCGAGTACCCTTGATCGGCCGGGTTTCCACCTGGCCCTGGCGAACGCGGATGAAGCGCTCGGGCGAAAAGCTCAGCAAGGTGCTGCCGTCGGCCAACTGCTGGTAGCCGGAGAACGGCGTCGGGCAGGCCTGGCGCAAGGCCTGGTAGGCGCGCCACGGGTCGCCTTGGCAGGGGGCGCGGAAGCGTTGCGTGAGGTTGATCTGGTAGCAGTCACCGGCCTGGATGTAGCGCTGTACCTGGTCGAACGCTGCCTTGTACTGCTCGGGCTGCAGGTCGCCGGCCATTGGCGCAAGCAGCTGGAAGTCGCCGGTTTCGCTGTGGTTGTCGCCTTGGAACAGGCTGATCAGGCGTTCGCGTTCGTCGCTTGCCAGGCTGGGGTGGAACACCAGTTGACTGGTGTTGAGCAGATGGTCGCTGACCAAGGCCCAGGCGTACAGGCCCAAGTGGGCGTCTGGCAGGCCGAGGTCGTCCGTGGCCAGGCTTGGCAGGTGTTCCAGGCGGCGGCCGAAGTCGTAGCTGAGGTAGCCGATCAGGCCGCCGGCGAAGGGCAGGTCTACACCCTTGGGCAGCTCGGCGTGACCCAGTTGCGCCAGGCCGGTACGCAGGCGCTGGAGGAAGGCACGGCCCTCTTCATCGGGCTGCGCTTGCAGTTGTTGCAGTGGCCAGGCGCTGAGCAGGTCGAAGCGACCGCGTTCGGCGCCAGGGCGAGCGCTGTCGAGCAGGATCGCGCCGGGGGCCTGGCGCAGGCGGGCGAAATAGGCGGCAGGGTCGGGCTGGTAGGGCAGGGGGTGGAGCGTACAGGTCGGCATCAGTGTGGACGGCGATGTAAAAGCGAGGAGGGCGATTGTAGACCTGTGTAGGAAAAGCGCCTAGCACTGGGCGCGACATTCAACATTGTGTTTGGCCCATTCGCAGCACAAGGCTGCTCCTACAGGCCCGTAGGAGCAGCCTTGTGCTGCGAATGGGCTGCAAAGCAGCCCCCGGTTCTTCAGCGGCCAGGCACATGCCCGAACAAGCCCTGCGCGACACGCACGCGCTGCTCGGCATCTTCGGTAACGCCCGCTTTGGCCAGCGCCTCGATGTGCGCCTCGATGGCATGGGTGCGCTGGGTCAGGCCGCAGTCGTTGGCAATCTGGATGTTCAGCCCCGGGCGGGCATTGAGCTCCAGAATCAGTGGGCCCTTGTCCTGGTCCAGTACCATGTCCACACCGATGTAGCCCAGGCCGCACAGCTCGTAGCAGCCGGCGGCCAGCTTCATGAAGCCGTCCCAGTTCGGCAACTGCACACCATCCACCGCGTTGGTGGTGTCCGGGTGCTTGCTGATGATGTTGTTCAGCCAAGTGCCGCGCAGGGTCACGCCGGTGGCCAGGTCGACACCCACGCCGATGGCGCCTTGGTGCAGGTTGGCCTTGCCGCCGGACTGGCGGGTCGGCAGGCGCAGCATGGCCATCACCGGGTAGCCCATCAGCACGATGATGCGGATGTCCGGCACGCCTTCGTAGCTGATGCTCTTGAAGATCTGGTCCGGGGTCACCCGGTACTCGATCAGCGCGCGGTCGCGGTGCCCGCCGAGCGAGTACAGGCCTGTGAGGATGCTGGAAATCTGGTGCTCGATTTCCTCATGGCTGATGATCTTGCCCGACACCGTGCGGTAACGGTCCTCGAAGCGGTCGGCGATCACCAGGATGCCATCACCGCCGGCGCCTTGCGCCGGCTTGATGACGAAATCGCTACGCCCGCCAATGATCTGGTCGAGCTTCTCGATTTCTTTTTCGGTCTCGATGATGCCGTACATTTCCGGCACATGGATCCCGGCCGCCAGGGCGCGCTCCTTGGTGATGATCTTGTCGTCGACGATCGGGTATAGGTGGCGCTTGTTGTACTTCAACACGTAGTCCGCGTTGCGCCGGTTGATCCCCATGATGCCCCGGGCCTCCAGGGCTTTCCACGTCTTGATCAGGCCAAACATCAGGCGTCAGCCTTCTTCAGGAATGCCTTGAAGCGCACGAGCTCGGTCAGGCGGTAACCGCGATAGCGGCCCATTGCCAGCATGAAGCCCACCAGAATCAGCAACACCGCCGGGAAGGTGAACACGAAGTACACCAGCTCCGGCACCATCATCAGCAGGTGCGCCAGGGAGGCAGCGAACAGGGTGCCGATGGCCACTTTCATGGCATGGCCGCCGCCACGCTCTTCCCAGGTGATCGACAGGCGCTCGATGGTCATGGTCAGAATCACCATCGGGAACAGTGCCACCGACAGCCCGCGCTCAAGGCCCAGCTTGTGGCTGAACAGGCTGATGGCGGCGATCAGCACCACGACGAAGGTCAGCACTACCGACAGGCGAGGCAGCATCTGCAGCTTGAGGTGCTCCAGGTACGAGCGCAGCGACAGGCCCAGGGCGGTGATCACCGTGAACAGCACGATACCGAAGCCCAACTGGGTCTCGCGGAAGGCCAGGGCAATCAGCACCGGGGTGAAGGTGCCCAGGGTCTGCAAGCCGATGAGGTTGCGCAATACCAGGATCACCAGCACGCCGATCGGGATCATGACCATGATCATGAAGGTTTGCTGGGTTTGCAGCGGCAGGCCGTACAGCGAGTACTCGAGGAAGTCGGCGTCGGTGTTCTCGTCGGTCAGCTTGGCCAGGCGGATGGCGTTCATCTCGCTGTTGTTCATGCTGAAGGTGACGTTGGCCTTCTTGCCGCCATCGACGGTGATCAGGTTGTCGTCACCGGTCCACCACAGCAGGCGGTCGCTCGGCAGGCCCTGCTCGCCGGTGTCCGGGTTGAAGTACAGCCAGTCGTTGCCGTTGAAGCTGCGCAGCCACAGTTCCGGGGTTTGCGGGGTGTCGGCGACCAGGCGGATGGTGTGCACCTTCTCCATCGGCACATGGGCGATCGACAGCAGCAGGTCGATGATCTGGGCCTTCTTCATGGCCGAAGTGTCGCCGGCCAGCAGCAGCTTGACGTTGTCGTCGTTGAGGTTGTTGACCCGCTTGATGGTCTCGCTGACGAAGGTCTCGACGTCAGCCGAGTGCTGGCGGATCGGCGCCATCAGGGCCTCGGCGGCGATCTTCTCGGGGCCTTCGACGGCCAGGCTGTCACGGAAGGTCGGGCCTTTGACCGTGGTCTTCTCGTTGCTGTAGCGCTTGGTCAGCACCAGGCGGTAGTAGAGGGTCTGGTTGCCACTGGCGCGGCGGGCCGACCAGGTAACCTTGCGGTTGCCGTCGGCACGGTTGACGCTGACCCCATAGTTGTTGGAGATGAAGCTCTCGTTGAGGCTGACGTAGTCGCGGTTCAGCGGTGGCACGAACATCTGCACCTTGACCGGGTCCTTGGTGCTGGCCACGAACTCGACCTTGGCGTCGATGTTCCACAGGTCGTCGGTTTCATCCTCGGTCACCGGGATGCCGAGGAAGAAGATCTGATAAGCCGTGACCGCCACGCCCAATAGCACCAGTACGGTGATCAGGACTTTCAGATGGAGGGTAAGAGAGCGCATCGGGATTACTCTGCTTTGGGAGCGTCGGTGGCACAGGCAGGTTTGCCGGCCGCATATTTAAGGCTTGGGTCGACCAGCGCGTCGAAGTGCTTGAGCGCCTCGGAGCCGATCAGCAGCGGGAACTGGAAGGCGCTGCGGTCGGTGAGGTTGACTTCGATGGTGCGCATGGCCTGGCCCATGCAGATTTCGAGTTCGATGACCGGGCGGGCCGTGTAGGCCTTGCCCGATTCGGCATCATAGTCGCCGGCCCGGCGCTTGATCTTGCTTACCCGTGCCAGTGGGCGTTCGATCGGGTGCGAATGGGCCGCATCGATGGCGAGGTAGAAGCGTACCCAGCTTTCGCCGTTGCGCTTGAACCGCTTGATGTCACGGGCGCTGAGCGACGCGGTCTTGGCGCCGGTGTCGAGCTTGGCGGCCACTTCCAGGTCCAGGTCGCCCAGCCGTGCGTATTCGTTGAGACCATACACGGTCTTGCCCGCGGCCTGGCCAAGGGCCGGCAGCAGGGTGAGGCATAGCAGCAATAAAACGGGTGTAAGTCTCATAATCCTGGCGCGGTGCAGTGCAAGGTTCTAGGCAAGGTTCAGGTCAAGGTGACTGGCAACTACTGCGCAAGCTTCCTCGTTTATCTGCCAACAAGCATGAATGTATGACAGACAGGCTATCCATACCCCATCGGAGGCGCGGCATTCTATCACGCCGACGTCTTGACGCCAGCGGTGCGCGATCTGACAGCATCGAGGTGGTGATAGTTCGTTCTTAGACGATTGTCGACAATATTCATTTTGTCTTTGACTTGAAGGCCTCTGTTCGTTAATTTCTGGCGAAGTGTTTTTCAAGGTGTCGACAATATGCAGGACCTTTCCACCCCCAGCCCGGTGCAGGCAGACGAAACGGAAACCCTTTCCGAAAACGTCTTCCGGCGCATCCAGGCGGCCATCGTCAAAGGTGATATCGCCCCCGGCAGCAAGATTTCCGAGCCGGAGCTGGCGCGCACCTATGGCATCAGCCGCGGGCCGCTGCGCGAGGCTATCCACCGCCTTGAAGGCCAGCGCCTGCTGGTGCGCGTGCCGCATGTGGGGGCGAGGGTGGTGTCGCTGAACCACGCCGAGCTGATCGAGCTGTACGAAATTCGCGAATCCCTGGAAGGCATGGCCTGCCGGCTGGCCGCCGAACGCATGAGCCAGGCTGACATCGACGAGTTGCGCAGGGTGCTCGATACCCACGAGCGCGACGCCGCGTTCCAGGCGGGCCTGGGTTACTACCAGCAGGAAGGCGACTACGACTTCCACTACCGGATCATTCAGGGTAGCGGCAACCAGACGCTGGTCAAGATGCTCTGTGGCGAGCTGTACCAGCTGGTGCGCATGTACCGCATCCAGTTCTCCGCCACACCCAACCGGCCACGCCAGGCCTTTGCCGAGCACCACCGCATTCTCGATGCCATCGCCGATCGTGACGGTGAACTGGCCGAACTCCTGATGCGCCGCCACATCGGCGCGTCCAAGCGCAATATCGAGCGTCACTATCTGGACGCCCACAACAACAGCCCACGAGGTGAGAAATGACTGTGAAGAGCACCCCCGGTCAGCGTTTCCGCGATGCCGTCGCCGCTGAACATCCGCTGCAGGTGGTTGGCGCCATCAACGCCAACCATGCCCTGCTGGCCAAGCGCGCCGGCTTCAAGGCCATCTACCTGTCCGGTGGTGGCGTGGCCGCAGGCTCGCTTGGCCTGCCAGACCTCGGCATCAGTGGCCTGGACGACGTGCTCACCGACGTGCGCCGCATTACCGATGTGTGCGACCTGCCGCTGCTGGTGGATGTCGACACCGGCTTCGGCGCCTCGGCCTTCAACGTTGCCCGTACCGTGCGCTCGATGAGCAAGTTCGGCGCTGCCGCAATCCATATCGAGGACCAGGTTGGCGCCAAGCGTTGCGGCCACCGCCCGAACAAGGAAATCGTCACCCAGCAGGAAATGGTCGACCGCATCAAGGCTGCCGTCGATGCCCGTAGCGATGACAGCTTTGTGATCATGGCGCGTACCGACGCACTGGCCGTCGAAGGCCTGAATGCCGCCCTGGACCGTGCCGAGGCCTGCATCGAGGCCGGTGCCGACATGATTTTCCCGGAAGCCATCACCGAACTGCAGATGTACAAGACCTTCGCCGATCGGGTGAAAGCACCGATTCTGGCCAACATCACCGAGTTCGGCGCCACGCCGCTGTACACCACCGAAGAGCTGGCCTCGGTCGACGTGTCGTTGGTGCTGTACCCGCTGTCGGCGTTCCGTGCCATGAACAAGGCGGCCGAGAACGTGTACACCGCGCTGCGCCGTGACGGCACGCAGAAGAACGTGATCGACACCATGCAGACCCGCATGGAGCTCTACGATGCCATCGGTTATCACGCCTTCGAGCAGAGCCTCGATGCGCTGTTCGCCCAGAAGAAAGGCTGAGCGACATCTCCCGAATTAGCCTGCAAGCATCCATAACAAATTCAAGAAAGGAGAAACACCATGGCCGAAGCAAAAGTACTCAGTGGCGCAGGCCTGCGTGGCCAAGTGGCCGGCCAGACTGCACTGTCGACCGTGGGCCAGGCCGGTGCCGGGCTGACCTACCGGGGTTACGATGTGCGTGACCTGGCGGCCGGTGCCGAATTCGAAGAAGTTGCCTACCTGCTGCTGTACGGCGAGCTGCCAACCCAGGCAGAACTGGCTGACTACAAGCGCAAGCTCAAGGGCCTGCGTGACCTGCCGCAAGCCTTGAAAGAAGTGCTGGAGCGCATCCCGCGTGACGCCCACCCGATGGACGTGATGCGCACCGGTTGCTCGGTACTGGGTACCCTCGAACCAGAACTGACCTTCGAAGCCCAGCGCGACAAGACCGACCGCCTGCTGGCGCTGTTCCCGGCCGTGATGTGCTACTGGTACCGCTTCACCCACCATGGCGTGCGCATCGACTGCACCAGCGAAGAAGACACCCTTGGTGGCCACTTCCTGCACCTGCTGCACGGCAAGAAGCCAAGCGAGCTGCACGTCAAGGTCATGAACGTGTCGCTGATTCTCTACGCCGAGCACGAGTTCAACGCCTCGACCTTCACGGCGCGTGTCTGCGCCTCGACCCTGTCCGACCTGTACTCCTGCGTTACCGCTGCCATCGGCTCGCTGCGCGGCCCGCTGCACGGCGGTGCCAACGAAGCCGCGATGGAGCTCATCGAGCGCTTCCAGAGCCCGCAGGAAGCCACTGCCGAGCTGCTGCGCATGCTCGAACGCAAGGACAAGATCATGGGCTTCGGCCATGCCATCTACAAAGAGTCCGACCCGCGCAACGAGGTGATCAAGGGCTGGTCGAAGCAACTGGCTGACGAAGTGGGCGACAAGGTGCTGTACCCGGTTTCCGAAGCCATCGACAAGACCATGTGGGAGCAGAAGCGCCTGTTCCCCAACGCCGACTTCTACCATGCCTCGGCGTACCACTTCATGGGCATTCCGACCAAGCTGTTCACCCCGATCTTCGTCTGCTCGCGCCTGACTGGCTGGGCGGCGCACGTCTTCGAGCAGCGCGCCAACAACCGCATCATCCGCCCGAGCGCCGAGTATGTCGGCGTCGAGCAGCGCCAGTTCGTGCCGATCGAGCAGCGCTGATTAGACATAGAGAGGCAACCCGTTTCCTTTGTGGGAGCGGGCTTGCCCGCGAATGCGCCAGCAGGGCGGACGCATTGGCGGGCAAGCCCGCTCCCACAGGGGCGGAGGAACCTTCCGAATCCTGTGACCGAGCCTGATTCCATGATGAACACTGCATTCCGCAAGCACCTGCCAGGCACCGACCTGGACTACTTCGATGCCCGTGCGGCAGTCGAGGCGATCAAGCCCGGCGCCTACGACGGCCTGCCATACACCTCCCGCGTGCTCGCCGAAAACCTGGTGCGCCGCTGCGACCCGGGCACCCTCGACGCCTCGCTGAGCCAGCTGATCGAACGCAAGCGCGACCTCGACTTCCCCTGGTTCCCGGCCCGTGTGGTGTGCCACGACATTCTCGGCCAGACCGCGCTGGTCGACCTGGCTGGCCTGCGCGACGCCATCGCCGACAAAGGCGGCGACCCGGCGGCCGTCAACCCGGTGGTGCCCGTGCAGCTGATCGTCGACCACTCGCTGGCCGTCGAGTGCGGCGGTTTCGACCCGCAGGCCTTCGAGAAGAACCGCGCCATCGAAGACCGCCGCAACGAAGATCGCTTCCACTTCATCAACTGGACCAAGAAGGCGTTCAAGAACGTCGACGTGATCCAGCCGGGCAACGGCATCATGCACCAGATCAACCTGGAGAAGATGTCGCCGGTGATCCACAACGACCGGGGCGTGGCCTACCCGGACACGTGCGTCGGCACTGACAGCCACACCCCGCATGTCGACGCCCTGGGCGTGATCGCCATCGGCGTGGGCGGCCTGGAAGCCGAGAACGTGATGCTTGGCCGCGCCTCCTGGATGCGCCTGCCGGAAATCGTCGGCGTCGAGCTGACTGGCAAGCTGGCACCCAACATCACCGCCACCGACCTGGTGCTGGCCCTGACCGAATTCCTGCGCAAGCAGAAGGTGGTCGGCGCCTATCTGGAGTTCCACGGTGAGGGGGCCCGTGCCCTGACCTTGGGCGACCGTGCCACCATTTCCAACATGGCGCCGGAGTACGGTGCCACCGCGGCGATGTTCGCCATCGACCAGCAGACCATCGACTACCTACGCCTGACCGGCCGCGAAGAGCAGCAGGTCAAGCTGGTAGAGACTTACGCCAAGGCCACCGGCCTGTGGGCCGACAGCCTGGGTGCGGCCGTCTATGAACGTACCTTGAGCTTCGACCTGTCGAGCGTGGTGCGCAACATGGCCGGCCCGTCCAACCCGCATGCCCGCGTGGCCACCAGCGACCTGGCGGCCAAAGGTATCGCCGGCAACTGGGAAGAAGTGCCGGGGCAGATGCCTGATGGCGCGGTGATCATCGCTGCCATCACCAGTTGCACCAACACCAGCAACCCGCGCAACGTGATTGCCGCAGGCCTGATTGCGCGCAATGCCAACAAGCTTGGCCTGGCCCGCAAACCGTGGGTCAAGTCGTCGCTGGCGCCAGGCTCCAAGGCCGTGCAGCTGTATCTGGAAGAAGCCGGCCTGGAGAAAGAGCTGGAGCAACTGGGCTTCGGTATCGTCGCCTTCGCCTGCACCACCTGCAACGGCATGTCCGGCGCCCTCGACCCGGTGATCCAGCAAGAAATCATCGACCGCGATCTGTACGCCACGGCTGTGCTGTCGGGTAACCGCAACTTCGACGGGCGTATCCACCCGTATGCCAAGCAGGCCTTCCTGGCATCGCCGCCGCTGGTGGTGGCCTATGCCATTGCCGGTACGATCCGCTTCGACATCGAGAAGGATGTGCTGGGCGTGGTCGATGGCAAGGAAATCCGCCTGAAGGATATCTGGCCCAGCGATGAAGAAATCGACGCCGTGGTGCGTGCCTCGGTCAAGCCGGAGCAGTTCCGCAAGGTGTACATCCCGATGTTCGCCATCGAGGAAGACCGTGGGCCGAAGGTGGCGCCGCTGTACGACTGGCGCCCGATGAGTACCTATATCCGTCGCCCACCCTACTGGGAAGGCGCCCTGGCCGGCGAGCGCACCTTGCGTGGCATGCGCCCGCTGGCGGTGCTGCCGGACAACATCACCACCGACCACCTGTCGCCGTCCAACGCCATCATGCTCGACAGCGCCGCCGGTGAGTACCTGGCGAAAATGGGTTTGCCGGAAGAGGACTTCAACTCCTACGCCACCCACCGTGGTGACCACCTGACCGCCCAGCGCGCCACCTTTGCCAACCCCAAGCTGTTCAACGAAATGGTGCGCAAGGAAGACGGCAGCGTGAAGCAGGGCTCCCTGGCGCGAATCGAGCCGGAAGGCAAGGTCACCCGCATGTGGGAGGCGATCGAAACCTACATGCAGCGCAAGCAGCCGCTGATCATCGTAGCCGGTGCCGACTACGGCCAGGGCTCGTCCCGCGACTGGGCAGCCAAGGGCGTGCGCCTGGCAGGTGTCGAGGCGATCGTGGCCGAAGGCTTCGAGCGCATTCACCGCACCAACCTGGTGGGCATGGGGGTGTTGCCGTTGGAGTTCAAGCCGGGTACCGACCGCAAGACCTTGGGCCTGGACGGTAGCGAGACTTATGACGTGCTTGGCGCGCGCACGCCTCGGGCGACCCTGACGCTGGTGGTCACCCGCGCTAACGGCGAGCGCCTGGAAGTGCCGGTGACCTGCCGCCTGGACACCGCCGAGGAAGTGTCGATCTACGAAGCGGGCGGGGTGCTGCAGCGCTTTGCCCAGGACTTCCTCGAAGCGACTGCCTGAGCATGAAACGGGGCTGCTATGCGGCCAATCGCGACACAAGGTCGCTCCTACAAGGGACCGCGCGCTCCTGTGGGGGCGGCTGCGTAGCAGCCCCAGGGTATTTCACCGGACTATCAGGATGCCCAAGACAATGGCACATGTACCGCAAGTAAAAATCCCCGCCACCTACATCCGTGGCGGCACCAGCAAAGGCGTGTTCTTCCGCTTGCAAGACTTGCCCGAGCAGGCGCAAATTCCCGGCCCGGCCCGGGATGCACTGCTGCTGCGGGTCATCGGCAGTCCCGACCCTTACGGTAAGCAGATCGACGGCATGGGCGGCGCGACGTCGAGCACCAGCAAGACCGTGATCCTGTCGCGCAGCATCAAGCCCGAGCATGATGTGGACTACCTGTTCGGCCAGGTCAGCATCGACAAGGCCTTCGTCGACTGGAGCGGCAACTGCGGCAACCTGTCCGCTGCGGTCGGTTCGTTCGCCATCAGCAGCGGCCTGGTCGACCCGGCGCGGGTTCCGCGCAACGGTATCGCCACCGTGCGTATCTGGCAGGCGAATATCGGCAAGACCATCATCGCCCATGTGCCGATCACCGAAGGCGAGGTACAGGAAACCGGCGATTTCGAGCTGGACGGGGTGACCTTCCCGGCGGCCGAGGTGCAGTTGGAGTTCCTTGACCCGGCAGCCGATGAAGACGGCGACGGCGGTGCCATGTTCCCCACCGGCAAGCTGGTCGATGACCTGGAAGTGCCGGGTGTCGGCACCTTCAAGGCGACCTTGATCAATGCCGGTATCCCGACCATCTTCGTCAATGCTGCCGATATCGGCTACACCGGAACCGAACTGCAGGACGCCATCAATGGCGATCCACAGGCGCTGCTGCGCTTCGAGACCATTCGCGCCTATGGCGCCGTGCGCATGGGGCTTATCGACAACGTCGACCAGGCTGCCGGGCGTCAGCACACGCCGAAAGTGGCGTTCGTCGCGCCGCCGAGCACCTACACTGCGTCCAGTGGCAAGCCTGTGCAGGCGGGTGATATCGACTTGCTGGTGCGGGCCTTGTCGATGGGCAAGCTGCACCATGCCATGATGGGTACGGCGGCGGTGGCGATCGGTACCGCGGCGGCCATTCCGGGCACGCTGGTCAACCTCGCCGCTGGCGGCGGCGAGCGCAGCGCCGTGCGTTTCGGTCACCCCTCGGGCACCCTGCGGGTTGGCGCCGAGGCGCGCCAGGTGAAGGGTGAGTGGACGGTGACCAAGGCAATCATGAGCCGCAGTGCTCGCGTGCTGATGGAAGGCTGGGTTCGCGTGCCTGGCGATAGCTTCTAACGCACCACTGGCGCTCGGCTTTAGTCAGTTGGGACCGCTTGGCGGCCCTTCGCGGGCAAGCCCGCGAAGGGCTGCACAGCAGCCCCGGCCATTCTGAAGGGAGCTGGATATGAGCGCCAACGTAGACCTCAATGACCGCCCGGACTACGACCGGGTGTTGCAAACCCTGGCCGACTACGCCCTCGGCTACCGGGTCGAAGCCCTCGAAGCCCTGGACACCGCACGCAACTGCCTGATGGACACCCTCGGCTGCGGCCTTCTGGCCTTGCGCTTCCCCGAATGCACCAAGCTGCTTGGCCCTCAGGTGGAAGGCACGCTGGTCCCCAATGGCGCCCGTGTCCCTGGCACCGCCTACCGCCTCGACCCGATCAAGGCGGCCTGGGACATCGGCTGCACGGTACGCTGGCTGGACTACAACGACACCTGGCTGGCCGCCGAATGGGCTCACCCGTCGGACAACCTTGGCGGCATCCTGGCGGTTGCCGATCACCTGTCACAGAAGCGCGTGGCCGCAGGTGAAAAGCCGCTGCTGATGCGTGAGGTGCTCGAAGCCATGGTCATGGCGCATGAGATCCAGGGCGTGCTGGCGCTGGAAAACGCCTTCAACCGCGTCGGCCTCGATCATGTGATTCTGGTGAAGGTGGCTTCGACCGCCGTGTGCGCCAGGCTGATGGGGGCCAATCGAGAGCAGATGCTTTCGGCATTGTCCCATGCCTTCGTCGACGGCCAGGCGCTGCGTACCTACCGCCATGCGCCCAACGCGGGGTCGCGCAAGTCCTGGGCTGCCGGTGACGCTTCCAGCCGAGGTGTGCGCCTGGCCGATATCGCTTTGCGCGGGGAGATGGGCGTGCCGGGTGTGCTTACGGCGCCGCAGTGGGGGTTCTACGACGTATCGTTCAGCCATACCAACAAGGACCTGGCGCTCAAGCCCGCCGGGCAGTATGAGCTGCGCCTGCCCCAGGCCCTGGGCAGCTATGTGATGGAAAACGTGCTGTTCAAGGTCAGTTTCCCGGCCGAGTTTCACGCCCAGACTGCCTGTGAAGCGGCGGTAACGCTGCATCCGCGTGTACGTAACCGCCTGCATGAAATCGACCGTATCGTCATCACCACCCAGGAATCGGCGATCCGCATCATTTCCAAGAGCGGCCCGCTGGCCAATGCCGCCGACCGCGACCATTGCCTGCAGTACATGGTGGCGGTGCCGCTGATCTTTGGCCATTTGGTTGCCGAGCATTATGAGGATGCGTTCCATGCCAACCACCCGAGCATCGACCGATTGCGCGAGAAGATGGAGGTGGTGGAGGACCCGCGCTTCAGTCGCGAATACCTGGAGCCGGACAAGCGTTCGATCGCCAATGCGCTGCAGGTGTTCTTCAAGGATGGCAGCAGTACCGAGCAGGTAGTGGTGGAGTACCCGATCGGGCATCGGCGGCGGCGAGGGGAGGGCATACCGCTGTTGGAAGCCAAGTTCAGGGCCAATCTGGCGACGCGGTTTGCGCGGCAGCGCTGTGAAGAGATTGTCGGTGTGTGCAAGGATCAGCAGAGGCTGGAAGGGATGTCGGTGCACCGGTTTGTGGATTTGTTCGTGATCTGAGTCTGTGAGGGGCTTGTAGGAGCAGCCTTGTGCTGCGAAGAGGTCATTACTGACCAGAGGGGCTGTTGCCTTGCTGGCCTCTTCGCAGCACAAGGCTGCTCCTACAGGGGCCTGCGCAGGTTTTTAGAAGCCGGCATGGACCAAGACAAAAAAGCCCCGGCATCACTGCCGGGGCTTTCGTTTACAGCGTGTAACTCAGCTTACGCCTGAACCACCGGAATCTTGGCGTTGGCTGCCGCTTCGCGGAACTCGGCGATCTGGTCGAAGCTCAGGTAGCGGTAAACGTCGGCAGCCATGCTGTCGATGTCCTTCGCGTACTGCATGTACTCTTCGACGGTCGGCAGCTTGCCGATGATCGAAGCGACAGCAGCCAGCTCGGCCGATGCCAGGTATACGTTGGTAGCGTCGCCCAGACGGTTCGGGAAGTTACGGGTCGAAGTGGAGACCACGGTCGAACCGGTCTGCACACGTGCCTGGTTACCCATGCACAGCGAGCAGCCTGGCATTTCCATGCGTGCACCGGCCTTGCCGTAGATGCCGTAGTAGCCTTCTTCGGTCAGCTGGTGAGCGTCCATCTTGGTTGGCGGCGCCAGCCACAGACGGGTTGGGATGCCACCCTTGACCTTGTCCAGCAGCTTGCCGGCAGCGCGGAAGTGACCGATGTTGGTCATGCACGAACCGATGAACACTTCGTCGATCTTCTCGCCCTGTACCGAGGACAGCAGGCGGGCATCGTCCGGGTCGTTCGGCGCGCAGAGCACAGGCTCTTTGACGTCGGCCAGGTCGATCTCGATGATTTCAGCGTATTCGGCATCGGCGTCGGCCGACAGCAGCTCAGGCTTGGCCAGCCAGGCTTCCATGGCCTGGGCACGGCGCTCCAGGGTACGGGCATCGCCGTAGCCTTCGCCGATCATCCAGCGCAGCAGGGTGATGTTGGACTGCAGGTACTCGGCGATGGCCTTCTCTGGCAGCTTGATGGTGCAACCGGCAGCGGAGCGCTCGGCCGAGGCGTCGGACAGCTCGAAGGCTTGCTCGACGGTCAGCTCGTCCAGGCCTTCGATTTCCAGGATGCGGCCGGAGAAGGCGTTTTTCTTGCCTTTCTTCTCGACGGTCAGCAGGCCTTTCTGGATGGCGTAGTAAGGGATGGCGTGTACCAGGTCACGCAGGGTGATGCCTGGCTGCAGTTTGCCCTTGAAGCGCACCAGGATCGATTCTGGCATGTCCAGCGGCATGACGCCGGTGGCGGCGGCGAAGGCCACCAGGCCGGAACCGGCCGGGAACGAGATGCCGATCGGGAAGCGGGTGTGCGAGTCGCCGCCGGTACCTACGGTGTCAGGCATCAGCATGCGGTTCAGCCAGCTGTGGATGATGCCGTCGCCTGGGCGCAGCGACACGCCGCCACGGGTGCGGATAAAGTCTGGCAGGGTGTGGTGGGTGGTGACGTCGATCGGCTTCGGATAGGCCGCGGTGTGGCAGAACGACTGCATCACCAGGTCAGCGGAGAAGCCCAGGCACGCCAGGTCTTTCAGCTCGTCGCGGGTCATCGGGCCAGTGGTGTCCTGGGAGCCGACGGTGGTCATCTTCGGTTCGCAGTAGGCACCAGGGCGCACGCCTTGGCCTTCTGGCAGGCCACAGGCACGGCCGACCATTTTCTGCGCCAGGGTGAAGCCCTTGCCGGTGTCGGCAGGCTGCTCTGGTTTCTTGAACAGGTCCGACGGGCCCTGGCCCAGCTCGGCGCGGGCTTTTTCGGTCAGACCACGGCCGACGATCAGCGGGATACGGCCGCCAGCGCGCACTTCGTCCAGCAGTACTTCGGTTTTCAGTGCGAAGCTGGTGACCAGCTCGTCGCTGCCGTGACGGCGCACTTCACCTTTGAACGGGTAGACGTCGATGACGTCGCCCATGGCCAGGTTGGTGCAGTCGAATTCGATCGGCAGGGCGCCGGCGTCTTCCATGGTGTTGTAGAAGATCGGGGCGATCTTGGTGCCGAAGCAGAAGCCGCCGGCGCGCTTGTTCGGCACGTACGGGATGTCGTCGCCGAAGAACCACAGTACCGAGTTGGTAGCGGATTTACGCGAGGAGCCGGTACCGACCACGTCACCTACATAGGCAACCGGGAAACCCTTGGCCTTGACGGCTTCGATCTGGGCCAGCGGGCCGACCGAGCCAGGCTGCGACGGTTCGATACCGTCGCGGGCCATTTTCAGCATGGCCAGGGCGTGCAGCGGGATGTCGGGGCGCGACCAGGCGTCCGGGGCAGGGGACAGGTCGTCGGTGTTGGTTTCGCCAGGCACCTTGAACACGGTCAGGGTGTACTTGTCGGCGATGGCCGGGCGCGAGGTGAACCACTCGCCGGCAGCCCAGGATTCCAGCACGGCCTTGGCGTGAACGTTGCCGGCCTTGGCTTTTTCGGCCACGTCGTGGAAGGCATCGAACATCAGCAGGGTGTGCTTGAGCTGCTCGGCCGCGACGGCGCCCAGTTCGGCGTCATCCAGCAGTGCGACCAGCGTTTCGATGTTGTAGCCGCCCTGCATGGTGCCCAGCAGTTCGGTGGCGTGCTTGCGGTCGATCAGTGGCGACTTGGCTTCGCCCTTGGCGACGGCGGAGAGGAAAGCGGCCTTGACGTAGGCAGCTTCGTCGACCCCTGGCGGTACGCGGTTGGTGATCAGGTCTACGAGGAAGGCTTCTTCGCCGGCCGGCGGGTTTTTCAGCAGCTCGACCAGGCCTGCAGTTTGTTCGGCGTTCAGCGGCTGGGGCACGATACCCAGGGCGGCACGCTCTTCGATGTGTTTGCGGTAGGCTTCAAGCACAGTTATTTCCCTCATCAGTGGTCCCTAAAGGGGGTCCGGGACGCTTATCCAGCATTCAATGCACCTATGCGCTGCCACGGCTTTGTGGGCCGCCCAGCCAAGGTCGCAAAGAATCCTTACAGAAGCTGCTTTCAAAGTTTTACGCCTGCAGAACGGGGGCTGATGAGGGCTGGCGCGGGCATGCGAGGGATGCATGGCCCGGGCCAACGCCGTTCTACCGGATCAACTGTGCTCGTGACGCTTTGAAAACAGCTTCCAACGGACATTGTTGCCTTTGAAAAGGCGGGATGATTCTACGGCAAAAAAAGCCCGAAGGTAAGGCGGTGATCATGACTTTAACGAGTGACCCTGGTTAGACAAAGGGCTAACATGGGCCTGTGTTCCACCGCCAAGCTGTTGTTTTTCATGTCCAACAAGTCCATCAAAACCCCTTGCGTCGGCCTGTGCTCCACGGTGTACGGAGACACGGTGTGCCGTGGCTGCAAGCGTTTTCACCACGAAGTAATCAACTGGAACGGCTACGACGACACGCAAAAGCGTGCGGTGTGGATGCGCCTTGAGCAGTTGCTGGTGCAGGTGATGATGGCCAAGCTCGAGGTGTTCGACAAAGGCCTGCTGCGCCAGCAACTGGAGCAGCGCTCCATCCGCTTTGTCGAGCAGCAGTCGGAATATTGCTGGGCTTACCAGCTGATTGCCCGTGGGGCGCGGATGATCCGTGACCTGGAGGCCTACGGCATGGTGCTGTTGCCGGAGTTCCGCGACTGGGAGCTGCCGCAGTTGCGCGATGCGATCGATCGCGAGTTCTTTCTGCTTTCCGAAGCGCATTATCAGCGCTATATCGCCCCCAGCTTCCTGCGCGATGCCTTGGCGACGGGGCAAGATTGACGCTTTCTTGATAAAGCTACCGGCCTCTTCGCGGGCGTGCCCGCGAAGAGGCCGGTGAAACGACCGAATCAGTCGCCGGTGTACTCACAACCGCTGGTGCAGGTTTCGTGGATACGCACCTTCGACAGCTCCGGCATCAGCGGCTTGACCTGGTCCCAGATCCATTTGGCGATCACTTCGCTGGTGGGGTTTTCCAGGCCTGGGATGTCGTTCAGGTAGTTGTGGTCCAGCTGCTCGTAGATCGGCTTGAAGATCGCCTTCACCTCGGCAAAGTCGCGGATCCAGCCTGTGTGCGGGTCCAGAGGGCCGGTCAGGTGCAGGCCGACCTTGAACGAGTGGCCATGCAGGCGGCCGCATTTGTGCCCTTCAGGGACGTGGGGCAGGCGGTGGGCCGATTCGAATGTGAATTCTTTAAAGATTTCCACGCTGTCATAACTCTATGTGAATCAACAATGCGCGCAGTCTACCAGCATGGTCGCTACAAGGCTTGCAGGCGTTCATGCAACCGCCCGGTGGCAATCCGCGCCAGCAGCGTCCCTAGCGCTACTCCTACAATGGGCCGAGTCTGGCAGGCGACGTAACTGCGCTATCATGCCGCCAGCTGTTTTCAGGTTGAATTAAGGACCAGCGGTTAATCTTAACCCCGTAGACAACTTGTACAGTTCTCAGGAGAGAAGAACGATGAAAACCTTGACTGCCCTGTTCACCGCCGCTGCCCTCGCCTTGGGCGCCAATGCCGCTTTCGCCAAGGATGTACAACCCGACGAAGTGGTCAAACTGGTCAACGCCAAGACCATCAAGTCGCTGGACGAACTCAAGGCTGCCGCCGTGGCCAAGCACCCGGGCTCCACCGTCACCGACTCGGAACTTGAAGACGAGTACGGCCGCTACATCTACAAGGTCGAGCTGCGTGACACGCAAAACGTCGAATGGGACGTGGCGCTGGACGCCAAGACCGGTGAAGTGTTGAAGGATGAGCGGGACAATTGATGATTCACTTAGCGCGGCCAGCGCGTTACCTCGCGCTGGCGCTGCTGGCCGTATGTTCTCTGGCCGCTGCCCGCGACCTCGATCAGGACGAAGCCCTGCAGCTGCGGCAGAAGGGCATCATCCTGCCTCTTGAGCAACTGCTGGAAACCGCCCTGGGGCGTTACCCCGGGGCGCGTTTACTGGAGGCCGAGCTGGAAGAGGACGACGATCGCTATGAATATGAAGTCGAGTTGCTGACGACTGAAGGTGTGGTGCGCGAGATCAAACTCGATGCCAGCACCGGCGCCCTGCTCAAAGACGAGGAAGACGACTGAATGCGCCTGTTGCTTGTCGAGGACAATGTGCCACTGGCCGATGAACTGACCGCCGGCCTGCAGCGCCAGGGCTATGCCGTGGACTGGCTGGCCGATGGCCGTGATGCGGTGTACCAGGGCCAGAGCGAGCCTTACGACCTGATCATCCTGGACCTCGGCCTGCCCGGCTTGCCAGGCCTGGAAGTGCTGGCCCAGTGGCGCGCCGCTGGCCTGGCCACACCGGTGTTGATCCTTACCGCGCGTGGCTCCTGGGCCGAGCGTATCGAAGGGTTGAAGGCCGGCGCCGATGACTACCTGAGCAAGCCCTTCCACCCCGAAGAGCTGCAATTGCGCATCCAGGCATTGTTGCGCCGCGCCCGTGGCCTGGCCAACCAGCCGAAACTGGAAGCGGCCGGTTTGCACCTTGACGAAAGCCGACAGAGCGTAAGCCGTGATGGCGTGGACATCCAGCTGACCGCCGCCGAGTTCCGCCTGCTGCGCTACTTCATGTTGCACCCGCAACAGATCTTGTCCAAAAGCCATCTGGCCGAGCACCTTTACGACGGTGAAACCGAGCGCGACTCGAACGTGCTGGAAGTGCATGTGAACCACTTGCGCCGCAAGCTGGGCCGCAGTGTCATCGAAACGCGTCGCGGGCAAGGGTACATCTATGCCGGGAGCGGCGAGTGAAGTCGATCCAGGCGCGCCTGAGCCTGGGCCTGGTGGCCGTGCTGGTGGTGGTTGGCGTGGTGCTGGCGCAATTGACCTTGTGGCTGTTCGAAGCCGGCCTGCAACGCTACCTGGAAAATGGCCTGCGCAAGGAAAGCGAGAACCTGCTGGTGGCATTGGTGCGTGGGCCTTCCGGCCTGCAGCTGGATGAGCGGCGTATTTCGGCGGCTTATCAGCGGCCGTTCTCCGGTTACTACTTCCGCATCGATTTTGACCAAGGCACCTGGAGGTCTCGTTCGTTGTGGGACCTGGACATGCCCAAGCCCGCAGCGCCAGGGCTTTCCGATAGCCATGAACTCGGCCCGGAAGGCCAGCAGTTGCTGACCCTGCGCGCCGACTACCGGCGCCTGGGCCAGGCGATTTCGATCAGTGTGGCACAGGACTATTCACCGGTGCGCGAAAGCTTCCGGCGCCTGCAGCAGATCGGCCTGGGTATGGGCTTTGTGGCGCTGATCGTGGTCCTGGTGCTGCAGCGCGTAACAGTTACGCGCTCGCTGCGGCCCCTGGAGCGGGCACGCCAGCAGATCGCCCAGTTGCAGCAGGGCCAGCGCTCGCAGCTGGATGCCGAAGTGCCCAGCGAATTGGCGCCACTGGTGGGGCAGATCAACCACTTGCTCAGCCACACCGAAGACAGCCTGCGCCGTTCGCGCAATGCCCTCGGCAACCTCGGCCATGCGCTGAAGACGCCGCTGGCGGTGCTGCTGAGCCTGGCCTCCAGCGAACGCCTGAAGGATCTGCCTGAAGTCCGCGCGCAGATGCGCGAGCAGTTGGAGCAGATTCAGCAACGCCTGGCGCGCGAGCTGAACCGTGCACGCCTGGCAGGGGATGCCTTGCCGGGTGCGCAGTTCGATTGTGATGCCGAACTGCCGGGGTTGCTGGGGACCTTGGGCATGATCCATGGCGAGGGCTTGCAGTTGGCAAGTGATGTACCGCCTGGGCTGTTGTTGCCATGGGACCGCGAGGACTTCCTGGAACTGTTGGGCAACCTGCTGGACAACGCCTGCAAGTGGGCTGACAGCGAGGTGCGCCTGGGAGTGGCGCCGAATGGCGAGGGCTACCGGCTGTGGGTCGATGACGATGGCCCCGGCATCCCTGAGGACCGGCGGCAGCAGGTGTTGGAGCGCGGTTCGCGGCTGGACGAGCAGGTGGACGGGCATGGGCTGGGGTTGGGCATCGTGCGCGATATCGTCGACGCCTGGGGCGGGCGACTGGCCTTGCAGGAGAGCCCATTGGGCGGATTGCGGGTGAGCATCGACCTGCCGCGCAAGGCTCGTTAGAGCCGGGGGCATGCCCGCGAACACGGGCGGAGTCCGTGCCATCCACCGCGTAGTTTGCTTCGCGGGCACAAGCAGCACAAGACAGTTGCTCCCACAGCTGCCATGGCAGTACTGCAAAAAAACTGCAGTACAGGCGCAGTTTTTTGAATTAGCCCAATCGCACCCCTCCCGGCAAAATCCCTCTCACGAAACCCTGCGGTTTCCATCTCTCCACGGACGGAGCCCCTTGTGGTATTGCACGCGCAATACGAGGCCCAGGCCCGCTCGGCTGGGCTTTCTTTTTAATCAGAAAAACCAAAGATCCCGAATACCCAATGTCTGCCTCGCGATCCGAAAGCCGTCTGCAGCGCCTGTTGCCGGCGCCCCTGAATATCCCGCCCAAAGAATGGTTGCGTGCCGGTATCGGCGCATTGCTTGGCCTGCTCCTCGCCGGCTGGCTTACCAGCATGGCCTATGGCCCCGGTATCGCCCTGCATCTGCTCGGCCCCCTGGCGGCCTCGGCGGTGCTGGTGTTTGCCGTGCATTCCGGCCCGCTGGCTCAACCCTGGCCGGTGTTGGGTAGCTACGCCCTGGCTGGCGCAACAGGCTTGGCCATGCGCGAAGGCTTCGGCCCAGAGCTGTGGGTCGCCGCCGCAGCGCTGGGTGTCTCGCTTTTGGTCATGTGCCTGCTGCGTTGCCTGCACCCACCAGGAGGCGGGGTGGCAGTGAGTGCGGTGCTGGCTGACTCGGGGCTGACCGCCATGGGCGATCACCTGCTGGAGCCGGTGCTGCTCAATGCGCTGATCCTGGTGGCCGTGGCAGTCGTCTACAACCGCCTGACTGGCGTGCGCTATCCCAAAGGCGCGGTGCCGCGCAAAGACCTGCACCACACCCATGACCCACTGCCCGGTGAGCGGGTGGGCATCCGCAGTGAAGACCTGGACCAGGCGCTGGAAGAGTTGGGTGAGTTCGTCGACGTCACCCGTGACGAACTGGAGCGCATCATCCTCGCCACCGAGCAGCACGCGCTGCAGCGCAGCCTGGGCGGTATCACTGCGGCGTCGGTGATGTCCCGCGATGTGCAGTTCGCCACGCCTGATACCACGCTGGACCAGGCCTGGAAAATGCTCACCAGCCATCACTTGAAAACCTTGCCGGTACTGCAGCAAGGCAAGTTGGTGGGCATCGTCAGCCTCAGCGACCTGGTCGGCCCGGCCATGCAGCGTGGCCGCTTCAGCTGGCGCGGTCTGTTCGGCCGCAAGGCGGTGCGCATGGAGCAAGTGATGAGTCGGCGGGTAGTCAGCGTCGGCAGCCAGCACCCGCTGGAGCGGTTGCTGCCATTGTTGTGCGAACAAGGCCTGCACTGCCTGCCGGTGCTCGATGGCGACCAACTGGTGGGCGTGGTCACCCAGACCGACCTGATCGCCGGCCTCAAGCGCCAGCTGCTCAGCAAGGCCGAGGCTTCAGATAACCGGGTCCCAGCGTTGTGACCAGTCGCTGGCGCCGGCAGCCACCAGCCGGCGCAGGATGGCGAAGGCCTGTTGCAGGGCCTGGCTGTCGCGTTTGCGCGGGTACACCAGGAAGGTCGGGTAAGTGAACTCCGGCGCCTGCGGCACCCGCTCGAACACCCCGCTGTCCAGGTAGGCTTGCACCACCCGTGTGCGGAAGTAGCCGCTGCCACCTTGATCAAGAATGAACTGCAGGGCCAATGGGCCGAGATTGAAGCTCAGTGCCGGGCGCGCGCAGTCGGGCAGGGCGGCATCGTGCTGGCGGCGGAAGGCCTCGCCCCAGTCGATGTAGATGTACGGTTCAGGCTGGTCGACCCGGCGCACGCGGATCAGCTTTTCTTCCATCAGCTGCTCCACCTGCAGGCCTGGGCCGTAGGCCGGCTGGTAGACAAGGGCGGCGTCCAGCAGGCCCATCTCGACCTTGCGCAACAGCGACTCACCGTCGCTGACCTCGCTGCGGATGGCATGGCTGGGCAGCTCACGGTGCAGGGCGCTGACCCAGTCGAGCATCATCGGGTTGCCCAGGCTTACCTCACCGCCCACATGCAGCACTTGCTGGCAGCCTTCAGGCAGCGGCAGGTCGCGGCGCGCCGCTTCCCAGGTCTGTACCAGCTGGTTGGCATAAATGACGAACGCTTCGCCATCGCGGGTCACGCTGGCGCCGTTGCGGCTGCGTACGAACAGCTGGCAACCCAGCTGCTGCTCCAGGCGCTGTACCCGGGCGGTGATCGCGGTCTGTGACACGAACAGGCGTTCGGCCGCGGCGACCAGGCTGCCGCAACGCACGATTTCCAGGAAGGTTCGGGCCTGATCGATGTCCATGCGCTGCTCGGTGGCTGAAGGGGTGGCCTATTCTAAAGGCTTCGCACCGTTATGGGGCGTTTTTGCCTTGTCTGCAAATTTGCAGGTCGGTTGTGACTTTAGTCCCATGGCGGTGTGGGTGCAGCGGTCCATACTCAAGTTTCGCCCTTCAATAACAACAAGTACCGGGTTTCTTTCGATATGAGCTACCAGCACAGCTACGCCCATTCCATTTCCGACCCTGCCGCTTTCTGGGCGGAACAGGCCGCGCACCTGGCCTGGCACCGCAAGCCTGCCCTGACCCTGCAAGACAATGCCGACGGTACCCACCGCTGGTTTGCCGACGGCCGCCTGAACAGCAGCTACCTGGCCCTCGATCACCAGATCGAGCAGGGCCGTGGCGAGCAACTGGCGCTGATCTACGATTCGCCGGTGACAGGCGTACAGCAGGTTTACACCTACAACCAGTTGCGCGACGAGGTGGCGCGCCTGGCCGGCTTGTTGCGCCAGTTAGGGGTGAACAAGGGCGACGGCGTGATCATCTATATGCCGATGGTGCCGCAGGCGGCCATGGCCATGCTGGCTTGCGCGCGGATTGGCGCGGTGCATTCGGTAGTATTCGGTGGCTTTGCCGCCAACGAGTTGGCCCTGCGCATCGACGATGCTCGGCCCAGTTTGTTGCTGACGGCCTCCTGCGGCCTGGAGTTCGATCGCGTGATCGCGTACAAGCCGCTGGTCGACCGCGCCCTGCAACTGGCCCGGCACCAACCGCGCAATGTGCTGGTGCTGCAACGGCCGCAGGTGCAGGCTGAGTTGCAACCAGGCCGCGACCTGGACTGGCAGGTGGCCTTGGCCGGTGCCACGCCGGTGGCCCCGGTCGAGCTGGATGCCGGCGACCCGCTGTACATCATGTATACCTCGGGTACCACCGGCAAACCCAAAGGGATCGTGCGGGAAAACGGCGGCAATGCCGTGGCGCTGTGCTATGCCATGCGCCATATCTATGGCATGCAGGCCGGCGATGTGTGGTGGGGTATTTCCGACGTGGGCTGGGTGGTCGGCCATTCGCTGATCGTCTACGGGCCGTTGATGAGCGGCTGTACCACTGTGTTCTACGAAGGCAAGCCGATCCGTACCCCGGATGCATCGGCCTATTGGCGGGTGGTGGAGCAGTATCGGGTCAACGCGTTGTTCTGTGCGCCTACGGCCATGCGCGCCATCCGCAAGGAAGACCCGGAAGGCGAATTGATCCGCAAACATGACCTCAGCTCGCTGCGCCAATTGTTCCTGGCGGGGGAAAAGCTCGATTCCAGCACCCACGAATGGCTGGAACGGGTCAGTGGCAAACCGGTGCACGACCACTGGTGGCAAACCGAGACCGGCTGGCCGGTCACTGCGCCGTGTGTCGGGCTGGCGGGCAGCGCGGCGAGGCCGGGGTCGAGCAACCGGGCAGTGCCCGGCTACAACGTGCGCGTGCTGGATGACGACGGCCACTTGCTCGGGCCCAACCATCAGGGTTCGATCGTGATCGCCCTGCCATTGCCACCCGGTTGCAGCCAGACGCTGTGGGGCGACCACGAGCGCTACCTGCAAGCGTACCTGCGCACCTACCCAGGGTATTACCACACGGGTGACGGCGGCTACCTGGACGATGACGGTTTTGTCTACATCATGGGGCGCACCGACGACGTGATCAATGTGTCCGGGCACCGCTTGTCTACCGGCGAAATGGAAGACCTGGTGGCGCGGCACTCGGCAGTGGCCGAGTGCGCGGTGATCGGCGTGCATGACGAGATCAAGGGGCAGGTACCCTTGGCGCTGGTGGTGCTCAAGGATGGCGAGGGCATTGCCGAGGCGCAGTTGCTGGTGGAGCTGGTGGGCAGCGTGCGTGAAGAAATCGGTCCGCTGGCCTGTTTCAACCGAGTACGGCTGGTGAAGCGGCTGCCCAAGACCCGCTCGGGGAAAATTTTGCGCGCGGTGCTGCGCAAGATCGCCGACGGGCAGGACTATGTACCGCCTTCGACCCTGGATGACCCGGCGGTGCTTGGCGAGATCGAGGCGGTGCTGGCGGATTTGCCCAGGGCCGGTTGATGCTTTGACCTAAGCCTTCTGGTTGGCGCCGTCACTGTAGGAGCAGCCTTGTGCTGCGAAGAGGCCCGTAGGGCTAAAGATCCTCTTCGGCTGCAATGGCCTCTTCGCAGCACAAGGCTGCTCCTACAAATTCCACGCAGGCCTTGATGGCTTGTGCTGTACCGATGCAGTTTCAAGGGGCTATCTGATGCAGTTGCCCCAAACGGCTGCGGGTACGCATCAGGTCGGCCAGCGGCCCGCCCAAGCTTTCTTCCAGTGGCCGTTTGCCAATCACCGTCACCTGCCGGTCCTGGTCATACAACACGTCCACCAGGTTGACGAAGCGCTGCTGAGCCGCCAGCGAACACTCCGCCAGGTCATCCAGCCCCTCGATGATCCATTCATCGTACTGCGCGGCCAGCACCAGGTAGTCAATGACCGCCGTGGCTTTCTCGCACAAATCGTCAAAGCCCAACAGCAGCCGCCGGCCATCGATGGCCAGCGCTCGCAGCGGGCGCTTGTTCACTTCCAGTATCACCGGCTGTACGTTCGGCACCTTCAGCGCCTGGCGCTGCGCCGCGTTCCCCGGCCACACATAGTGGCCCTGGGTAAAGCGCTGGTGCTCGCGGTTGGCCGGCAAGCTGCGAAAGTCGGTGTCGCCGCCCACTTCCAGCACGTGCATCGAGCTGTTGATCAGGCGAATCACCGGCAGGAAGCGCTCGTGGTACAGCGGGTTGGGCAACAACCCTTCTGGCGCGTAGTTGGACGTCACCAGCAAGAACACGCCGCGTGCGAACAGGGCGTTGAACAGGCGCGTAAGCAGCATGGCATCGCCGATGTCATGCACGTGGAACTCGTCGAAGCACAACACCTGACAGCCACCCACCAGCTCGTCGAGGGTTGCGCCCAGTGCATCGTCCAGCGCCCGGTGGCGGTGCATGCCTTGGTGAAGGCGGGCAAAGAAATCATGAAAATGCAGGCGGCGCTTGGCCTCCACCGGCAGCGCCTGGAAGAAGCCGTCCAGCAGCCAACTCTTGCCGCGCCCCACCGACCCGTACAGGTACAGGCTGCGTGGCTGCCCTTGTTCGAGCTGTGCCAGCTGTTCGGCCATGCAGTGGATCACCCGTCGCTGGCCGTCACTTAGCTGATAACCCCGGCTTCGGGCTTTGTCCTCGAACCAGGTCAGCAGTTCGCTCTGGTTGGCGGCGGCGCCTCGCAGGCGCTGACCAAGCTGGCGCAGTGGGGCAGGGATCCAGGCAGACAAAAGCAACGCTCCTTGGGCGATGGCGGGGCAGCATGCAGCTTGCCCGAGGGCGGCCATTTTGACCAATCCAGAAAGTGACCGGCAATGATCGCTTCATGCGATAGGTCTGGTGTGTTGAAGCGCAGCGGGGGATAGCGACGAAAGGCTGCTGCGCCAACGTCGAAATGACTAACCCGCTGTTTTTTAGTAATTTTTTTTAATCAGGGGGTTCACAGACCGAAAGTTTGTTGTTAAAGTGCCGCGCATTCCAAGACAACAACCCAGTTGTCACTCAGTTGGAATTGTCAGAGCAGCGAATGCTGCATCCGATACAGGGGCGTCGCCAAGCGGTAAGGCAGCAGGTTTTGATCCTGCCATGCGTTGGTTCGAATCCAGCCGCCCCTGCCATTTTCCAGTTTCAACGCATATGACTCGGTGCTTAAGCAGATAAGCGCTGGGTTTTGTCGTTTCTGTGGTTTTTTCGGCCCTGGCGCTGGCTTGCCGGCGATAGGGGCAGAGCAGGTTACCCTGCTTTCCCCAGTATCTCGTTCAGCACCCTGGCCAGTTCATCGGCCTGCACCGGCTTCTGGATCACCAGGCTGCCCGGCAACTCCAACCCCTGCAGCTCGGCATACCCGGTAAGGAATACCACCGGCAAGCAGGGGTAGCGCTCGCGCGCCGCCAGCGCCAATTGCGCACCGTTGAACTCGGGCATGGCGAAATCGGTCAGCAGCAGGTCGATCTCGTCATCCAGTAATGCCAAAGCCTGCTCGCCGCTGTGCGCCTGGCGCACCTGGTAGCCGTATTGGCGCAGCACATCGCCTAGCATGTCGCGCACCAGGTGGTCATCGTCCACCAGCAGCACCGTGCGGTTGCGGCCGCTTTCGCTGATCGACTGGCTGAGCACCGCCGCGACGGGATCGTTCGCCACTTCATCCTTCACCGCCGGCAGGTACACCGCCACCTCGGTGCCGCGCCCCGGTGTGGTGTCGATGCGCACACCACCCCCGGACTGCTTGGCAAAGCCGAACACCTGGGCCAGGCCCAGGCCCGAACCTTTGCCGATGTCCTTGGTGGTAAAGAAGGGCTCGAACACCTTGGCCAGTACGTCTTCGCTCATGCCGCAACCGGTATCGCGAATGCTCAGCATCACGTATTCACCCGGGTCCGGGTCTTCGGGACGTTGCGGGCGCGTGCCGATACGGGTGTTGCGGGTGGTCAGGGTCAGCTGTCCGCCTTCGGGCATGGCATCGCGGGCATTGATCGCCAGGTTGAGGATGATCATCTCGGTCTGGGTGGGGTCGGTCATGGCCTGCCACAGCGCCTGGTCCAGGTCCAGGCGCACCGAGACGTTGCCACCCAGGGTGCGGCGCAACAGCTCTTCCAGGCCGGTCAAGGTGCGGTTGAGGTTCAGTGCTACCGGCTCCAGGCGCTGGCGACGGGAGAACGCCAGCAGTTGCGAAGTCAGCTTGGCGCCGCGCTCGCCCGCTTCGCGGATATGCGTAAGGCGCGTGCGGGCCTTGTCCAGGTCGGCCTTGGCCAGATCGCGCTCAAGGAAGCTGGCGCCCGTGAGAATCACCGTCAGCAGGTTGTTGAAGTCGTGCGCCACGCCAGCGGTCAGTTGGCCGACCGCTTCCAGCCGCTGCATCTGCTGCAAGGCGGCTTCGATGCGCTCGCGTTCATTGATCTGCTCGCGCAGGCGGTCGTTGGCTTGCGCCAGGCCCAGGGCGGATTCGCGCTCGCTGGTGATGTCGCGTGCCACCACGTACAGCAGGGTGTCTTCCGGCACCACCACCCACGACAGCCAGCGCTGCTGGCCGCCGGCATGCAGGATGCGGCCGACAAAGCGTGCGCTGGTGCGGCCATGGGCAAGGGCGGCCAGTTCGGTGAGCAGCAACTCCTGGTCGGGCTCGGGCAGCAGGTGCAGCAAGGACGACTGGCTCAGGCGCTCGCGGGAGAAGCCCAGGCTGGCCTCCCAGGCGGGGTTCAGCGCGACCGGGGTCAGGTCCTTGTTCAGTACGGCCAGCAGGTCTTGCGAAAGCTCCCAGGCGCGATCGCGTTCGCGCGTGCGCCGCTCGACCCGTTCGCCGAGCATCTCGTTCAGCTGGCGCAGCGCTTGGGTGGCCAGGCGTTGCGTGTGGATATCCTGCAGCACACCGGAAAAGCGCACACATTGATCGTCGACGAACTGGCTCTGGCCACTGCTGAGCAGCCAGCGTGGTTCCAGGCCATTGGGCTGCGCGATCCGGAACTCCACCCGGTAATGGCCGCCGCTCTCCGGGCGCATGGCATGCTCCACCGCTTCACGCACCACTGGCAGGTCGTCGGGGTGGATGCCTGCGTAGAACACCTCAAGGCTCATTTCGGTGCTGGTGGGCAGGCCGAACAAGGTCTTGCATCGGTCATCCCATATCAACAGGCCTTCTTGCGGGCGCAGGTCCCAGGTGCCCATGCCGGCAGCGTCGATGGCGATGCGCGCACGCGCCTCGACGTCGGCCAAGGCCTCTTCGGCGCGGCGCCGGCGTTGGCGCTCCTGCACCTCGGTCAGCGCCCGGCGCACGGCCTTGGGCAGCAGTGGCAGGTTCTTTTTCAGCACATAGTCGGTGGCGCCCAGGCGGATCATTTCCACCGCGTGCTCTTCGCCGTAAATGCCAGACAGGAAGATGAACGGGATATCCGGTGCCAGGCGCTGGGCGATGGCCAGCACCTCGGTGCCCGACGAGCCTGGCAGCACGCAGTCGCACAGGATCAGGTCATAGTGGGCTTCACGCAGGGCATGTTCGACGCCCGCATGGTCGAACACCAACTGCGACTGCACATGCAGCCCGCTGCGTTCCAGGCGCATCAGTGTCAGCTCGGCGTCCATCGAGCTGTCTTCGACCATCAGGAGTTTCAACGGCGTTTGCTGCATCGTTGCGGCGGCCTCAGTTGCTACCGCGACGGTTCAGCCGCAGTGAGCCGGGTGGCGGTTCGTTGAGCACTGCCCAGAATACCCCGAGGTCGGAGATGGCGGCGACGAATTCCTTGAACTCCACGGGCTTGACCACATACGCGTTCACGCCCAGTTCGTAGGCACGCAGCAGGTCGGGCTCTTCGCGCGAGGAGGTCAGCATCACCGTGGGGATACTGCGCAGTTCGGCTGTGGTGCGCACGGCCTTGAGCACTTCCAGGCCGTCGACCTTGGGCAGTTTCAGGTCCAGTAGCAGCACCGCAGGGTTGCCGTCATCGCGTTCGGCATAGGCATTGCGGCGCAGCAAGTAGTCGAGCGCATCGGCGCCGTCGCGCAGCACGATGACCTCGTTGGCCAACTGACTGCGTTCCAGGGCCAGCAGGGTCAGTTCCAGGTCCCGGGGGTTGTCTTCGACCAGCAGGATGGGCTTGAGCATGATGGTAGCGGTGCCTCAGGTTGCAGTGTTTCGGGGGAGGGTGAAGTGGAAGCTGGCGCCCTGGTCGACCTGGCCGGTGGCCCACACCCGGCCGTCATGGCGCTCGATGATGCGGCGTACGCTTGCCAGGCCGATCCCGGTGCCCTCGAAGTCCTCCATGCGGTGCAGGCGCTGGAATACGCCGAACAGCTTGTTGGCGTAGGCCATGTCGAAACCCACGCCATTGTCGCGGATGCAGACCTCGGTTTCGCCAGGGTGCTGCACGGCACTGACTTCGATCCGTGCCGGGGTGCGGCCGCGGGTGTACTTGATGGCATTGGCTATCAGGTTGTGCAGCGCCATGTTGATGAAGGCCGGATCGCCGATCACCTTAGGCAGCGGGGCGATGTCCCAAACGATTGCGCGGCCTTCGTAATCAGGGGCCAGTTCACTGCGAATGGCTTCGACCAGCGCATTGAGGTCGACGTCGGACAGGCGCAAGGCCGAGCGGCCCATCTGCGAGAAGTTGAGCAGGTTGTCGACCAGGCTGCCAGCAAAGTGCGCCGCTTCACCGATATGCTGCAAAAAGCGCTTGCCGCGCTCGCTCAAACCTTGGCCTTCGATTTCGCCGAGCAGCTCGGTGTAGCCAGCGATGTGCCGCAGGGGCGCACGCAGGTCGTGGGAAACACTGTAGGAAAACGCCTCGAGTTCCTTGTTGGAGCGGCGCAACTCGCCAGCCAGTTGCGCCAGCTCTTCGGCCTTGCGCAGGACAATGCCCAGCACAGCGCTGCGCAGCTCCATCACGCCCTCGATCACTAACGGGTCCCAGGGCTCGCAGTAGCCGCGCAGCTCCTCCTGCCAGCGTTCGAAACTGTGCCGCGGGTCGAGGTTGCCCTGCGGCCCGACCTGTTTGCTCGGCTGACCGGCCCAATTTACCGTGCGCACCTGTTCGGGCCGGAACCACAGCAGGTAATGCGAATGGATCTGCGAGATGGCCACTGCCAGCACACCACCGGCATGGGCTGCCAGCTCGGGCAGGTCAATGACGTCGCGGCGCAGGTTGTCAGTGTGGAACACGCTGTCTTCGCCGCGTTGGCCAAGCCAGTGCACCAGTGCGGTCACCTGCGCTTCGGGCGGGGTCTGGCCGATCAGGTCGCAGCGTTCGGCCGAGATCACCGCCGCACCTTGGGCGCCGGCAAAGGCCAGCAGTACGTGGGGCAGGTCGCGCAGGCCGTCGCTGACGCTGTCATGGTCAGCCATGGACGAGATCATGCGCACGATATGTTGACGCAGCGCCAGTAACTTGCGCGTGCTGGCATGGGACTCGCGGGATTCGATCTGTAGCGACAGCACGCTGGCCAGCAGCTCGCAGGCCGTGCGGGTGCGCAGGTCCACCGCGCGTGGCTGATGGTGGTGGCACGACACCAGCCCCCACAGCTCGCCGTCGACCACGATCGACAGCGACATCGAGGCCAGCGTGCCCATGTTGCGCATGTACTGCAGGTGCACCGGCGACACGCTGCGCAGCGAGGCGAAACTCATGTCCAGCGCCTTGCCGGTGTGCGGGTTGGTTGACGGCAGCAGGGGCGAGGGTTGGTAGTTGGCATCTTCGATCACGCGGATGCGGTTGACCCGGTACAGCTCGCGCGCCTGGCGCGGGATGTCCGCGGCCGGGAAGCACAGGCCCAGATAGCTGGGGTAGCCAGGGTCGGCCACCTCGGCCAGCACCTGGCCGTTGCCTTCGGCATCGAAACGGTAGGCCTTGACCCGGCCAAAACCGGTGATGCGCTTGAGCTGCTGCACCGTTTGCTGCAGCAGGTCTTCAAGGCTTGCGGCCAGCTGCAGGCCGCCGACGAAGCTGCGCACCAGTGGGTAATAGTCACCTTGCCCAGCCAGCTCTGGTGGCAGGCGTGGGGGTTCGAACTCGGCGATCAGCACGTCGTCGTGACAGTGGGCCAGCAAGTGCAGCGGGGCGCTGTAGGGCGCACCTTGGCGCAAGCGCACATCGCCGATGTGAAAGGGGAAGATTTCATCCTCTGGCAGCCGTGTGAGGTGCGCCTGCAGGTCGAAACCGTCGCTGACCAGGTTGGCAAAGTGGCAACCGATCAGTTCCCGGGCTGGCAAGCCCAGCCAGTGCTCGACATTCTCACTGGCCTGCAGCACGCACAGGTCGGTGGCATCCAGCACCAGCAGAAAGCCGTGAGGCTGGATGCTGCCTGGCACCTGGATTGGTTCCTGGGCACAGCGCTCCACCGCATCTGCCAGCGTGTTGTCTGCAGTCATGATTGAAAACGCTCCTGTCATGTCCGTCCATGTGCGGCACAGGTGCCTGGTGCAGGGTGAGGTTGTTTCACCCTAACAGAATCCAGGCACATTTACCGGCCCCTGGCCATTGGAGGCATCGGGTGGCTCAAGGGTTCTGCACCGTTCAGGCTTTTTTTGATGTAGCGGTATCGCTTTATCGCTAATACAAAAAAATGGCTTGATGCCACCACGGTTGCGCTGCCTCGCTGCTACGCTCAAGTCACGACGTTTCGACAAGGATAACAAGGTGACGGAGCGCTATGTGGCCGCGCTGTTGGGCCTGTTGTTCAGCGGCAGTACCGTGGCAGCGGATTTCCTCGTGGAGGTGCGGGTGCTGGTGCAGCGTGGCTGCATGCTGGTCAACCAGACACGCGACGCGGGGGCACAGGCCCTGGGGCGTATCGACCTAGGGGCGACGGCGCGCCTGGATGGCCCTGGCGCACCCTTGAGCGGCGTACTGCTTAGCCAGCGCCCACCGCGCCTGGAGTGCAACCCGGACACCCCCTATCAGGTGCGCGTCGACGGCGGCCAGCATGGCGGCGTCGGCGAGCTGCGCTTCCTGGCCAGCAGCGACCGCTCGGCCCGGCCCATTCCTTACCGCTTGTACCGCGACGCTGCCTGGCGCGAGCCTTTGGCGGTGGGGGTGGCCCAGTCGGCGCGGGTGCCGGACAGTGGCTCGGTCGAGCTGCCACTGTACGCACGTATCGACAAACTGGCCTGGGTACCGAATGCAGGGCTGTATGCCGACCTGCTCAAAGTCACCGTCACCTGGTAGGGACGCCACCATGCACAAGGACGCCATGCCATGAACCGCACCTCGATCCTGTTGCTCACCCTTGGCCCGCTGCTGGTACCCGGCGGTGCGGCACATGGCAGCAGCAGCGGTTTCATCCAGGCGCGGCTGGTGATCAGCGCGGCCTGCCAGATCAGCAGCAACGAGACGCAACCGGCCGTGCTGGGCAACCCGGGTGTACTGGACTTTGGCGAGCGCGGCCCGAACTGGGACCAGCCGCTGCGCAGCCGGGTTGACGAAGTGGGGGGCGAGGGCAGCTTGCAGATCACCTGCACGCCCGAAGTTCGGGCGTTCAACGTGCGCATCAATGGCGGCCTGAATGGTGACGACGGCATTCGCCGCCTGAGCAACGGCCGGGAACTGATCCCCTATCAACTGGCGGTCGACCCGGGCGGCAACAGCCGCTACGGCATCGGCCAGGCGCGCGCCTTCACCATTCGCAGCAGCCAGCAGGTGCCGATTCCCATCTACGGTGTGGTCGTGGCGCAGCCGCGCGCGCTGCCCGCCGGGCTTTACCGCGACACCCTCAGAGTGACCCTGGACTGGTAACCACGCAAGGAGACTCCGATGCGAACGAACCTTTCATGCTGCATGCTTGCAGGCCTTGGCCTGGCGCTGGCCACTCAGGCCCAGGCCGCCACGGTGACCGGGAGTATCACCTCGACGCTGACCCTGATTGCCGCGTGCCAGGTCAACGGCAGTTCGGGCACTTCGGGGCTGAACTTCGGCGCGCTGAACTTTGGCACTCAGGATGCCCTGTTCACCACTGCCAATGCCCAGGTGCTGGGTGGCGGGGGCGGTGCCATGAGCATCCTCTGCTCGTCGGGTACGGTGCCTGCCATCAAAGTGCGCGCCGGCCTGCATGACGGCCAGTCGAGCGGTGGTACGCGCGCGCTGGCCGATGGCTCGGGCAACTTCGTGCCGTATGACCTCTACACCGACGCCGGGCGTACGAACTTGCTGGCAATCGACGGCACCATCACCCTGCCGACCAGTACCGGCGCAGCCCAGACCGTCAACCTATACGGCAAGGCCGTGGGCAAGGCGGGCCTACCCGCCGGGGTCTACAGCGACACGATTTCGGTCGAGCTGTCGTTCTGAACCATGCGCGGCTGGCTGGCAGGTGGCCTGAGCGGAATCGGCATGCTGTTGGCCGCCCCGCTGGGGGCGGTGACCAGCAGTACCTTCACGGTGACGGCGCAGGTTGTCGCCGGCTGCCTGGTGGTGGGCGGTGTCACCAGCTACGGCACGCTCGATTATGGCTCGCAGTCGGCGCTGTCCACGGGGTTGCTCAGCACTTCGCTGGGTGGTGCGACCGTGACCTTCCAGTGCACGCCGGGCGTGGCCATGAGCATGAGCCTGGACGGCGGGCAGAACAGTGCCAGCGGCACACGCAACCTGAAACGCACAAGTGGCACGCAAGTGCTGGCCTACCAGTTGTACCGGGACGCGGCCTTTAGCCAAAGCCTGGGGATCGGCCAGAGCGTGGCCGTGAGCTATGCCGACCCGACGGCGATCAAGCTGCCGGTGTACGGGCGGGTCCAGCTGACCGGCACGCTGCCGGCAGGGACCTACACCGATGTGGTGCAAGTGACGGTGACCTGGTGAACGCCAGCGCCACCAACGACAAGTGTCTAAGGAGAGCTGCATGCGGGTAGGCGCGAAGTGGGCGCGAGGATTGATCGGATTGTGGTGGCTGGCGAGCCTGCCGGCCGGGGCGGCCACCTCGGTGTTGATCTGGCCGATCGACCCGGTGCTGGAGGCCGACCAGAAGGCCGGTGCCCTGTGGCTGGAAAACCGTGGCACTGCGCCGGCCAACTTGCAGGTACGGGTATTCGCCTGGCGCCAGGGTGATTACCAGGAGCAGTTCCAGGCGCAGCGCGAGATCATCGGCAGCCCACCGGTCGCCAACATTGCCCCTGGGCAGAAGCAACTGATCCGCCTGACCCGTACCGGCTCGTCACCCGCCGGCCAGGAGCAGGCCTACCGCATCATCATCGACGAGATCCCGCCCGCCATCCCGGTCGACAAGGCCGAGCCCGGCGCTACCGCGGCCATTCGTTTGCAGATGCGTTATTCGGTGCCGCTGTTCGTCTATGGCGAAGGGCTGTGGGGCAAGGCCGACCCTGACGGCAAGCGCAATGCCGAGGGCGTGGGCAAGCCGCAGCTCAGTTGGCGCCCGGTTACCGTGCAGGGCAAGCCTTACGTCGAACTGCGCAACACCGGCCCTGTGCATGCGCGGCTGACCGATGTGGTGGTGCAGCAAGGCAGCCAGAGCAAGCCACTGGCCGAAGGGCTGCTGGGCTATGTGCTGCCGGGCGCCAGCATGCGCTGGCCTGCGCCCGTGGCGCCCGGCAGTGGCAGCGTGCTGAAGGGCAGGATCAATGGCCAAGGCTCGGCGGACGCCATCCGCCAAGGCCAATGAGCCAACGACTGAATGCAGTGCAGGGGCCAGGGAGGACCCGGCAATGGTCGGAAACCGTGTGTGAAATGGCTATCGGCGACGACGCGCCGCTGGTGCCTGGGGCTGGCCATGGTCAGCACCGGGTTGGCGCTGGCCGACGACCTGCCCCCGCCGCCCACGGAGATGTCCGCCATCGCCGACGCCACCCTGTACCTCGACCTGGTCGTGAACCAGATGCCCAGGGCTGAACTGGTACCGGTGCAGCAGCGGGCCGGGCAGTTGTACCTGGACAGCGACCTATTGCGGGCAGCCGGTATCTCGTTGCCGGGCAACCCCCAAGGCGAAGTGGCCCTGGACAGCATCACAGGGCTGCACACCGACTACGACAGCCAGAACCAGCGCCTGCTGCTGCAGGTGCCGCCGGCATGGTTGCCCGAGCAGCAAGTGGGCGACCGCAACCTGTACCCGCCCAGCGATGCGCGCAGCAGTTTCGGCGCCTTGTTCAACTACGACCTGTATCTCAACGACACCGATGAGGGCGGCACTTACCTGGCAGCCTGGAACGAGCTGCGCCTGTTTGACAGCTGGGGCACCTTCTCCAGTACCGGGCAGTGGCGCCAGTCATTCAATGGCGCACAGGCAGACGATACGCGCCAAGGCTTCATGCGTTACGACAGCACCTGGCGCTTTACCGACGAGCAGCGCCTGCTGACCTACGAAGCCGGCGACTTTGTGACCGGTGCCTTGCCCTGGAGCAGCTCGGTGCGGGTGGGCGGCGTGCAGCTGTCGCGTGACTTCGCTGCGCGCCCCGATCTGGTCACTTACCCGTTGCCGGCGTTTGCAGGCGAGGCAGCGGTGCCGACGTCGCTCGACCTGTTCATCAACGGTTTCAAGTCCAGCACCACCGAGCTGCAGCCAGGGCCGTACACCCTGACCAACGTACCGTTCATCAACGGTGCCGGGGAGGCGGTGGTGGTCACCACCGACGCCCTAGGCCGGCAGGTGTCGACCACCTTGCCGTTCTATGTCACCAGCAGCCTGCTGCAGAAGGGCCTGACCGATTACTCGGTGGCCGCCGGCAGCCTGCGCCGTGATTACGGCGTACGCGATTTCAGCTATGGGCCGGGTGTGGCCTCGGGTAGCCTGCGCTATGGGCTCAGTGACATGTTCACCCTGGAAACCCACGCCGAAACGGCCGAGTCGCTGATGCTGGGCGGCCTGGGCGGCAACATGCGCCTGGGCAACTTCGGCGTGCTCAACGCCGCCCTGGCACAAAGCCGGTTCGAGGGCGAGAAGGGCCACCAGATCGCCCTCGGCTACCAGTACAACAGCCAGCGCATCGGCTTCAGTTACCAGCGCGTGCAACGCCATGGCGACTATGCCGACCTGAGCCGGGTCGACCTTGCCGACATGCAACTGAGCAAGAGCAGCGAGCAGGTCACCCTCAGCCTGAACCTGAACGAATACGGCAGCATCGGTGCCGGCTACTTCGATGTACGCGCCGGAGACGGCACGCGTACCCGGCTGATCAACCTGAGCTACAGCAAGCCGCTATGGGGCAGCAGCAGTGTGTACCTGTCGGCCAACCGTGAGGTCGGTGACAGCCAGTGGGCGGTGCAGGCGCAGTTGGTGATCCCGTTCGACCTGCACGGCACCCTGGCGCTGGGCATGGAGCGCAGCAAGGAAGGCGAAACCCTGCAACGGGTCAATTACAGTCGCGCGGTGCCGGCGGGTGTCGGCGTCGGCTACAACCTGGGCTATGCCGCAGGCAGCGACCGTGATGCCTATCGCCAGGCCGACGTCACCTGGCGCCTGCAATCGGTGCAGTTGCAGGCCGGTGTGTATGGCAGCAGCGGCGAAATGACCCGTTGGGCCGACGCCAGTGGCTCACTGGTGTGGATGGATGCCGGGGTATTCGCTGCCAACCGCATCGACGATGCCTTTGTGGTGGTCAGTACCGCTGGCTACGCCGATGTGCCGGTGCGCTACGAAAACCAGGACGTCGGCCGCACCGACTCCAAGGGGCACTTGCTGGTGCCATACAGCAGCGGTTACTACCGTGGCAAGTACGAAATCGACCCCATGGACCTGCCACCGGATGTCCTCGCGCCGAACGTTGAGCAGCGTGTGGCGGTCAGGCGGGGCAGTGGCTACTTGCTGGAGTTCCCGCTCAAGCGCGTGATGGCAGCCAGCGTCGAACTGGTGGATGGCAACCAGCAAGTGCTCAAGCTGGGTAGCCGGGTCACCCATACGGAAAGTGGCAGCCAGGCGGTGGTGGGCTGGGACGGGTTGGTGTACCTGGAGAACCTGTCGCCGCACAACAATCTGCAGGTGGACATTGAAGGGGGTGGGCATTGCGCGGTGGCGTTCGACCTGCCTGAAGCTCAAGGCTCGGTCCCCTTGATCGGCCCGTTGGTGTGCCGATGAATGCCTGGCTGCGCGCCCTGTGGGCGAGCGTGCTGCTATTGCCAGCGGGTACGGCCTGGGCGCTGTGTTCGTCGGTGGCCACGTTGCCGGCAGCGTTCGGCAGCCTCAATTCAACGCAAGTGCGGACCACGGTACAGACGGCTTCCAGCCTTAACTCCGGCTTGCAGTGCACCGGCTCGCTACTGACCTTGCTCAGTAGCGGTGATCATTTCTACGCCACGATCATGCCCGCCTCGGGCGGGCTGGTAGGCCCGACAGGCGATGTCATCCCCTACACGCTGTATGCCGACAACAGTACCAACTACCCGATCACTCGAGGTGTGGCCTATGACTTTGCCCGCAACGGCATCCTCGACCTGCTGGGGCTGCTCGGCGGCACCACGCCCAAGGCGGTGCCGATCTACATGCGCACCCAGATTGGCAGCAATGTCGCGGCGGGGTTGTATCAAGAGAACCTGACCGTGGCCTGGAGCTGGAATTATTGTTCGGGGATTGGCGCGTTGGGGATATGCCTTGGGCGTGACATCGGTTCGGGTAGCCAGACCTTGAACGTGAGCCTGACGGTGACCAACGATTGCCAGATCACCACCCCCAATATCAGTTTCGCCAGTGCGCCGGTGGTGGCAGGGTTTGGTACGGTGAGCCAGGGCATCAACGTGTCGTGCACCAAAGGCAGCAGTTACACGGTGGGGCTGGATGATGGGCAGAACGTATCCGCTGGGCGGCGGCGGATGAAGTCGCCGGCCAACAACTACCTGGCCTATGACATTTTCAAAAGCGCCGGGACGGTGCGCTGGGGTTCGGCAGGCGCTGCCAGGCGCTCCAGTACGGATGCCGACGTCAACCCCGGTGTGGGTACAGGCACGGGTAGCCAGGTATTCAACTACAACGCCAAGGTCTATACCGACCAGGCGACGCCGCCGGCGGCGACCTATACCGACAGTGTGATATTGGATGTGCAGTTCTGAGGGCACCATCCCCAGGCTACTGCATTACCCGGTAGGAGCAGCCTTGTGCTGCGAAGAGGCCATTGCAGCCGAAGATGATCGTTAGCCTTACCGGCCTCTTCGCAGCGCAAGGCTGCTCCTACAGGTGCTGTGTTTGCCCCATCGGTATCAGCGCAAATCGCCAACCATTTTTGCCAGCGTCTCCAGCACTGCCCCGGCCAGTGCCTTGGAGCGCGCCCCCGACCACCCGGTTACCGCATCGGGCGCGTCGTCATGGTCCTTGAACGGCATCTCCAGTGTCAGCGACAGGCAGTCATGGGCCATGCCCACGGCATTGCACGCCAGCGTTGTGTTCGCCTGGCCAGGCTGGTCACGGGTATAGCCGTGCACCGTCTGGAAGTCGCGGGTCACGCTGCACAAGGTGCTGCGGAACTGTTCTTCGAGTTTTGCCAGCCGCGGCGTGTAGCCTGGGTTGCCTTCGCACGCGGCGGTGAATACGTGCGGGATTTCTTCGTCACCGTGCACGTCGATGAATGCATCCACGCCGTATTGCTTCATCTGCGTCTGGGCGAAGAACACTTCCGGGCTGAACTCGACGCTGGCGTCCTGCCAGGCGCGGTTGAGGTCCTTGCCCTTGAAGTTGGTGCGCAGGTGGCCGAGGAAGGCGCCGTCGGGGTTCATGTTGGGGATCAGGTACAAGTCGGCCTTGGCCAGCAATTGCTTGACCACCGCATCGTTGGCCTGCAAGCGGTCGATCACGCCTTCCATGAACCATTCGGCCATGTGCTCGCCCGGGTGCTGCTGGGCAATCAGCCACAGCTTGCGCTTGCCCTGGGCACCGTCACCGGCGCGCAGCAGCGGGATATCGCGGCCCTGGACACTGCGGCCGTTGGCCAGCAACTCGACCCCTGGAATTTGCCGGGCACGCTCGATCAACTGGTTGTGACGGGCACGGGGGTAGGGTTCGAAGTAGGCGAACCAGATCTGCGCCTGTTCAGCCTTTACCTCGAACGACAGCGCCGTGCCGTCGAACTGGCTGGGCACACGGAACCAGCGTTGCTGGTCGTAGCTGGCCACCGCGTTGTAGCCGCTCCATGCGTTCTTGTACGAGGAGCCGGACGCGTTGTCGAGGCTGAAGCGGTGGACCTGCCCCGGTGTGAGCCCGCTGACCTTGAAATGGAACCACTGGTAGTGGCCGCTGTAGGTGTCCGGGCGGATGGCCAGGTGTACCTGGGCCGGGTTGCTGGCATCCAGCACCTGGATGTTGCCGGAGTCGAAATCGCAGTCGATCTGCAGGGGGGACAGCGTCACGGTCATTGGCCGGGCTCCTTATCGGGCGTTTTTATAGGGCTACTGTACACGGCTTGGCAGGGTTGATGCGCCTGTTCGTGACATGGGTGCCTTGGAGTGCTGATGTATCAACTTGTTGCAAAGCAGGGCCTGGTTCCATACATTGCCCTTCAGGAGATGGCATTCCTCCTCGAACCGCCCCCGCGCTGATGATGCCTACGCACACCCTGTGACAGGGCGCGTAGGCTATTGCTCGCCTTCTGCCCACAGGGTTTCGTCTACCTTGTGGAGTATCCCGATGTACCTGTCTTTTTTCGCTGTAGTCGTTGGTGGCAGCGTTGGCTGCGTGTTGCGCTGGTTGCTGGGCCTGCGCCTGAATTCGCTACTGCCGGGCATGCCATTCGGCACGTTGCTGGTGAACCTGATCGGCGGATTCATCATCGGCGCAGCCATGGCCTTTTTCATGCGCTGGCCCAACCTCGACCCGGCCTGGCGACTGCTGATCACTACCGGTTTCTGCGGTGGCCTCACCACCTTTTCGACCTTTTCCGCCGAGGTGATGGCGATGTTGATGCATGGCCGTTATGGCTGGGCAATGGCCACGGTTTCGGCGCATGTGCTGGGCTCGTTGCTGATGACCTTCGCGGGTTTTGCGTCGGTACGCTGGCTGGGCTGAAGTAGAAGCGAAAGCTAGTGCCTCCTATCTGGTGTCGTCATTTAACTAATCATTTTGCATATTAGCTTATCTCTAAAATCAATTTCAGTTATCTGTGTGGGCCCGTTACATTCGCAGTTCCCTCAACCTGCAAGGAACTGCGGATGTCCCTTCGATCTCGCCTGTTGCTCTTCGCCGCCGCCACATTGCTGGCTACCCACACCTTTGCCAGCGAACGCCTGACCCTGCGCATCGGCGACCAGAAGGGCAACATGCGCGCCCAGTTGGAGGCGGCCGATGCCTTGCGTGACTTGCCTTACGACATCCGCTGGGCCGAGTTCCCCGCAGCCGCGCCACTGGCCGAGGCATTGAATGCCGGGGCGATCGATGCCGGCATCATCGGTGACGCGCCATTGTTGTTCGTGCTGGCCTCCGGGGCGCCGGTCAAGGCCATTGCCGTGGACAAGTCCGACCCGTATGGCACGGCGCTGCTGGTGCGCCCCGATGCCGCGCTGCACAGCGCCGCCGAGCTCAAGGGCAAGCGCATCGCCACCGGGCGCGGCTCTATTGGCCATCACCTGGCGCTGAAGGCGCTGGATCAGGTCGGCCTCAGCGAAAAGGACGTGGAGTTCCGTTTTCTCGGCCCGGTCGACGCCAAGATCGCCCTGGCCAACGGCTCGGTGGATGCCTGGTCGACCTGGGAACCCTACACCGCGCTTGCCGAGCTGAGCGGCCAGGGCAAGGTCCTGGTCAATGGCCGTGGGCTGTCCACCGGCAACAGTTTCCTTGCCGCTACCGACAAGGCGCTGGAGGACCCGGCGCGGCGCGCGGCTCTGCAGGATTATCTGGCCCGCCTGGCGGGAGCCCAGGTGTGGGCCTACCAACACCTGGACAGCTACTCGAAGACCCTGGCGGCGATCATTGGCTTCCCTGAGGACGCCGCGCGTCTGCAGTTTGAACGCCGGCAGTTGCGTTGGCAGGTCATCGACGCCAAGACCATCGGCGAACAACAGGAAACCGCCGACTTCTACCACGCCCATGGCCTGATGAATCAACGCCTCGACGTTGCCCCGACCTTCGCCACTGGCTTCACCGTGCCCGCTGCTGATGCACTGGCCCAACACTGACCTGGAGACACCCCATGCTGCACCGCAAACGCCTGCGCCACCTGGCCCTGGGCCTGCTGCTCGGTGGCCTGCTGCCGTCGCTTGCCAGCGCCGAGCAGACCCTGCGCATCGGTTACCAGAAATCCTCCACCCTGCTGACCTTGCTCAAGGCCCGCGGTACGCTGGAGCAGCGCCTGCAAGCCGAAGGCATCCGCGTCAGCTGGCATGAGTTCCCCAGTGGACTGCCGTTGCTGGAAGCGCTGAACCTGGGCAATGTCGACCTGTCGGCGGACGTGGCCGACACGGTACCGGTGTTCACCCAGGCGGCGGGTGCCAAGCTCACCTACTTCGCCCGTGAGGCGCCATCGCCTTCGGCCCAGGCTATCCTGGTTCCGGCCGATTCGCCGCTCAAGACATTGGCCGATCTCAAGGGCAAGCGCGTGGCGGTGACCAAGGCGGCGGGCAGCCACTACTTGTTGATCCAGGCCCTGGCCAAGGCTGGCCTGAGCTTCAAGGACATCACCCCGGCCTACCTGATCCCTGCCGATGGCCGGGCGGCCTTCGAGAATGGCAAGGTTGATGCCTGGGTTACCTGGGACCCTTACGTGGCCAGCGCCCAGCGCCAGCAGAATGCGCGCATCCTGGCCGATGGCAGCGAGTTGGCGAGCTACCAGCGTTACTACCTGGCCGGCAGCGATTACGCCAAGGCGCACCCCGAAGTGCTGCAGCAGGTGTATCAGGCGCTGCGCGAGATCGGTGCCTGGACCAAGGCCAACCCTGCGGCGGCTGCCCGGGTACTGGGGCCGCTGTGGGGCAACTTGGACAGCGCCACGGTGCAGCAGGCCAATGGCCGGCGCAGTTATGACGTGCAGCCGGTGCAACTGGACAACCTGGGTGAGCAACAGCGTATTGCCGATGCCTTCTATCGCGAGGGGCTGCTGCCCAAGCCAGTGGATGCGCGGGCGGTGACGGTGTTCGAGCCGCAAGCAGGTTATCAGGCAGAGTGATGCACTGCCTGTTCCGGCTTCTTCGCGGGCACGCCCGCTCCCACAGAAGATCATCAGCCTCGGACCCAGTGATATCCCTGTGGGAGCGGGCACGCCCACCCCCACAGAAGATCATCAGCCTCGGACCCAGTGATATCCCTGTGGGAGCGGGCACGCCCGCCCCCACAGAAGATCATCAGCCTTGGATCCAGTGATGTCCCTGTGGGAGCGGGCATGCCCGCGAAGAGGCCGGTTGCAGGTTATTTGAAGAACTGGCTCGGCGTGATGCCGAACTGGCGCTTGAACATGCTGGCGAAGGCACTGGGGCTGTCATACCCCAGTGCCCCCGCCACATCGATGATCCGCTCGCCCAGGGCTATCCGTTCCAGCGCCTGCATCAGCCGCGCCTGCTGGCGCCACTGGCCGAAGGTCATGCCGGTTTCCTTGCGGAACAACCGCTGGATGGTCTTTTCGTCCACCCCCAGTTGCTGGCCCCAATCGGCCACGGTGGCGTTATCGTCGGGCCGTTCATGCAACGCCGCGCAGATCACCCGCAGGCGCTTGTCACTGGGCTGCGACAACTTTAGCGGCAAGGTAGGCAACACGCAGATCTCGTCGAGGATCAGGCGCATTACCCGGGCCTCGCGCGAGTCCTCGGCAAACGGTGCGGTAAAGCCCACCGAGGCCTTGATCAGTTCGCTGAGCAGCGGCGAGATGCTGATGGCCTTGCTCTGCAGGGGCAGGCCGGCCGCTGCGTCGGTGCGCACGAACACACTGCGCATCTTCACATCGCCGACACAGCGGATGGCGTGCACCTGGCCGCAAGGCATCCATACCCCCCGGCTGGGCGGCACCGTCCAGCATTCGTTGCCGGACTCGACGATCATCAGGCCTTTGATGGCATAGATCAGTTGATGCTTGGCATGCTGATGGGGCTCGATGAACCAGTCGCTCGGGTAGTCCGTCGCGCGGCTACCCACTTCCCAGGTCCACCCATCCACCTCCACCAGCAATTCACGCTGCGGCTTTACCATCGTGTCCTCGCGTAGATGCAGCCTGGCCGCGCCACTTTAGCAGCAACGGCTGGGACGGGCATGTGAGCGGGTAGCCGGCAGCAGCGCGGTGGCCAGCCCCAGCAGCGGCAGGAAGGCAATGGCCTGGTACACCCACTCGATGCCATACCGGTCGGCCAGCTCGCCCAGGCCGGCAGCCCCTATACCGCTGATGCCGAACATCAGCCCGAACATTACCCCCGAGACCATGCCGACTCGGCCTGGCACCGCCTCCTGGGCATACACCACCAGGGCTGCGAAAGCGGAGGACATCACCAGGCCGATGGCCACCGCCAGTACCGCTGTCCAGGCCAGGTTGGCGTGGGGCAGGGCAAGGGCGAAGGGCGCCACGCCGAGGAACGAGACCCAGATCACAGCCTTGCGCCCGATGCGGTCACCCACCGGGCCACCGGCAAAGGTGCCCAGCGCCACGGCGGCGAGGAAGACGAATAGGTAAAGCTGGCTGTGTTGCACGCTGAGGCCAAAATGCTCGATCAGGTAGAAGGTGAAGAAGTTGGTGAACGAAGCGATGTAGACGAACTTGGCGAACATCAGCACGGCAATCACCACCACCGCGCGCCACATGGCCTTAGGCGATAACCCGGGAGCCTGCTGGCTGGCGAAGGTCTTGAGCCGGGCCTGACCGTGGCGCACGCTCCAGCCGGTCACCCGCAGCAGCACCATGACCGCCAGCGCTGCCGCGAGCATGAACCAGGCAATGGCCGGCTGGCCGTGCGGAATCACGATGGCGGCGGTGAGCAGCGGGCCGAGGGCCGAGCCGGTATTGCCGCCCACCTGGAAGGTGGATTGCGCGGTGCCGAAGCGCCCGCCGGAGGCCATCCTGGCCACCCGCGAGGCCTCGGGGTGGAAGGTCGCCGAACCCACGCCAACCACGGCGGCGGCGACCAGCAGCATTTCATAGCTGCCGGCAAAGGCGAGCAGGGCGATGCCCACCAGTGTCACCAGCATACCGGCCGGCAGCAGGTAGGGTTGTGGGTGCTTGTCGGTGAACATGCCGACCCAAGGTTGCAGCAGCGACGCGGTGACCTGGTAGACCAGGGCGATCCAGCCGATCTGGGCAAAGCTCAGCGCGAAGTCGCTTTTCAGCATCGGGTAGATCGACGGCAGCACGGCCTGGATCAAGTCGTTGAGCAGATGGGCAAATGCAGCAGCACCGACGATGCGTACTGCAAAGCCTTGGGGCTGGTCGGCAGACGTGGCGGCGGCCACGGAGGCAGAGGAGGTTGTCATGGGCTAGGTTCTTCTGTGGCAAGGGAGCAAGGCATTGCCGCAGCAGGTTAGCCAGTGCCTGGGTTGCCTGTCTCGCGCCGAACAGGCAGGCACTGTCGTATTTCGGACATCACCCCAGGCTAGCGAATCACCCGGTAGGAGCAGCCTTGTGCTGCGAAGAGGCCATTGCAGCCTAAGGTGATCTTTGGCCCTGCCGGCCTCTTCGCAGCACAAGGCTGCTCCTACAGGTGTAATCGGCGCCGGTCAGGGAACGGATCATCGCTCGGTTTTCTTGGCCATCCAGCGCAGCAATGCCGCAATCGGCACACTGCGGTGAGCCTCGTGCCGGTAGGGCTCGCCCTCGGCGGTATAGCGTTCGCGATAACGGCTGAGGACCAGACTGCGCCCATCGGCAGACACCCGAGCCTCCAATTCGTGCAGCAACAGGGGTTGCCGGGCGGCACCCTCCAGGCGCCGGAACAGCAGCATGGCCGCTTGGGCATCATTCATGGCCAGTGACCTCCGGGCAATTGGCCTGCCACGTTCCCGGTCTGCCTGCCTTGCCTTCTGCGACCAGGTTGCTGCGCTGTTGCGCGGTGTAGTCGCGCATCGCCAGGTAGTAATCAGGCCAGGTGTGCAGCAAGTCGGTCAACGGTAGCGCAGCAGCGCGGCTGTCCACGATGTGCCCGGCTGTGGCCACGGTAGTGAGGGTATCGACTGTATTGCTGTTATCGCCGAACGGGTCCACTGCCATGCTCAAGACCGTGCCGGTGGCGTCACGCAGGTTGTGCGAACCTAGCAGCGGCAGTTCGACGATGGGGCCATTGCCGATGCCCCAGACGCCGAAGGTCTGGCCAAAGTCCGAGCGGTGTTGGCTCAGCCCCATTTTGCCGGACACATCGACCAACCCCGCCACACCGAGCGTGGTGTTGAAGATGAAGCGGGTAAGGCTGGTCATCGCCCGTTCGCCATTGCCTTGCAGCAGGTCGTTGGCGAACACCTTGGGCTCCCCGAAGTTGCTGGCGAAGTTGTGCACGCCCTGCTGGGCAAAATCTGGCAGCGCAGTGTAGCCCCGGGCGACAGGTGTCAGCAGGTAGTCATCGACCGTGCGATTGAAGGCGAACACTGCGCGGTTGGCGGGCTCCGCCGGGTCGCTGACCTGATAGGCAACTGGGCCACAGGCCGCGGCGGCCGGGGCGCGCTGGCTGCAGCCGGCGGCCACGAGCAACGACAATGCCAGCGCGGCAGAGCGCGCCGAACGGGAGGTGGAGGATGAACGGGACATAGGTGCATTCCTGGCAAGAACTGGCGGCGATCCTGCCCGGGTTTTCTTGCCTGTGAATGTCTGGATTGTCTCGGTTCGGACACTTTGTTACCGGGTTGAAATATATGACGGCCGCGGGGTGATGGCCTTAAAGTAGCGCTTGGTTACCTTGTTTTCGGTGCTTTTTTGTGAGCCATTTGCTGATCGTCGACGATGATGTCGAGGTGCTCGACCTGTTACAGAAGTTTCTTCGCCAGCATGGCTACGAGGTAGACGTGGCCTGCGACGGTAAAGCGCTCTGGCAGGCGCTTGAGCGGCGCGTACCCGACCTGGTCATCCTCGATGTGATGCTGCCCGGTGACAGTGGCCTGGTGCTCTGCCAGCGGCTGTTGGCCGAGCACAAGGTGGCCGTGATCATGTTGACCGCCATGGGCGAACTGAGCGATCGCGTGGTGGGCCTGGAGCTGGGGGCGGACGACTACCTGACCAAACCCTTCGCCGCCCGTGAGCTGCTGGCACGGGTCAGGGCAGTGCTGCGCAGGGCCGGGGAAGGCGCGGGTGGCGCAACGAGCCAAGCTTCGGCCCTGGAGTTTGCCGGCTGGCAATTGGATGTGGTGCGGCGCGAGCTGCGCTCACCGGAAAACGTCATGATCCCCTTGTCCAACGGCGAATTCGAGCTGTTGCTGGTGTTTGCCGAGCATCCGCGCCGGGTACTCAGCCGCCAGCAATTGCTGGACCTAGCCCGTGGCGAAGCGTACGACGCCTATGACCGCAGCATTGACGTGCAAGTGAGCCGATTGCGCCGCAAGCTTGAAAGCGACAACGGCCATGAGCCGTTGATCCGCACCCTGCGCAACGTCGGCTACCTGTTCACCCCCGCGGTCGTCAGGCGATGAGGTGGCTCGCCCGGTTGCGCCAGGCCCTGCCGCAGCCAAGAATCACCATAGCCCGCTGGATCGCGCTGACCACCCTGACGGCGATGTTGTTCCTGCTGCTGCTCAAGGGTTTGTTCAGCCTGCTGCTGAGCGTGTGGGCGCAACCACCGCTGCTGGAGAGCGGGGTTATCGAGAAAGTGGCAACGGTAACCCGTATCCTCGATGCCGCGCCCGCCGCGCAGCGCAGCAATATCGCCGGCGCGGCAGGTGATGGCTCATACTCGGTGCGCTGGCTGCAACGCCACGACGAAGCCGGTGTGCCGGTATTGGTCGATGCCGAGTTCCGCCAGGGCACGCCTATTCTGCGGACGCTGCTCAAGCGGCCGGATGCCAGGGTCGAGGCATTCGAGCCTACCGACATGCCGGAATACGCCCCGGAGCGTGGCTATGCCCTGATGATCGAACTGAGCGACAAGTCCTGGGTGCTGTTTCGTGCCACCAGCCGCAGTTGGGGGCTGGATGAACTGCCGCGCAACCTGATCATCCTCGGCTTGATGCTGGCGTCCAGCCTTGCCGTGGCTTTCTTCGCCACGCGCTTTCTGGCCAAGCCGCTGGAGCGCTTTACCGAAGGCGCGCGACTTTTTGGCAAGGATTTCAACGCACCGCCCATCCCAGTGGTCGGCCCGCACGACTTGCGCCAGGCCATTCTGGCGTTCAATGCCACCCAGGCGCAGCTCAAGCATTACCTCAACGACCGCACCCAGATGCTGGCGGCCATCTCCCACGACCTGCGTGCACCGCTGACACGCATGCGCTTGCGTGCCGAGTTCATCGAGGATGGGCAATTGCAGGCCAAGTTGTTCCAGGATGTCGATGACATGCAGGCGATGGTCGATGCCGCGCTGGCGTTCTTCCGTGATGACGCTCGGCTGGAGCCCACCACGGTATTCGACCTGGGCGAGTTGTTGCTGACCGTGGTGGATGACTTCAAGGACGCGGGGATAGAGGTTGGCTTTGCTGGGCCTCAGCGTTGTGTGTACAGCGGCAGGCCGGTGGGTATCAAACGGGTGCTGGTCAACCTGATCGACAATGCGGCCAAGTACGGCTGCGAGCCAACGGTGGCGCTGGCGGTAACCGCCAGGCAGATAGAAATCACCGTGCAGGACCGCGGGCCGGGCATCGCGCCCGAACTGCATGAGCAGGTATTCGCGCCGTTCTACCGGATTGAAGGCTCACGCAACCGCGATACGGGCGGTGTGGGGCTGGGCCTGCCCGCTGCACGGGCCATCGTGCTGGAGCAGGGCGGCAGCCTGACATTGAGCAACCGCCCCGAGGGCGGCCTGCAAGCCAAGGTCACACTGCCGCTGGGGTGATCAGAGGCCCAATTCGCTCAGTCCAGGGTGGTCATCCGGGCGCCGCCCCAATGGCCAGTGGAACTTGCGCTCGGCTTCGCTGATGGGGTGTTCGTTGATGCTCGAATGGCGGTTGTGCATCAGCCCGTCGTCGGCAAACTCCCAGTTTTCGTTGCCATAGGCGCGGAACCACTGGCCGCTGTCATCGTGGTACTCGTAGGCATAGCGCACGGCAATGCGGTTGCCGGTGAAGGCCCACAGCTCCTTGATCAGGCGGTATTCCAGTTCATGGTTCCATTTGCGGGTCAGAAACGCCTCGACCTCGGCACGGCCGCGGGGGAATTCGACACGATTACGCCAGACCGTGTCGGGGGTGTAGGCCAGCGCAACCTTGGCCGGGTCGCGGCCGTTCCAGCCATCTTCGGCCAGGCGAACCTTTTCGATGGCACTGTCGCGGGTGAAGGGTGGAAGGGGTGGGCGGGGCATCGGGTTAACTCCCAAGGGTTGAAGGGGCACGTAGGAGCGTAGTGGTTCAAAGCCATGGCGAGAATGCCTGGCCCGAGGACTTCATAATTTCGCCAGGTGCAACGGTGGAATGGGTGTTACGCCATCGCCGCCCCCTGCAACCTTGCATTGGCGCGATCGTGTGGGCTTGGCTAGGGTCTCTGGATTGACCCACGAGGCGTTGAACATGAACAGGACGTCATTCGCAGCGCTAGGGCTGCTGGTCATGAGTCTGGCTGCAAACGCCGAGGAAGGCGAGCGTGAAGGGGATTATTGGTACGTGCAGACCAGCGCCTACACCAAGCACTGGACCCATGACCCGGACCACAACAACCACCAGGAGTTGGTCGGCATCGAGCGGGTCTACACCGATGGTTTGCTGTGGGGCGCGGCAACGTTCAAGAACTCGTTCTACCAGCGCTCGTACTATGCCTACCTGGGCAAGGTCTGGGAAAACGACCGTTATCCGGTGTACGTGAAGTTGAGCGCAGGGCTGATAGAAGGCTACAAGGGCGAGTATGACGACAAGATACCGTTGAACCATTTTGGTGTCGCACCGGTGATCATTCCGTCGTTTGGCGCGCACTGGGGGCCGCTGGGGGCGGAATTCGTGGTGCTGGGGGCAGCGGCGGGGATGGTCAATGTGGGGGTGCGGTTTTGACTGGCCGGCCACTGCCAGCAACTGGCCAGTGCAAAACCCACAGGGCGAGCAGCGCGGTGCTGTCCTCAGTCCCAGATCGGCGCCAGGCCGTCAGGGCTGACTTCGCGTCCATTACGCTCAAGCGTGGCGATACGTGCCATGTCGTCGGCGTCCAGCTTCAGGTCGCGGGCTAGCAGGTTGCTGGCCAGGTTCTCACGCTTGGTCGACGATGGGATCACGGCGTAGCCCAGTTGCAATGCCCAGGCCAGGGCAACCTGGGCAACGGTGGCCTTGTGCTTGGCGGCGATCTCGGCCAGTACCGGGTCCTTCAGCACCTTGCCATAGGCCAAGGTCATGTACGAGGTCACGGTGATGCCCTGCTCTTTCAGGTACGCGGTCAGCTTGCTGTTCTGCAGGTAAGGGCTGAGTTCGATCTGGTTGGTGGCGATTTCGCCTTTGCCGACCACCTCGATCGCCTGGCGGGTCAGTTCGATGTTGAAGTTGGAGACACCGATCTGGCGGGTCAGGCCTTGCTGTTTGGCCTCGGCCAAGGCCTTCATGTATTCGGTGAGTTCAACACCGTTGCCCGGCGCCGGCCAGTGGATAAGCAGCAGGTCGACGTAGTCGGTGCGCAGTTTTTGCAGGCTTTCGCGCAGGCTGGGTATCAGCTTGTCGGCGGCGTAGTTGTCGACCCAGATCTTGGTGGTGATGAACAGCTCGTTGCGCGGCACACCGCTTTCGGCGATGGCCTGGCCGACATCGGCTTCGTTCTTGTAGATCTGTGCGGTGTCGATGACACGGTAGCCCAGCGCCAGGGCCGATTTGACCGAATCGATGACGGCCTGGCCGGTGAGGCGGAAGGTACCGAGGCCGAAGGCAGGAACGCTCATGGGGGTTACTCCGGAGAAGTGGGGCGAATCATGTGATGGCCAGTGTGCAACTTCATAGGGCTGTGAGTAAGCGCCTACTGCGTCAAAGTCATTTGACCTGTAGGCACGAATCACTCACCAAGCTTTGTCTTCAGACATAAGTATGGCCAGAACGGGTCGAAACCTTGGTCAGCTACCGCTTCTATCAAGCGCAGAGGCTGCCCATGACTACTTCAGTAATACCTGCTGACTCCATAGATGCGCTGATTGCCCGCCTGCTGCCAGGTTGGCTCAAAGGAGCTTCAGCCGAACACCTGGCTTTATTGCGTGCGGCGTTACTGCGTCAGCAAAATGCCCAGGACGACCTCAATTCCAGGCTGCAAGCCATCAGCCCCCTGGAAACCTTCGCCGAGTCGTTGCTTGCCAGCGCACTCGCGAAGCACTCGATCACCCAGGTAGACCTGCGCTTGGCCCAGGTTACCATGGTGACCCGGCGGCTAAGCCCGCCAGTTACACCCTCCTTGCCACTCCAGTGGACGCAACGGGTTAGCAGCCAGACGCTTGTTTCAGCGGCGCTGCACAACTTTCACGAAAATGAAACGCAGCCGGGTTGGTTCGCTACAGGGTCACAGTTGACCGATGCAAGTGGGCGGCTGCTGCCAATGAGCGTGGAGGTATTCGTCGACCTTTGCCGACGGCTCGATATCGGGCGGCGGTATCAAAACCACTTGAAATCGCACCTTGAAGGCGAGGTGATGACCGAATGCATGGAAGAGGCATCCAGCGCCAATCTGGAAGTGGCGGCTATCCTCGCCAGGACCAAGGGTGAGATCGACGAGCAGACGCATCAGCGAATAGCTCGCGTGGTGAGCGCAGCACCTGTGTCGTCCGCCGACAATGCTGTGTTGAAGTGCCATACCTTGAGGCTGCTGGGCAAGCAGATCATTGGCGCGCTTGTGATCGAAGTGCGTCGCAACGCTGATCTACTCGGGGTTATTGCGTGGTTTCCCGAGGACCTCTACGCCCCGGTGAGCTGGCATACAACCTGGGAGTTGCTGTACACGGCGCTTGGCGTACGTTTGCGCAGCGAAGCGTATCGCAAGTACTTCCAGCGTTTCATCGCAGAGCGTGATCGGGTTGCCTTCCATACGGCCCTGAACTCGCAGCTTACGCAGGACGAAACAGGTTCAATGCTTGAGCTCGATGGCCGCTGCTTTGCGATCGAAGGGGGAGTGTTCGTCGCACTGGGCAGAGCCCAAACCCAAAAAATGCTGGATGACGCTCGGGTTTTGGCAGTATCGACAGAGGATGAGGACATCGCCGACCGCCAGGCACGCCTACAGGGCTATCTGAACCTGGGGCTTAGCGTTGCGGGCCTGGCCGCGCTGTTCGTGCCAGTGTTGGGGCAGGCCCTGCTTGGGATGACGGTAGTGCAATTGGCAGGCGAGGTGTACGAAGGCTATCAGGATTGGCAACTGGGCGACCGCAACGCCGCATTGGGGCACCTGTTCAACGTGGCCGAGACGGTGGCGCTGGGGGCGGTGACGGCCGCTGGCACGTCGGCACTCGGCAAGCTGGCCCAGCGAGTGGCACGCGTAGATGCCATGGTGCCGGTGAGTCTTGCGGATGGCCAGTTGCGCTTGTGTGATCCAGCGCTGTCGGCCTATCAGCATGATGGCGTCAGCTTGGTGGTTGGGCAGGCTGCCACTGTCAATGGCCGAACGCTGAGGCGCCTGCACGATGCTGCCTATGAGGTCAGCGAACACAGCGATGGCACATTGCGTATTCATCACCCCACGCGGCCGGGGGCCTATGTACCGGCCCTTGAACACAATGGTGCCGGAGGGTGGGTGCATGAGTTCGAGCAGCCGCAGTGCTGGCAGGATGCCGCTTACCTGGTGCGCCGCCTGGCCAGCCGCACAGCTCAAGTATCCGACGAGGCGGCTTCTGTCGCGCTCCAGGTCACCGGTTTCGATGCCGATGGCCTGCGTCGTTTGTTACTGGAAAACGCACCACCGCCGGCACGCTTGCTCGATGCCATTGAGCGTGCGCAATTGCACCGTGATTTCCCGGCGTTACGAGGTGGTGCTTTCGAGGAATTGTTCAACGAGCGGCAGATCAACCCGCAGGCAGCGGACCACGTATTGATGCGCAGCTTTCCAAGCCTTTCGCACCGCTGCGCACGGGAAATCGTCGAAGGGGCAAATAGCGACGAGCTGGAAAGTCTGATCAGCGCAGGGCGGGTGCCTTTGGCTTTGGCGGAGCGGGCGCGCTGGGCAATACGCGACAGCCGGATAGACCGTGCCTGCGCAGGGTTGCGTCAGGCCTCGGCAGCCAATGACGATAGCGCAAAGCTTGCGCGGGGCCTGATCGATGCCATCGCACCCTGGCCGGCCGGGGTCGAAGTTGAACTCCCTACCGCTGGCAAGGGTGGGGTACTGCAGGCGTTGATGCGGCAGCTGCAAAGCAGCCAGGTGCAGTTGCTCGGCGCTAGCCAAATAACGGAAAGCGCACTGGGCGAGCGGCTGGGGCGTGAAGCGCTTGCGGACCGTGAAGCGGCGGCCCGGCTGATTGGGTTGGCCCGGGTGGGGCAGGGGGTGCGCCCGCCGGTGCGTTTATTCGATGAGCGTTTGGGCTACCCGCTCAGCGGCCACCTGTCGGGGACTCGCCAGGCACTGTGCCGTGCTTTGAATCAGCTGTTCCCGCTGATGAGCAATGAGCAGCTGGAGTCATACCTGGAAGATCTGGCTCAACGAGGGATGGAGCCGTGGAATCATGTCAGCCAATTGCTACAGGCCAAGGCCAGGCTCAAGCAGGTATTGCAGGCCTGGCGGAACGAGCCGGGGCTGAACATTTTTCGTCGCTGGCGCCGCAGCAAGGTCGCCAGGTGCATTACGACGAGTTGGCGGCGCATGAGCCCAGGGGAGTTGGCGGGTGATTTCCACCTGACCATCGTGGGTGAGCGGGTGGGTGGGCTGCCGGCTTTGCCTGAGAATGTGGCTTTCGACCACATCACCCACCTGACCCTGCGCAACATGCAGATGACGGCCCTTGACGCGGGTTTCCTCGGCCGTTTCAGCAAGGTGCGCAACCTGGACTTGCGAGGTAACCAGCTGACACGCCTTCCGGCAGGTATCGAGCAACTGGCCGAATTGAGGACCCTGCGCCTGGGCGGTAACCAGATCGTGCTTTCCAGCGACGATAACCTTCGCTTGGGCCAGCTTGTTGGGCTACGGCGTCTGGAACTCAACGGCAACCCTGTAGGCTTGCTGCCACCTTTGGCATCGTTCCCCCAGATGCGCCGTTTGTCCTTGCGCAACACCGGGCTGGGCAACTTGCCTGCTGAACTGGCCAGGCACGGCAATCTGGAGTTGCTGGACATGCGTGACAACCAGATCCAGACGTTGCCTGAAGCATTGACCATGTTGCCGCTTCGCTTGTTGCAGGGCTTGGCGTTGCACGACAATCCCCTCTCGGACGAGACCCTTCAGCGCCTGCAATTGGCCAGGGCGGCAGCCGGGGCAACTGCGCGTCGACGTGCGCCGCACGGATCGTCGAGCCCGAGCGCTGCATCCCCTTGGCTGTCAGGGTTTACGCCGGCTGAGCGCGAAGAGCGATTGGCGCGCTGGAATCGCTTGTACCAGGAGGACGACGCGAGTGATCTGTTCCAGTTCATCGCTGATTTGCAGATTCTGCGTGAATATCAAACACAGCCCCGCGACCTTCAGGCGCGTGTGTGGCATATCCTCGAAGCTTGCGAGCAGCATGCCGAAGTGCGCGCGAGTCTGTTCGAGCAGGTTAGCCATCCGCGCAGTTGCAGTGACGAGTTGCTGCTGACGCTCAGCGAGCTGGAGGTTGGCGCGATGGTCGCCAGGGCTGAAACAGCCAGCAGTGGGCTGCTGAAGGAACGGGCGCTGGTGATGCTGGGGCGCTCCTTGTCCCGTCTGGACAAAGTCAACGAAATTGCGGCGCGGCATGTTGCCCAATATTCTTCGAACGATCCCGTTGAAGTTTACCTGACCTATCGCGTCAAGCTGGCGGATAGCCTCGACCTTCCAGAACAGCCCAGCGATCTGGCATTCGAGACTTACAGCGGGGTTATCCGTGAAGACCTGAACGCTGCACGCATTGAGGTTCTGCAGGCGGAAACGCCGCACGCCTTGGCTGAAGCTCTGGCTGATCGGTCATTCTGGCAGGCTTACCTGTACAAGCATCAGGCTGAACGCTTCAGCCGTATGAACGAGCCATTCCAGCAGCGACTGGATAGCGTGTTCGAACAATCGAAAACGTTGAGCGATCGCGATTACCTTACGCAAACCGAGCAAATCCGTGCAGAGCGTGAGGTGGCGCAACAGCAGCTTTTGCTCGAGTTGAGTCGCGAGGCCATTGAGCGCCAGGGCCTATGAACGAAACAGCCCGCCGAAAGGCGGGCTGTTTCGTTGAGGCTGGACGATCAGCGGCGGCGGAACAGCGGCAGCGGCTCGTCGGTGGCGGCCTGGTAGGTCACCGAGAAGTCCTTGAGGCTTTGCAGCGCGTCTTCCGGGTCCTTGTCGGCACGGATGGCGAACGCATCGAAGCCGCAACGGGCCATGAAGAACAGCTGGTCACGCAGCACATCGCCAATGGCGCGCAGCTCGCCCTTGAACTTGTAGCGATCGCGCAGCAGGCGCGCATTGGAATAGCTGCGCCCGTCGGTGAAAGCGGGGAAGTTCAGCGCGATGACCTGGAAGTGTTGCACGTCTTCGCCGATTTCTTCCGCTTCCTGGTCGCTGTCCAGCCACACGCCCAGCCCGCCATCGCGAGCCTTGAGCACGTGCGCATGGTCGCGCCACATCTGCAGCGGGACGATGTAGTCGTCGCAGTTGGTCAGCTCGTCAAAGGACGTTTCCTTGGGCAGCAGGTGCCAGGTTTCGTCGACGATCTGGTTGTTCTTAATGATTCGCTGCATAGACGCGTTCCTTGAAGGGGTCGATGCCGATACGCTGGTAGGTGTCGATGAAACGTTCTTCCTCGGTACGTTGCTCGACGTAAACTGCGATCAGCTTCTCGATCACATCGGCCATGGCCTCCTGGGCGAAGGACGGGCCGAGGATCTTGCCCAGGCTCGCGCCACGCGCGGCATTGCCGCCCAGCGACACCTGGTAGAACTCCTCACCCTTCTTGTCCACGCCGAGGATGCCGATGTGGCCCACGTGGTGGTGGCCGCAGGCGTTCATGCAGCCGGAGATGTTCAGGTCGATTTCGCCAATGTCGAACAGGTAGTCCAGGTCGTCGAAGCGGCGCTGGATGGATTCGGCGATCGGGATCGACTTGGCGTTGGCCAGCGAGCAGTAGTCACCGCCCGGGCAGCAGATGATGTCGGTCAGCAGGCCGATGTTCGGGGTGGCGAAGCCGCCCTCGCGCAGTTCCAGCCACAGCGCGTGGAGCTGGCGCTGCTCGACGTCGGCGAGGATGATGTTCTGCTCGTGCGAGGTGCGCAGGAAGCCGAAGCTGTAGCGCTCGGCCAGGTCGGCCACGGCGTCCAGTTGCTTGTCGGTCAGGTCGCCCGGGGCAACGCCGGTTGGCTTGAGCGACAGGGTCACGGCCACGTAGCCAGGGCGCTTGTGCGCGCGGGTGTTGCGCGAGCGCCAGCGGGCGAAGCCTGGGTACTCGGCGTCCTGGGCTGCGTAGTCGACATTGTCGAGGGCCAGGTATTGCGGGTCTACGAAGTGGCGCGATACACGCTGCACTTCATCTTCGGTCAGGGTGGTGCTGCCGCCACGCAGGTGGACCATTTCGGCCTCGACCTTTTCGGCGAACACTTCCGGGGTAAGGGCCTTGACCAGGATCTTGATCCGCGCCTTGTACTTGTTGTCACGGCGACCGTAACGGTTGTACACGCGCAGGATGGCGTCCAGGTAGCTGATCAGGTCCTGCCACGGCAGGAACTCGTTGATGAACGAACCCACCACCGGGGTACGGCCAAGGCCGCCGCCGACCAGCACTCGGAAGCCCAGCTCGCCAGCCGCGTTGCGCACAGGCTCCAGGCCGATGTCGTGCACTTCGATGGCGGCGCGGTCTTCCTGCGAGCCGTTGATGGCGATCTTGAATTTGCGCGGCAGGTAGGCGAATTCCGGGTGGAAGGTGGTCCACTGGCGGACGATCTCGCACCACGGGCGCGGGTCGATGATTTCGTCTGCGGCCACACCGGCGAACTGGTCGGTGGTGGTGTTGCGCAGGCAGTTGCCGCTGGTCTGGATCGCGTGCATCTGCACGGTGGCCAGCTCGGCGAGGATGTCCGGGATGTCTTCCAGCGCCGGCCAGTTGTACTGCACGTTCTGGCGGGTGGAGATGTGGGCATAGCCCTTGTCGTAGTCGCGAGCGATCTTGGCCAGGGTGCGGACCTGGGTGGCGTTCAGCTGGCCGTACGGCACGGCGACACGCAGCATCGGCGCGAAACGTTGGATGTAGAGGCCGTTCTGCAGGCGCAGAGGGCGGAATTCTTCTTCGCTCAGCTCACCGGCCAGGTAGCGGCGGGTCTGATCACGGAACTGCTTGACGCGGTCCTCGATGATCCGCTGATCGTACTCGTCGTATACGTACATAAAAGTCCTGTCTCAGGCATGCAGCTATTCGCGCGCACGGCCGCGCACTCCGGTACGGAGCCGGGGAACGATATCAGGTTGCAGTTATGCGCTAAAGTGATGTTTTTGCATATGAAAAGAACCAAATGGACTATGTGAGACTGACTGCCATTTGTGCGCGGGTCCTGGTCAGGCGTTTATAATCCGGCGTTTGCTTCGCAGAGATGTGACCCCATGCTCAAGGCCCTGTGCCAAAGCTTGTGTCTTGCCCTGCCACTGGCGGCAAGTGCACAACCGGCTTCGGTGGTGTTCCTCAACCCAGGGCTGTCCACCGAGACGTTCTGGACCAGCTACAGCCGCTTCATGCAGGCCGCCGCCAACGAACTGGGCATGACCCTGCGGGTGGAATACAGCGAGCGCCGTGCCGATCTGGCGCTGACCCAGGCCCGGGCGATTCTGAGTGGGCCGAAGCCACCGGATTACCTGGTGCTGGTCAACGAGCAATACGTGGCACCGGAAATCCTGCGCTTGTCGCGTGGTACGGGGGTGAAGCTGCTGCTGGTCAACAACGGCCTGACCGCCAGCCAGGTCCGCAGCATTCAGGCCCAGTCCGACAAGTATGCCGAGCCACTGGGCACCTTGATCGGCAACGACGAGCAGGCGGGCTTCCAGATGCTGCATCAGATGGTTGCACAGTTGCCTCGCGACAGCTTTCCTGTGGATCTGGTGGCCTTTTCCGGAATCAAGACCACCCCAGCCTCGCAGTTGCGCGAGGAGGGCATGCGCCGTGCGTTGGCCGACTTCCCTCAGGTACGTTTGCGTCAGGTGGTGTACGGTGGCTGGAGTCGCCAGCGCGCCTATGAACAGGCGCAGCAGTTGCTGGAACGTTACCCGGCCACGCGCCTGGTGTGGTCGGCCAATGACGAAATGGCCTTTGGCGCCATGCAGGCATTCGAGGAGGCCGGGCACGTAGCGGGGCGCGACGTGCTGTTCGGTGCCGTCAACAGCTCGCCCGAGGCCCTGCGTGCGCGTATCGATGGGCGCCTGAGCGTGCTGATGGGAGGGCATTTCACCCTCGGCGGTTGGGCCATGGTCATGCTGCACGATGATGCCCAAGGGCTGGCGTTGAACCGCGACGGCCTGCGCGAGCACAGTGCCCCGGTATTGCAGGCGATCGACCAGGCCAAGGCCCGGCGCTGGCTGAAACTGCTGGAACAGGACGACTATGGCATCGATTTTCAGCGTTACAGCGCCGAAGGGCGGCCGCCCGGCTACCGCTACCCGTTTCTGACGTCACCGGTCGAATATTGAAAGACCCTGCTTGAGTGAAGGGCATTGCTCGTCTTAACTGCTGGTGGTGAAGTGCATTCCCATAACCACTACAAGAGGCAATGCAATGGGAAACTCAACCAAGGTCCGCAAAGCTGACAGCAGCGTCGATGCCTGGGCGATCCTCTGCCTGATCGTTCTGGTGGTGGTCACTGCCGTGTATTGGGTCAGCCACCAGTAGACTTGTCTTTTAGACCGTGATGCAGCCAGAGCGCCTGCGGGGAGGGAATCCCCGTAGGCGCTTTCATTTCTATCGGGCGGTAAGGTGCAGGGCCAGTTGCACCAGGCCGATCAACACGGCAATGAACACCAGGGTGAACAGCGTCCCCAGCGCAATGAAATGGCTGGCCTTGCCGTGGGTGAAGTCGCGGGCGCGGTTTTTGCCGCTTTGCACGCCAAAGGCGGCGGCGAGGATGCTGTGCAGCATTTGCCAGAAGGTTGGCGGTTTGCCCTGGCTGGAATCGTCCATGGTGGCTCCTGGAAAATCAGAGGCAATCAGGGACAGTGTAGGCAATGAAAAAGGGACTGCCTGGACTGGCCTCTTCGCGGGCAAGCCCGCTCCCACAAGTACTGCACAGGTTTCAAAAACGGTGCGGTCCCTGTGGGAGCGAGCAAGCCCGCGAAGAATGTAGCGCGGCCTTAGCTGTCGTACCCGAGGTTCGGCGCCAACCAGCGCTCGCTCACGCTCACATCCTGGCCTTTGCGCGCGCTGTAGCGCTCAATCTGGTCCTTGTCGACCTTGCCCACGGCAAAATACTGCGCCTGTGGGTGGGCGAAGTACCAGCCGCTGACCGCCGCTGCGGGGAACATCGCGAAATGCTCGGTGAGGAAGACACCGCTCGGCCCGGTTTCACCGATGGCGGTGCCATCGAGCAGGCGGAACAGGGTCTCCTTCTCGGTATGGTCAGGGCAGGCCGGGTAGCCCGGGGCAGGTCGAATGCCGCTGTACTGCTCCTTGATCAGCGCCTCGTTGTCCAGGTGCTCGTCGCGGGCATAGCCCCAGTGCTCTTTGCGCACCCGCTCGTGCAGCCATTCGGCACAGGCTTCGGCCAGGCGATCGGCCAGGGCCTTGACCATGATCGAGCTGTAGTCGTCGCCCTTGTCCTGGTAAGCCTTGGCCACTTCCTCGGCACCGATGCCGGCGGTGGTGATGAACCCGCCCACATAGTCGGTGACGCCGCTGGCTTTTGGCGCGACAAAGTCGGCCAGCGACCAGTTGGGCTTGCCGTCCGGCTTGATGGTTTGCTGGCGCAGGTGGTGCAAGGTGGCCAGTGCCTGACCGTCTTCACCGTACACTTCGATGTCGTCATCGGCCACCTGGTTGGCCGGCCAGAAGCCGAACACGGCACGGGCGCTGATCAGCTTCTCGTCGATCAGCTTGTCGAGCATCTCGCGGGCATCCTTGTACAACGCGGTGGCCGCCTCGCCGACCACTTCGTCGGTGAGGATGCGCGGGAACTTGCCTGCCAGGTCCCAGGAGATGAAGAACGGGGTCCAGTCGATGTACTCGGCCAGGGTGCGCAGGTCGATGTCTTCCAGCACTTTGACGCCGGTGAAGGAGGGTACCGCTGGCTGGTAGCCGGCCCAGTCGTACTGCGGTTTGGCGGCGACGGCCTGGGCGTAGCTCAGGCGCTCGGTGCGGGCGCTGCGGTTGGCGGTGCGCTCGCGCACGTCCACGTATTCCAGGCGGGTTTTTTCGACGAAGCCCGGCTTGAGCTCCTTGGACAGCAGCTGGGTGGCCACGCCGACCGCACGCGAGGCGTCGGTGACGTAGATGACCGCGTCGTTGCTGTACTTGGGTTCGATCTTGACTGCAGTGTGCGCCTTGGAGGTGGTGGCGCCGCCGATCATCAGCGGCAGCTGGAAGCCCTGGCGCTGCATTTCGCGGGCGACGTGGACCATTTCGTCCAGCGACGGGGTGATCAGGCCGGAAAGGCCGATGATGTCGCACTGCTGCTCGCGGGCGGTTTGCAGGATCTTCTCGGCCGGCACCATCACACCCAGGTCGACGATGTCGTAACCGTTACAGCCCAGTACCACGCCGACGATGTTCTTGCCGATGTCGTGCACGTCGCCTTTTACCGTGGCCATCAGGATCTTGCCCTTGGCTTCCGGCTTGTCGCCTTTCTCGGCCTCGATGAACGGGATCAGGTGCGCAACGGCCTGCTTCATCACGCGGGCCGATTTGACCACCTGCGGCAGGAACATCTTGCCTGCGCCGAACAGGTCGCCGACCACGTTCATGCCGTTCATCAGCGGGCCTTCGATCACTTCGATCGGGCGTGCGCACTGCTGGCGGCATTCCTCGGTGTCTTCAACGATGAATGCGGTGATGCCCTTGACCAGTGCATGCTCCAGGCGCTTTTCCACCGGCAGCGAGCGCCACTCTTCGTTTTCCACTTCCTTGGTTGCGCCGCCGCCCTTGTAGTCGTCGGCGATGGCCAACAGGGCATCGGTGCCATGCGGGGTGCGGTTGAGCACCACGTCCTCGACCTTTTCGCGCAGCTCGGCCGGGATCTCGTCGTAGATCTCCAATTGGCCGGCGTTGACGATACCCATGGTCAGGCCGTTCTGGATCGCGTGATACAGGAACACCGAGTGGATCGCCTCACGCACCGGGTTGTTGCCTCGGAACGAGAACGACACGTTGGACACACCGCCCGAGCTCAAGGCGTGGGGCAGGTGATCGCGGATATAGGCACAGGCCTCGATGAAGTCGACGGCGTAGTTGTTGTGCTCTTCGATGCCGGTGGCGACGGCGAAGATGTTCGGGTCGAAGATGATGTCTTCCGGCGGGAAGCCCACTTCGTTGACCAGGATGTCATAGCTGCGCTGGCAGATTTCCTTCTTGCGCGCGGCGGTGTCGGCCTGGCCGACTTCGTCGAAGGCCATGACCACCACGGCAGCGCCATAGCGCTTGCACAGGCGGGCGTGGTGCTTGAACTGCTCGACGCCTTCTTTCATGGAGATGGAGTTGACGATGCCCTTGCCCTGGATGCACTTGAGGCCCGCCTCGATCACTTCCCACTTGGACGAGTCGATCATGATCGGCACGCGCGAGATGTCCGGCTCACCGGCGATCAGGTTGAGGAAGCGGACCATGGCCGCCTGGGAGTCGAGCATCCCTTCGTCCATGTTGATGTCGATCACCTGGGCGCCGGCCTCGACCTGCTGCAGGGCGACTTCCAGGGCTTCGGTGTAGTTCTCTTCACGGATAAGCCGGGCGAACTTGGCGGAACCGGTAATGTTGGTGCGCTCGCCAACGTTGACGAACAGCGACTGGCGGTCGATGGTGAACGGTTCCAGGCCCGACAGGCGGCAGGCCTTGGCGATTTCCGGGATCTCGCGCGGCTTGTACTTGGCTACGGCTTCGGCAATGGCCTGGATGTGCCCGGGCGTGGTGCCGCAGCAACCGCCGATGATGTTGAGGAAGCCGCTGGCCGCAAATTCTTCGACCACCGCGGCCATCTCGGCCGGGGTTTCGTCGTACTCGCCGAAGGCGTTCGGCAGGCCGGCGTTGGGGTGGGCGGACACATGGGTATCGGCTTTGGTCGCCAGCTCTTCCAGGTACGGGCGCAGGTCCTTGGCGCCGAGGGCGCAGTTCAGGCCCACGGAAATCGGCTTGGCGTGGCGCACCGAGTTCCAGAACGCTTCGGTGGTCTGGCCCGACAGCGTACGGCCGGAGGCGTCGGTGATGGTGCCGGAAATCATGATCGGCAATTCGACGTTGTCGTCCTCGAACACTTGCTGCACGGCGAAGATGGCCGCCTTGGCGTTGAGGGTGTCGAAGATGGTTTCGATCAGGATCAGGTCGGCGCCGCCCTCGATCAGGCCACGGGTGGCCTCGATGTAGTTTTCTACCAGCTCGTCGAAGGTGACGTTGCGGTAGCCGGGGTCGTTGACGTCCGGGGAAATCGAGCAGGTGCGGCTGGTAGGGCCGAGCACGCCGGCGACGAAACGTGGCTTGTTTGGCGTCTCCAGGGTCTTGGCGTCGGCCACCTGGCGGGCGATGCGCGCGCCTTCGACGTTCAACTCGTAAACCAGCGACTCCATGCCGTAGTCGGCCTGGGAAATCTGCGTGGCGTTGAAGGTGTTGGTTTCGAGAATATCGGCACCGGCATCCAGGTAGGCCTTCTCGATGGCGGCGATCACATCCGGGCGGCTGAGCAGCAACAGGTCGTTGTTGCCTTTGACATCGCTTGGCCAATCGGCGAAACGCGTGCCACGATAGTCGTGTTCCTCGAGACGGTAGCTTTGGATCATAGTACCCATGCCGCCGTCGAGGATCAGGATGCGCTCTTGGAGTGCGTTCTGGAGTGCTTGGAGACGAGCGCTGCGGTCGGACATAGGAACTACCTGGTCGGGCAAATATCAGAAGGTGCGGAATCATAACAAAGCTGCGCGGTTTTTAGGCGCATCGCCCATTTGCATGAAAACTGCTCATGTTGGGCAGCGTTGGCAGTGCAGAGCACCCAAGGACGACCAGGCAACAAATCGTGATGGCTTTCAAGAACCAGGACTTTCCGCACATGGTGCATCGTATCCTTGCCGGCGCCTTCGCCCTGCTCATCAGTGGCGCGGTGTTCGGGCAAGCCCCCCAGTCGAGCCCGGCCATTTCCTACACCCGGGACATTCAACCGATCTTCACCGAGAAGTGCGTGGCCTGCCACGCCTGCAACGACGCCGCCTGCCAGTTGAAGCTGGAAAGCCCCGAAGGCGCGGTGCGCGGGGCCAGCAAGGTCCCGGTGTACCAGGGCGAACGCAGCAAGGCGGTGCCTACCACGCGCTTGTTCTACGACGCCCACAGCGAAGAGCAATGGCGCAAGAAGGGCTTCTACTCGGTGCTCGACAACCAGGGCAGCCAGGCCGCGCTGATGGCGCGCATGCTGGAGCTGGGCCACAAGACCCCGCTCACGCCCAACGCCAAGCTGCCCGAGGAAATCGTCCTGGGCCTGAACCGCAACAACATGTGCCCGTTGCCCCATGAGTTCGACGCTTATGCTGGCGCCCACCCCAAAGAGGGCATGCCGCTGGCGGTGACCGGGCTGACCGACAAGGAATACGACACCATGCGCCGCTGGCTGGCGGCCGGTGCGCCAGTGGAGTACCAGCCAATCCAGCCGAGCGCTGCTGAAGCCAGGCAGATCGCTGACTGGGAAGAGCTGCTCAACCGCCCGGGTTCCACCGAGGCGCTGGTCGGTCGCTGGCTGTACGAGCACCTGTTCCTGGCGCACATCTACTTCGTTGGCGGCGAGCAGGGCCACTTCTTCCAGTGGGTGCGCTCGCGCACACCCAGTGGCAAGCCGGTCGACGTCATTGCCACCCGCCGTCCCAACGACCCGCCAGGTACCGACTTCTACTACCGGTTGGTCCCGGTGCAGGGCGTGATCGTGCACAAGACGCACATCACCTACCCAATGGGGCCGCAGAAGCTCAAGCGCGTGAAGCAGCTGTTCTACGCCGGCGACTGGCATGCCGCCGCGCTGCCAGGCTACGGCCCGCGCCACCGAGCCAACCCGTTCGAAACCTTCGAGGCGATTCCGGCAGTGGCGCGTTACCAGTTCATGCTGGATAACGCCGAGTACTTCGTGCGTACCTTCATCCGTGGCCCGGTGTGCCGCGGGCAGATCGCCACCGACGTGATCCGCGACAACTTCTGGGCACTGTTCCAGGAGCCGGCCTTCGATCGCTACATCACCGACGCCAAATACCGGGGTGAGGCCACGCCGCTGCTGGCCATGCCTGGCCAGATCGATGACGTGGGCAGTGTGCTGAGCCTGTGGCACGCCTACCGCGACAAGCGCAACGAGTACGAGAAACTGCGCCGTGAAGCCTATGCCGATATGCCGGCACCGGGCTGGTCGACCTTGTGGGCCGGTAACGACAACGCGTTGCTGAGCATCTTCCGCCACTTCGACAGCGCCTCGGTGACCAAGGGCCTGATCGGTGATGTGCCGTTGACTGTGTGGCTGTTCGACTACCCGTTGTTCGAGCGCACCTATTACCAGTTGGCGGTCAATTTCGATGTGTTCGGCAACGTCTCGCACCAACTGCAGACGCGCCTGTACTTCGACCTGATCCGCAATGGTGCCGAGGTCAACTTCCTGCGCCTGATGCCGGCCGACCAGCGCAAGGCGATCCTCGGCGACTGGTACCAGAACAGCGGCAAGGTGAAGATGTGGATGGATTATGAAGACATCGACACCGATACCCCGAGCGGCATCACGCTCGACGCGCACAACCCCAAGCGTGACTTTGGCTTGAAGCTGCTGCAGCGCACCGGCAGCCTGAATGCCGCGCCCGACCCGATCAACCGCTGCCAGGGCGCGTTCTGCTCACGGCCGCAGGTGAGCGAAGAGTTCCGCAATGCCGAGCAGTCGCTCAGCCGCCTGGTGTCGCGCCCGGCTGCCGGGCTGAAGGTGATCAACCAGTTGCCCGAGGCGACCATGTTGCGCATCGAAGGGCAGGGCGGCCAGCGCCAGGTATACAGCCTGCTGCGCAACCGCGCACATAGCAACGTGGCGTTCCTGCTGGGCGAGGCGTACCGCTACCAACCGGGGCTGGACACGTTGACCCTGTACCCAGGCGTGCTCAGCAGTTACCCGAACTTCATCTTCAATATCCCGACCAAGGATGTGCCGGAGTTCGTCGAGGATATGGAATATGCCAAAGATGACCCGGCCAAGTTCGAGCGCATTGTCATGCGCTGGGGCGTGCGCCGCAGTCACCCCGAGTTCTGGCGCTACTTCCATGACTTGAACAGCTTCATCAAAGAGACCCAGCCGGTCGAGGCGGGTGTACTGGACATGAACCGCTACGAGAACCTCTGATCGGGTCAGCTGATCTTTCCTAATACCCTGCGGTCGGAAACGGTGGGTGGTCCGGGGGCTGTCTTGCAGCCCCATTCGCGGGCTTGCCCGCCCCCACAGGATATGTGGTGCTTTCGGGCATGGCATGAACCCTGTGGGAGCGGGCAAGCCCGCGAACGAGCGCAGTGCGCTCGCCGGGCCTCAATGCACCGGCAATCGCAGGGTATTTCATGCTGTATTCGCTTCAGGCACTGCGGGCGTTCGCCGCCTGGGTGGTGGTCTGCCACCATTTCATGCAGATCTTCTTCGACTTCCATGCCACAGGCCCCATCGGCCAACTGCTCACCGACCGTGGCGCGGTAGGCGTCGACATCTTCTTCGTCATCAGCGGGCTGGTCATCTACCTGTCGACCCGCGACAAATCCATCGAGCCGCGCCAATTCCTGCTCAATCGGGTTATGCGTATCGTCCCGGCCTACTGGTTCTACACAGCACTGATGGCCATGTTGCTGCTGGCCTTCAGCCAATGGATGCCACATCAGGCATTCGCCTGGCGCCACCTGTTCCTGTCGCTGCTGTTCATCCCGGCAGAAAACCCCGGGGGCTATGGCCTGTACCCGACCTTGAACGTGGGCTGGACGCTGAACTTCGAGATGTTCTTCTACCTGCTGTTCGGCCTGGCATTCCTGGTGCGCCAACGGCATCACCTGCTGCTGGTCACTGGTGCATTGTTGCTGGTCTGCGAAGTGCTGGGGCGGCTGGGTGTGCTGAGCCATTTCTACAACAACGACATCATCTACGAGTTTCTGCTCGGCATCGGCCTGGGCGTGCTGTACCGCCGTGGCCTGATCCGTCAAGGGCGGTGGCTGCCGCTGATCGTGCTGGGGGTGGCAGGCCTGGCCATCTATCACCTGGATGCATCGCAGCGGCTGCTGCACTGGGGCGTGCCCAGCGCGATGATCGTGCTGGCTTTCGTGGCCTTGGAGCCGGTGTTCCAAGGCAACCGGCTGCTCAAGGCGCTGGGCGACTGCTCCTATTCGGTGTACCTGATCCATGTGCTGGTGCTGTACGCCGGCTGGTTCGCCAGCCAGCGCCTGCCGTTGAACCCGTACCTGGTGTTCGCCCTGTGCGTGCCGTCCATTGGACTAATGTCGTGGTTCAGCTACCAGTGGCTGGAGCGCGGCCTGTACCGGCGCATGCAGGCCTGGCTGGCGACGCCACGGGGGCTGAACGGGAAATATGCGCTTTCCCGAGTCAAATACTAGGACTTTGTTCGAAGGCTGGGTTGGCGTACACTTGGCGGCAAGTCTGTGAGGAACCTACATGAGCGCTATAACCATTACCGACGCCGCCCATGACTACCTGGCCGATCTGCTCTCCAAGCAGAATACGCCTGGCATCGGCATTCGCATTTTCATCACCCAGCCGGGCACCCAGTACGCAGAGACGTGCATTGCCTACTGCAAGCCGGGCGAAGAGAAGCCTGACGACACCGCCGTGGGTCTGAAGAGCTTCACCGCTTACCTGGACGCCGTCAGCGTGCCATTCCTGGAAGACGCGCTGGTCGACTACGCCACCGATCGCATGGGTGGCCAGTTGACCATCAAGGCACCGAACGCCAAGGTGCCGATGGTCAACGAAGACAGCCCGATCAACGAGCGTATCAACTACTACCTGCAGACCGAGATCAACCCCGGCCTGGCCAGCCATGGCGGCCAGGTGAGCCTGGTGGACGTGGTCGACGACGGCATCGCCGTGCTGCAGTTCGGTGGTGGCTGCCAGGGTTGTGGCCAGGCGGATGTCACCCTGAAGGAAGGTATCGAGCGCACCTTGCTCGAGCGCATTCCGGAGCTGAAGGGCGTGCGTGACGTGACTGACCACACCCAGAAAGAAAACGCGTATTACTGATGCGCTAGCAACAAACTGTTACGGTTTCAACCCCTGCGACAACAGGCCGCAGCCCGTATTTGCAGGGCTGCAGGCCATCAGCGCCTTCGTCGGGTAGATGCCCACGGGGTGTCATGCAAGAATGCCCCGGTTTTTCAGCCGGTCCGTCCCGAGGGCCGGCACCTTCCCTGTAAAGGATGGTTTCATGAATGATCTATTTACCCGGCGCGCAGTTGTCGCCGGGATGGGCGTTCTTGGGCTTGGCCTGCTGGCAGGCTGCAGCCCGGCCCGGGGGCTTGAGTTCAAGTACGGCAAGAACATGAGCAACGAGATCCTTGGGCGCAAGTTCCGCCTCAAGGACCCCCAAGGCAATGTGCGCACCCTGTCGAGCTTCTACGGCAGCATGCCGATGATCTTCTTCGGTTTCACCCAATGCCCGGCGGTTTGCCCGACGACACTGGCGCGCGCGGCGCAAATTCGCAAGTTGCTGCGCGGCCGTGATCGCGACCTGTTCCAGGTGGTGTTCATCACCCTGGACCCGGAGCGCGACACCCCCGAGGTGCTCGATGCCTACGTAAAGGCCTTCGACCCGACGTTCACCGCGCTGACCGGCACCCCCGAAGAAATCGCCGCAGTGGCCAAGGAGTTCAAGGTGTTCTACGAGAAGGTTCCGGCCGGAGACACCTATACCATTTCTCATTCGTCCACCAGCTACGTCTACGATACACGTGGCACCCTGCGCCTGAGCCTGGGCCATTCCCTGAACGCCAAGGAATGCGCTGAAGACCTGGTCACCCTGATGGAGATCTGCTGAATGTCGATGCAACCGATCAAACGCGGTTTGGCTGCCCTGGTACTGATGGGGCTGGCCCTGCCTGCACTGGCCCAGACCACCGTGAGCGATGCCTGGGTACGTGCCAGCGTGCCGCACCAGCAGTCCACCGGTGCCTTCATGACCCTGACCGCCAGCAGCGACAGCAAGCTGGTGAGTGTGGCTTCGCCCGTGGCCAAGACCGTACAGGTGCACGAGATGACCATGAACGGCGACGTGATGGGCATGCGTGAGGTCAAGGCCGTTGAATTGCCAGCCGGCAAGGCCGTGACCCTGGACCCGAATGGCCTGCATGTGATGCTGATGGGCTTGAACGATCAGGTGAAGGAAGGCGAGAAAGTGCCACTGACCCTGACCATCGAAGATGCCAAGGGTGCCAAGGAAACCTTGGACGTACAGGCTGAAGTGCGTGCGCTCAACGCCGAGGCGGGCGGTGGGCATGACCACATGCACATGAAGCACTGACAAATCAAAGGGCCGCGTTTAGCGGCCCTTTTTTTCAGCTGCGCCTTTCAGCTACGAAAGCGTGGCAGTGGCCTGTCGAGGGTCAGCGAGGTCAAGGTCTTGCGGACCTGGGCTTCGTCGGCCTCCAGGGCCTTGAGGCTGGCGCGGATCTTGCCGGCTGCGGGCACATCGCCCTGCCGGTCGATCCAGTCGGCAATCTCCTTGCAGGCACTGCTCAGGCAGGCTTGGCGCTGGTTCATCAGCGATAGCAGGGTGGTGAGATCTCTTTCGGACATGGCAGGATCCTCCATTCAGCCATGTCAGTGTAGCAGTGGCTGGCCGGCTTGCCTGAGGCTAGGTGTCGCAGCTCAGCTTTGCAGGCAAGCGCTGCGATAGACCCCAGGCGTCACCCCGTATGCCTGCTTGAACTGTCGGCTCAAATGGCTCTGGTCGGCAAACCCCAGGTCGAACGCCACCTGCGAAGCAACCAGGCCGCGCTTCAGCATTTCCCGGGCGCGGGCTAGGCGTCGTTGCTTCAACCAGGCATGCGGCGGCAGGCCGGTGGCTTGGCGGAACACCCGGGCGAAATGAAACGGTGACAGGTTTACCGCCGCTGCCAGCGCTTCGAGCGAAGGTGGGTCGGCCAACTGGCTTTCCAGCAGTTCACGGGCGCGGGCCACGGCCAGTGGCTCGTTGCCTGGGGCCGAGGGTTCGGCGCCTTGCCCGTGCCGTTGTACCAGGGCCAGCACCGCTTGGCGCCAGGCAGTCTGTTGTTGCAGGGCACTGGCGCCGGCTTCGGACAGCTGGTGCAGCTGGCTGAAGGCGAGGGCCAGGGCTGGGTCGTGGATCACGCTGTCCTTGAAGCTGGGCATGCCGTGGCGGCCCAGTTCCAGCTCGTCGAGCACGCCGGTGACCCGCTCGTGCTCGGGGTAGAAGCCGCGATAACGCCAGCCAGCTTCATGGGCGGTGGCGCCGGTATGCAGCTCGTCGGGGTTGATCAGCACCATGCTGCCGACCGGCGCCAGGTGCTCGCTGCCACGGTGCCAGAAGCGCTGGGCGCCGGATTCGATCACGGTGAACACATAGCCTTCGTGCACATGCGGGGCAAAGCGCTGCTGGAAGTAGCGCGCGTGCAGCATCTCGACGTCGCCAAGGGCCGGCGCCTGCCAGAGGTGTGTCTGCTCGCGCAGGGGCGTGCTCATGCCAGCCAGCTGCGCAGGAAGAAGAAGATCAACATGCTCACCAGCATGCTCAGCAATACGCTGCGGGTCAACAGCACCAGGGCGATGGCCACCAGCGAACCCAGCAGGTAGGGGTTGAGCAGGCTCAGGTTGAGCTGGTGCTCGGGCATGAAGATGATCGGGCCGCAGATGGCCGTGAGCATGCCCGGCACGGCAAAGCCAAGAAACTGCCGGGCATTGGAGCTCAGGCGCAAGGGCAGGCGCGGCTCCAGGAACGCGTAGCGGTTGAGGAACACGATGGCGCCCATGGCGAAAATCAAGATCCAGGTCATGCTCGCGCTCCGCTGAATTTCTGACAGATGAAACCGGCGCTCATACCCAGCAGGCCTGCGGCCACCAGGGCGGTCTCCCAGTGCCAGTGACTGAACAGCACCGAGCAGAACAACGACACGGCTACGCACACCACGGTGGCCAGGTTGCGCACCAGCGGGGCGATCAGGGCGACGAAGGTGGCGACGATGGAAAAGTCCAGGCCGAACTGGTCCAGATGGGGAATATTTTTGCCCAGCAGGATACCGGCCAAGGTGAACAGGTTCCAGGCGATGTAGAACGTCAGGCCAACCCCCAGGGCGTACCAGCGGTTGAATTGCTGCTGGTCGTACTGGCTGGTCAGGGCGAAGAATTCGTCGGTCAACAGAAAGCCCAGGCCCAAACGCCAGCGCAGCGGCTGGTTGGACAGTACCGGGCGCATCGACAGGCCGTACAGCAGGTGCTGCGAGGTCAGCAGCAGGGTGGTGAGCAGGATCGACGCCAGGTTCGCGCCGCCCTTGAGCATGCCGATGGCTACCAGTTGCGCGGCGCCGGCGAAGACGATGGCCGACAACCCTTGCCCCTGCCAGGCGCTGAGGTTGGCCTCGATGGCCATGGACCCTGCCAGCAGGCCCCAGGGGGCGACGGCCAGGGACAGCGGCATGATGGCGATGGCGCCGTGGAGAAAGGCTTGGCGGGCGATGTGGGGCATGATGGCTGCATTGCTGTAGGTGGCTGGCCAGCATGCCAGACGGAACACGCTATGGCTTGAACGATCTTGCTGCCCCCACAACTCAACCTACCTCCGTAGGAGCAGCCTTGTGCTGCGAAGAGACCATGACGGGTGAAAGTAGACTTTTGTCTTGCGGGCCTCTTCGCAGCACAAGGCTGCTCCTACAAGGGTCGCGTCCGGCTGAGGGTTATGGACGGCTGCTCAGGTGCTGTTGCGCCGTGGCGCAGCCGTTGATGTCCACGGCCTTCTGCAGCAGGCCAGCGCGGTGCTGTGGGTCGAGGTCGCCGAGCAGGCGGTACACCTCGGCCTGGTAGTCACGCTGGCGGCCCCACAGCATTTCCAGGCCCTGTGGCCGGCTGCGGTTGCAGGCCAGGCGGGTGGCCGGTTGCGGGTAGTAGGGGGCGTACACGGTGGCCATGCTGGGGACCGCCTCCAGCGCGGCGCGGTACTCGCTGCTGATGTTGTAGGGGCGGCACCAGGTGGCAATGGCTGGCGCGGGTGCGGCAAATCCCTGCTGCAGGCTGGCTTCGAGCAGCGGGCAGGCCGCCTCTGGAATTTGCCCGGCGGGCAGGTATGTCATGTAGTACAGCGCCAGGCGGTACTGCGCGACCGGGTGGCCCAGCTCCACCGATTTTTTCAGCAGGGCAACCGCTGTCGGCAAGGTGTGGGCCATGGCCTGGCCCTGGCGGCTAAGCTCGGGGTCGCCGCCCACGGCGGTTCGCAGTGTGCTGGCGCCGTCATCCTGGTTGTCGGCTTGCTCCAGCAGGGGTAAGGCCTGGCGATAGAGCAGGTCGGCATGAGGGTCGATGTGCACTTCCAGCGCGTGCGCGGCCAGCGGCATCAGGGCGATCAACAGCGGGGGCAAGCGACGCATGCGGCTCACAGGCAAGCCCCAGGGGCGGCCAGACAAGAATGGACGGCTTCGATGTTCATGGCGGTCAAGCGTACGCCTCGGGCAAATCGGAACGACGGCGTATTCTAGCCACCCAAGGGGGGTGGCCGGAAGACCACTGGGCATTTGTCAGACGAGCTTGATTGGTGTGACCTTGCGCTGGGCGTGTTTTTCCTGCGCCAGGCCAAGCTTGGCGGTGATTACCTTGGCCAGGGCATTGTTGCCCAGATCGTTGAGGTGCAGGCGGTCGATGAACAGGTCGGCACCGAACACGGGCGAGCTGTTGAGCATGCAGTTCATGTCGTAGCAGGGCACCGGGTCCGCCTGGCTCTTGATGCGGCGGAAAAACGCCGAGTGCAGCTGGCTGTCGAAGGCGCCTTCCAGTAGCCGGCCGAAGTTCGCCGGTTGTTGCTGCAGCGCGGCCAGCATGGCCTGTTCGCCAGCGGGCAGGGTATCCCGGCACCAGGGCAGTAGCGGTTGCAGGATGAAGGTGAGGGTGGCGTGGCTGTCTGCCAGCAGGCGGTCCCATTGGCGCAAGGTGCGGCCAATGTTGTCGGCGGCACGGGCCAGGCGTTTTTCCGGGGGCGACAGCGGCCAGCTGACCGGGGTTTCGACCGCTGGCGTGGTCAGGGCCTGGCCGATGCGCTGCCACAGCGATTGCCGACGAGGTGGTGCGGCGGCCTGCATGCCTTCGCTGAAACTGTTGAGAAAAGCCTGGTAGGCCTTGGCGTGCTGCGGGTCGTTGGGGCTGGCGAGGACTTCGCACAGGGCCTCGTGGGCCAGGCTGTTGAGGCCGCTGAGCACCACCACGTGGCCGAGCTGGCCAAGGCGGTGCTGGTGGGTGAGGAACATCAGCAATTCCTGGCTGGCATTGAGCCCGCAGCCGGCCAGGCTCAGCCAGACTTCGCCGGTGAGCATCGACAGGTGCGAGGCCACGGTGTGTTCGTCGGAGCTGGCGCCAATGCCCAGCGCCGTGGAGCCGCCGACCAGCAGGTTGATGCGCGAGGCACCACCGCGCTCGGCCGGCGAAAAGCGCTTGCCGGCGCAATGGCTGTAGCGCAGGCCGAGGGCATCGGTATTGATGGTGCCGGAGCGGTAGCCGGTTTCGTGCACATGCACGGTGTGCGGGGCACGTCGATTGCCCAGCAGCAGAAATCGCTGGTAGTCCTGTTGCAGCGGCGAAGGAGACGGGCTCGTGTCATTTGCGGTCATGCTCTCTCCTGCGCTTTGCCGAATGCTGCGTTTCACGTTCAGGCCGCCAGTTCCTTGAGGTTGTACAGCAGGCCACCGGCGGCAATCAGCAGCAGGGCGACGCCCGAGGCCAGGCTGATAATGCGGTTGCTGCGCTGTGAGGCGATCTTGCCGATGGCGAAGATGTACAGGCTGAGCACGGCGAAGTCGATGGCCACCCACAGCAGCGACAGCACCACCATGCTCTTGCCGAACGACTCGGTGATCTGGATGAACTGGGGGAAGAATGCGATGAAGAAAATGATGTCCTTGGGGTTGGAAATACCCACCATGAAACCTTGTAGCAGCCCGCCACGCCCGGTCTTTGGCGTGTCGCTCGCCGCTTCCGGGGCAGGCGCCTGCAGGGCGTCCCGCAGTGTGCCCACGGCAATGTAGCCAATGAACAGGCAGCCCAGCAGGCTCATGGTGCTGAGCCATGCCTTGTCGATGGCGGCGCTGGTGAGGATGATCCAGGCGGCGGCGCCGATCAGCACCAGTGACGCCCAGTTGGTGCCGACGGCGGTGAACATGGCCTTGCGTGAGCCGGAGGCTGCCGCAGTGTTGACGATCAAAGCCACCACCGGCCCGGGGGTGGCGATGAGCAGCAGGACAGTGAGGGCATAAGTGGCGGTGAGTGCGGTATTCACGGTCAGTTCTCGATCAGTGTGTCGGATGTCGCCAGGTGTGCGGCATGGGCGTGGAAAGGGCAGCGCGACGGGTTGAGCGAACCTGCCTCCTGCAGTTGGTACTGCTTCCATTCGTAGTTGTCGGTATCGCCGAAGGCGCCAAGGGTGTCGGGCACGACGCCGTCGTTGTAATGGTGCACGCGCTCGCGAATGCGCTCGCGGATTCGCTTGCCACTTTCGGTATTGGCGTTGGCCACTTCGTCGAAGTTTTCTCGTGGGTTGATGACGAAGGTGATGTGCTGGCCCAGATTGCGGCTTTTCATTTGCTGATGACCGGGGAAGTTCATGTTGATGAACAGTGGCATGCCGGCGTAGCAGAACGACCAGCCTGAATCGTCGGGGTCGGTCGGGATGCCCTGTGGCCAAGGGTGAGGGTCGCGTGCATGCACGCCGCGCAGTACCTTCCAGGCCAACGCCTGCTGCTCGGCGAGGTTGCTGCCAGCAGGGGTTTCGAGAAACACCACCAAAGGGCTGCCGATGCGCTGCTTGGCTGTGATCACTGCGACGGTGCACACATAATCGGCCAAGCCCTGTGCGATATCATCGGCCAGTTGCTCGGCGCGGGCGAAGAGAATATGGCAGGTTTGGCCGTTTACAGCCTTGCGCCCGAACAGGCAGGGGAACTCGGGGTTGGCGAGAATACTGCGAAAGTGTTCTATGGTTTTGTACGTCCAGTGTTGCATGTTGTGACCATGTTCAGCGGCTAGCTCTAGCGCATCCAGGCGATAGCAATTTCCATATCCCGTAAACATGATTTCCCCAGGCGTTGATTTAAGTGAACGTTCCAGTCATATGCAGGCAGGATCTTGGTTATGTTTGTTATTTACTTGCATTTTCCGAGACGCTTCTGACGTTGTAAAACGCGTGGAACTATGACCTACTATTAGTCTCACTCATGCTCGGGACGCCGCCATGTCGGAACGGATTCAGGCCTTGCACGCCCTGCGTGCCTTCGAGGTGGCCTCTCGCTACGGCTCTTTCACCCGTGCAGCTGAAGAGCTGGCCCTGACCCAGGGTGCGGTCAGCCATCACATCAAGACCCTCGAAGCCATGTTTGGCTGCGACCTGTTCGAGCGCCGGGGCCCGAAACTGAGCCTGACCGAGCACGGTCGCCTGCTGGCGCAGGAGCTGAAAGTCGGCTTCAAGATCATCGAAAATGCCTGCGCATTGCTGCGCCAGGACCGCTATGGCCTGCGCCTGAAGGCCCCCTCCACACTGACCGTGCGCTGGCTGCTACGGGCGCTGGACGCGTTCAAGAAGATCGAAGACAACTGCAGTGTGCAGCTGTCGAGCGTGTGGATGGACATCGACAGCGTGGACTTCTACTCCGAGCCCTACGACTGCGCTATCCTCCTGGCCAATGGGCGGTTTCCGGCCGATATCGAGAGCTTCAAGCTGTTCGATGAGTGGCTGATCCCGGTGTGTCACCCCGACTACCTGGCCACGGCGCAACCGGAGCTGTCCGACCTGACCCAATGCGAGTTCCTGCACCCGTCGCCCGACCGGCGTGACTGGCGGCGTTGGTTGGCGCGCATGGACGCACTGGACATCAGCATCGACCAGGGGCAGGTGTTCGATACCCTCGACCAAGGCATTTCGGCCGCCCAGCAAGGCTTGGGCATTTCGGTGGTCGACCTGGTGCTGGCCAGTGCCGACCTGGCGGCCGGGCGCCTGGCCACACCCTTCAAGCATGCGGTGGCCACTGGCGACGGTTATTACATGACCTGGCTCAAGGCCAGCCCAAAAGCGCGGCAGATGCACAAGCTGCGCGACTTCCTGCTAGGCCAGGTACCGCCCCTGGCCTACAAGGACATCAACTACCTGTACGGTTGAACACCCGCTCCAGCATGAAGTCGATGAACACCCGCAACTTCGGCGGCATATGCCGCCCGGACGGCCACAGCAAGTAGAAGCTGCCGCGCCGCTCCATGAAGTCGTCGAGCACGCTGACCAGCGAACCGTTGCCCAGCTCACGGCCTACGGTGAAGTCCGGCAGGCAGGTGATGCCGCGGTGGTTCACGGCAAAGCAGACGCGTGTCTCGACGTGGTTGCACACCATCGAAATGGGGATGTCATAGGCTTGTTCGGGGTGCTCCTGGCGCAGCGGCCAGGTTTCCAGCTTGCCGTTGCTGGGGAAGCGATAATGCAGGCAGGTATGCGCCGCCAGGTCGCGTGGATGCTGGGGTGTGCCGCGTTCGCGAAGGTAATCGGGCGAGGCGACCAGGCAGTGCTGAAAGTGCCCCAGGAACTTGGCATTGAGCCGTGAATCCACCGGTTGCCCGCCGCGCATCACCACATCGAAGCCTTCGCCGACGATATCCACCATGCGGTCGGAGAAGTCCAGGTCCAGTTCCACTTGCGGGTACAGCGCCATGAACTCGGCCAGCGCCGGCATCACCAGCCCGGTGACCTGCGGCATGCTCACCCGCAGGCGCCCGCGCGGGGTTTCGCTGGCTTGCGACAGTTCCTGTTCGGTGGCCTCGATTTCGGCGAGGATGCGCCGGCTGCGCTCAAGGAACAACGTGCCCTCGGCGGTGAGGGTGATGCTGCGCGTGCTGCGATGGAACAGGCGTACGCCCAGGCGGCTTTCCAGGCGTGCTACACGCTTGCCCACTGCCGAGGCACTGATCCCCAGTGACTGGCCGGCGGCGACGAAGCTGCGGGTTTCGGCCACCCGATTGAAGACCACGAAGCCGCTGAGGCTGTCCATGCTGCATTCCTGATTGCGGACACTGTTGTCCTGGGTGAATGGCATTGTAACCGCCTTTTTCCGCAATACCTTCCCTTGCAGACTGTTCGCCTCGTTTCCCCACCCAAGGCTTATCCAATGTCTCAGACATCTTCCGCCCCGTTGCTGGCTGCCAGTAACGAACGTTTACCCCTCAGCGGGCTGCTGGCGCTGGCCATGACCGGCTTCATCGCTATCCTCAGCGAAACCCTGCCGGCCGGCCTGCTCGACCAGATCGCCGAAGGCATGCACATCAGCCAGGCCATGGCCGGGCAATGGGTCACGGCGTATGCCCTGGGCTCGTTGCTGACCGCCATTCCGTTGGTAACCCTGACCCAAGGTTGGTATCGACGCCGGGCGCTGTTGCTGGCGATCATCGGTTTTGTGCTGTTCAATGGGCTGACCGCCCTGTCCAGCACCAACAGCCTGACCCTGGTGCTGCGCTTTTTCACCGGCGCCGCGGCCGGGCTGGCCTGGGGGTTGATCGCCGGCCACGCCCGGCGCATGGTGCCAGCGGCACAGCAGGGGCGGGCCATGGCACTGGCCATGCTCGGCCAACCGATTGCCTTGTCGCTCGGGTTGCCGATCGCTACCTGGCTGGGGGCAGGGTTGGGCTGGCGCGCGACGTTCGTGGTGGTCACCCTGGTGGCGTTGCTGCTGGTGGTGTGGGTACTGCGGTCGGTGCCGGACTACCCAGGGCACGCTGCCGGCAAGCGACCTGCAGCCATGCAGGTACTGCGTACTCCGGGGGTGTTGCTTGTGCTGCTGGTGATCCTTTGCTGGATCCTCGGCCATAACATTCTCTACACCTACATCGTGCCTCTGCTGGCAGCGGCCGGCATGGCTGCGGACATTGGCCCTGTGCTGATGGTGTTTGGCCTGTCGGCCCTGGCTGGGATTGGCCTGGTGGAGTTGCTGGTCGACCGCCATCTGCGCACGCTGGTGCTGTTGAGCCTGGCGGGTTTTGCCCTGGCTACGCTGGCATTGGGGCAGGCCTCGTCGTGGCTGATGTACCTGAGCATCGCTTTGTGGGGTGTGACCTACGGCGGCGCGCCGACCCTGCTGCAGACCGCGTGCGCCGATGCCGCGGGCGAAGGGGGGGATGTGGCGCAGTCGATGCTGGTGACGGTGTGGAACAGTGCCATTGCCCTGGGCGGGATCATTGGCGGTTTGTTGTTGAGCGGGGCGGGGGTGCAAGGGTTTGGCGCGGTGGTGCTGGCGTTGATCGCGGTGGCTTGGCTGATGGCCTTGGCAGCACGCAGAAGTGGCTTCGTGGCGGGGTCGCGCTAGCGTAGAATTGCGTTTTTGAGCAGAGGTCGACGCAGTGGAGTTGCAGCAGGGCTTTGTCCTGACCCGGCATTGGCATGACACGCCCGAAGGCACCTGCGTGGAGTTCTGGTTGGCCACCGACCAGGGGCCGCGGCAGCTGCGCCTGGCGCCTCAGGAGTCGGTGGCGTTCATTCCCCAGGCGCAGGCCGAGCATGCGCGGGTACTGTTGTCCAAGGAAGATGGGATACAGCTCAAGCCACTGCGGCTGAAGGACTTCGACCAACGTCCGGTGCTTGGCCTGTATTGCCGCCAGCACCGGCAATTGATGCAACTGGAACAGCGCCTGCGTGCAGCGGGCATCGAGGTGTACGAGGCCGATATCCGCCCGCCCGAGCGTTATCTGATGGAGCGCTTCATCACCGCACCGGTGCAGTTCGCGGGGCAGCCGAATGCCCAGGGCGTGTATTGCGACGCCCAGCTCAAGCCCTTGCCGGGCTATCGCCCGGCACTGCGGCTGGTGTCGCTGGATATCGAGACCAGTGAACGGGGCGAGCTGTACAGCATTGCCCTGGAAGGCTGTGGCCAGCGTCAGGTGTACATGCTTGGCTCGGCCAACGGCAACCCTGATGGCGTCGATTTCGATCTGCAGTATTGCGATGACCGTGCCGCGATGCTGATTTGCCTGAACCAGTGGATGGCCGCGCACGACCCGGACGCCATCATCGGCTGGAACCTGATTCAGTTCGACCTGCGCCTGTTGCATGAGCATGCCAAGCAGCTGCAGGTGCCCCTGGTACTGGGCCGTAACGGCGCCCCCCTGACGCTGCGTAGCCACTCCGGAGGTGGCCATGTGTTTGCCGACGCGCCGGGGCGGCTGTTGATCGATGGCATCGAAGCGTTGCGCTCGGCAACCTGGAGCTTTCCGTCGTTCAGCCTGGAGAGTGTCGCGCAGACCCTGCTCGGTGAAGGCAAGGCCATCGACACGCCCTACCAGCGCATGGACGAAATCAACCGCCGTTTTGCCGAAGACAAACCCGCTTTGGCACGCTACAACCTCAAGGACTGCGAGCTGGTCACACGCATCTTCGCCCATACCCGTCTGCTCGAATTCCTGCTGGAGCGCGCTTCGGTCACCGGGCTGGCGGTAGACCGCAGCGGTGGCTCGGTGGCAGCTTTTTGCCACCTGTACATCCCGCAGATGCACCGCTTGGGCTTTGTCGCCCCCAACCTCGGCAGCCGTCCCGATGAAGCCAGCCCTGGTGGATTTGTCATGGATTCGCGCCCAGGCCTGTACGACTCGGTGCTGGTGCTGGACTACAAGAGCCTCTACCCGTCGATCATCCGTACTTTTCTGATCGACCCGGTGGGGCTGGTCGAAGGCCTGCGCCTGCCCGACGATGAACACTCGGTGGAGGGCTTTCGTGGTGGGCGTTTCTCGCGCAGCCAGCATTGCCTGCCGGCCATCGTCGAGCGCGTCTGGCAGGGCCGTGAAGCGGCCAAACGTGAGGGCAATGCGCCGTTGTCGCAGGCGCTGAAGATCATCATGAATGCCTTCTACGGGGTGTTGGGGTCGAGCGGTTGCCGATTCTTCGACCCGCGCCTGGCCTCGTCGATCACCATGCGTGGCCACCAGATCATGCGCCAGACCCGCGCACTGATCGAAGCCAGGGGCTATGAGGTCATCTATGGCGATACCGACTCCACCTTCGTCTGGCTCAAGGGTGCCCATGACGAAGCGGCTGCAGCGCAGATCGGCCGTGAACTGGTGGCTCAGGTCAACCAGTGGTGGCGTGAGCAATTGCGTCAGCAGATGAGCCTGGAAAGTGCGCTGGAGTTGCAGTTCGAAGTGCATTATCGGCGGTTTCTGATGCCGACCATCCGTGGCACCGATGAGGGGAGCAAGAAGCGTTATGCCGGCTTGGTGCGGCGCGCCGACGGCAGTGAGGATGTGGTCTACAAGGGCCTGGAGTCGGTGCGCACCGATTGGTCGCCACTGGCACAGCAGTTTCAGCAGGAGCTGTATGGGCGGATCTTTCGCGGCCAGCCGTATCGCGACTATGTGCGGCACTATGTGCAGCAGACCCTGGCGGGCGAGCTGGATAGCCAGCTGGTCTACCGCAAGCGCCTGCGCCGGCCGCTGGCCGAATACCTGCGCAATGTGCCGCCCCATGTGCGTGCCGCGCGCCAGGCCGATGAATACAACAGCCGCCTCGGTCGCCCTCGCCAGTACCAGCGCGGTGGCTGGATCAGTTACGTCATCACTACCGCAGGCCCCGAGCCGATGGAGAACCTGCAATCGCCGATCGACTACGAACATTACCTCAGCCGGCAGTTGCAACCGGTAGCCGACGCCATCCTGCCGTTCGTTGGCGATGATTTCGCCACCTTGACCGGCCGCCAGCTACAGCTGTTCTGACCGCAGGTGCTAGCTATCTAGCGCATGGTGCAAAGCCTGCTCCTTAGTCTGGCCTCTTTTCATGAAGAGGCCTCGAGCCATGCAAACTACACCGCCATCAAGCGCACAAGCAGCCATCGATGCTTTCCAGGACGGCATCATCGGCAAGCGCCTGCCACGCTGGTTGCGTCAGGTTTCTTCCGAGCAATTGCCTGAAATCAGCAAGGCATTGGCCAACAGCCTTCGCAGCCGCGAACAGGTAACTGCGACCTTGCGGGGCATCGAGAGCATCGACAGTTTCGTTGCATCGAGCTTGGATAAGGCCCTTGGTGAGCGTTACGGGCTTGGCTGCAATTCGCGCTCGATCACGTTCATGGAGGGCCGTCGAGAGCCTGTGATCAACAGCCAGCCAGTCGGCGCGCACCTCATCGAAGTGATCTATGAAGAAAAGCCTCTGCTCGAAGTGGCATTGCGCAACTTCACTGCCGAGCAGGCCCAGGCGGGTGGCCAGCCGCGCGGCAACCGCCTGCTGGTTCCGAGCCAGGGCGGGGTTACGCCGCCCACAAGCATCGAGCTTGCCACACTGTGTCGCGAGCTGGACTTGGGGGAGTGCTATCAACGTCATCTGGACTCCATTTTACAGCCCGCTGATGATGCCCGGCGCGTGGAGTGTCAGTTCATGGATGCCAACCGCAATGCCATGCTGGTGGACGCCTACAAAGCCAGGCACGAAGGCAAGCTGGATGACAGCGAACTCGGCTTGATGGTGACCTTGTGCGCGGATGGCACACTGCCGCGCCTGGCGGGCGATCTTGTGCAAGCCAGGCAGCTGAAGCTACTGGGTTGCCCTATCGAGCAGGTGATAGCGTTCGAGGTGATTGATCAGGGTGTTCTTTTCAACACCACGCGCCGTGTATTGCTCTACGTGCCAGGGGATCCCGAGGCTCCCTGGAGCGCGTTCGAGAGCATCGACCAACTGAACCGGGAGCTGGGTCGTCGTTTTCGAGACAAGGCCTACCAGCGTTTCTTCAGCCGCTTCGTGCTACGCCGCGACAGCCTGGCGTTTTTCGTTCAGGTCACGGCGCTGTTCGATGACCTGGCGGGTTGGGCTTTTCGCGATCTCGAACCGCGTTTGCACGCTTACCCGTACCCATTGTTCAACAGCCTGGCACAGGCACGCATCCGCCAGATCAAGGAAGATGCGGCGATGATCGCGGTGCCTGTGGCGCGGCTAGATCGCGAGGTTCAGCGCCAGCATGACCAGCGCCTGGCAGCCGAAGGATGGGCACTGCTCAGTCTGGCCAGCTTCTTCGTACCGGGCCTTGGCCTGGCATTGCTTGCCGTGACGGCCTGGGAGTTGCTGGGCGAGGTTTATCATGGCTTCGAGGCCTGGCATGAAGGGGATCGCCAAGAGGCGCTCGAGCATTTGACCCATGTGGCCACCGACCTTGCCGTGCTTGCGACCACGGTAGCCGGGGTTGGTGTGGCTCGACGGATCTGGGCACGTTCCACGCGGGTCGATGCCATGGTGCCGGCCCGTCTGCAGGACGGCACCGTCAAACTCTGGCAACAAGACTTGACCCCGTTTCAAAGCCAGGCCCCCGTTGCGGCCGCAAGCCGGGACGCCTTGGGCATTCGGCGTCTGGATGGGCAGGCCTGGATCGAAATGGACGGGCATCACTATCGCGTGGAGGCGCCGGCCGGCGACGGTCAGTGGCAACTGTGCCCGCTCGACGGGCATGGGCCGTTACTGCGTCACAATGGTGCAGGCGCTTGGCGGTTGTGGAGTGAGCAACCGGCTCAATGGCCCGACACATACCGCATGTTCCGGCGCCTGGGCGACGCATTTGGCCGGCTGGGTGACGAACAGATCGATCAGGTTCTGCTGTTCCATGGCCTGGATGGCGACGATGTGCGTGGTTTGCATGTACATGCCCAGGCGCCAAGCCCAGGCCTGCTCGACAGCGTGCAGCGGGTCAGGCTCGATCAGCGCATCCGCAGCATGATTGGCCGTTTGCGCAGCGGCGAGCCGGTGGAAGATACGACGGTGCTTGATCACGCAAGGCGGTTGCCGGGTGCCGATGGCCTGCCAGATCAGGCGCTGGCCGAGTTGGCATGGACGCAGCGCCGCACACTGTTGCAAGGTTTGTACGAAGCGTTGCAGCCCACCGACAGCCCAGGCAGCGCAGCGCTGCGGCGGGTCTTCCCGGGGCTGCAGGTGCGCACCGCGCGAGCGCTGGTACAGGCCGCCAACGGTGCCGATCGCAGGCGCCTGCTGGCCAGCGGCCGGGTTGCGTTGAGGCTGGCCGAGGCGGCCCGGGGCAGTCTGTCGGGTCTTCGTCAGGTCAGGGTATTTGAAGCCTTGTTCCTTGATACGCCACAGAATGCCGACCTGGCACGGGTGGTCCTGGGCCTGTTGCGCTACCTGCCTGGCAGCGAGCAAGGCGTGTGCTGGCGCTTGTTCGAAGGCTACCTGGAAGGGCCGATGCTGGCGCAGGTCGAACACGGGCAGCGGGCGTTCGATCTGGTGCATTTGAACGGCGCCTTCCAACTGTTTGACGACCAAGGCGCGAGGCTTGGTGAGGCGGGGGAGTTGTTCGATGTCATGGCGCCAGCCTATACCGATGCGCAGCGTGAGGCGATGGGGGTTGGCGACCCGTTTTCGCACAACCTCAGGGTGCTGCTGGGGCGCCAAGCGGCCCGACGCCGTGATGAGATCGCAGGCTTGCTCGGCACACTACGCCCGGGTGCTGTTCGCAAACCCCTGCGCCTGGCCGATGGGCGTTTGGGCTACCCGCTGGGTGGCGCAGGAGTGAGCGGCTTCATGGCGAGACGTGGAGCCCTGAGGGCAACCTTGCGAGACCTCTTTCCTTGGTTGAGTGATGAGCAGATCGAGACCTTCGCCGATCATGCCCGGGGCTCAGGGCGTCAACTTGAGCAGGTACTGACCGACCTGAACAATGAACTGACGGTGCTTCGCAACACACTTGATACATGGGTGGCACAGGGACAGGCCGATGCCAGGGAGGATCGCGAGGCCCTGCGCCATACCTTGTTCGATTGCTGGAGGCGGTCGGTTGGTGTTGGGGAACTGCGAATCGATGCACAAGAAAACCTGCATGCCATATTCTGCAATTTCGGCTTGCGGGGCTTGCCTGGCATCCCGGCGCAGGTCAGCTTCAGAGGCGTTACCAGCCTGTCACTGCTGCATCTCGATCTTTCGGACGTGCCCAACAGCTTCCTGCTGGCCTTTCCCAACCTGCAAACCCTCGATCTGGGTGGCAACCTGTTGACGCGTCTACCACAGCCGGTGCTGCAGCTGCCGCAACTACGCCACCTCAGTCTGACCAACAACCGGATTCGTCTGGACATCGAGCAAACCGTTACCCTGGCCAATTGTACGACCCTCGAATCTCTCGACCTGTCCCACAACCCATTGGGGCGTCCGTTTACGCTGGCCGGTTTGCTCGAGCTGCGTTGGCTGAACCTGCGCGACACCCAGATCACGCAATGGCCACCGGGCGTATTCGACCGTACTCAACTGGTGTCCGTCGACTTGAGGGAAAACCGGATCAGGCAGATTCCGGAGCATTTCTACCAGTTGCCCGTGTGGCGTCGGCGGCGGATTCGTCTGCATGCGAACCCCTTGGGCGAGGCCCAGGCGCGGCGCTTGCGGGCATCGCTGAGGAGTGACATTCCTGTAGTCGACGAGGAGCAAATGCAACTGCGGCAGGCACACGCGCGTGAAGAATGGGGCGATGCGGTGGCCCCGGAGCAGCGCGGGTCGATGCTGGCAGCCTGGGACTCACTGGATACAGGGCAAGACGCCGAGCGTTTTTTCCGTGTCCTAGCGCAGTTGCTGTTGTCCGAGGATTTTCGTATCAACGCGCGGGCGTTGGGCAATCGGGTAATGGCGGTAATGGAGGCGATGGCCATGACGCCGGAGTTGCGCCAGAACCTGTTGTCCGTGGCCAATGATGAGTGGGGCTGTCAGGACGGTGCAACCTGGTGCTTGAGCAACCTCGAGCTGAATTTGCTCGTTTGGCAGGTTGAACATGGCGCCCAGGCAAACAACGAACGTGCCTTGCTCAGCCTGGGAAGGCGTTTATGGCGCCAGGATGCAGTCGACAGGTTCGCTGCCCGATGGGCTCTGCAGCACAGCCGGGCGCAGGAAGGAAGCGAGGTGGGGTTGGCTTTCAGGATTGGCCTGAGGGAGCGGCTCGACTTGCCGCTGCAGGTGGGAGAAATGAGCTTCCTTGCGATTTCAGGTGTTTCAGAGGCTGACCTGGCAGTGGTAGAGGCTGTGGTGAGAGAGGCAGAAACCATGGACGAGATCGCCCGCTCGATGGTTGACCGTGAATTCTGGCGGACGCACCTGGAGCGTACTCATCCTGACCGGTTCGCGGCGGTCGACCTGCCGTTCAGGCAACAGCTTGAAACGGTACTCGACGATGAAGCGCTCACCGAGGCAGCAAGGCTCGAGCAGGCGGATGCCATTCGTGACGCGCAGCGCGCTGCGCGTAGAGGGCTGATGCTGGATATGACGGCTCGAGCGATGGAGGTGGGACCGGAGGCGCCAGGCATGCAGGTGCGTTGACGACAGCTCAGGGCAAGGGGTTAGCTGGCCCTGACCCAGGCGGCTATGGGCTATGCTCAGTCAAGGTGACGGTGGTTCGTGACAGCGCCGTTGCCGTGGCTTCAGGTGGTTCGGAAATCGTAGGTTACTTTTCCACAGCCCGTTCTTGCGTGAAGTGGTTTAGGCTCCCTGTCGGATTTTTCTCCGTGATCTGCAGTCATTGGTTTATCGAGACAATAAGGAGATACGCATGCTCGTCCGGTCACTGACCCTCGCAACCTTGCTTGCTGTTGCCGGCCCCCTGTTTGCCGCAGACAGTGATGCGCCTTTAGCCAAGGAACTGGGCAAGGCCAGGCCATTGGTGGTTATCGCTCCGAGCAGTGCCGACCCGACCTTGCGCGGGCTGAACAAGGCACTTGAGGACCCGGCCACCCAGGCCGCCTTCAAGGAGCGCAACCTGGTGCTGTACAGCGTCGCCAACATGATGGGCAAGCGCGAGGACAAGAACCTCGAACAGCAGACCACCATGGCCCTGATTCGCGAGTTGAAGCTGGGGGCGAGCAAGGGCACCAAGGTGATTCTGGTAGGCAAGGACGGTGAACGGCACATGCTCAAGGACGACGACACAGGCGAGGCCATCGATCCGCAGGTAATCTTCAAGGCGGTCGATGAACTGCCTGCCAGCGAAAAGGCGGTGGCGGCGCCCGAGCCGGTAGCGGCGGCTCCGCAAGCCAAGGCCAATGACAGCAAGCCGGCCAAGCCTGCCAAACCGGCAGCCCCGCCCAAACCGTTGGAAGACTGAACGCGCGTCATGGCCCCAAGGCATCTTGGGGCCAACCGTGTATCCCACTGTATCTGCCTGCGTTGCAGACCTACTGCCATACAAAAGCGTGCTTTGCACGATACATCCACGACAAACCGCGCCGGCCTAATGGCTCCACTTTTAAACCACAGTGGAGCTACATCATGACTCAAGCAAAAACCACCCTCGGCCTGCTCGGCGCCGCCCTGATCGGCAGCATGGCATTGGGCAGCAGCGCGTTTGCCGTCGAACCCTTGGCCCAGGGTTACCAGCTGGCTTCGGCCAAGGTGGCCGGCGAGGGCAAGTGTGGCGAAGGCAAATGCGGTGGCAGCGCCAAGGCCACCCAGGGCGAAGGCAAATGCGGCGAAGGCAAATGTGGCGACGCCTCGTTCACCAAGACCGACAGTAACCATGATGGCAAGGTTTCGCGAGAGGAATTCCTGGTTGTGGCCAAGGACCGTGCCGCTGACTTTGACAAGATCGACAGCAACCATGATGGCTTCATCTCTGAACAGGAAGCTGCGGATCACCTGAATGCAATCTACCAGGCCAACGGCAAAACCATGCCTGAAGGGCTGTTCAGCCACCTGACCGGCAAGTCCTGACCTTGATCCCTCGATGCAACGCCCCTCCTGCTGGCCAGGCGGGGCGTTGTGCCTGTTGGAGACCTGTTTATGCTTCCTGCAATGTTGAATACCGGGCTAGGCTTGCGTCGCGGCCTGATGCCGGAATTGCTGGCGATGGCGCCTGGCGCAGTGGACTTTCTCGAATGCGCACCGGAAAACTGGATTGCCGTGGGCGGTGCCTATGGTAAAGGCCTGGCCCAGTTGGCGGAGCGTTTTCCCATCACCTGCCATGGGTTGTCGTTGTCGTTGGGGGGCAGCGCGCCGCTGGACCTGCGGTTTCTCGACCAGACCCGGCAGTTTCTCGACCGTTATCAGGTGCGCTTGTACAGCGAGCACCTGAGCTACTGCAGCGATGACGGGCACCTGTACGACCTGATGCCCATCCCGTTTACCGATGAAGCGGTGCGCCATGTGTCGGCACGCATACGTCAGGCGCAGGCGCACCTTGAACGGCGTATTGCCGTGGAGAACATCAGCTATTACGCCGCCCCTTATCAGGCGATGAGCGAACTCGAATTCATCCGTGCGGTACTCGAAGAAGCCGATTGTGACCTGCTGCTGGACGTCAACAATGTATTCGTCAATGCCTGCAACCACGGCTATGACGCCCAGCAATTCCTTGAAGGCTTGCCCCAGGCGCGGGTGACCGGCATGCACGTTGCCGGCCATTACGATGAGGCACCGGACCTGAAGGTCGACACCCATGGGGCGCCCGTCAAGGAAGATGTATGGGCACTGTACGCCTTTGCCTGTGCACGTTTTGGAGTGCAGCCGACCGTACTCGAACGTGACTTCAACTACCCGCCACTGGCGCAATTGCTGGAGGAGACGGCGCGTATCCGCAATGTGCAGAGTGCCTGGGGGAGTGCAAAGGTATGAATGAGACCTTGCGCGAACAGCAATACGCCCTGGCCCGCCACCTGCGCGACCCGCAGCGCAACGCCCCGCCGCCGGGCGTTGAGGCACGGCGCCTGAAGATCTACCGCGAGTTGTTCTATGGCGCCATCGAAGGCTTGCTGGCCGGCAGCTTTCCTGTGATGCGCCAGGCCCTGGGTGAGCGACGCTGGCATGCTCGCGTGCGTGACTTCTATGCCAACTACCGTAGCCAAACGCCGTTGTTTACCGAGATTGCCGAAGCGTTTGTCGATTACCTGCAAGGGGTGGCGCTGGATACGCCCTGGCAACTGGAGCTGGCGCACTATGAGTGGGTCGAGGCGCAGCTGTACCTGAGCGATGCCGAAGACCCACTGCACGACCCTGCGGGAGACCTGTTGGATGGGGAGCCGCTGTTGTCTTGTGTCGCGCGGGTGCTGGCTTATCGTTGGCCGGTGGAACGTATTGGCGCCGATTATCTGCCAACCGTTGCACCGCAGACGCCGACCTTGCTGCTGGTTTATCGCGATGCCGGGTTGCAGGTGCGCTTTGCACGCTTGGCACCGATGGCGTACCAGTTGCTGGTGGGGCAGGGGAGTGGACAAGAACGGTTGCAGGCGTTGAGCGGGGATCTGCAGCAGGGCGTGGCATTGCTGGAAGGGCTGCGCGCGCAGGGCGTTATCATCGGTACACGTCGAGACGTGGTATTGAGGCCATCGCCGACCTTGTAGGAGCAGCCTTGCGCTGCGAAGAGGCCGGTACAGGCACAGCATTCGTGTTGCCAGTACCGGCCTCTTCGCAGCGCAAGGCTGCTCCTACAGAGGCCGCGTTGGCCTTAGCGGCGGTAGTGACGGTGCTCGTCGTAGTGGCGCTGGTGCATGGCCCGCTCATGGCGGCGCTCCCAGTCACGGCGCCGTTCCCAGTCGCGCCGCCGCTCCCAATCCCGTCGGGCTTGTTCGCGCCGCCACTGTTCGCGGCGCCAGTCGCTTCTGTGGTCATGCCAGCGGTCGTCATCATGTGCCAGCAGCGTGGCCGGCTGTTGAGCGGCCACACTGGCCACCCTCGACCAGGGGTTGCCGGCTGGCTGCAACGGTGATTGAACGGCCGGGGCCACTGCCTCGGCCGCTTTCATTTGTGTTGCCGATGCCGTGCCCAACGCCGCGAACGAGAACAGGCCGAGCAGCATCAACCTTGCGACATGTATTTTCATGAGCGAAGCCAACCTCTGATAACAATTGAGCCATCTGGCCAGCAGGTGGTCGGCGAACCTTTTTCGCGTTCCGCTACCTTTCTGTGCCTCCCACATAGACAGGCAATCGAGAAAAAGTTCGCTGCAGCAACAACTTGTAGGACTTTGCTGGTAACAGGTACTTACACAAACGCCCGCCCGCCACGCCGGCGGTCTTCCTTCAACAACCCTTCAACCTTGCGCAAGGCCTGTCCCAGTACCGCTTGGTCCGGCGCCCCACCCAACGAGATACGCACCGCATCCGGCCCCTGTGGCGCCACGCTGAACGAGTCCGCCCCCGCCACGCTCACCCCCACATCATCCAACGCATGGGTGAACCGCTCTTGTTGCCAATGTGCCGGTAGCGGCAGCCACAAGTGCAGCCCGGTGGGGTGCGCCTGGAACTCATGGCTCAGCAGGGTGCGCGCGAGGTGTTGGCGGGCGCGCGCTTCGCGCTGAATTTCCTGTACCAGTTCCTTGGCGGTGCCATTGCGAATCCACTGCTCGACCAGCGCCAGTAGCAGGGCCGAACAGCCCATGCTCGACGCACGCAGGCCGTTGAGCAGGCCTTGCCCGTCATCGCCACGCGGTGGCAGCACGAAGGCGGTGCGCAGGCTGGGCCACAGGCACTTGGACAGCGAAGCCAGGTAGTAGGTGTTGGCACCCCCGGTCAGGCAGGCGATGGGGGCCGGCGCGTCGTCAAGCAGATAGCGGTAGGGGTCGTCCTCGATCAGCGTGATGCCGCGCTTGAGCAGCACCTCGGCAATTGCCTGACGCCGGGCTACGGGCATGGTGTGCGCGGTAGGGTTGTGGAAGGTGGGGTTGAGGTACAGCAGGCGCGCACCGCTTTCTTGGCAAGCCTGCTCCAGGTGGTCGGGGCGCATGCCGTCGGCATCACCGGCCACCGCGACAATGCGCAGCCCCAGTTGCCGGGCGGCCAGCAGCAGGCCGGGGTAGGTCAGCGGGTCGCAGAGGATGGCGTCACCCACGCGGCCATGGGCGCTGAGGATGGCGAAGATGGCCGCCTGCGACCCCGAGCACAGCGCGAGGTTGCGGCTGTCCAGATCACCCAGTGCCGGTTGCAGCCAGCCCTGTGCGGCCTGCAGCAGCGAGCGGGTGGCTGGCTCGTCCTGGTAAAGCGACAGGGCTTCGATGCGGTTGCGCTGCAGCGCCTGTTCCAGCCCGGCGCTCACCAACTGAGCCATCGAGCCGTTGGCCGGCTGCGGCGGGATGTTCATGGTCAGGTCGATGCCTGCCAAGGGGGTCGTTTCACGGGCACCCAGGATGAAGGACCCGCGGCCACTGTAGGAGGCAATCAGACCACGGTCGCGCGCTTCGGCGTAGGCGCGGGTCACCGTGGTCAGGTCGACGCCCAGGTGCGCAGCCAGTGCACGTTGCGGCGGAATTTGCTGGCCATCCTGCAAGATTCCAGACTGTATGGATTCTTCAAGCATGTTTGCAATCTGTATGTATCGCGGCCCTGATTTTGGCTTGAAAGGCTTTGTCCAGCGCATTTGAGCAGTTTCCGTCGGCTCGCCGGCAACAGGCATAGGTCTTCCTCTCGGTTGTAAGTCCATACGCATAAGCATATCATGGCATACAGTTACTAAGAAATCCATACAATACGGAAAGCGTATGGTTTATATGATGTGCACCGGAACGGCGCGGCAGGGTTGCAACGATAAGCGCTTCCGGGCTGCCAGTCATGGAGATGTTCGATGAATGACTGTCATCTGATCTGCGCCAACCGCCTCGACGATGGGGCTGTGGTCTGGCTTGATGCCGGGCATGAGTGGGTAGAGACACTGCAACAAGCCGGCACCTTCGATACGCAGGCGCTGATAGCGGCAACCCTCGCTGCCGAGGCTGCCGTGCTGGCCAACCAGGTGGTTGCGCCGACGCCTTGTGAAGCCTGGCTGGTCAATGGACGGCCAGAGCCGAAAAGCCTGCGTGAACGGCTGCGCGCCCGTGGCCCTTCGGTACGCAGCGACCTTGGCAAGCAGGCAGCGGGCATGCCGCCAAGTCGCATGCAGCGCGTGCGACCGCTGTTGCCGGTCGAAGCGGGGCAGGCAGGGGTGTACCGCTACGATCCGTTCGAGCGTGAGTTTCTCAAGGACCGTGCCCGCCAGTTCGAGCAGCAGGTTGCCCGTCGCCTGAGTGGCGAGCTGGATGAAGAGGCGTTCAAGGTCTACCGGCTGATGAACGGCCTGTACCTGCAATTGCACGGCTACATGCTGCGCGTGGCGATCCCCTACGGCACCCTGAGCGCGCTGCAGCTGCGTCAGCTGGCTTATGTGGCGCACACCTACGACAAAGGCTATGGCCACCTCACCACCCGGCAGAACATCCAGTTCAACTGGCCGCGCCTGGCCGATACGCCGCAGATTCTGTCGGTGCTGGCCGATGCCGACCTGCATTGCATCCAGACCAGCGGCAACTGCATCCGCAACGTCACCACCGACCATTTTGCCGGTGCCGCCGAGGACGAAGTGCTCGACCCGCGCGTGCATGCCGAAATCCTCCGCCAGTGGTCCACCGACCACCCGGAATTCACCTACCTGCCACGCAAATTCAAAATCGCCATCAGCGGTAGCCCCAAGGACCGCGCGGCCGTGCGCTTCCATGACATTGGCATACTGGCGCGGTGCAACGCCCAGGGTGAAGTGGGCTTCCAGGTGTATGCTGGCGGTGGCCTGGGGCGTACCCCGATCGTCGGCACCCGTGTGCGCGAATGGTTGCCAGAGCGTGAATTGTTGCGCTACGTGGAGGCCATTCTGCGGGTGTATAACGCCCTGGGGCGGCGCGACAACCTGTACAAGGCACGTATCAAGATCCTGGTGCGCGAACTCAAGCCAGGGCGCTTCATCGAAATGATCGAAGAGGAGTTCGCCAGCCTGCCGGCTCACCACCAATACCTGGAGCCGGCCATCGTCCAGGGCATTCGTGCTCGCTTCGTGCAGCCAGCCTTCGAGGCATTGCCCGGGCTGTGTGACGGTTTTCTGCGCGCACGGGCGGACGACCCTGCATTCGCCAGTTGGGTACGCACCAACACCCACCCGCACAAGCAGCGTGGCTATATCAGTGCGGTCATCTCGCTGAAGCCACCGGGTGGTATCCCCGGCGACATCAGCGCCGAAGAAATGCTCACTGTGGCCGACCTGGCCGAGGCCTACTCGCTGAACGAGATTCGCGTCTCCCACGAGCAGAACCTGGTGCTGCCGCACATTCGCCAGGGTGATCTGTACAGCGTGTGGCAGGCCTTGCGCGAGGCCGGGCTGGCAACCAGCAACATAGGCTTGTTGTCCGACTCCATCGCCTGCCCGGGCATGGACTACTGCAGCCTCGCCACTGCCCGTTCGGTGCCGGTCGCCCAGCGCATCGCGCAGCGTTTCGACGCCGCCCGGCAACAGCAAATCGGTGAGCTCAAGCTCAACGTCTCCGGCTGCATCAATGCCTGTGCGCACCACCATGTGGCGCATATCGGCATCCTTGGCCTGGATAAAGCTGGCCACGAAAACTACCAAATCACCCTGGGTGGCAGTGCCGAAGAGGACGCCGCGGTCGGGACCATCCTGGGCCGCTCGGTGCCCTTCGAGGAGGTGCCCGACATCGTCGAGGCGATCGTGGGTATCTACCTGCAAATGCGTGAAGGCGACGAGCGCTTCCTCGACACCTATCGCCGCGTCGGTATCGAGCCATTCAAGGAGGTGCTGCGTGATGCTCGTTGATCATGAGGGCCTGGTTCAGCACGACGCCTGGCATTACCTGGGCAGCGATGCGCTGCCGAGCTTTGCTGCCCATACGGTGCTGCGGCCGCAGCAGTGGGACGACTACCACATGCGTTTCGGTCAGCCGGCCGAGGGCCTTTGGCTGGACGCCGACCAGGACCCGGCGCAGTTACTGACGATACTCGGCCAGCTGGCATTGATCGTCATCGAGTTCGCCAAGTCACGCGATGGCCGCGGCTTCACCCTGGCCAGGCTGCTGCGCGAGCGCCACGGTTTTACCGGCGACCTGCGCGCCGCCGGGCCATTGCTGCCGGACCAATTCGCCATGCTGCTGCAGTGCGGCTTCACCAGCGCACTGGTTTCCCCCAGCGTACCGGCGCAGCGCTGGCAGGATGCTGCGGCCAGCCATCGGCAGGCCCGACCACGCACGTTACTGCAACGTCTTTCCCAACGGAGCGAGGCATAGTCATGTTCAGCCTTACAGCCCTGGAGCTGGCCCGTATACAGTTTGGTTTCACCATTACCTTCCACATCATCTTCCCCGCCATCACCATTGGCCTGGCGGCGTTCCTGGCGGTGCTGGAAGGCCTGTGGTTGTGGAAAAAGGATAACGCCTACCTCGACCTGTACCACTTCTGGTCGAAGATCTTCGCCGTCAACTTCGCCATGGGGGTGGTCTCCGGGCTGGTCATGGCCTACCAGTTCGGCACCAACTGGAGCTTCTATTCGCAGTTCGCCGGCAGCATCACCGGCCCCTTGTTGACCTACGAGGTACTGACAGCTTTCTTCCTCGAAGCAGGCTTCCTCGGGGTGATGCTGTTCGGTTGGCACAAGGTTGGCCGTGGCCTGCACTTCTTCGCCACGGTGATGGTGGCTGTGGGCACGATGATTTCCGCCACCTGGATCCTGGCGTCGAACAGCTGGATGCAAACGCCCCAGGGGCACGAAGTGATCAACGGCGTGGTGGTGCCGGTGGACTGGTTCGCCATCATCTTCAACCCATCGTTCCCGTACCGCCTGGCGCACATGGTGACGGCGGCAATGCTGTCGACCGCGCTGTTCGTCGGCGCCTCGGCGGCCTGGCACCTGTTGCGTGGCAACCGCACCCCGGCGGTGCGGCGGATGTTCTCGATGGCCCTGTGGATGCTCTTGTTCACTGCGCCGCTGCAAGTGCTGATCGGTGACATGCACGGCTTGAACACGCTCAAGTACCAGCCTGCGAAGGTCGCTGCAATGGAGGGGCACTGGAGCAACACGCCGGGCCAGGGCGTGCCGTTGATTCTGTTCGGCATCCCGGACATGGAAGCGGAAACCACCCGCTACAAGGTTGAAATCCCCAACCTGGCCAGCCTGATCCTGACCCACAGCCTGCACGGGCAGATCCCTGGTTTGAAAGATTTCGCCAAAGAAGATCGGCCCAACTCGACCATCGTGTTCTGGTGCTTCCGGGTAATGGTCGGCCTCGGAATGCTGATGGTTGTACTGGGCCTGTATGGTGCCTGGCTGCGCTGGCGCGGGCGGCTGTACACCTCACGGGGGCTGGCGCGGTTTGCCTTGTGGATGGGGCCGTCGGGGCTGGTGGCTTTGCTGGCCGGCTGGTACGTCACCGAAATTGGCCGCCAGCCGTGGGTGGTGTACGGCCTGATGCGCACCAAGGATGCGGTTTCCGACCATTCGGCGCTGACCCTGTCGGTAGGTTTGGTGGTGCTGGTGGTGATGTACATCGGGGTATTCGGCACAGGTGTCGTCTACATGCTGCGCCTGGTGCGCAAGGGGCCAGAGGTACACGACGACCACCAACAGCCGGTGACTGCCAACCAGCGGCCGGCCCGCCCGTTGTCGGCGGTGGACGAGCCGCTGTATTCGCATTCGCCCAACCACATTGACTGACCGGAGACGCTGTCATGGGTATTGATCTTCCGCTGATCTGGTTTTTGATCATCGGCTTTGGCGTGATGATGTACGTCATCATGGATGGCTTCGACCTGGGTATCGGCATCCTGTTCCCGTTCATCACCGACCGCGAGCAGCGCGACACCATGGTCAACACCGTGGCACCGGTGTGGGACGGCAACGAAACCTGGCTGGTGCTGGGTGGGGCAGGGTTGATGGCGGCATTCCCCAAGGTGTACGCCATCCTGCTCAGTGCGCTGTACATTCCGGCGCTTGGCCTGCTGGCCGGGTTGATCTGGCGTGGGGTGTCGTTCGAGTTTCGCTTCAAGGCCGATGAGGCGCACAAACCGTTCTGGGACCGGGCGTTCATGGCCGGGTCGTACGCTGCGGCGTTCTTCCAGGGGGTGATGCTGGGCGCGTTCATCGAGGGGCACTCGATTGTCGACGGGGTAGCCACCAATGGCCTGATGAGCTGGCTGACACCGTTCAACGTGTTCTGCGGGGTTGGGGTGGTGGTGGCCTATGCGCTGCTGGGCGCCACCTGGCTGGTACTGAAGACCGAAGGCCGGCTGCAGGCGAGCATCATTCGAGCCTGTTCACCGATCACCTTGGCGACGGTGGCGGCGATGCTGATCGTCAGCATCTGGACACCGCTGACGCATCCGGCGATTTTCGACCGTTGGTTCAGCCTGCCCAACTTCTGGTTCTTCCTGCCGGTACCGGTGCTGGTGCTGGTGGCCACCTGGGCGATCCTCAAGTCGCTGCGTGGCGAACCCCATGCCGGGCCTTTCGTCTGGTCGCTGCTGCTGGTGTTCCTCGGTTTTACCGGGTTGGTCATCAGCATCTGGCCTTACGTACTGCCGCCTAGCCTGACGATCTGGGAAGCGGCGGCGCCGCCGCAAAGCCTGGGCTTTGCCCTGGTCGGGGCGTTGCTGATCATCCCGTTCATCCTGGGGTATTCGGCCTGGTCCTATTACGTGTTTCGCGGCAAGGTGAAGGACGGCGAGGCCTATCATTGAGGGCTTGTAGGAGCAGCCTTGCGCTGCGAAGAGGCCCGCATGGAGAAAGGCTTCCTGGCCTCTTCGCAGCACAAGGCTGCTCCTACAGCGAGCGTTAGTGGTTTTCTGCGAATATTTTACGCAGATGCCCCCGATAACTATTGAACGCAGCGATCACCCCCGCCACCACCTCGGACTCTTCCCGCTCATCCAGTACCAACCCATCCAGCATGGCAACAAACTCACGCCAGTGCAGCGCTCGGCCATCCGGATGCGGCGCCAGGTGGCGGGCGCCCAGTTCGCCATCCAGGCCAAGACGCTGGGTGTGCTTGAACAGGAACGCCGCCCCCAGGTTCGACCCTTCGCTGCAATACAGCCAGCCCAAGGCTTGAGCCGGGCTGGCACTGACTTGTCGAGGGGCTGATGGCAGGGGTAGGCCCAAGTCGCGCAGGTCGTCCTCTACCGCCGTAAAACGCGACAGCTCGATCAGCCCTGGCAAGCGCTGGTTGAGCTGTTCATCCTGATACAGCGCCAGCAGGCTGCCATGAAAGCGGTGCTGCACCTGCAGGAAGCGGCCATACCGCTCGCGGCTTGCAAAAGGCCGCGCCGCCATCACCAGCTGATCGACGCTGTCATGGTCCCGGCTGCTGGCCGCTTTCAGGCGTTTGCAGCGGCTTGGCTCCGTGAGTGGGGAGAGGGCAGCGGTCATCGGCGTATCCGTGGCAACAAGGCAATGCGCCCATCATGCTTGCCTTCCCGGGTACGCAGCAAGTATCACCTCGTTCACCAATCCCGCCCTTGGCCCAGTAATTCCAGCGCATGCTGACGCAACTCCAGCAATCGCGGGTCATCTCGATGCCGCGGGTAACCCCGCTCGACCTTCAATTCGGCCAGCACCCGCGCTGGCCGTGGCGAAAACACCAGCACCCGGTCGCACAGCAACAGCGCCTCTTCGACATCATGGGTCACCAGCAACGAACTGTAGCCTTGCTGCTGCCACAGGCGGATCAGCTCGCCCTGCATGGCAATGCGGGTCAGCGAGTCAAGCTTGCCCAATGGCTCATCGAGCAGCAGCAGGCGAGGTTCGTTGATCAGCGCTCGGGCCAATGCCACACGCTGCGCCATACCGCCCGACAACTGGCGCGGGTAGGCATCACGAAACTGCAGCAGGCCGACCTTGTGCAAGGTTTCGTCCACCCGCTGGCGCTGGGCCTTCAGCTGGCCACGGGCTTGCAAGCCGAGGGCGACGTTGTCCCACACGCTGCGCCATGGGTACAGCGTCGGGTCCTGGAACACCAGCACGCGCGAGTGGTGTGGGGCGCCAATGGCCTGGCCGTCCGCCAGCACGCTACCACTTTGCGCGGCTTCCAGCCCGGCGATCAGGCGCAACAGGGTGGACTTGCCGCAACCGGACGGGCCAAGCAGTGCCACGCTCTCGCCAGGCGCCAGTTGCAGGTCGACTTTGTCCAGTACCGGAAGGCGCTCGCTGCCCAGTTCAAAGGCGTGACTCAGCCCACGGATATCCAGCGCCATGCCGGTGTCCTGGGCCAGCGCCGCTTGTACGCCACTCACCATTTCACTGCCCCCTTCTGCCAGGCCAGCACCCGGTCACGCACCAGGAACAACAGCGTGATCAGCCCCGAGCACAGCAATGCCATCACCAACAGCGCCGCATACATGTTGGCGTAGGCGGCCCAGCCCTGCGCCCATTGCAGGTACCAGCCAAGGCCGGCCTTGACCCCCATCATTTCGGCCACCACCAGCACCGAGAACGAAGCCCCCAGGCCCATGAACAGGCCGACGAACACATGGGGCAGGGCAGCGGGGATCGCCACCCGCCAGACCAGGAAACGCCCGCTTGCACCCAGCGTGCGCGCCACTTCGTAATAGGCTTTGTCCACGCTGGCCACCCCGGACCAGGTCAGCACCGTGACCGGGAACCAGGTGGCCAGGGCGATCAGGAACACGCTGGCGCTCCAGCTGGACGGGAAGAAGAAAAAGCAGATTGGCAGCAGCGCCGTGGACGGCACCGGCCCGAGGATGCGCAGCACCGGGTGTACCCAGTAGCCGATCCGGTGCGACCAGCCAATCGCCACGCCGGCGATGAAGCCGGCCGCACCGCCGATGACCACACCGTTGAGCAGCAGCCACAGCGAATGCAGCAGGCTTTCGCCAAGCCGCGACCAGTCATCGACGAACACTTCGATCAGCGCCTGGGGCGGTGCGAAAAACGGTACCGGCAGCAGTACCACCTTGGCCGTGACCAGCAACCACAGGCCAAGCAGCAGGGGCAGGGCGGCCAACCAGGCAGCGGCTGGCCGGAGCCGCTCGACGCTGCGGGCAAACACGCCCGGCAGCAGTGCGAGCAACGCCAGCAGCCCACCGGTCACTGCGCCCGCCAATGCCAATTCACGGGTGAATGGCCAAGGTTTGCCACCGTCCGGGTAGAACTGGGTGAACAGCGCGAAGGCGACCCAAGCCAGTGCCGCCAGCAGGCCGCCACGCCATACGGCGATGGCGGGCGCTTTGGCGGTTCGGCCTTGCTCAAGCGAATACGTTGGCATGGATGCTCTCCGCGAATTCCAGCGGGTCGGTGCGTGGGCGCAGCACCTCGATGTTCTTCAGGTCACGGGCGTACACGGCAATTTCCTTCACGAAGGTGTTGCCCACCGAGTAATACCCGTGGGTGTGCTCGGTGAGGATGGCGCGGACTTCTTCCTTGGAGGTGTTGATGGCGAACTTGAGGAATTCTTCGGCCACCGCGTCCGGGTTACGCGACGCCCACGCATGGGCCTGCAGGATCGAGTGGGTGATGGCGGCAGCGACCGGGGTGTCATTGCGCGCCAGCTGGCCGCTGACGCCGACCACGCAGCAGCTCATGTTGGCGTAGTCCTCGATCATGTTGGTCGCCAGCTCGCGGAAACCTGGCTGCTGCTTGACCCGATACATCAGCGGGTCCGAACCGCTGGCCGCCTGGATCTCGCCCTTTTGCAGGGCAACGCTGAGCAGGTCGATCGGGTAGACCCGCCAGGTCACGTCGCGCACCGGGTCGACGCCATGGCGCTTGAGCATCAGCGAGAAGAAGTTCTTGTCGGCCGCCGCCATGTCGGTGACGCCGATGGTGGTGCCTTTCAAGGCCGCGAAGTCCTGCGGGCCGCCGTCCAGGGTCAACAGGCGCAGGCAGCCGCCATGGGTGCCGGCGGTCAGTTTGACATCGAAGCCTTGTTCCAGCGCTTTCAGCCAGCGCAGTGCCATGCCGGTGGCGGCATCGGCCTTGCCGGTGGCCATCGACTCCAGCAGTACCTCGGTGGAGTTACCGAAGTTGACGAATTCCACGTCCAGGTTGTGGCGTTTGAAGATGCCTTGGCTGTCGGCCACGGCCACCGGTGCCAGGCACACGGCATTGAGGTTGGTCGCCAGCCTGACCTTGCGCGGTTCGGGCAGCACCCAGCGGCTGCTTTCCAGGTCCAGGCCACTGCCGACGGGCTGTGCGGCATGCGCGCTGTGGCCGGCGTGGCCGCTGTCGGCGAAGGCCAGGCGGCCGAGCAAGGTTGCCGCCGTGGCAGTGCCGGCCAACGCCAGCAGTTGACGGCGGTTGAATGAAGCGATGGGCATGGCGCCTCCATGTGCGATCAGGGGGCAGGCACCACGTGGTCGGGTAGCGTGCGAGAAACCGGCAGCTCAAGGCCGGCTGAGTGGTTTAGACAGTAAAGGCTTTCTGATCAAGAATAAAATTCAATTTAGATATAACTTAATATGCAAAAAATGCATTTATTGCGCTGCGCTGTCGCGTCCGGCTCGGTTCGCAATGATGGAGCGCAGGGTCGCTGCTCATTTATCATGCTGGCTGCCATCACTTTGCCCTAGGAAACCTGCCATGAGCGCCCCCCAGTTTCGCACCCCCATCCCTGCAGATGCCGAGCGCTGCTATGCCATCGAAATCGGCGCCTACGAGGGAGATGAGGCGGCCACGCTGGAAAAAATCCGCACGCGTATCGCGCAGTATCCGCAAGGGTTCCTGGTGCTGGAGCGTGACGGCGTGATCGTGGGTTTCATCAACAGCGGCTGCGCCCACGAAGTGGTGATGTCCGACGAGGCGTTCAAGGAACTGGTCGGCCATGACCCGGCAGCGCCGAACGTGGTGATCATGTCGGTGGTGGTAGACCCGGCGCACCAGGGTAAAGGCTACGCCAAGCTATTGATGGACACGTTCATCGCTCGCATGCGGGCGGCGGGCAAGCAGACCATTCACCTGATGTGCAAGGAGCAGCATGTGGCCTTGTACCAGAAGCTGGGCTACCAGTACGTGAAGCCGTCGCCATCGGACCACGGCGGCATGGCGTGGCATGAGATGATCATGTGCCTGTGAAGGCCGTTACAGGCCATTCAACGCTGCAAGGCATCGCGCAGCTGCATAACGCCATCGAGCGCCAGCGCCTGGGCCGAATAGCACAGGCCGATGCGTCGACGCAGGTCCAGTTGCGGCAAGGATTCGCAGCGCACGCCAGGATGCTCGGCGGCCAGTGACTGCGGCACGATTGCGGCGCCCAGCCCGGCGGCGACCAACTCCAGAGCCAAGACAAAGCTGTCGGCTTCTGCTACCGGGCTCACACTGTAGAACGGCAGCAGGCGCTGATGGGTCGGCTGCGCAGGGCAGGTAATCCAGCGCTCGGCCGCGCTTGCCTGGGTTGCGAGGGCCAGCACGAACGGGTCGCTGTGCAGCGGCAAGAACAACTCATCTTCACAGCGCAGCTCTTCGCTGGCCAGCCGCACCTCGCCCATGCAGCCGGTCGCCAATTGCAGGCGCACCGGGGGCTGGATGGCCGCCGCCGCCAGTACAACCTTGGCCAGCACCGCCTTGCTCACATCCTGCTCGACGCCAATCTGCAACGGCGAACGTTCACGATCGCCCTTGAAACGCCCAAGCAGGCGGTTGGCGTCGGCGACCATCCGTTGCGCCTCGGGGTAGAGTGCGCGGGCATCTTCGGTCACCTCCACGCCACGGGCCTGGCGCACGAACAGCGTGGTACCCAGGGCGTCCTCCAGTGCCTTGATGCTGCCTGATAGCGCCGGTTGGCTAAGGTGTATCGAACGCGCGGCGGCGGTGATGTTGCGCTCTTCGAACACGGCGATGAAGGCGCGAAGCTGGCGATAATCCATGGCTTACCCATAAGTGATGCCGATGGCTGCGAAAGGAATTTCCCATTTTTCGGCAGAAAAACTGGCTTCTATACTCGCTCTACTTCTTACCCATAGGCAAATCGGATAACAGGATGGCGACCATGACCAACTCCCATAAACCTCTGGTGGTAATTACCGGTGCCAGCTCCGGCATTGGCCTGGCCACCGCCAAGCTGCTGTCCAGCCGTGGCCATGCGCTGTTGCTGCTGTCTCGCCGACTGGCGCCGATGCAACAACTGCAACTGCCCAACACGCTGGCGCTGCCGGTCGATGTGACTGACCGCGCGGCTGTGCTGGCCGCGGTTGCCGAGGCCGAGGCGCGCTTTGGCCCGGTCGATGCGATCATCAACAATGCCGGTGTGATGCTGCTGGGCGCTATCGCCACGCAGGACCCAGAGCAGTGGGACCGCATGCTCGACGTCAATGTGCGTGGGTTGCTCAATGGTATACATGCGGTGGCTGGCGGCATGGTCGAGCGTAAGCACGGCACCATCATCAACGTCAGCTCCGTGGCCGGGCGCAAGACCTTCCCCAACCATGTCGCCTACGTCGGTACAAAGTTCGCCGTTACCGGCCTGTCGGAAAACCTGCGTGAAGAACTGGCACCGAGCAACGTGCGGGTGATCACCATCGAGCCGGGCGCAGTCGACACCGAATTGCTCAGCCACACGACCGATGACGCCATCAAGGCGGGCTACAACGAATGGAAACAGGAAATGGGCGGGGTGCTGACGGCGCAGACCATTGCCGAGACCATCGGCTTTGCCTATGGCCAACCGCAATCGGTGTGCATCCGCGAAATCGTGGTGTGTGCCACCCGTCAGCAGCAATAACCGGCCGCGCATCGATTTGTGTGTAGGAGCAGCCTTGTGCTGCGAAGAGGCCCTGACAGGCGGAGAAAATCTTTTACCTTACTGGCCTCTTCGCAGCGCAAGGCTGCTCCTACAGCGGTAGCCCGCTGTCAGTGAAGCTGCGCCACAGGCGCCTTGGCCGGTTTCAAATGCCCCTCGTCTACCTCCATGATCGGCACCTCGTTGCCATCCCGGTCGTACAGCTTGCCATCACGGAACACATCGCCGTCATTCAAGCCGGCGATATCCCGGTAGCGCAGGGTGCGTTCGCTGGCCGCGACGAACACCGACTGCTGGTCGGAGTTGCCAGCGCGCAGGTGGTTGAACAGCAGGTTCAGCAGAATCGCCATGATCGCCGCCGAGCTGATGCCCGAGTGGAAAATGGTCTCGAACCAGGCCGGGAAGTGGTGATAGAAGCCCGGTGCCGCGATCGGGATCATGCCAAAACCGATCGAGGTGGCGACGATGATCAGGTTCATGTTGTTGCGGTAGTCCACCTGCGCCAGGGTGCGGATGCCACTGGCCGCGACCGTGCCGAACAGCACCAGCCCGGCACCACCGAGCACCGCGGTAGGCACTGCGGCGACCAGCCGGCCCATCACCGGCAGCAACCCCAGGGTCACCAGGATCAGCCCGGCGCTGGCCACCACGTAGCGGCTCTTCACCCCGGTCACCGCCACCAGGCCGACGTTCTGCGCAAAGGCACTTTGCGTGAACGAGCCGAACAGTGGCGCCAGGGCGCTGGAGATCATGTCGGCACGCAGGCCGTTGCCCAGCCGCTTGGAGTCGACCGGGGTACCGATGATTTCACCCACAGCCAGGATGTCGGCCGAGGTTTCGACCATGGTCACCACGATGACGATGAGCATCGACAGGATCGCCGCCACCTGGAACTGCGGCGCGCCAAAGTGCAGCACTTCGGGCATGGCCATCCACGGCCCCTGCAACGCCTGGGAGAAGTCGGCCATGCCGGTGGCCATCGCCGCCAGCGTGCCGATCACGATCGCCAGCAGAATCGACAGGCGCGACAGGCTGGCACTGCCCAGCTTGCTCAGCAGCAACACCGAGGCCAGGGTGAAGGCCGCCAGGCCAATGTTCGCCGGGCTGCCGAAGTCGGCGGCCTGGCTGTTGCCACCCATGGCCCAGCGCGCGGTAACCGGCATCAGAGTCAGGCCGATGGTGGTGATGACGATACCCGTCACCAGCGGTGGGAAGTACTTGATGATGCGTGAGAACAGCGGCGTGATCAGCAAGCCGACCAGCGACGACACGATCACCGCGCCGAACACCACTTGCATGCCACCGGTGCCGTCATTGCCGATGATCGCGACCATGGTGGCGACGCTGGCAAACGACACACCTTGCACCAGCGGCAGTTGGCAACCGAAGAAGGGGATGCCCAGGGTCTGCAGCAGTGTCGCCAAGCCGCCGGCGAACAGCGAGGCGGCGATCAGCAGCCCAACGTCGCCAGCGCTGAGGCCGGCTGCCTGGCCAATGATCAGCGGCACGGCGATCATGCCGCCGTACATGGTCAATACATGCTGCAGGCCATAGGCAAGGTTGGCGCCCACGCCGAGGTTCTCGTCTTCTGGACGAGTTGAAGCGGGAGAAGTCATGGTGAGTAGCTCGCTTTTTTATTTTATGCGTCTAACAGCACGGTCTCAGTCGCATTCGTTGAGAAAACAACAGGCAGGAGTGCGCCGCTGCGCCCGGTGTGGGGCGCAGCGGCCCGGGGGTATCACGCGCCGCTGACCAACTGGTGTGCCAGCTGGTTGTGGCGCTCCAGCACGCGTGGCAGGTCGACGGTGGCCAGCTGGCCATCCTTCACCACCACGCGGCCATTGATCACGCTGGTGTGCACTTGGGTCGGGGTGCAGAACACCAGCGCCGCCAGTGGGTCGTGGTGGCCGCCGGCATAGGCCACATGGCCCAGGTCGAAGGCGACGAAGTCGGCGACCATGCCCGGGGCCAGGGCGCCGATGTCATTGCGGTTGAGCACCTTGGCGCCGCCAAGCGTGGCGATTTCCAGTGCTTCGCGGGCGGTCATGGCGTCGGGGCTGAAACCCACCCGCTGCAGTAGCAGGGCCTGGCGCACTTCACCGATCATGCTGGCGCCGTCGTTGGAGGCCGAACCGTCGACGCCCAGGCCAACCGGTACGCCGTGGTCGCGCATCTTGCGCACCGGGGCGATCCCCGAGGCCAGGCGCATGTTCGAGCATGGGCAGTGGGCGACACCGGTGCCCGTGCGGGCGAACAGCTCGATGCCGTGCTGGTCGAGCTGCACGCAGTGCGCATGCCAGACATCGTGGCCGACCCAGCCGAGGTCTTCGGCGTACTCGGCAGGGGTCATGCCGAATTTCTCGCGGCTGTAGGCGATGTCGTTGACGTTCTCGGCCAGGTGGGTGTGCAGCGATACCCCGTACTGACGCGCCAGCACGGCAGCTTCGCGCATCAGGTCGCGGCTCACCGAAAACGGCGAGCACGGCGCCACCACGATGCGGCGCATCGAGCCGTGGCTGGCATCGTGATAGTCCTCGATCAGGCGTTGCGACTCTTTGAGGATGTCGGCTTCTTTTTCCACCACCGAGTCAGGTGGCAAGCCGCCCTGGCTCTGGCCCACGCTCATGCTGCCGCGCGCGGCGTGGAAGCGCATGCCGATCTCGGCGGCAGCGTGGATGCTGTCGTCGAGCTTGCAACCGTTGGGGTAGATGTACAGGTGGTCGCTGGAGGTGGTGCAGCCAGAAAGGATCAGTTCGGCCATGGCGGTCTGGGTCGACACCGCGATCATTTCGGGGGTCAGGCGCGCCCAGATCGGATACAGGTTGGTCAACCAGTTGAACAGTTCGCCGTCCTGGGCCGCGGGTACCACGCGGGTGAGGCTCTGGTACATGTGGTGGTGGGTGTTGACCAGGCCAGGGATGACCACTTTGCCGGCCATGTCCAGAATCACGTCGGCGTGTTGCGGGAGGGTATCGCTGGGGCCGACCTGTTTGATCAGGTTGTCTTCGATGAACAGGCCGCCGTTCTTGATCTCGCGGCGTTCGCCGTCCATGGTGACCAGCAGTGCGGCGTTTTTGACGAGTAGGGTTTTTGCAGGGTTTGTAGATGACATGGCGCAAGCCTGTCGCAATACGCATCGGCGATGACCGATGTCATAGGCGCAGGGCATTGTAATCAAGGTTTTTGCCGATTGTATACAGCTTTGCTAGGCCCGTGCCGTTCTCTTCGCGGGCAAGCCCGCTCCCACAAGGGCGTCGCACAACCTTGAAAGTCGGCGCAATCCTTGTGAGTGCGGGTTTGACCGTGCAGCTTAGGTATCAACTGCTCTGGGGCATTTCCCCACGTGCCAGGCGGGCGTTGATATCGGCGATTACCCCGGGTAGCTCGGCGATGGTGTCGATCAGGTAATGCGGCCGCGAGCCTTCGAACAGGTTGCCGATGCGCTGGCGTTGTTGGTCCAGTTCCGCTTCGGGCAGTGCCTTGTACTGGTCATAGGTGAGCCCAAGCGCGTTGCCCGAGCAGGTCAGGGCAACCGTCCACATGCCGGCGCTGCGGCCTTCGAGAATGCCCGGCCAGGTGTCGTCGACCTTGACGCAAGCCGCCACATCGCTTACCCCCAGGGCAATCACGTTGGCCAGCGCCTGCGCTGGGTAGGGGCGGCCGTTGGGTACCTCGTCGGTTGCCACCACGTGGTCGGCGCTGTAGCCGTTGCGCAAAGCCAGGGCCACCACCTTTTCCATCACCACCGCCGGGTAACCGGAGCACGAGCCGATTTTCAGCCCTTGTTGACGGATCTGGGCGATGGCCTCCAGCGCCCCGGGGATCAGCGCCGAATGGTCGGCGATCTTCTCGATCTGCAAGGGCATGAAGCGCTCATAGATGGCTGTCACATCGTCGTCGCTTGGCAGGTGGCCGAAGGCGGCCTGGTAACGCGCGGCGATGGCCGGCACATTGCACAGGGTGCGAATGTGGTCCCACTTGCCCATCCCCATGGGCCCGCGGGCTTCTTCCAGGCTGACCTGCACGCCGAACTCGGCAAAGGCCTCGACAAAGATCTGGGTGGGGGCGAACGAGCCAAAATCCACCACGGTGCCGGCCCAGTCGAGAATGGCGGCTTGCAGTTGCTTGGGTTGCTGATAGTGCATGGCAAAACTCCAGTGGATGAAAACGCAAGGTGAGTGCGGCCCGCCCGGCGCATGGGCAGGCTCGCGGTGGTCATGGAGGTATCAGTGCGCGTTGAGCGCGTCGAACAGCTCAGCGATGATCGCCCGGTTACGGCGGATGCCCAGGCAGCACAGGTAGTAGCTGATGTGGAACGGGTCTTCGGCAAAGGCGATGGAGCGCGTGCCGGGGCGGTCGGCGTACTCCACCGCCGAAACGAAGCCCACGCCAATACCGTGCACCACCGCATGCACGATGGCCTCGCGGCTGTTCAGCTGCATCGCGCAGTCCAGTGTCACGCCATGCTGGCGACAGCCTTCTTCTACCAGTTGACGGGTGCGCGATGCCGCTTCGCGCAACACCACCCGCTGACCGGCGATGTCTTTGACGCTGACACTCGCTTGCCGTGCCCACGGGTGGTCGTCGCGCACCACCGCCAGAATCGGGCAGGTGCGGTACAGCCGCGTGCTCAAGCGCTGGTCGAACTCCGACAAGGCGAGGATGGCCAGGTCGATGTCGAAGTTGTACAGCCGCTCCAGCGTGCCGGCTTCGCTGCTGAACGAGGTTTCCAGCTCGATCTGCGGGTAGCGCTGCATCAGCTCGTAGGTCAGGCTCATGGCAATCGGCGGCGACACCGCACCGATGCGCAACATGCCTTGCTTGCGCTGCTGGAAGCTCTGCAACAGCTGCAGCGCTTCGTCCTCCTGGCCGAACAGGCCCTGGGTAATTTCGTACAGCTGGCGGCCTGCCGGGCTGAGCTCGATAAAGCGCCCTCGGCGGTGGAACAGCTCCACGCAAAAGCGCTTTTCCAGGCCGCTGACCTGCTCGCTGATGGTTGGCTGGCCGATGCTCAGCAACTCGGCGGCCTGGGTGAAGCTGCCGGTGCGCGCCACCGCATGAAACGAGCGCAACCACTTGTGGTACTGGTACATGACACCTCTTTGGCAATGGCATGGACGACATGGCAGGCACCCTCAGCGGCGCACGAACAGGGCGACCAGGGCACTGCAGGCGCAGGCACTGGTGACCACGACGAAAATCAGCGAGGTGTTGCCGGTGGTGTCGAGCATACGTCCGATCAGCGGCTCTGCCAGCCCGGCGAACAGGTACGAGGCGAAGTTCATGATCCCGGTGGCGGTACCGGCGCGGCGCGCGCCGACCAGGTCCGGGCACAGCGCCCAGAAGCTCGATGCCGGGCCGTAGACGAAGAAGCCGCAGAGGAACAGCGCCAGCAGGCCGACCGCGCTGTGTGCCGGCAAGCTCCACATCCACAGGCTGGTGAGCGCGCCCAGCACCATGTACAGCATGATCGCCAGGTAGCGTTTGCTGCCGAACAGCTTGTCCGACACCCAGCCATTGCTCAGCGCGCCCACGGCCATGCCTACCGGCAAGGCGATGGTGATCCATTTCGGGTCGATGAAGCTGTCACCTTTCTGCCAGTTGGCGCCAAGGAAATGCACGGGCACCCAGACGATCAGGCCGTAGCGTGCAGCGTTCTGGAAGCCCAGCGACACCGCCGCCACCAGCAGGCGCGGGTTCTTCAGCACTGCCAGGTAACGCTGGCGCGAAGTTTCTTCGCCGCCCAGGCTGGCCTCGTTGGCACGGTCTTCGGCATTGGCCACGCCGGTGTCGTCCAGCGCCGGGTAACCCATGTCCTGCGGGCGCTCCCGCGCTACCAGATAGAAGACGATGCCCCCGGCCAGCATCAACAGCACCGGCAGGCGGAAGATCCAGCGCCACTCCAGGTGCAGCACATCGATCACCACCACCGAGGTGACATACGACAGCACCGAGGCACAGCCGGCGGCGAACACATAGAAGCCATAGACCTTGCCGCGCTCGGCTGCGCTCCACCAGTTCGACAGCAGGCGGCTGCCGGGCGCCCAGCCCAGGGCCTGGAAGTAGCCGTTGACGCCCCAAGGCAGGATCAGGCTGAGAAAACCGCCGGCAAAGCTGGTGACCCAGTTGGCGCCGCACGACAACACGGCACCGATGCTCATGATTTTACGGCCGCCGAACTTGTCGGCGAGGTTGCCATTGATGGCTTGGCCAACGGCATACATCCACAGCATGGCGGTGGAGGCCCAGCCCAGGGTTTCCTTGCTCAGGCCGAACTCGGCCTGAATCCCAGGGATGGCGAAGCCGAAGGTTTGCCGCCCGGTGTAGAAGAACAAATAGCAGAACATGGCGGCCAGCAGCATGCGCCATTGCGCAAGGCGAAACGGCAGGGTGCTGGGCATTGTGCCAGTCAGGGTTTGTGCGCGGTTCATGACGGTTTCCTTTTTGTTCTCTGGCGCCAGCCCATGGGGCTCGGCGAGTCGGCACTCTTGAAAGGTGCTACAGGAAAAACGCAGAAAATCAGGCGGCTTGCGCGCCGATGAAATTGCGCCCGCGGGCGCCCTGCATGGCGGCGTCGATCATCGCCTCGGCTTCGGCGGCTGTCACGCCGTAATCTTCGAATTCGGTGCGCACGCCCAGGCGGTGGAGAAACGCCCGCAAGCGCTGTTGCGCCGCCGCCAGGTCGTGGCCGAAGGCCTTCTGCAGGGTCTGGTCGCGCCCGGCATCACGGCCCCAGGCCAGGCCCAGCACCAGCGGCAGGGTGAACGAGCAGGCAATGCCGTGGGGCAGGCCATGGCGCAAGGTCATTTCGTAGGAAATGGAGTGGGCCAGCGCGGTCTTGGTGTTGGAAAAAGCCAGCCCGGCCTTCAGCGCGGCCAAGGCCATGCGTGCACGCAGTTCGGGGTTGCCAAGGTCCTGCTGCAGGCGTGGCAGGCAGTCGAGAATGTCCTCGATGGCCGACAGTGCGAAGGTATCGGAGAGTGGGTTGGCGTTGTGGTTCCAGATCGACTCCAGCGCGTGGGACAAGGCATCCAGCCCGGTGGACACGGTTACGGCAGCCGGCACACTGAGCATCAGCTGTGGGTCGATCACTGCCACGCTGGGCCAGGTGCAGGGCAGGTGCAGGGAGTACTTTTTCTGCTGGCCAGCGTCCCACAGGGTGGCCCACGGCGTCACCTCGCTGCCGGTGCCGGCCGTGGTCGGCGCGGCCACCAAGGTCTTGTGCCGGGGTGGCGTGAACGGCTTGCCACTGGCCAGTAGCTCAAGCAGTTCGTCGAAGCGGCCAGAGTCGGTACCGACAATCAGCGCCTTGGCGGTATCGATCGCGCTGCCACCGCCCAGTGCCAGCACGGTGTCGCAATCGCCATGCTCGGCCCAGAACGCTTCGTGCACGCCGCGCAACCAGGCCACGTCAGGGTTGGGTTGCACGTTGTCGATCACGCACACCAGGCGCTCGCCCAACAGGCTGCGCACCCTGGCCAGCAGGCCGAGCTGCGCGGCTTCGGGGAAGGTGACCAAGGCGACTTTGCCGGGGCAGTGTTCGGCGATCTGGTCCAGGCTGCCACCGCCGAAAACGGTGGTGACCGGGTTGTGGAAGCAGGCAGGCATGGGCAGTTCCTTATTGTTGTTGGAAGGTGCGGCCATGCTCGACGGCTGGCGGTTTTCGTTCCAATCGATTGATTGCAGGGTGCTATCGGCCAGGCCGATAACGGGAAGTGCGTGCATGGCGTGAACTCCAGGCATGGTTTGCCCGTCGCGCGCCCAGCGGGCGCACGTGGCAGGTTGCTTGTGTTGAGGGCTGGGCCGCGAATCAGTGGCGGGCGTTGCCCTGGATCGCGTGGCGCAGGCGGTTGGAGGCCAGGTCGGCCAGTACCACCATCACGGTGATGACCAGGATGCACGTGGCGGTTTCCTGGTACTTGAACAGCTTCAGGCTGCTGACCAGCTCGAAGCCCAGGCCACCGGCGCCAACCATGCCGAGTACCGTGGCCGAACGCAGGTTCACCTCGAAGCGGTACAGCACCACGGCGATCCAGGCCGTGATCACCTGCGGCAGCACGCCGAAAGCGATTACCTGCAATGGCCGTGCGCCGGTCGCCTGCAGTGCTTCAATCGGCCCTTGGTCGATCTCCTCGATGCTTTCGGCGAAGAACTTGCCGAGCATGCCCACGCCATGCAGCGCCAGGGCCAGTACGCCCGGGAAGGGCCCCAACCCCACCGCCGAGACGAACACCAGCGCCAGGATCAGTTCGTTGATGCTGCGGATCACGTTCAGCACCTGCCGGGTGGCCTGGTACAGCCAGCGGTTGCCGTGCAGGTTGCGCGCCGCCAGAAAGCCCAGTGGCACGGCGAGGATGATCCCCAGCAGGGTGCCCCACAAGGCGATTTGCAGGGTTTCCAGGGCCGGACGCCACAGGCTGGGCAGGATGCTCAGGTCGGGCGGCAGCGAGCGACCGAGAAAATCGCCGATCTGCGGCAGCCCGTTGGCCAACTCGCCCCAGCTTAGTTGTGCCCCTTCGGCGCTCCACTGCAACACCAGGAGCACTGCCAGTAGCAGCGCGGCAGTGCCCAGCCAGCCACGAGCGCGGGTGGGTGTATCGACCAGCCATTGATGGCTTCGTGAGTTCATGCCGAGGCTCCTGTGCCAGTGGCCAGCATCGGCTGGGGTACGGCCAGTGGTAGCGCTGGCTCAAGGGCGGATGCTGTGTGATAGATACGCTGCAGCGCCGCTTCGTCCAGTTGCCCGGGCGGGCCATCGAACACCAGGCGCCCGCTGGCCAGGCCGATGATGCGGTCGGCGAAGGCCCGGGCCAGATCGACCTGGTGCAGGTTGCACACCACGGTAATGCCCAGCGTGCGGCTGGCTTCGCGCAGGTAATGCATCACCACCTGCGCCGTGTTCGGGTCGAGGCTGGCGACCGGCTCGTCGGCCAGGATCACCTGGGGCCGCTGGGCCAGCGCCCGGGCGATGCCCACCCGCTGCATCTGCCCGCCAGACAGTGCATCGGTGCGTGAGTCGGCCTTGTGCTCCAGCTCCACCCGGCGCAGGCAGTCACGCGCCAGTGCCACGTCGTCGCGGCGGAACAGCTGCAACAGCGAGGCGAGGGTGCTGCAATGGCCCAGGCGCCCGGTTAGCACGTTCTTCAGCACCGACAGGCGCGGCACCACGTTGTGATGCTGGAAGATCATCGCCACCTGCCGGCGCAGGGCGCGTTGGTCGGCTGCGCGCATGGCGTTTACCCCGGCCACCTGCAGCTCGCCGCTGTCGGCCTGGGCCAGGCGGTTCATGCAGCGCAGCAAGGTCGACTTGCCAGCGCCGGACTGGCCGAGGATCACCACGAATTCACCGGCTTGAACGTCCAGGTCGATGCCGCGCAGCACTGGGTTGTCGGCGTAGCGCTTGGCCAGTTGGCGGATGCGGATCATTTCAGGCTCCGCAGGTCGAGGTCGAGCACCTTGGCCGTGTCACGCACCACGTTGTAGCTGGCATCGGTGGTTGGCTGGAAGCCATTGAGCATGCCCTGGTCGCCCCACGGGACATCCTTGATCTCGGCAAAGGCGCTGCGCAGCTTGGCCTGCAGTTGGGGGGCGAGGTTCTTGCGCCAGACCATCGGTGATTCGGGAATGTCTGGCGAGGTCCACACCACCTGGAAGTCCTGCTGCCTGACCTGACCACTGTTCACGGCGCCGGCCAGGATGCGATCGGCCACGGCGGCGGCATCGACCTTGCGGTTTTCCACGGCGAGGATGCTGGCGTCGTGCGAGCCTGAGAAGATCACCCGCGAGAACAGGGTTTTCGGGTCGTGCCCGGCGTGTTCCAGGCCGGCCTTGGGGAACAGGTGGCCGGAGGCGGAGCTGGGGTCGACGAAGGCAAAGGTATGCCCCTTGAGGTCGTCGAGCGTGCGGATGCCGCTGTCCTGGCGGGCAATGATCAGGCTGTGGTAGGCACTGCTGGCGGTCTTCCTGGTCACGGCCACGGCAAAGGCTTCGGCGCCCGCTACCTGGTTGGCTAGGACATAGGAGAACGGGCCGAGGTAGGCGACGTCCAGCTTGCCGGCGCGCAGGGCTTCGATCACGCCGTTGTAGTCGGTGGCAACGAACGGCTTGACCGGCATGCCCAGGCGCGCTTGCAACTGGTCGAGCACCTGCTGGCTGCTCTTGATCATGGCCTGGGAGTCTTCCGACGGGATCAGGCCGACGGTAAGCGCCTGCTGGGCTTGCACGGCGGGGGTGAGCAGCAGTGGCAGCAGGGCGAGGCGGGCATAGCGCAACAGTTTCGGGAGGGGCGTCATGGCGTTACCGGAGTGGTTGTTGTCGGTAGTGCCAAAACTAGGGCTGTCATGTGACAGTCACGCCATCAATTCAATATGGGTTTCGCCAGCCAACCATTCAAAGGATCTATGGATGTCCACCGCTCGCCTGCGTACGTTCCTTGCCGTGGCCCGGCATGCCAGCTTCAGTGCTGGCGCCAGGGCCATCGGCCTCAGCCAGCCGACTGCGACCAACCAGATCCAGGGGCTGGAGCGCGAATTCAACGTCGAGCTGTTCCATCGTCGTGGCCGGCGCATCGAGCTGACCGCCGTTGGCCGCGCCTTGTTGCCGATTGCCCAGCGCATGTCGATGCTCGAGGCGGAGGCCACCAGCCTGTTGCGCGACAGTGGCCAGCTTAACCGGGGGGAACTGAAGATCGGCGCAGTGGGGCCGTTCCATGTGATCGAGATGGTCGACCGCTACCGGCAGGCGTATCCACAAATCGATGTGTCGATCCGTGTGGGCAACTCGGCGTCGGTGCTGGCCGACCTTCAGGGCTACGTGACCGATATCGGCGTGTTGGCAGGGCTGCATGATGACCCGGCGTTCGTCGCTCAACGCTATGCCAGGCACGCGGTGATCCTGTTCGTCCGCGCCGATCACCCGTTCGCCCGCCATGACCAGGTTGCGCTGCAGGCGCTGCAGGGGCAGCCGTTGCTGCGCCGTGAGCAGGGTTCAACCACGCGACTGGCGTTGGACAATGCGCTGGATGCTGCGCAGGTAACACCGCGCATCGTCATGGAGATCGGCAGCCGCGAGGCACTGCGCGAGGCGGTGATCCGTGGCATTGGCATTGGTGCGGTGTCCGAGGCGGAATACATCGCCGACCCCTGCTTGAAAGTGGTCCGCATTGCGCGGGACCCGGTGTACACAGAGACTTACCTGTATTACCTGGCCGAGCGACAGGGTAGCCAGGTCATTGCCTCGTTTCAGCGCTGCCTTCGAGACTGGCACGGCTAAAGGGCGCCGTGCCAGTTCAGCCGATGCGGTATTACACCGCGTCGCGGCTGCTCACGCCATCGAGCAAACGCGCAATCCCCAGTGGGTTGGCACTTTTCAGTGCGTCCGGCAGCAGCGCATCCGGGTAGTTCTGGAAACACACGGGGCGCAGGAAGCGGTCGATGGCCAAGGTACCCACCGATGTACCGCGTGCGTCGGAAGTGGCTGGGTAAGGCCCGCCATGCACCATGGCATCGGACACTTCCACACCGGTCGGGTAGCCATTGAGCAGCAGGCGCCCGGCCTTGCGTTCCAGCAGCGGTACCAGCGTGGCGAAGGCCTCCAGGTCGTCGGGCTCGGCAATCAGGGTGGCCGTCAGCTGGCCTTGCAGGTGGCGCAGTGCTTCGGCCAGTTGCTGGGCATCGGCCACTTCGACCACTACGGTGGTCGGACCGAAGACTTCTTCCTGCAGCAGCGGGTCACCGTTGAGCAGCAGGCTTACGTCGGCCTTGAACAGCTGCGGCTGAGCCTGGTTACCCGTTTGCGGCTGCCCGGCCAGCTGCTGGACGCCTGGGTGCGCCAGCAGGTGCTGCACACCGTTCTGGTAGCTGCGCAGGGTGCCGGCGTTGAGCATGGTTTGCGGACCCTGGTCGGCCATGCGTGCCACCAGCGTGTTCACGAAACGCTCGAACTGCGGTGACTGGATGCCCACCACCAGGCCCGGGTTGGTGCAGAACTGCCCGCAACCCAGCACCACCGAGGCGGCCAGCTCGCCAGCCACTTGCTCGCCACGGGCTTGCAGCGCCTGGGGCAGCACGATCACCGGGTTGATGCTGCTCATTTCGGCAAACACCGGGATCGGCTGCGGGCGTGCCGCCGCCATGTCGCACAGGGCACGGCCACCGCGCAGCGAGCCGGTGAAACCGACCGCTTGAATGGCCGGGTGCTTGACCAGTGCTTCGCCCACACCAGACCCGTAGATCATGTTGAACACGCCTGCCGGCATGCCGCTGCTGGCCACCGCGCGGTCGATGGCGGCGGCCACGTGGGCGGCCGTGAGCATGTGCCCGCTGTGTGCCTTGAACACCACCGGGCAGCCGGCGGCCAGCGCCGAAGCCGTGTCACCACCGGCTGTGGAGAAGGCCAGTGGGAAGTTGCTGGCGCCGAACACGGCCACCGGGCCCACGCCGATGCGGTACTGGCGCAGGTCCGGGCGCGGCAGCGGGGTGCGTTGGGGCAGGGCGCGGTCGATGCGAGCGGCGTAGAAGTCGCCACGGCGTACCACCTCGGCAAACAGGCGCAGCTGGTTGCTGGTGCGGGCGCGTTCGCCGCGGATACGGGCTTCTGGCAGCGCGGTTTCGCGCATCACATGCTGGATGAAGTCATCGCCCAGTGCGTCCAGTTGGTTGGCGATGGCCTCGAGGAATTCGGCACGCTGGGCGGGGCTGGTGCTGCGGTAGGCCGGGTAGGCGGCCTCGGCGGCCTGCACGGCGGCCTCGACCTCATCGCCGGTGGCCTGATGGAAGGCGTAGGGCAGCGGCTCGCCGGTGTGGGCGTCGACGCTGTTCAGCAGCACGTCGCCGTTGCCGCTGAGTTGGCCGGCGATGTGGTTCAGGCGGTGTTCGATGGACATTTCGTCTCCCGTTGGCAATGACAGTCGTTGGGGTTGGACTGTAGGGGGCGAACGGGAGGCTGAATAATGATTAATGCGGATCAGGTGATAACGTTTAGTTATCACCCGGTGTATGGCGTCACTCGGCCATCTGCAACTCCGGCAATTTCACCCGGAAGGCGCGAGTCAGGCCCATCAGCACCACCAGGCCCATGCCCAGCCAGCACAGGCCAATGGTGAACGACAAGCTGGTCAGGCTGCTCCACAGCCACAGCGTGCTGAGAAAACCCAGCCCAGGAATGGCACCGTACAGCAGGTAGTTGCGGCCGCCGCGCAGTTTCTGGTCGACCAGGTAGTGCTTGACCACCGCCAGGTTTACCGCCGAGAAGGCGAACAGCGCGCCAAAGCTGATCATGTTGGCCACGGTGTCTAGGGTGATCACCAGGGCGATCATCGACACCAGGCTGACCACCAGGATGGCGGTGGCCGGTACGCGCTTTTTCGTCGCCAACTGGCCGAACGCCCTCGGCAATGCGCCGTCGCGGCCCATGGCGAACAGCACGCGCGATACGCTGGCCTGGGACACCATGGCCGAGGCGAAGCAGCCGGCCACGTAGGTGGCGGTGAACGCGGTTACCAGCAGCTCGCCGCCTACCCGGCGCATCACGTCCACCGAGGCCGAATCGGGGTCGGCGAAGCTGCCCCAGTCGGGGAACACCATCTGCGCGCAATACGACACCACCAGGAACAGCAGGCCGCCGATCAACGACACCGCCAGAATCGCCACGGGAATACGGTAAGTCGGGTTGCTGGTTTCTTCAGCCATGGTCGACACCGCGTCGAAGCCGAGGAACGACAGGCACAGCACGGCGGCACCGGTCATGATCAGCGGCACGCTGAAGCCTTCGTGGTGGAAGGGCGCCAGCAGCGACACGGGCTCTGCTTGCCCGCTGAGCTTGAGCACGGACAGGGCGACGAAGACGATGATGAACACCAACTGCACCACCACCAGGATCCAGTTGACCCGGGTGATCGACTCGATGCCGATCAGGTTGAGGAAGGTGACCAGGGCAATGGAGCCCGCCACCCACACCCAGGCGTGGATGGTCGGGAAGTATTCCGACATATAGATGCCGATCAGCAGGTAGCTGAGCAGCGGTAGAAAGATGTAGTCGAGTAGCAGCGTCCAGCCAGTGATGAAGCCGATGTGGCTGCCGAAGGCTTTGCGCGTGTAGGTGTAGACCGAACCGGAGTAGGGGTGGGCCTGGACCATGCGGCCATAGCTGTAGGCGGTCAGCAGCATGGCGGCAAGGGTCAGCAGATAGGCGGTGGGCAAGTGCCCTTTGGTCATCTGGGTGACCAGCCCGTAGGTGGTGAATACGGCCAGGGGCACCATGTAGGCCAGGCCGAACAGCACCAGGGCGGTCATGCCCATGGACTTGCGCAAGCGCCCGGTGCTGGCGTTGGGTTGCGAAGGTGCATTTGGGGCGGGGCTGTGTGCGGGGCTATGGGCTGTACTTGTTGTTGTATGCATTGCTAACTCCTGGAAAGGGATGCAGGACACCGCAGTAGGCGAGCAGGCTCGCTACCGGTGGGTGTTGTGCAAGGAGGTCGAGCGAAAGGCTCGCAGCGCTGGGGCGGGTTGATGCTCCCACACCCTGCAGGCACCCGGAATCACCCTTTGGGGTGAGCGAGGGCGGACCTCGCCCGGCTCACCCCAAAGGGTGATTTCGGTGTCCGCAGGGCCGTGGGAGTATCTGGTCAACAACGCACCGCACAGGCGGCGGTGCCACTGAATAGAAACGGCAGGCCCACAGTGACTACTCAATTGCTTTCAGAACACTGGTTCGAGCACCAGGCCAAGGTCACCGAGGCAATCGGCCGGCCGGGCTTTGCCGCCAGCCTGTTTGCCGCACTGGGTGTGATCCGGCCGATCCAGGCCACCACGGTTTACCTGTACCCGCACGATGGCATGCCCTGCGCGCTGTTCGAGCAGGACGACAAGGCACCCTGGCAGCCCGAGGGCAATGTCAGCCGCTATCTGTCTGGCTTCTACCTGCTCGACCCGTTCTACGGTGCTTGCGTGGAGCAAGTCGAATCCGGTTGCTACGGCCTGTTCGAAGTGGCGCCCGACCACTTCGAAGTCAGCGAGTACTACCAGTCGTTCTACCGCCATTCGCACCTGCAGGACGAACTCAACTACATCCTGCAGGTGGCGCCCGGGCAAAGCCTGGCGGTTTCGCTGGCCTTCACCGACAAGCTCGATGGGCAAAGCCGCACGCTGTTCGGGCTCGTCACGCCCTGGGTGCTGGCGGTACTCAGCAAGCATTTTGCCGGGCTGGACAGCCGCGCCGGGCGCTTCGAGAACATCCTCGAGCAACGTATCCACGCCGCGCTGAACAACTTCGGCAGTTCGCTGCTGACCGAGCGTGAATGCCGCATCGCCCAGCTGATTCTGCGCGGCCACTCGACCAAGTCGCTGGCCGAGCGCCTGGGGGTGTCGGAAGACACCATCAAGTCGCACCGCAAGAACGTCTACGCCAAGCTCGACATCGGCACCCAGTCCGAGCTGTTTTCCCTGTTCATCGACGCGCTGGCCAATGCCCAGGGCGTGCTGGGCAAGGACCCGCTGGAAAGCTACATGGGCAAGCTGCGCTGAGCGCCAGCCACCCTGCAACCCCACCGCAAAGGAAAACCAACAATGAACGCGCCTTTCGCCCCGCAACGCCAGACCCGTGACTACCAGGCAGCCGATGCCGCCCACCACATCCATGCCTTCCTCGACCAGAAGGCGCTGAACGCCGAAGGGCCACGGGTGATCGTCGGTGGCGAGCGCCTGCACCTGTGGGACAGCGAGGGCAAGCGCTACCTCGATGGCATGTCCGGCCTGTGGTGCACCCAGCTTGGCTATGGCCGCCGTGACCTGACGGCCGCGGCTGCCGCGCAGATGGACCAGCTGGCCTACTACAACATGTTCTTCCACACCACCCACCCGGCGGTGATCGAGCTGTCCGAGTTGCTGTTCAGCCTGTTGCCGGGGCACTACAGCCACGCGATCTACACCAACTCCGGCTCCGAGGCCAACGAGGTGCTGATCCGCACCGTCCGCCGCTACTGGCAGGTGGTCGGCCAGCCAAGCAAGAAAATCATGATTGGCCGCTGGAACGGCTACCACGGCTCGACCCTGGCGGCCACGGCGCTGGGCGGCATGAAGTTCATGCACGAAATGGGCGGGCTGATTCCGGATGTGGCGCACATCGACGAGCCGTACTGGTACGCCGAGGGTGGCGAGCTGACCCCGGCCGAGTTCGGCCGCCGCTGCGCCCTGCAACTGGAGGAAAAAATTCTCGAGCTGGGTGCCGAGAACGTCGCCGGCTTCATTGCCGAACCGTTCCAGGGTGCGGGCGGCATGATTTTCCCGCCAGAAAGCTACTGGCCGGAAATCCAGCGTATTTGCCGCCAATACGACGTGCTGCTGTGCGCCGATGAGGTGATCGGTGGCTTTGGCCGCACCGGCGAATGGTTCGCCCATGAGTATTTCGGCTTCGAACCCGACACCTTGTCGATTGCCAAGGGCCTGACCAGCGGCTATGTGCCCATGGGTGGCCTGGTGCTGAGCAAGCGCATTGCCGAGGCGTTGGTGGAGCGTGGCGGGGTGTTCGCCCACGGCCTGACCTATTCCGGTCACCCGGTGGCAGCGGCGGTGGCCATTGCCAACCTGAAAGCGTTGCGCGACGAAGGCATCGTGCGCCAGGTGAAGGACGACACCGGGCCGTACCTGCAGCGCATCTTGCGCGAGGTGTTCGCCGACCACCCCTTGATTGGCCAGGTGCAGGGCGCCGGGCTGGTGGCGGCGCTGCAGTTCGCCGAGCACAAGCCGACGCGCAAGCGCTTTGCCAACGAGAACGACCTGGCCTGGCAGTGCCGCACCTTTGGTTTCGAGGAAGGGGTGATCATTCGCTCGACCCTGGGGCGGATGATCATGGCCCCGGCCTTGATCGCCAACCACAGCGAGCTGGATGAGCTGGTGGAGAAAACCCGCATTGCAGTGGACCGCACGGCCCGTCTGGTCGGAAAGCTCTAACCCGCTCGCAAGCCTATCGCCTACCCCTGTGGGAGCGGGCGTGCCCGCGAACACCGGCGAAGCCGGTGCCATTCACCGTGCTGCCTGATTCGCGGGCACGCCCGCTCCCACAGCGCCCACAGGCATTGCAAAGCGCTCCATTGGTCATAAGGAGTACAAATGTACACCCTCGAATTCTGGCAACAACGCGCCTCGGACCTGTACCTGTCGTCCCAGGCGCTGATTAACGGCACGCCCGTCAACGCACAGGACGGCGCCACTTTCTCCGCCGTCAACCCCGCCACCAACAACGTACTGGCACAGGTCGCTGCCTGCGGCCAGGCCGAGGTCGACCTGGCCGTCGCCAGTGCGCGCTGGGCCTTCGAGCAAGGCCCGTGGCCACGCATGGCCCCGGGCGAGCGCAAGCGGGTGCTGCTGCGCTTGGCCGAGCTGATCATGGCCCATCGCGAAGAGCTGGCCTTGCTGGATTCGCTGAACATGGGCAAGCCGGTGATGGACGCCTACAACATCGACGTGCCGGGCTCGGCACAGGTGTTCGCCTGGTACGGCGAGGCGCTGGACAAGCTGTACGACCAGGTGGCGCCCACGGCCCCGAATGCGCTGGCCACCATCACCCGCGAAGCACTGGGTGTAGTCGCGGCCGTGGTGCCGTGGAACTTCCCCCTCGACATGGCCGCCTGGAAGCTGGCCCCGGCGCTGGCCGCCGGTAACAGCGTGGTGCTCAAACCCGCCGAACAGTCGCCGTTCTCGGCCTTGCGCCTGGCCCAGCTGGCGCTGGAGGCGGGCTTGCCGGAAGGCGTGCTGAACGTAGTGCCGGGCCTGGGCGAGCAGGCCGGGCAGGCGCTGGGCCTGCACCCGGATGTGGACTGCCTGGTGTTCACCGGCTCTACCCAGGTGGGCAAGTACTTCATGCAGTATTCGGCGCAGTCCAACCTCAAGCAGGTGTGGCTGGAGTGCGGCGGCAAGAGCCCCAACCTGGTGTTCGAAAACTGCCAGGACCTGGACCTGGCTGCGGAAAAGGCCGCCTTCGGCATTTTCTTCAACCAGGGCGAGGTGTGCTCGGCCAACTCGCGGCTGTACGTGCAGCGCTCCATCCATGATGAGTTCGTCGAGCGCCTGCAGGCCAAGGCCCGCCAGTGGTTGCCGGGTAACCCGCTGAACCCGGCGAGCCGCGCGGGGGCCATTGTCGATGCCGAGCAGACTGGGCGCATCGAGGCCGCCATTGCGCGTGCCGGGCAAGAGGGGGCGCGGTTGGTGTGTGGTGGCCGACGCCTGACCATCGACGGTGCGGACAACTACATCGAGCCGACCATTTTTGCCGGCGTCGAGGGCCGCATGAGCCTGGCGCGCGAGGAGGTGTTCGGACCGGTGCTGGCCGTCAGCGCCTTCGACACGGAAGAACAAGCGGTACGCCTGGCCAACGACAGCATCTATGGCCTGGCGGCTTCGGTGTGGAGTGACGACTTCAACCAGGTGCACCGGGTGGCGCGGGCGTTGAAGGCTGGCACCGTGTCGGTGAACACGGTTGATGCGCTGGATGTGACGGTGCCGTTCGGCGGGGGCAAGCAGTCGGGTTTTGGCCGCGACCTGTCGCTGCATTCGTTCGACAAGTATTCGCAGCTCAAGACCACCTGGTACCAGTTGCGCGGCTGATGCACCGATCATGAACCGCGTCGCCTGCTTCGCGGGCTCGCCCGCTCCCACAGAGCCACCACAATCGTCAGCCTTGTGGTGGTACCTGTGGGAGCGGGCGAGCCCGCGAAGAGGCCTTTACAGGCGCTGCAAGGTTGTCGGCTAGAAGTCCACGCTAGCCGACAGCTGATATGTCCGTGGCGCGCCCAGCCCCAAGGTCTGGGTCAGCGGAACCCCCCAGTAATCCTTGTCCCCCAGGTTGGCGATGTTCGCCCGCAAGGTCACCGGCTTGCTGGCGACCAAGGTAACGTAGCGGGCGCCGACGTCGAAGATCGTGTAGCCCGGAATCGACAGGCTGTTCTCGGTATTGATGTACTGCTTGGACTGCGATGTTACGTTGCCGGTCAGGGTCAGCCCGTCCAGGCCGGGAATGTCCCACTCCATGCCCAGCTTGCCCTGCAGCTTGGGGTAGGCGGTGGCGGTCTTGCCATCGTTGGCACCGCCTGGGGTCTTGGTCAGCTTGGGGTCGACATAGGCCACGCCACCCATCAGGCGCACGTCGGGCAGGGGGGCGCCGAAGAAACTCCATTCCACCCCTCGGTTACGTTGCTCGCCGCCGAACGAGAAGATGTTGGTTACCGGGTCTGTGTTGCTGGCCGGGCGCTTGATTTCGTAAAGCGCCAGGGTATGGCTGAACGTGCCCAGGTCGAGCTTGACACCGATTTCCTTCTGTTTGGATTTGTATGGCGCGAATACGTCGCCACGGTTTTCCGCGGTAATGGGCGCGATGACACCTTTGCTCAGGCCTTCGATGTAGTTGGCGTAAAGCGAAAGCTCGTCGGTCAGTTTGAACAGGATGGCCCCGGCGGGGGTGGTGGCGTGGGTGTCGTAGCCTGGTTTGTTGCGCGCGCCGGTCGTGGTGTTGTAGGTGTCGGTCACCACTTCCTGACGACGTACGCCGAGGGTGAGTTGCACGCGGTCATCCAGCACCGACAGGGTGTCGGCGATGCCATAGCTTTTCAGGTCGTTTTCCGTATGGGCGATCAGTGGCCAGGCCTCCGACACCTTTGGGCCCCAGACCGGGTCGTAGATATTGGTCGTCCAGTTCGAGCCGGCGGCGCGGCGGCCAAAGTCCTTTTGCGTGTCGCTGTACTGGGTGGCGTTTACCGACCATTGGTGGTTGATGCCGAAGGTATCGAAATGCCCACGCACCCCGACTTCGGCAGAGGTCTTGTGGATCTCCATCTGCAACTGGCCCATTGCAGTGGTGAAGTCGCCGGCGCTGTTGATCACGGTGGCTGTCAGTGCGCCGCTGTAGCGGTAGTCGGTCTTGCTGGTGCCGACCGCGCCGTAGGCCAGCAACTGGTCGCTCAGCTCATACTCGCCGCGCAAGATGACGCCCTTGTCCTTGGTTTGCACGTAGGCCCAATCGGGGTTGAGCAGTGTGTCGTTCTTGGGCGGCTTGGGCACTGGCACGCCAGCGGCCAGGCCCATGCCGCGGTTCTGGCCGCGGATATGGTCGTCGGTATCGAACAGGTCGAGTGACAGCTTGGCACGTTCGCCTCGCCAATCCAGGGCCAGTGCCGACAACACGTTGCGCTGGCCTTGATCGTCGATGGCGGTGTCGCCGTCGCGGTACATGCCGTTGAAGCGCACACCGAACTGGTTGCCTTCGCCGAAGCGCCGGCCCACATCTACATGGCCACCGAACTGGGCGTCGGAGGCGTAGGTGGCGGTCACCCGGGTGAGCGGCGTGTCGCCGGCGCGCTTGGGAATCAGGTTGACGATACCGCCCACCGAACCACCGGGCGGCATGCCGTTGAGCAATGCCGATGGGCCTTTGAGCACTTCGATGCGCTCATACATTTCGGGTGAGGCGCGATAGAAGGGCGCCATGCCGAACAGGCCATCGACGGTCATGTCGCTGACGCTGGTCTGGAAGCCGCGGATCGAGTAGTTCTCGCTGAAGGTGCCGGTCATGCCGTTGCTGAACACCGACGGGTCGGTGGCGGCGATGACGTCGGTGATGTCCCTGGCCTGCAGGTCCTGGATGTAGGTGTCGGTGTAGCTGACGGTGCTGAACGGCGTTTCCATGAAGTCTTTGTTGCCCAAAAGGCCGACGCGCCCGCCCGTGGCCACCTGGCCGCCGGCATACACCGGTGGCAGTGACTCGCTGGCGCTGGCCTGGGCGTCGATCAGGGTGGCGGGCAGTTCCGGCACGGCTGTTGGTTCTTCAGCGGCCTCGTGGGGGCGGGTGTTGGCTGCCTCGGCTTGTGCGGCCATTGGCGCCAGTGTGCAGCTACCGAGGGCCAGGCCGATGAATACGGCCTGTGCCAGCGGGGTGCGCTGTAGCGCAAGCGAGGTCGGGGTAGCGGACGAGAGTGTGGACAAGGGGCGGATGAACACGCGATAGCTCCAAAGGGACGGATGGCAGGTGGGTGTTTTTGGTTTTAAAAAACGAAGACGTAAGGCAAATGAGAATCACGCGCTAACGCGGTGACAGGCGTTTGCAAAAGACAGGGCTCAGTCTTGGTAGCCCTTGATCACGTCGTCTGCGATCAAGGCCAGCGACGTCGGGCTGGCGGCCGTGACGTACCAAGCCTCCGGGTCGACGAACACCACGCGGCCGTGCTTCCAGGCGTTGGTCTGGCGTAGCAGCGGGTTGCCCAGGGTTTCAGCCGTCATCAGCGGGCGGTGCTCCATGACGGCGGTGCGGTCCACCAAATAGAGAATGTCGGGGTTGGCCTGCTGGATGAACTCGCTGGAAATCGGCTGGCCATGCAGACCAGTGTCCAGGGTGCTGGTGGCCGGCTTGACGCCCAGGTCGTTGAAGATGAAGCCGTAGCGCGATTGCACGCCAAAGGCGCTGAAGGCACCGTTGTTGTGCAGCACCACCAGGGCCCGCTCCGGGCGGTCGCGGGTAACGCTGCGCACCTGGGCCAGCTTGGCGTCCAGTGCGGCTGTCTTGGCCTGGGCCAGCGCCTGCTTGCCAAATACCTGGCCAAGGCTTGCCAGGTGCTGTTTGACCACCTCGACATGGCCGACCTCGCTGTCGCGGTAATCCACATCGAAGTGCAGGGTCGGCGCCATTTCGCTCAATTCGGCGTAGTGGTTGGCCTGCAGCGAGGTGATCAGGATCAGGTCGGGCCGGGCGGCATGCACCCGCTCCAGGTTGGGCTGCACGATCGAGCCGACATCCTCTGTGCTTTCAGCATCCTGGTAACGGGCAAGGAAATGCGGGACGAAATCCTTGGGCATGCCAGCCACGGCCACGCCCAACTGGTCAAGGAAGTCCACTTCGTTCATGTCCAGGGCCACTGCACGTTGTGGCAGTTGGCTGATCACCGTGGTGCCCAGCTTGTGGTGCACGGACACTGGCGCGTAGTCGCCATGGGCTGCGGCTTTCAGCGTTGCCGTCGCGTTTGCCGAAGGCTCGTTGCAGCCGTGCAGGGCGAGGGTGGCGCCTAGCAGCAGCGCCAACGTCCAGCCGTGGGTGGGGTGTTTGCAGTTCATCGCTTTTCTCCGGGTGGGTTGAAGTAGTTGCACAGGCGACCGCGCGCGCCGTGGCTGATTTCGAAATCCAGCCCGTACAGCGCGTGCAGCTGTCGTTCGGTCACCACCTGGTCGACGCTGCCGCTGCAATGCACCCGGCCGCCCCGCATGGCAATGATGTGGTCGGAGTAGGCGGCGGCGAAGTTGATGTCGTGCACCACCAGGATCACCGTGCGGCCAAATTCGTCGCACAGTCGGCGCAGGGCGCGCATGATCTGCACGGCGTGGCGCATGTCGAGGTTGTTCAGCGGTTCGTCGAGCAGCAGGTAATCGGTCTGCTGGGCGATGGTCATGGCCAGGAACGCCATTTGCCGTTGGCCGCCGCTGAGTTCATCGAGGTAGGCCTGGCGCAGTGGCTGAAGGGATAGGAATGCAATAGCCTGGTCGATGGCCTGGCGGTCCTCTTGGGTGAGCGCACCCTGGCTGTAGGGGAAGCGGCCGAACGCGACCAACTCGTCGACGGTCAGGCGCAAGTTGAAATCGAGCGTCTGGCGCAGGGTGGCGACGCGCCGGGCGTAGGCGCCAATGGGGATGCTGCCGATGCTCTGCCCGTCCAGCCGGATGTCGCCGCTGCTCGGCTCCAGCAGCCGAGCCAGCAACATCAGCAACGTGGTTTTACCCGCGCCGTTGGGGCCGATCAGCGAGGTCAGCCGTTGGCGTGGAAAGCTTGTGCTCACCCCGCTCAGCACGGCCTTGCTGCCGTAGCGCTTATGCAGGTCATGGACAGTGATCATGCGGTTCCCCGGTTGCGCACCATCAGGGCGAGGAAGTAGGTGCCACACACCAGATTCACGAGGATGCCGACGGTGGTCCTGTAGTTGAAGACATGCTCGACCAGCAGTTGGGCGGCAATGAACACGGCAATGGCCACGGCGCTGCCGAGAGCCAGGGTGGCCCGGTGGCGAAAGGTGCCGGCCAAGGTGTAGGTGATGTTGGCGACGAATACGCCCATGAATGCGGTAGGCCCAAGCAGGCTGGTGGATACCGCGACCAGTGCCGCAATCAGCGCCAGCAGCAGGCGCACGTTGCGCCGGTAGTCCACGCCCAGCGAGATCGCCTGGTCGCGCCCTAGCGCCAGCACGTCCAGTACCGGTACGGCCTTGGCCAGCAGCACGCATAACCCCGCCACCAGCACGGCCGAATACAGCAGCAATTGCGGCGATGCCCGGTTGAACGACGCCTGGGTGTAGCCCAGCAGCATCGAGAACTCGCCTGGGCTGACTTTCAGCTGGACGAACTGGGTGAATGTGGCCATGACCATGGTCAGCACCAGGCCAACCAGCAGCAGGAAGTACACGTTGTTCTTGCCGTCGCGAAACAGCCAGCGGTGCAGGGCCCAGGAGTAGCCCAGCATCAGCAACACCGACAGCAGGAAGTTGCCGTCACTGCCGAGTACCGTCAGCCCCTGCACGCCCATGGCCAGTACCAGGAGCGCCTGCAGCAGCAGGTACACCGCCTCGTAGCCCATGATCGCCGGGGTCAGGATGCGGTTAGCGGAAAGGGTCTGGAAGGCGATGGCGGAGCAGGCCACGCACACCCCGCCGATAACCATGCTCCCCAGCCGTGCCAGGCGCTTGGGGATTACATAGGCAACGTCCGGCCCGGCGTTGGCGAACACGAACAACAGCGCCAGGGCGACCACGGCCAGCCATGCCCAGTGCCGACCTTTCATCGTTGCCTCCAGATGATCAGCCCAAGGAAAATCAGGCCGCCAAGCCCACCCGCAGTCAGGCCGATGGGCACTTCGAACGGGTAGATCAGCAGCCGCCCGAGCAGGTCGCAGACCAGCAGCAACGCCGCGCCAGCCAACGCTATCAGCGGCAGGGTGCGGCGCAGGTTGTCGCCATGACGCAGCGCCACCAGGTTGGGGACCACCAGGCCGACGAAGGGGATGGCGCCGACGGCGATCACGCTGGCAGACACGGTCACGGCCACCAGCAGCAGGCCCAGCCTGAGGTTGGCGGTGTAGTTCAGGCCAAGGCTGGTGGCCATGCCTTCGCCCATTCCCAGCACGGTGAAGCGCTGCGCGTACAGGTAGGTGAGCAGCACGATCGGTAGGATCAGGTAGAGGAGTTCGTAGCGCCCTTGCACCACCTTGGAAAAATCACCCAGCAACCAGCCTTGCATGCTCTGCAGCAGGTTGAAGCGGTAGGCGTAGAACTCAGCCAGCGCACTCAGCACGGCGCCGTACATCAGGCCGACCACCGGCACCAGCACCGCGTTGCGGGCGCGGATGCGACGGATCATGGCGACGAACAGCAGGCTGGCGGCAAAACACAGGGCCAGGGCGAACAGCATGCGCAGCAGCGCCCCGGCGGCCGGCGCCAGGCTCAGCGAAAGCAGGATGCCCAGGCGCGCGGCATCCAGCCCGCCGGTGGTGCCGGGTTCGACGAAGCGGTTGCGCACGATCTGCTGCAGGATCACCCCGCACATCGCCAAGCCCACACCGACCAGTATCAATGCGGCCAGGCGTGGCAGACGGCTGGCGGTCAGGGTCAGCCAGGTGTCGCCATCCAGAGAGAACAGTTGGGCCCAGGCCAGTTCACGGGCTCCCACCGTCAGTGAGGCCACGCACAACAGCAGGAACAGGGTGAGCCATACCACACGCATCAGGGCTGTTCCACGTGTGGCACGGCGATGCGCCAGCCGCTGGCGGCGTGACGCTGCTGCAGAAAGCGTGCATAGCGCCCGCCACGGGCGCGCAGTGCTGCCGGTGCGCCTTGCTCGACCACCTGGCCCGCCTCCAGTACCACGATATGGTCGGCCATGGTCACGGTGTCGAGCTGGTGCGCGATGACCACCAACGTGCAGCGTCCGCGCAGGCTGTGCAGGGTTTGAGCAATCACTGCCTGGTTCTCGGCATCGAGGGCGGCGGTGGCTTCATCCATCAGCAGCACGGGCGCTTGCTTGATCAATGCGCGGGCAATGGTCACCCGCTGGCGTTCGCCGCCAGACAAGCGCGCGCCACTTTCTCCCACGGGCGTGGCGAGCCCCTCGGGCAGCCGTTCGATGATCGGCGTCAGCCCGGCCATGTGTGCCGCCTGCAAGACCTCGCCGTCGCTGGCGTCGGGTTTGCCGATGCGGATGTTGTCGGCGATGCTGCCCTGGAACAGCCAGGTATCCTGCAGCACCTGGCTGACGGTGTCGGTCAGGGTGGTGCGGGCTATTTTCCGCACATCCACACCGCCAATTCGCACGCTGCCCTGGGTGCTATCGAGGAACCGCGCGATCAGGCGCATCAGCGACGACTTGCCCGAGCCCGAGGTACCGATGATGGCGGTCATGCTGCCCGCTGGGAGGGTCAGGTTCACGTTCCGCAGCACATCGGGCCCGGCGGCGTCATAGCGCAGGCATACGCCGTGCAGGTCGATGCCACCGTCTACTGGCTGTAGGGGCGAAGCAGGTTCCGGCAAGGGCGTGGCAGCAAGGATCTGCTCGATCTCCTGCAACTGGCCGTGTGCGCCACGCAGAATCTCGACATGGTTGGCCACATCCTGCAGTGGGTCGATGAAGCGGCACACCATTGCCAGTGCCACGATCACTGCCACGGCATCCTGCGCCTGAGCACCTGCCTGATTGCCGAACCACAGGCCACCGGCCACCAACAGTGCTGCGAACGTTGCCTGCACGGCCCAACTGTTGAGCAGTGCCGACAGCGAGGCGCGAATGATCAGGCCCATGCCGCTGCTGCGCTGGCGCTCCAGGCTTTGCGACAGCATGCGCGTGCCGCCGCCACCGCCGTTGAACGCCCGTAGCACCGACTGGGCCTGGGCGAACTCGACCATACGCTGGCTGGCTGCGGCAAAGTGCTGGTGAAACGTCTGGTCGGCGCGGCGCCCCAGGCGTGCGCTGAGCAGCAGGACTGCGGCCAGGGCCGGCAGCGCCAGCAGTGCGACAAGCCCCAGCGCAGGGTGTAGGGCGAGCAGAGCAGGCAGCACCACCAGCGGCATGACGCAGCCGCTGATCAAGGGTGTGAGGACATGGGCCGGCAACTGGGCCACGGCCATCGTACCCTGGGTAATCACATGCCCAAGCCGGGCAGTGTTGTCCGGGGTGAACCAGCCCAGCGGCAGTTGGGCCACCTGGGCGCCGATGTGCTGGCGGCCGCCTTGCAGCACTGCCACCGCCAAGCTTATGCCGGCCTGTTCCACCTGACGGCGCCAGACCCAGCACAACGCCATACCGGTCGCCAGCACGGCCAGCCAGGCACTGGCGGCAGGTACATCGTCGTTCAGCAGGTGCAGCATGATCGGCGCCAGGGTGCTGATGGTCAGGCCACTGAAAACCCCATACAGCACGGTCATCAGCAGGTAACGGCGCCAGGCGGGCGCGCTGTCGCCGAGCAGTCGAACGAAGGTTTTCAGCATGCAGGCAGCGCCTTTTTCACGGAGTCCTGGTAACGGCCCTGGGTCCACAGCCGGGCATACAGCCCTTGGCGGGCGAGCAACGCGTTGTGGTGCCCCTGTTCACGCACGGTGCCTTGGTCGATCACCAGGATCTGATCGGCGTGCATCACCGTGTCCAGCCGATGGGCGATGACCAGCAGCGTGCGGCCCTGGGCGAAGCGCGCCAGGGCGTCCTGGATCGCCGCCTCGCTTTCGGCGTCGGCGGCGGCGGTGGCCTCGTCCAGTACCAGCACGGGCGGGTCGAGCAGTACGGCGCGGGCAATGCTCAGGCGTTGCTGTTCGCCACCGGACAATTGCGCGTCTTCGCCAATCACCGAGTCATAACCGCGCGGCAGTTGCAGGATGCGTGCGTGAATGTTGGCCAGGCGCGCCGCCGCCTCAACCTGCTGACGGGTTGCGGCCGGTCGGCCCAGGGCGATGTTGTCGGCCACACTGGCATGGATCAGCCGCACCTCCTGCAGTACGAAACCGATACGCCGGTACAGTTCGCGGCTTTCGATCTGCCGCAGGTCGACGCCGCCCAAGGTGATGCGCCCGGCGTCGGGGTCGAAAAAACGCAGCAGCAGGCGCGCGAGCGTCGACTTGCCGGCACCGGACGGGCCGACGATGGCGGTGGTGGTGCCGGGGGCCAGGGTGAAGCTGATGTCGTTGAGCACAGGGTTGCCAGGCACATAGGCATGGCTCAACTGTTCCACGCGTACTTCGCTGCCGTTGGGCAGGCTGCCAGCGGCAGGGGCCGGGAGCACTGGCGTATCCAGCAGGGCCTGAACCCGTTGGGCTGCCGCCACCGCACTGTTCAGGTCGTGGGTGATGAAGTGCAGCAGCTGCAAGGGGGCGCACAGCCCCGGCGTGACCAGGGCGAACGGCAGGATCTGCAGGGGTTCGATCCAGCCCAGGGCTACGAACAGCATGCCCGCCAGCAGCACCACGCCCAGTACCGTCACCGGTGCGATCAGGGCATTGGCCCGGGCCATCGCCGCGACCAGTGGCCGGGTAAAGCCGGTGAAGGTGGCGGCGAAGTCATCGACCGCGGCACGGTAGCGGTCCTGGGCGTTGCCACGGTCGCCGAACGCTTTGACCAGCGGCATGCCGTTGACGAACTCGACCACCGCGTTGTCGATGCGTGCCATGCCTGCGACCACATCGCCCATGTGTTGCGCGCTGGCCTTGACGGCGCGATGCAGGAACAGGAAGAACGCCGGGAACGGCAACAGCGCGATCAGCGCCAGGCGCCAATCCATGGCGAACAGGTAGGCCACTGAAATCAGCACGGCACCGACGGCGCGGCCCAGCGTGGTGAAGAAGTGCGCGGTCAGGCTGTGCAGGGTGCCGATGTCATCCTGCATTGCCCGTTTCACCTCGCTCGACGCCCGTTCGCTGAACCAGCCGAGCGGCACCTGCATCAGGCGCTGGCCGATGGCTACGCGTAGCTGGTGGGTGATGTGATTGTCGGCCAGGTGCGCCAGCATCTCGCCCGCGGTGACCAGCGCCATGCCGACGAACAGGCTGGCGATGCTGGCGGTGATGGTCCAGCCAATCGTGCCTGTCGCAGCGGTTGTGTTAAGCGCCGCCTGTGCGATGTGCACGATGCCCGCCAGCGGTACCAGCGTCAGCATCGAGCCGCTTGCCGCCAGCAATGTGGCAACGACCAACCGCCCGCGAATGGGCGCAAGCAATCGACCGAGGGGGCCGCGAACCTTGCTTCTGGCTGGGGCAGGATTGTCGAACGAAGGGGATGAATCGGACATGAAACAGGCCTGTCAAAGCTGAAAGCGAATTAGTTGCATGACTATAAACTAATTTGCGAAAACCCGACAAGACAGCTACAAGACTGTCTTCACAAACCTTGGAGCCGCAGATGCAACCACCTCAAGCCACGCCCGGACGCGGACGCCCTCGTACCATTACCCGTGAACGGATTGCTGACGTCAGCATTGCCATCGGTTTGCCTAGCCTCACTTTTGTGGGCGTGGCTGCGGCGTTGGGGGTGAGCCACATGGCCTTGTACAAGCACGTGGCCAACATCGAAGCTCTCAAGTGTCTGGTGGCCGAGGAGATCTTCCAGCGCTGGCAGATCCCGCGCGCCGACGGGCGTGCCTGCGAAGACCTGCAGGCCTATCTGACGCGCTTTGCCACCTCGGTACAGGGGTTCGTCAAGGCGCACCCAGGGCTGACGCCCTACGTGATTCGCAGGCTGGCGGCGACGGACGCGATGATTGGCAAGATCAACGAGCACCAGGCACACATCGCCCAGGCCTACGGCCTGACCCTGGAGCAGTCGCGCTGGTTGCTGTCGACAGTGGCGTTCCATGGTTTTGCAGTGGCCGATACGGTGTACACGGTGTCGGGGCGCGAGCCGCTGCTGGAGGCTGATCGGGTAGGGGAGGAGTCAGAGATGGAAGTGGAGTTGCTGGAAGGGATGCAGGCGCTGATTGTCGGGGCGCTGGTGATGCTGGAGCAGCAGGGTCGTAAGTGAGCTTGCACCATCACCCAGGCACCGCGTCACCCGGTAGGAGCAGCCTTGTGCTGCGAAGGGCCCATTGCCGCCGACGATGATCTTCAGCCCTACCGGCCTCTTCGCAGCACAAGGCTGCTCCTACAGGTTCTGTGCTTGGCGCTGTGGCAGGTAGCTTGGAAGTGGAGTTGCTGGAAGGGATGCAGGCGCTGATTGTCGGGGCGCTGGTGATGCTGGAGCAGCGGGGTCGCAAGTGAGCTTGCACCATCCCCAAGCTACCGCGTCACCCGGTAGGAGCAGCCTTGTGCTGCGAAGGGGCCATTGCAGCCGACGATAATCTTCAGCCCTACCGGCCTCTTCGCAGCACAAGGCTGCTCCTACAGGTCCTGTGCTTGGCGCTGTGGCAGGTAGCTGACAGCCCACCCCAACTGATTTTTTCGCCAACCCGGCAAAAAGCCCACCCGCGCTCTACACTGCTCCGGATATCAGCCAAGGCAATGTGCCGCACATGGAGTACCTGGGATGGGCTGCGTGTCGACTGGTCATGCTGTTGGCAACTCCGGACGTGGCATTTCACTGCAGTGGCTGGTGGCGCTGGCCATCATGCTAGGCATGCTGGTTCTCGGTGCCGCCCTGGCCTGGCAGGGCTATCGCGGTATCAGTCAAACCTTGGTGGCCGCCGCGGGCGATGCCGCCCAGCAGGTCGGCAAGACCATCGACGAGCGTGCCCGGCGCCTGATCGAGCCGGCGCAAAGCAGCATTCGCCTGCTGGCCCATAACCCGACTGCGCACACCCAGGCACAGCGCCTGGAGCGGCTACCACAACTGGTCGAAATGCTGGATGCCAACCGCATGCTCAGCGCCGCCTACCTGGGTTACCCAAGCGGCGAGTTCCTGCTGGTGCGTCGCCTGCGTGACCCGCAGTTGCTGCAGCGGTTCGCCGCGCCACCGGGCGCCGCCTTTCTGGTGCAGAGCGTAAGCCGGGGCGACGGCGCTGTGATGCAGGGCGAATGGCGCTTCTACGACCGGGCGCTGAACCTGTTGCAGGCCCAGGCCAAACCCGAGTATCGCTACGATCCGCGCCAGCGCCCGTGGTTCACTGAAGCCACTGCACAGCCCTCCACGGTGCTGACCCGCCCTTATGTGTTCTTCACCACCCGTGAAGTTGGCCTGACCATGGCTCAGCGCAGCGTCGATGGCGGGGCGGTGATCGGCCTGGACGTGTCGGTCAACGACCTGGCCAGCGAGACCCAGGACCTGCGCATGACACCCGGCACCGAGATCGTCGTGGTCGATGACCAGGGCAACGTCGTGGCTTACCCGGACCCGCAGCGGGCAATCGTGCAGGAGGGGCAAGGCGTGCGGCTGTCGCGTGTCGCAGAGCTGGGCGCCCCCAGCCTGGCGCGGCTTTACGCTGACTTGCCGCAGGGCAACCAGCCCCAGCCTTATCAGGTGGACGGCCAGACCTGGTATGGCATTCGCGTGCAGCTGACCACCCTGGCCGGGCATGACCTGCAGGCGCTGATTGCCGTGCCAGGCCACGAGTTGCTGGCGGGGGCGCGCAATGTCGTGTTCGAACAATTGCTCTGGACCGCGGCGCTGATGGCCGTGCTGCTGGTGCTCGGTGGTGTGCTCGGGCGGCGCATCGGCCGCCCGCTGCGGTTGTTGAGCGCGCAGGTGCAAGGCTTGGCCAGCTTTGATTTCAGCCGTGAGGTGGGCGTGCACTCGCGGGTGTCCGAAGTCCGTGAATTGAGCCGCGTGCTTAGCCGCATGTCCGGTACGATCCGCAACTTCCAGGGCATTACCCTCACGCTCAGCCGTGAGCGAAACCTGGAGCGCATGCTCGATGGCGTGCTGAGTCATCTGGTGGAGGCCGCCGGGGTCAGCGCTGGCGTGGTGTACCTGTACGACGCCGAACAGGCGTTGCTGCGCCTGGCCGCTTCGTGCCGTGGTGAGCAATACCCCGTCGAGCTGGCCGTGGATGAAGGCGCCCGGCAGCAGTTGGCCGCGGCAGTGACCCAGGCTCTCGGCCTGCACGAGCGCAGCCTGGCCGTGGTGTTGAATGACCGCAGCCAGGCGCTGTTGGGCATCCTGGTATTGCAACTGGACGACGAGCAGGCGCATGAGCAAGTGGGCGAAACGTTCCGGCAGTTTGTCGAGGAATTGTCGGGCGTGGCTGCGGTGGCTATCGAGACACGCCAGTTGGTCGAAACCCAGCAACGGCTGCTGGACGCCATGATCAAGCTGCTGGCCGACGCCATCGATGCCAAGAGCCCCTACACCGGTGGCCACTGCGAACGGGTGCCCCAGCTGGCGCAGATGCTGCTGGACCAGGCCGTGGCAGCCGACAGTGGCCCGTACGCCAGCTTCAGCATGACCGAGGCCGAACGCTATGAATTTCGTGTGGCCGCCTGGCTGCACGATTGTGGCAAGGTCACCAGCCCGGAGTACGTGGTGGACAAGGCGACCAAGCTGGAGACTTTGTACAACCGCATTCACGAAGTACGCATGCGTTTCGAAGTGCTCTGGCGCGATGCGCAACTTGCCTACTGGCAAGGCCTGGCCAGCGGTGGCGAACCGCTGGCCTTGCAAGCCACCTTGGCGGCCGCCCAAGCCGAGTTGCAGGACGACTTCGCCTTTGTCGCCCAGGCCAACATCGGCGGCGAGTTTATGCAGGACGCCGATGTCCAGCGCTTGCAACGGATCGGCCAGCGCCGCTGGCTGCGTCATTTCGATAATCGCCTGGGTATTTCCCGTGATGAAGCCGAGCGCCTTGCAGGCCTACCGCAGCCTGCGCTACCGATAGCCGAACCCTTGCTGGCCGACCGCCCCGAGCACTGCGTGCCCTGGGGCATGCGCACGCCGCCGGTGGCCAAGGACGACCCGCGCAATATCTGGGGGTTCGACATGTGCCTGCCCGCCCACGCCAGCAACCACGGCGAGCTGTACAACCTGGCGATCCGCCGTGGCACATTGAATGACGAGGAGCGCTTCAAGATTAACGAACACATCGTGCAGACCATCATCATGCTCAGCGCGCTGCCGTTCCCACGCCATCTCAAACGGGTGCCCGACATCGCTGGCAACCACCACGAGAAGATGAACGGCGGTGGTTATCCACGGCGCCTGGGCGAGCAGGACCTGGGCATCGCCGAGCGGGTGATGGCGATTGCCGATATCTTTGAAGCACTGACGGCGGCAGACCGGCCTTACAAGCCGGCGAAGACCCTGTCCGAATCGATAAAAATTCTGGTGTTCATGGCCCGCGACGGGCACGTCGACGGGCAATTGCTGCAGTTGTTTCTCAGCAGCGGGGTGTACCGCCAATATGCCGAGCGCTTCCTGCGCACCGAACAGATCGACGAGGTGGATGTGGCCTACTGGCTGGAACAGATGCGCTGCCCGGCCTGAGCGCTACTGCTTGCCCAGGCGCTTGTACAAGGTAGTGCGCGAGATGCCGAGTTCCTTGGCGGCGGCGCTGACGTTACCGGCATGGGCCAGCAGCACGCGCTCGATCACCTGCTGCGTGGCGTCGGCCAGGTTGCGCGCGACCGCGACCGCCTGGCCCTGCAGTTCGTCTGGCAGGTGCGTTACGCCGATGCATGGCTCGCCGGCGGCCAGTACCCCGACCAGGCGCGCCACGTTGTCCAGTTGCCGCAGGTTGCCCGGCCAGTGGTAGGCCTGCAATTGGCGCCTGGCCTCTGCCGCCAGCGGCGGAAAACCCGGGCGCTGGAAGAAATGGTCGATCAGTTGCGCCTTGTCCAGCCGCTGATCCAGGGCGGGCAGGGCCACGCGCAGGCCGTCCAGGCGGTAGAACAGGTCCTCGCGAAAGCCGCCGCTGCTCACCAGGCTGGCGAGGTCCTTGTGGGTAGCGGCGATGACGTGGGCCTTCAGCGCTACGCTGCGGGTACTGCCAACACGGGTGATCTGCCGCTCCTGCAAGGCCCGCAGCAGCCGGCTTTGCAGGGCCAACGGCATGTCACCGATTTCGTCGAGCAGCAGGATGCCGTCGCCGGCGGACTCCAGCAGGCCCATGGCGCCGCCTTTGCGAGCACCGGTGAAACTGCCTTCGGTGTAGCCGAACAGTTCGGCTTCGATAAGGCTTTCGGGCAGGGCTGCGCAGTTGATTGCAACGAATGGGGCCTGTGGGCAGCAGTGTTCATGCAGCGCCTTGGCGAACACTTCCTTGCCGGAGCCGGTGGGCCCGGTGATCAGCACGGGTAAATGACCGGTCACGGCCTTGCAGGCATCTGCGAAGCGGGCGTTGACCCGCCGGTCGCTGCCCAGCGCCGTGAGGCTGGCCCGCAGCGGCCGTGGTTTGGCGGCGGGCTGCGCCAATAGCCGGCCATACAGGCGTGAGCCATCGGCCAGGGCCAGCAGTTGCGGCGAACCGTCGAGGCCCTTGTGGCCGGGGCGGTCGAACAACTGCTCCAGCGTCAGCCCTTCAGGGCGGTAGCTGGGCACGCCCAGCAACTGCTGTGCGGCGCGGTTGGCGGCGTACACCGTGCTATCGTCGTGCACGGCCAGCAGCGCCTGCAGTGGCGAGCCGAGCAGCCTTGGGTCGTGCTGCAGCTCCAGGATGCGGCAGCCCGGCAAGCCGTGGAAGAAATTGTTTTCGGTCGCCAGCGCCGCATGCTTGAGGCGTTCGAGCATGGTCCCGGCATTGCGGGTGCCGATACCGGTCAGGTCCAGCGCGCCGAGCAGCTCGCCATTCACCCCGCGCAACGGCACGCTGACGCAGAAAAACTGGGCAAATTCCTGCAGGTAATGCTGGTTGCCGGCAACGATCGCCGGCAGGCCGTCCATCAGCGTGCAGGCCGGGGCGGTGGTGCCGACGTCGACCTCGCTGACCCGGCGTCCGGCGTGCAGGGCCGACAGCGGGCTGTCGATGCCCGCCGGTTTGCGGGTTTGGACAATGCGGTTATCCGGGTTGACGCAAAACAGCATCCAGTGTGAATCGCCAATCAGCTCCCACAGCCGTTCCAGCTCTGGCTGCACGCAGGCGGCCAGTTGGCTGTCGGCCTCGGTCAGTGGCAGCACATCCAGCTGCCCGTGTGCCAGGCGCGGTTGCCACGGGCTGAGCCCGGCGGCCCTGGAACGCTCCCACGAGCGTTCGATCGGTTCGGGCAGCAGCCCGGCGGGCAACGGCAGGCCTTCGGCGAACTGCTGGCGGGCGCTGTGCAACTGGAGTTGTAGGCGATCCATGGGTACACCTTGTGAGGGTTTACGGCACGCTGCTGACTGCGCACGTTGCGCCGCTGCCGGCAGCGCGTCAAGGCTGCCGCGCCGATCAGAACAGCAGCAACGCCCGCAGGTTGACCCCGGTATCCTCCTGGAAACCACCGACCACGCGGGTGTCGTGGGTCAGCTGGCCGCTCAGTTGTACGGCCTTGCCGACCATCTGCTGGAACTCCAGGCGCACTTGTTGCACCTCGGTCTTCTGCCCGCTGTAGTCGCCCGACAGGCGCTGCTTGCCGCCTTCGCTGGCGGAAAAGCCCAAGGCCAGGCGCTGGGCCGGGTTGAAGTCGTAGCGCAGGTTGGTTTGCAATTGATAGGTTGGGTCTTGGCGCAAGGTTTGGCTGCCACTCCCGGCCTTGTCGTTGCTGCCATAGAACACCGCGTCGGCATACCACTCCATCGACCAGCGGCCCCACAGCGGTTCTACCCAGCCCAGCTGCAGGTCGCCTTTCCAGCGGTTTTCACCCAGGTTCACAGCGGCGTCGCGGTCGTACTGGCCCCACGGCAGGTACAGCAGCGGGGTAATGCCGAAGTAGCGGCCGCTGGCGCCGACGCCCGGCTGGTTCACCAGCCAGAAGGTGGCGCCGATGATCGGGTCGGCCAGGCCGCTGTTGCTGCCCAGCGACTGCCCGCCGACCTTCACGTCATAGACATGGCCGAACGGCAGCAGTATTTGCGGATCCACGGTGATGCCGGCAATTTCGGTGAAATGGATCAGGCGCAGGATGCTGATGTTGGAGCGCAGGCGGGTGCTGTGCGTGGCGTCGGGTGCGCCGTCGCCGTTGAAACGGTCGGCGCGGCTGAACTGCTGGTACCAGGCGGCGACGTTGGTGCCTGGCGGCAGCGCCGTGTAGTCGCCGGCATTCACATCCACGGCCAGGGCCTTGGCCGAAACCAGCGCGCAGGCCAGCATGCCCCAGGCCAGGCTGGAGTTCTTCGTCATGTCAGGGGTTCCCTTGTTCTTGTTATGGGGTGGGGCAGCGCGTGGCTGCCCCTGAGGGTTTACTTCTGGATGCGGATGATCGGTTTCAGCGTCAGGCCCTTTTCGCTGTCCTCGGCGGCCTGGTTGATCTGCTCGAAATCATAGAAGCGCACCAGCTTGTCGAAGGCGAAGCGGCCCTGCAGGTACAGGTTGACCAGCTCGGGGATGAACTTCTTCGGCACGCTGTCACCCTCGACGATGCCGCGGATGACCTTGCCGCCCAGCAGCAAGTCGTTGACGTCGAACTGCGCCGTGGTGCCCAGCGGCGGCGCACCGACCACCCCCAGCGCGCCACGGCTGCCAAGGGCATCCACGGCCTGGCGCAGCACTTCCGGGCGCCCGGTTGACTCCAGGGCGAACTGCACGCCGCCGCCAGTGATTTCGCGGATGGCTGCCACGGGGTCGGCCTCACGGCTGTTGACCACGTGGGTGGCGCCCAGCTCCAGGGCCAGCGCCAGACGCGAAGGCACCACGTCGACCGCGATGATGGTGGCGGCGCCTGCCACTTGCGCGGCCAGCACGGCGGAAAGGCCCACCGCACCGCCGCCAAAGGCGGCAAAGGCGCTGCCGGGGGTGACTTTCAGCGAGTTGATCACCGCGCCGGCGCCGGTCTGGATGCCGCAACCCAGCGGGCCGAGCAGCTCGATGGGCGCTTCCTTGGGCACACGCACGGTGTTGTTCTCGCGCCCCAGTGCGTAGGTGGCGAACGACGATTGGGCGAAGAAGTGGTCATTCAGGGCGTGGCCTTGTTCGTCCTGCAAGGCATGCTGGCCTTCGGGGCCGGCGCCACTGAAGTTGCGCCCGAAGAAGTCCTGGCAGTAGGCGGCGTGGCCGGCGTCGCAGGCCAAGCAATGGCCGCAGTGGCCGTAGGTCATCACCACGTGGTCGCCTACCGCCAGGTGCTGCACCAGCGGGCCAACCGCTTCGACGATGCCCGAGCCTTCATGGCCCAGCACCGCCGGCAACGGCACCGGGTAGTACTGGTCGCGCACGATCATGTCGGTGTGGCACATGCCGGTGGCGACGATGCGTACCAGCACCTCATCACCTTGTGGCGCACGGATGCGCGCCTGTTCGAGCACGAAGGGGGCGCCTTTGCCACGGGTGACGGCAGCTTGAATGGGGCGTAACAGGGGGGTTGTCATTGTTATTGTTCTCCGGGGTTACAGGGGGTAGGCGGGTGCTTCGCCCTTGAGGGTCAGCCATTGCCATTGGGTGAACTCTTCCCAGTTGGCGGCACCACCGATGCTGCTGCCATTGCCGGATGCGCCGACGCCGCCGAAGGGGTTGATGACCTCGTCGTTGACGGTCTGGTCGTTGATATGCAGCAGCCCGGTGCGCAATTGCTCGCCCAGGCGCAGGGCACGGCCAGTGTCGCGCGAGAGGATGGCGGCGCTCAGGCCGTAATCGGTGTCGTTGGCCAGCGCCACGGCTTGCTCGTCAGTGTCGAACGGCACTACCACCGCCACGGGGCCGAAGATTTCTTCGTGGAATGCGGGGTTGTCGCGCTGCACATCGCTCAGCACGGTCGGCTGGAAGAACAGCCCGTCCGCCGAACCACCGGTAGCTAGGGTCGCCCCGGCAGCCTGTGCGGCCTCGACGATACGCAAGGCGTTGTCGCGCTGGGCGGCGTTGATCAGCGGGCCCAGATGAACCTGGCCGCTGGCCGGGTCGCCGACGCTGAGGCTGCGTGCCTTGGCCACCAGGCGCTCGACGAAGGCGGCGTAGATGCCCCGTTGCACCAGCACGCGCCCGGTCGACATGCAGATCTGCCCTTGGTGCAAGTACACGCCCCATGTGGCGTTGGCGATGGCCAGGTCGAGGTCGGCGTCGTCGAGGACGATCAGCGAGTTCTTGCCGCCAAGTTCGAGAGAGACTTTTTTCAGGTGGCGACCGGCGGCTTCGCCTACTTTGCGGCCAGCGGCAGTGGAGCCGGTGAACTGGATCATTGCCACGCTGGGTGAAGCCGTCAGTGCGGCACCGGCTTCAGCGCCGCCGGGCAGCACATGCAGTGCACCTGCCGGCAAACCGGCCAGCTCGAAGATACGGGCGATGACAAGGCCGCCGCACACTGCTGTGCGCGGGTCGGGCTTGAGCACGACCGCATTGCCCGTGGCCAGTGCCGGGGCAACCGCACGCATGGCCAGGTACAGCGGGAAGTTGAACGGTGAAATGACCCCGATCACGCCCAGCGGACGGCGCCGGGCGATGCTCAGGCGGCCGGCGGTGGAAGGCAGTACTTCGCCTTGGCTGCGCGAGGGCAGGGCACAGGCTTCGTGCAGTGCTTTGATGCTGATGGACACTTCGAAGCCGGCCTTGGCCTGGGTCGAGCCACTTTCGCGAACGATCCAGTTGGCGATCTCGGCCTGGTAGTGTTCGGCGATAGCGGCGGCCTTGCGCAGGACTTGGGCGCGTTCGTCGTAGGGCAGGGCATACCAGTTGCGCTGGGCCGTGGCGGCCTCGCGCGCGCTTTGCTCCACCTGTTGGGCACCGGCGTTGGCCAGGGTGCCCAGTGCCTGGCCGTTGCCAGGGGAGGTCACCGCGCTGGCGGGCAGCTCACCGGGTACCCAGGTACCGGTGAACAGCCGCTCATTCCAGAGTTCGTTGGGCAGTAAGGTATCCACGTGAAGCATCCTGTGTTGTTGTGTTCACGGGTGCTTGTTGCAGGGGGTGTGCCAAGGTGGTGGGGCAAAGGAATATGGGGGCTGCGGGTGTGGGGGTGTTCACAGGTTGGACAGTCGCGGGTTTTGTGGGTGTTCATTTTCTGGACGGTACGCCTTGAGGTTTGTGGCGCCTGGGAGATCGAGCGCCGCCCGCGCGGCGCATCGCGAGCGAAGCTCGCTCCTACATTTGTTTCGGGCCAGTATCGCCTGTGACAGGCGCGCGCGACCGCCTTGTTTGTAAGACGCGATATCGAGGTGAGCGCCAAAGGGCCGCGCGCCACTGGCACAGGATTAATTGGCCCGAAACAAATGTAGGAGCGAGCTTCGCTCGCGATGCGCCGCGCGGGCGGCGCTCGATCTCCCAGGCACCGCAAACCTCAAGCCTTACTCACTCGTACCCCCGCGCCCCGGCAATATGCCGCCCGGCCACATAGCCAAAGGTCAGCGCCGGCCCCAGGTTGATGCCGCCCGACGGGTACCAGCCGCCAAACACGCTGGCCATGTCGGTACCCGCCGCATACAAGCCTGCAATCGGCTGCCCAGCCTCATCCAGCACCCGAGCATTGCCGTCGGTGCGCAGCCCGGCAAAGGTGCCGAAGCAGCCGGGCTGCACTTTCACCGCATAGAAAGGCCCTTGTTCGATCGGCGCCACGCAAGGGTTGGGGCCTTTGTGCTGAGGGTCGCCCTGCTTGCGGTTGAACGGCGTGGAGCCCCGGCCAAAGGCCGGGTCCTGGCCATGGCGTGCATGCTCGTTGAAGTCGCTGACCGTGGCCCTTAACCCGGCCGGGTCAATACCGCAGGCATCAGCCAACGCTTCCAGCGTGGCACCCCGCTTGAGGTAGCCGCTGCGCACATGTGGCCCGACCGGCAGCGGCGCGGGGCGGGCGTGGCCCAGGCCGTAGCGGCGCAGGAAACGATGGTCGCAGACCAGCCACGAACAAACCGCTTCATCCTGCGGCACCGCCGCGACCATGGCCGACACATAGTCGTAGTAACCATGCGCTTCATTGACGAAACGCTTGCCGCTGGCCAGCACGCCGATAATGCCCGGTTTGCCACGCTCGATAATGTGCGGGAAGTGGCCGACGCTGCCGTCGCGGTGCGGCACCTGCGAAACCGGTGCCCAGGCCACCGGCGACTTCAGGTCGGTGGCAACCACACCACCGGCAGATTCCCCCAGGCGCAGGCCATCGCCCGAACAGCCCGTGGGCGGCAACGCCAGGTTGTCGTGGCCGCTGGCATCGCGCGGGAACAGTTGCTGGCGCCGGGCGTTGTCGTTAGGGAAGCCACCTGCCGCGAGTACCACGGCCTTGGCGCGAATCAGCTGCTCGCCTTGCGGTGTGGCTACCCGTGCCCCACGCACCTGGCCATCCTCGACCAGCAGGCGCTGGGCCGGCGCCGATTCCTGCAGGTGCACGCCCAGGTCCTGCGCCGATTTGGCCAGGCGCGCCACCAGCGCCACACCGTTGACCAGGTGCATCGCCCGGCCGTAGCGGGCCAGGTGGTACAGGTGGCGGCCAAAGCGTTTGCACACGTGCAGCAGCGCTTTGGGCGAGCGGGTCATGTTGAGGAAGGCTGCAAGGTCGGCGCCGGCCATGATCGGCATGCCCATGAAAGAGGTTTCGCGCAGGGTCTTGCGCAAGCGCGGCAGCAGGGCGCCAACCTCGCGGGCGTCGTAGGGCGCGGCGATCACCTGGTGGCCGCCCTGGGCTGCCCCCGGCGTGTCGCCATGCATGTCCGGGATACCGTTGCCGTCGGCAAACTGCAACGCCGTGTGCTTCTCGAAAAACGCCACCATGTGCGGGCACGCTTCAAGGAAGGCATCGACACGCTCGGCGTCGTAGTTTTCCCCCAGTTCATGGCGCAGATAAGTCCGTGGCTGTTCGATGTCTTCCGCGATACCGGCCCTGCGCGCCAGCGGGTTGCGCGGCACCCAGGCCCAGCCACCGGACCAGGCGGTGGCACCGCCAAACACCGGTTCCTTCTCCACCACGATCACCTTCTGCCCATGAAAGGCAGCCGTTACGGCCGCAGCCAGCCCGGCGGCGCCAGAACCTATGACCAGTACATCGCATTCGGTTTCGAAGGGTGCGGAAGGCATTGCGGGATTCCTGTATTGTTATTGGAACAAGGTTCTATATTCTTCTCGGCAGCGTTTCGGTCTGCAAGGGCAGGCCGGCCAGGCCAGGCAATTAATGGGCGATCATCGGACATTCACGCTGGCCTCAGCTGCGCTGGCTGGCGGCGATGTGGAATCATCTTCTAGAATCCGTAAAAAATTCAGGGACCTGTGTCATGGCTGGTAGTCAGATCGAACGCGCCTTCAGTCTTGTAGAAAGCCTTGCCGGTGAGCCCCAGGGGCTGGCGTTGCAAACCTTGGCCGAGCGCCTGGACATTCCCAAAAGCGCTGCCCACCGCATGCTCACCGAGCTGGTGCGGCTGGGCTACGTGCGTCAGAACCGCGAAAACAGCCGTTATCAGCTGTCGGCCAAGTTGGTAGCGCAGGGCTTTCGTTACCTGGCCAGCAGCGGCGCCGACATCATCCAGCCGATTCTCGACCGCCTGGCACAAGACAGCGGCGAACTGGTACGCCTGGGTGTGATCGATGGCGCCCGGCAAACCTGGATCGCCAAGTCCCAGGGTGCTCGCTCCGGGCTGCGCTACGACCCGGACATGGGGCGCGACGCGCCGCTGTTCTATACCGCCTCCGGGCATGCCTGGCTGGCCAGCCTGGACGATGACCAGGCGTTGCAGATGGTGTTGCGCCAAGGCATTGCCGACCCTGCGCAGTTCGGCCCGAACGCGCCACGCTCCACCGATGAGCTGCTCGTCTACCTGCGTCGCGCCCGCGAGCGCGGCTACGCCTGGGTCGAAGAAACCTCCGCCATTGGCACCTCGGCCCTCGCCGCGGTGGTGCGCCGCCCGCAAAGTGACGAAGTCATCGGCGTGCTGAGCATCGCGGGGCCCAGCGCACGCCTGGCACACAACCGCCTGGCAGAGCTGGCGCCGCTGTTGCTGGCGGCGGCGGATGAACTGTCAGCCGCCAGCCGGGCCAGTGAACTGTTTGCCTGAGGGGATAATCCGGTCGATTACCGCACAGTCTGTTGCGCCGGTTCTTTTGAAAAGCAGAACTTGGTTCTAAATTGTCGAGTGTTAATTCTGGAATCTAGTTCCGGAATTTTCACAACAACAACGACAAGAGGACAGGCTGTTGAACGCACCCCTTCGTATTGCCCTGATCGGCGCCGGCATCATGGGCCGCCAGCATTACCAGCACTTGCGCAATGTGCCCCAAGCCCAACTGTGTGCCGTGGCCGACCCCGGCCCACAGGCCGAGGCCTTCGCCGCCGAGTGCGGCGTGCCTTGTTTTGCCGACCACCGGCAGATGCTGGACCGTGTGCGCCCGGAGGCGGTGATCATCGCCAACCCGAACAATCAGCATGTGGCCACTGCGCTGGATTGCGTCGAGGCCGGCGTGCCGGTGCTGCTGGAAAAACCGGTGGGCGTACATCTGGATGAAGTCCGGGCACTGGTAGAGGCTTCGCGTCGGCGCAATGTGCCGGTGCTGGTCGGCCACCATCGCCGGCATAATCCGCTGATCGCCAAGGCGCATCAGGTGATCAGCGAAGGCAAGCTGGGCCGGCTGATCAACGTCACTGCGTTGTGGCAACTGCAAAAGCCCGACAGCTATTTCGAAACGCCCTGGCGTCGCGAGCCAGGGGCGGGCTTTTTGCTGACCAACCTGATTCACGACCTGGATCTGCTGCGCCACCTGTGCGGCGAGGTGGTGCAGGTGCAGGCGTTCACCCGCAACGATGTACGGGGTTTTGCCAACGAAGACAGCGCAGCGGTGCTGCTGCAATTCGCCAATGGCGCCCTGGGCAGCCTGACCGGCTCCGACGCGGTGGCCGCGCCGTGGAGCTGGGAGCTGGATTCTGGTGAAAGCCCGATCTATCCCCGCCAGGAGGGGCAGCCGTGTTACTTGCTGGCGGGCACTCAAGGGGCGCTGAGCATTCCCCAGCTCAAACGCTGGCACTACGCCGAAGCCGGCTCCGGCTGGCACACGCCGCTGTTGCAAAGCGCGGAAAACATACCTGCTGGCGAGGCATTGACCCTGCAGTTGCAGCACTTCGTGCGGGTCGCCCGGGGTGAACAGGCGCCGCTGATCGATGCCGCCGACGCTGGCCGCACCCTGGCGCTGATCGAAGCGATCCGCCAGGCAGCCGAAAGCGGCCGGGCCTGCGCGCCCGAGCACATTGCCTGATGCAACCTTACTTTTCCTGGTGACGACAAATGACTGATCGAATTTTCTCCCTCGCGGCCCTGACGGTACTCGAACTGTCCCCACCGGACATGGTCGAGGCCGCCGCCCGAGCGGGCTACAGCCACGTTGGCCTACGCTTGGTGCCTGCTACCGAACAAGAGCAGCACTTCCCGTTGGTAGCCGATGCCGACCTGCGCCGGCAGACCCAGGCGCGCCTGCGCGACACCGGCATCAAGGTGCTCGACCTGGAAATCCTGCGCCTCAAGCCGGAAACCTGCGTAGCCGATTTCGAACCGATTCTGGCGGTGGGCGCCGAGTTGGGGGGTACCGAGCTGCTGGTGGCTGGCAACGACCCGGACGAAGCGCGGCTGACCGAACGCTTTGCCGCATTGTGCGAGCTGGCGGCGCGCTACGGCATTTACCCGCACTTGGAGTTCATGCCTTGGACCGACGTGCGTGACCTGCGCCAGGCCATGCGGGTGGTGGCCAACGCCGACCGCGCCAATGGCTGCGTGCTGGTGGACGCCTTCCACTTCAACCGTTCCCGGTCTTCGCTGGACGACCTGGCGCAGCTGGCGCCGCAGCGCATGCGTTATGCCCAGCTGTGCGACGTTGCCGGCCCGGTACCGGCCGACATGGACGAGATTCTGCGCCAGGCGCGCAACGAACGGCGCTTCCCCGGTGACGGCGATGCCGACCTGGTCAACCTGCTGCGCAGCTTGCCGCCGAGCGTACCGCTGAGCCTGGAAATCCCGACACGGCAGTTGCTGGAGCAGGGCGTGAGTGGTGAACAGCGCGCGCGCATGGCGCTGGAAAAGGCCATGGTCGTGCTGGCCACTGTTTGATTCGCCATCATCACTCAGGCTAACGCATCACCCTGTAGGAGCAGCCTTGCGCTGCGAAGAGGCCGATAAGGCTAACGACTGTCTCCGGCTGCAATGGCCTCTTCGCAGCACAAGGCTGCTCCTACAGGGTTTGTGTTTGCCTTGAAACCAACAGCGCTGCCACGGCACGCTGCCACGGCCATGATCACCAGACCAAAAAAAGGGCCCGCAAGGGCCCCGTAGAGGTAAGTGGCTAGCGCATTCAGGCGCTCTCGACCTTGCGCGGAGCCATGAAGTACATCCACACCAGCGCCAGGAAGTACATGGCCGGAATCATGGTAAACAGCACGGCGTAGTTGTTGTTGGTGGCGGTCAACACGCTGCCGACGATCTGCGTCATGAACATCCCGCCAATCGCCGCGCACATGCTGCCGAAACCGAACACCGTGCTGACCAAATGCTTGGGTGTGTAGTCCATCACCAGGCTCCAGATGTTCGCCGTCCACGCCTGGTGCGCGCCCACCGCCAGCGAGATGGCCGCCACCGCGACCCACAGGCCGCTGGCGTTGGCGGCAAAGATCACGCTGAGCATGGTGCAGGCAAAGATCAGCATCGACACCAGCCGCGCAGTAGTGGCGGGCACGCCACGGCCAATCAGCCACGACGACAGGATGCCGCCACCGATGCTGCCAAAGTCCGCCGTCAGCCAGATGATGATCAGCGGGATGCCCATCTGGGTCACGTTGATGCCCAGGCTGTACTGCTGGTTGAGGAATGGCGGCAGCCAGTACAGGTAGAACCAGAACACCGGTGCGGTAATCGCATAGGCCACCGCAAACGCCCAGGTGCCACGCAGGCGCAGGATACGGCTGAACGGCACACGGGTCGGCTCGGGCTCGTCATCCTGCTGGATGTACTGCACCTCGCTTGGGCGCACGCTGGGGTGGTCTTCAGGGTTGTAGTACTTCAGCACCCACAGCACCACCCATACCAGGCCCAGGCTGCCCATGGCGATGAACGCGGCCTGCCAGCCCCACACGGCCAGGATCAGCGGTAACAGGGCTGGGGTGACCATGGCGCCGACATTGGTGCCCGCGTTGAACAACCCGGTGGCAATTGCCCGCTCACCCGCCGGGAACCACAAGCGCACGGTCTTGACGCAAGCCGGGTAGTTGGCGGCCTCGGTCAGACCGAGGATGAAGCGGCAGACCATGAAGCCTGCCGCCGAGGTAGCCAGGCCGTGGGCACCGGTGGCCAGGCTCCACAACAGCACGGCGAAGAAGAACGCGCGTTTTACCCCGACCTTGTCGATCAGCCGGCCCTGCAGCAGAAAGCCGATGGCGTAACCGACCTGGAACCAGAAGTTGATGTTGGCGTAGTCCATCGCCGTCCAGCTCATTTCCTTGGCCAGCACGGGCTGCATGATGCCAAGGGCGGCGCGGTCGATGTAGTTCAGGGTGGTGGCGAAGAACACCAGGGCAAGCATGCCCCAACGGGTTTTGCCGACGCCGAAGGCGCCGCGAAGCTTGTCGCCGATCGAACCCTGGGACATCCGGGGTGCGGCGGGGGTGATCTTGGAGTGGTTCATAAACTGCTCGTTTCTTGAAATTGTATTCAGCTGCGGTGCTGCGGGTACGTGACCGGTTCCCAGGCAGGGGGGGCACGCAAGGCCGGTGCATGGTGAGCAGTGAAGGCGGCAGCGTCAATTCAAGAGACGGGCTACTGTTCGGTTACCGAACGGTTGCGTTGGCCAGCGGGCGCGGCAGGGATTCACGTTGTAAAAGGGTAGAAGGGTTTTGACCTGGTTGCTGGATGGTGCAGGTTGATGCCTGAACGCTCGCACCTGAGCTTGAATGATTAAGGCTTGATCGATTCACACAATAGGCCGTAATCGCGGTGGCGTGACAATCGAAATCGACCTGCTGTGCGACGCAAACGGGACACCGTTGCGCTTCCTCTCATCTGGCGCCCAAGCCAGTGACATCATCAACGCCCGACCCCAGTTGGACGAAATGAGCCTTCCCGCAAGCCAACCGCCAGCGCAAATGCTGCAATTGGTTGCTTGCCGACAAGGTCTACGCCGGCGAGGCGCTGCGCTGTTAATACCAAGCAGTCATCCCGATACGCTCGGTGAAGTGCGCCCCCAAGCCTGGCTTACCCAGAATACTTGAGCCGCACAAGTACTGAGAACGCAACATTATCGAGCACATGTTTGGCTGGTGAAGGAGACCGCGTGATGGTGACACGCGTCGACGAAATCGTGGAAATCTATGCCGCCATGGAACCGCTGGCTTGTTCCATACGGTGTTTGCGACGTCTTTTCCCGTAAAGAGCGTAAGAGGTTTGCAGAGGGCGAAGAATAGACAGGATAACTGGAGCTGCTGAATGTAAGTAATTGTTACGATGCTCAAGTATAAGGGTGATTAATTATTCACGTTCAGTGAATAGAGAATTTCCCGGCTCTTAGTATTCTAATAATTTCTTGGAGGTTGCGATATTCCTATTCTTAAAGAATTTATAAACTGCCAGGCAAGCACTTTTTCGCCACGCTTTTTTAGTTATACGATGAGGTCAATGGCGCTGGGCCATTTACCTAGAAGGGGCATCGCATGTCAAATTCCAGTCCTAGCAATGAAATAGAACAAAAAATATCGATTCTGGAGACACGACCGTTTTCGCACCGAGATTTTTTCTGGGAGCGACATTGCTTTGAGCGGGACGGTTATTTGAAAATTAACAACTTGATTGATGAGGTAATTGTCAAGGCGATTTCGGACGACGTGAAGTACTTGCTCGCGAATCATGCTAAGCGCAGAGATGTTCATATTGAGTCCACAGGTGATACCCCCAGGTATTTGAGTAATGTTCCACAGGAGTGCATTGAGTCAAATGGGCGGTACATACCACTCGCGTATAAGTCAAATTACCTGATGAGTTTGATTGAGTGTATTGTTGGTGAGGAAGTTATCCCTACACCGTGGAAGTGGGATAACTATATTATAAACTGTCAGCATAAGACCGGTGATACTCATGGGTGGCATTGGGGCGATTATCCTTTCACAATCATCTGGGTTGTTGATGCGCCCACAATTGAATGTGGCGGCTTGTTAGAATGTGTTCCGCATACACGATGGGATAAGAAGAATCCTCGCATCGAATCGCTTTTGGTGGAAAATAAAATTGATTCATATTTTCATCAGTCAGGAGATGTGTATCTCTTAAAGGCGGATACAACCCTTCACAGAGTAAAGCCCCTGACCAAGTCGGTGGACCGGATCATTCTAAACACGACTTGGGAGCGAACACGCGATAAGGATCGTCAAGTTGAGCATGAGACGTTTGTATTCAGGGATTGATTAAAGGGAGGCAGCGTGAAAATAAAGTTTTCGCATGCAAATTTAGTGTCCGAGGATTGGTTGAGGCTTTCAAGCTTCTATATGAATGTGTTTGGGTGTGTGATCAAAGGGCCTGTTAGGCGGCTCTTCGGAGCGGAACTATCAAAGGGCATTGGAGTATCTAACCCTATTATTGAAGGAGTGCATCTTAAACTACCTGGGTGCGATTGCGGCCCAACTTTAGAAATTTTTCAGTACCACAAAAATCTTGTGGAGGACATCAAGCATTCAAACTCAACAGGGATTACACATCTAGCATTTGAAGTTTCGAATTTAGAGGCTGTTTGTCTGGATGTCATTCGATGTGGTGGGTCAATGTTAGGGAAGTTGTCTCGAATTCCTGTTGAGGGTGTTGGTGTCTGTGCATTTATTTATGCGAGAGATCCTGATGGGAACATAATTGAAATTCAAAGTTGGGGGGCGAATGAAGAAAGTATTGGCGCAATTTGACCTTGTGCGGCCTAAGTATCCGAAAGATGATGTCAGGATGTCGGGTTTTTACAATAACGTCGACTATATAAATGCCTTGGCTGAAAACTCCAGTGGTTTTATTTGGAGAGAGACCGAGGAGGATCTTGAGAGCTTGGGGCGTTTGTGGGGGGACGATTATCTTTACACACTTTCTACCTGGAGTGATGTGGCTTCGTTGAAGAAGTTTATATATGAGTCTGCTCATTCGGAAGTTATGAGATCTGGGCACAGATGGTTTCAAAAGTTGAAACATCCCAGGTTAGTGCTTTGGTGGGTGCCAGCTAATCATACTCCGTCTATTTTTGAAGCGCATGAGCGTTTGATGTATCTGTATGAAAATGGTCCGTCAAATATGGCTTTTGATTTGAGAAGCAGTGAACTTCCAGTTGTTATGTATTGAGGTGGGGTATATGAGAAATATAAGTCTTGATGGTCAAGAGGATCTGGCTAGTTATTATAGGGTCTTTTTGGGTTCACCAGAAAGTTTAGTTAATCATGGTGGTGAGATTGAGGCGCTGAGATGTAAGGCCTATGAAATAGAAAATCAATGGGTTAGTGCGGAAGAGGAGTTGATCGATTTGGACTCGCTTCCAAAAAACAAGGAAGAATTTATTAAGTGGTATGTGGGCATGGAACGGAAAATGAATATAGATATTAGGTTTTTTATTGTGTTCCTTAGGTCAGAAGCTAGGCTGGAGCAAATCGCTTATTACATATGCATGGAAGAGCTTGTGGATGGTTCATTTGATGACTTGATGGCTATAGTTCAATTAGGCATGCCTATCGAGCCCAAAATGGTTGCAGGAGAAAATTATTGGGATGAAATGGGAAATGGAGAATTTTCTAGTGTGCATACAAAGATGTTCAAGGAATCATCTGCTTACATGAGGTGCGTTTTAGATAAGATGGGTGTGACAACTAATAGGCCAACTCTTGAGTGCCTTATGAATGGAAATATGTTGCTTATGTTGGCGCTTCGTAGAGAATTCAATGTAAGGCTAATTGGTGCTATGGGACTGGTCGAGGGGTCTGCCCCTGTGCGTTTCCGAGCAACCACTGAAGGATTGAACCGGCTTCGGCAGCCTGAAAGAGTTATTGCATATCACAAAGCACATATAACTATTGATGCTCGTCACAGTCGTGCCTGGTTGGAAATAGTACTCGATTATTACGCAAGTTGCGGTGCGGGTGTAGTCAAGGAATTGGCATTAGGAGTTGTAATGCGATATAACGTTGCGCTTCGTTATTATAATCATATGTATCTTATGATGAGGGGGCTGAATTATGAATAAACACCGAGCGATATTGGTGGTTGATCCAGTTAGTTCGTCATGCCACTTTGGGCATGCTATTCAGTCGAAAGGCTATCTGGCGGTTGCATTAGTAAGTGTTAAAAAGTTATCGCCAGGTCTGCGGCGATTACAGAAGCTGGGTGAGTTTGATCACATTGTTTATGCGGGCAACTTGTCATCGGCTCTTAACATACTTTCTAAGTTTGATATATATGCTGTGGTTCCAGGATCAGACTTCGGGCTAGCGCTTGCCGATTCGCTAAGTGATCATTATGGGTTGGTCGGTAATTCGACTGCTACCTCGTTGGCGAGGGTTGATAAGTGGGTTCAGAAAATGGACTTGAAAAAAAATGGAGTAGATGTTGCTTTGGGTGTTGAGGGCGGGTTTGCGCTTGCTGATAAAGAAAATTTAGCATGTCTAGAGTATCCGGTAGTTGTTAAGCCTAGTCGTGGTACTGGAAGCAGAGATGTTAAATTGTGTAGAAATTATGATGAGGTTGTTACATCAATATCAGGTGTGGGAATAAGTGAAGGGGATGTTGGAGGTGGGGAGCGGCGGGCCTTGGTTGAGGAATATCTTGATGGTGATGAGTTTTTGTGGTTACCGCTAATTTTGGTAGGCGAGAAACTAAACAATATTTATGCTTTGCAGGCTATGAAAAACTAATGAGGTTTGGTAGTCCTAGTATCTATAAAAACATTAGGTCTATTCCGTTGTTTGAGGATTTGGCGGATCGAGCATTTAACTATGTTGAAAAGGTGAATGAAGCACTTGGTGTCTGGTATGGAATCAATGATGTGGAGTTAAAAATAAGTCCAGATAGAGTATGTATTATAGAGCAAAATGGGCGAATGCCAGGCGCTTTAGTTCCGAAAATGATAGAGGCATGTACTGATATCAATTGCTACGATCTGGCGCTTGATATCTATTTGGGGCGCATTTCCCAGCCAGTACATCAAGTGGTTTTTAAAAAGCACTTCTGTATTTGCTGCCTTATTTCCAATGAGTCGGGAGTTGTTTTTAATGTTGAGGGGGTTGAAGAGGTTAGGGGGTTGGCGTCATTTCATATGATGAATCTGTATGCCACAGCAGGCGAGCATGTTGAAATGACTTCGGATTTTCTCTCTTCCTGGGGAGTGGTCTACCTAGTTCATGAGAATTTAGAGATTCTGAAAAGTGATTCGGAGTTCGTCCATGAAAAGCTTTGCCTGCAATATTGTTAGTGCTTTATTAATTGGTGTGGAGATTGTCAAGGAGGTTTGATGTATAGCCTAATTGAAATGCTTTTGCTGGTGGTGGTTGTTTGTTTGGTCTGTAGGGTGCTTGTTTCTCTATTTGGTCAGCCAGCGTTTGTTGGTGATATTCTAACCGGTTTTTTAGTTGGGTCGTATTTTTTAGGGTCACACTCTTTGATGGTTTTTCCATCAGCTAATGTGGCAGAGTTTATCAAAATTTTGCGTGCGCTGGGTGAGATTGGGCTGATTTGCATTTTAGTTGAAGTTATCTGGTGTGCGAAGCATGTGCGGGCCGGGTCCGGTGAGCGCGGAACAATAATTATAATTGCATGCTTTACCATATTTGTCCCTTTTGTTGTAGGGGCGATAGTTGGATACTATTCAAGCAGTCAATTGGCTTTTGGGTATCCAGTTTTAGGATATGTGCTATTTTGCGGCATCGCATTTTCTGTAACAGCTCTTCCGGTGCTGGCGATGTTGATTGAGCAGTCTAGATATATAACTAGATCTGTTGGGGCAGTTGCGTTGGTCGTTGCTATCTATACAGACGCATTTGCTTGGATATCGTTAGCTTTGTTAGTGGTTTTTTTGGGGGGAGGTGACGAGGAGACTTATTCTGCTTTGATGCGTTTTGGTTGTTTAGCTTTGTTTATGTTTTGTATTGTTATTATAAAGATGGCGCTGAAGGAATTGGAAGTAGGTTTCGGTGGTAATAGCCCTGGAAGCATGCTTGTCATTTTTATTGGCATTGTTTTGTCGGCGGTTCTGACTGAAAGTATAGGCTTTCACTTTTCTATAGGTGCAATCGCGGCTATTTATGCTTTTTCACATGTTCCAGGGATTGGGGAAGCCTGGAGGAAGTGGCAGGGTAACTTGTGTCAGATAGCAGTTCCATTGTTCTTCATAGGTACAGGTACAATCATATCTTTTACTGGTTTTAATGAGATTCAGCTTTGGTTATGGTTTGTTGTGTTTTTGATCGCTGCTGTCGCAAGCAAAATACTGAGTTCCTATGCTGCCGGGTTAGTTGTTGGGATGAACCAGCGTGAATCACTTGAGCTAGGTATCTTGATGTCCACGAAAGGCACGGCTGAATTGGTGGTGCTTTCTGTAGGAAACAGTGCTGGCCTGTTGTCGGATAATTCCTACGCGATTCTCCTGTTACTTTCGGTAGTATCTACTCTGTTGACAGCGCCATTAGTCAATTTATTAAATAGGGTTTCAAGGGGGAGGCTTCAGGCAGTGGAATAGCTTGCTATTAATAATAAGAGGTGTCGGTTTTGGATGTCTTAATGGGATTAATTGCTGCGGTGTGTTGGGGGGTTACAGACTATCTTGTCGGTGTAAACGGCAGGGCGGTTGGGGTAAAACGCTCTGTGCTCTATAGTCAACTGATAGGTTTTTTGATCGTTAGTTTATTTTTGGTGCTATCGTCAACAAGCCTAAACCTCGTTCGTGAAGCTGATCTCGAGACCTTAGTTATTTGTTTGGCTGCAGCGGTGTTGGTTTTGCTGGGTGCAATCTGTCTCACCAAGGCATTAACCCAAGGGCGCACTGCTGTAGTGGCGCCATTGATAACGTCCTACGGCATTGTCACTACAATTCTGGCTTGGCTCGGTGGGGAATTACTTATCGTAGAGCAATTGATAGGCATAGCTGTTTGTTCGTTCGGTGTGTTTCTCGTGGGCTTAGGGTGTAATAGGACTGAGTCTAGCCTCCGAGGTCTGGAAAAGTATGCGATTTGTTATGCGCTATTAGCTGCGATTCTTTATGGGGGTAGCTTTTGGCTTCAAGGTAAGTATGCTTTACCCTCTGTCGGGCCTGTCAACATGCTATGGCTTACTTACTTTGTCGGTGTCATGTTTATTTTTTTGACATTTCGAGATACTGCTGGTGCTTCTGTTTTGAATTTAAGAGTGTGCGGAAGTTTAAGCGCTGCAAGTATTTTTAATCTAGGTGGTTTTGCAGCGTTCTCCTTCGGTGTGCTTGAGGGGTCAGTAGCAGTGGTTACTGTCATTAGTACGCTTTCAGGAGGGGTGGCTGCAGTTCTCGGCTATGTTTTTTATAATGAGCGATTAGTGAGGGGGCAGTTGTTGGGTGTATTGTTGGTGCTAATTGGAGCGGTGATGCTTCATGTGTTGTAAATCCTGATGGGTGCACTTGGCCTTTATGTGGTGGGGCATGAAGGGATAGTTTTTGACTTGCAGGGTATTGGTGATATGGAATCTAGGGGATATCTGCCAAAAGATTATGTTGAAATTTTGCCATGCATGGCTGCATTCGCAGTGGTGGTCGAAACTGGGAGTTTTATTGAGGCTTCTGTTAAAATTGGGGTGACAGCATCAGCTGTTAGTAAGCAAGTTTCCAAGTTGGAAAGTGCACTTTCATTACGCTTGATAGAGCGCACGACCCGAAGCCTGAAAGTGAATGCTGAAGGCCAGCAGATTTACAAGCACTGTAAGTCAGTATTGGAATCATCAGCCAACGTTTTTCGTCTGAAGGATAGATTGGCTGATGGTCCGCAGGGGCTGGTTCGGATAGGCGTGCCCAAGTCTTTATACGCTACATGTAGCAAGCTAATACCTGATTTTTTGTCTGCGTATAGGGACGTCAATGTCCAGTTGGTGTGTGGCGAGAAATTTGATTTTATATCTGATTCTATCGACGTTGGGATCGTGATTACTGATAAACCCCCAGAGGGGATGGTTGCGCGGCAATTGTTTGTCGTGGATTTTGTCCTGTGTGCCGCGGAAAGCTATCTAAATAAGTCCGGTTTGATTTCTCATCCTGCTGAGCTTCCAGTGCATAGCTGTATCACATTTATAGGGGATCTTGATAAGCAGTATTGGAAGTTTAGATCGCTCGATGAATTCTGTGAGGTATCAATACCTGGTCGATATCTTTCGGATTGCCCTGAAGCGGCCTTGACAGCGACGATTTCTGGTATAGGGGTTTCTTGTCTCCCGCTATGTTTGGCTCACGAAGCACTTAAGAGTAATCAATTGACGAATGTTTTGCCTGAATGGAATTATAAAGGTGCATTGCAGGGTACTGCTTGGATAGTTTATCCACCCGGTCAGCTTGTATCAAAAAGGATAAAAGTTATGGTGGAGTATCTCATGAGTGAGCTTGTAGCTTTAAGTGGCGCCTGGAGTGTAGGTCGTTAGGTTAAATTCACTGAGGTATATTTTGCATGAGTGTAATTTATGAGTGTACTAAGTGTTGGTATGTGTACGATGAGCACGAAGGTTGTGAGGATTTGGGTATTCATCGCAATACAAAGTTCTCTGATCTTCCAGAGTCGTTTAGATGCCCTTTGTGCGGGGTGGAAAAGATAAGTTTTGAGTTGTGCGAAGTGGTTCAATAGTTGTCGGTTGTGTTTTCCTGGTTTGCTGGATGTTGATGACTCAGGTATCCGGTTTTTCAAGTCGAGATGATTCGATTTGTCTCGCTTCATGGAGTGAGGTAAAGATTTAATTTCGTCAATGTATAGGGCTGCATATGAATCGGTGGTGATTTTTGCGGGGGTTTTAATATTAAGTTTTTGTAGGTGTTAGGCTCTGTGCGAAAGAGATTAAGCAATATGGTATTTAATAACGCTAGAAAATCCAACGCGGCATAGTTTAACGGTAAGCCTATCGAGGCGTGTTACGCCCTAGCGGCTATTTTCAACCAGCCAAACCCGTTCTCTTCGTACAAGAGCCTAGATCCGAGATGTATTGGAGATTTATCAGCATATGAGGTTATTGACTGCCAAAGCCTGTCTCAGTCGCATTCCTGTCTAACCCGCTTACAGTTCTACCGGCCAGAAACCCAAACGTCATCCCCGGCCCCAGGGTAATACCACCGCTCGGGTAGTGCCCGCCCATCACGCTGTGCATGTCGTTGCCCACCGCGAACAGCCCGGTTATCGGCTGCCCCGCGTGGTCCAGCACGCGGGCCGAGGCGTCGGTGCCAAGGCCGGCGAAGGTGCCAAGGCTGCCCGGCAACAGCTTGACCGCGTGAAACGGCCCCTTCAGCAGCGGCCGCAGCGACGGGTTGGGGGCGTGCAAAGGCTCGCCCTGGGCCCGGTTGTAGGCCGATACGCCGCGTTGAAAGGCGGGGTCATTTCCCACGGCTGCATGCTGGTTGAAGCCTTGCACCGTACGCTGCAACTGCGCAGCGTCGATCCCGCAGCGTTGCGCCAGTTGCGCCAGGGTAGCGCCGCTGTGCAAATAGCCACTGCGTTGGTAGTAACGGGTAGAAAAGGGAAACGGCTTGGCCCAACCGATGCCATAGCGCCGTTGCGCGGTGTGGTCGCAGATCAGCCAGGCATGCGGTGGCTCACCCTGCGGTGTGGCGGCGAACAGCGCGTTCATGAAGTCATGGTAGCAATCGGCTTCGTTGACGAAGCGGAGGCCATCGCTACGTACCGCGATGAAGCCGGGTTTGGCGCGGTCGATCAAGTGCGGGAAATGGCCGAAATCACCATCGCGGCGTGGCACCCGAGACACAGGTGCCCAGGCGCCGCTATGAACCGCAGTGGTGGATACAAGGCCACCGGCCTGTTCGCCCAGGCGCAATCCGTCACCGCTGTTTTCCCTGGGCGCAGCGGAGTAATGCTGATCACCCTGCGGCGCATGCGGCATCAGCTGCGCAATGCGCTGGCGGTCATGCGGGAAGCCACCGCAGGCCAGCACCACACCACGGCGTGCATGAATGACCTGGCCATCGGCGAACAGTGCGCCGCTGACCCGCCCTTCGCCCAGCAGGCGGCTGGCCGCTTTGTCGGTCAGCACTGTCACCCCCAGATCGAGGGCGCTGCGCAGCAGGCGCGCCACCAGCGCGTTGCCGTTGACCAGTTGCTGGCCGCGACGGTGCAGCAGCAGGTCGCGCCCATGGCGCAGCAAGCGCTTGCCCACATGCAGCGCCGCCTTGGGCGAGCGGGTGGCGTTGAAGAAGGCGGCCATGTCGGCGCCTCCGGCAATGCCCATGCCGGCCAGGCTGACGATATCCAGCGGCGGGCGCAGCTTGTGCAGCCACGGCCCGAGCCGGCGCCCGTCGTAAGGCAGTGCACACAGCGAGCGACCGCCGCGTGCACTGCCATCGCCTTCACGCATGTCGGGCATCCGGCTGCCGGATTGGAACTGCACGGCAGTGTGTTGCTGGAAGAATGCCACCATCTCCGGACCATGGCGTAGAAATGCGCGCTGACGCGGGTCCAGCTCGCGGCTGTGGGTTTGTGCCCGCAGGTAGCGCTCTGGGGCATCGTCGGCTTCGACGATGCCTTCGGCGATGGCCAGCGGGTTGCGCGGTATCCACAACCAGCCCCCGGACCACGCGCTGGTGCCGCCCAGTTGGCTGGCTTTTTCCGCAATGATCACTTGCAGGCCGTGATGCGCAGCGGTAACGGCGGCAGCCAGGCCTGAGGCGCCGGAGCCGATGACGAGTACGTCACATTCGAGGGGTTGCATGGATGGATCCGCCCAGGCGTTGGAAGAGGTGGCGTGCGGCTTATTGCAGCGGTGAAAAACCGGTCGGCCGCAGCAGACGCGATTGCAGGCGCAGTACCGCACCCAGCTCGCGGTTGCGCCGCGAGAACTCCGCCCAGCGCGGGTCTGCCGCCATGGCGGCGCGACGGGCCATGCGCTCGTCGAGGCTGGCGTAGCCCCAGATGTGCACCACTTGGTTGACGTCGCCGAACTCGCTGGTGAAAAAGCCGACCAGGTTGCCCAGGTGTTCGCTTTGCACTTCCAGCGCATGGCTTTGGTACAGTGCCAGCCAGTCGGCCATTTTCAGCGGGTCGAGGGTGTAGGTTCTCAGTTCGTAGTACATGCCGGGGTCTCCGTGTGGGTAGCCGGCGCCTGCAGGCGCGCGGTGATGTGGTTGGCAGCGAGCCAGCCGAAGGTGAGGGCAGGGCCCAGGGTGATGCCGGGGCCGGGATAGGTGCCCTTCATCAGTGAGTTCATGTCGTTGCCGACCGCGTACAGCCCGGCAATCGGCTGGCCTTCGCGGTTCAGCACGTTGGCATCGGCGTTGGTCACCAGGCCACGGGCCGAACCGAGGTCGCCGGTGTGGATGCGGATGGCGTAGTACGGCCCACTGGCCAGTGGCGCCAGGCATGGGTTGGGCGTGTGTTGCGGGTCGCCCATGTAGCGGTTGTAACTGTTGCCGCCTTTGCCGAATGCGCGATCGATGCCATTGCGGGCATCAGCGTTGAACTGCTCAAGGGTTTGCGCGAACTGTTGTGGGTCGATGCCAATGGCCTGGGCCAGGGCTTGTGGTGTTGCGGCCCGGTACAAATAGCCAGCGTCGATCAATGCCTGGTTGTTCACCGGCTTTGGCCGCGCCAGGCCCAGCCCGTAACGGTTCATCGCTTCGCCATCGCAGACCAGCCAGCAACTGGCAATGCCGTTGGCGAACATGGTTTGCACAAAGTGGTGATAGGAGTCGGACTCGTTGACGAAGCGCCGCCCGGCCGGGTCTACGGCAATCACGCCAGGTTTGGCGCGGTCGGTCACCAGGTGCGGAAAGCGCTCACGCTGACCATCGGCATGGCGCAGTTCGGAAACCGGCGCCCAGAAGAAGTTGGCCGCCAAACCCTCGCCCTCGGATGCCGTCACAGACTGGCCAAGGCGCAGGGCGGCACCGTCGTTGGCCGCGGGTGACATGGTCAGGTGCGGTGCTTCTTGAGGCGGTCGGTAGTTGGCGGCCAATGCGCCTGCAGCGAACCCGCCCATGGCGCATACCACGCCACCACGGGCCAATACCCGCTCGTGGCGGCCCTCGCGCTTTACCACCACGCCAGTAACCACGCCACGCTCGACGATCAATTCCACGGCTTCGCTGCGCAACCACAACTGCGTGCCATGGGCGAAGGCGCTGGTGGCCAGGCGGGCGATCAGTGCGTTGCCGGTGGTAAGCCGTGTGCCACGCGGGTGTTGCAAACGGTCCCGCGCATAACGCGCCATCAGTTTCAGGCAATGCCAAAGCGACCGGGGCGAGCGGCGAACACTGAGAAAATGCTGGATGTCCACGCGGTTGACCATCATGCCGCCGAACAGCAGCATCCCGGGTGGGGGCATCTGCAGGTCCTTGAAGCGCGCACCGAGGTGCTTGCCGTCGTACTCGACCATTTCCAGCGCTCGGCCGAACGGGGTGGCACCGGGCGCATCCGGGTAATAGTCGGGCGAGTGTGGGCGCAGGGCATAGCGCAGTTCGGTGTTCTGCTCCAGCCAGCGCAGCGCCTGGTGGCCTTGTTCGATGAAGGCGTTACCCAGAAGAGGGTCGTAGCCGTCGCCGATCACCTGCTTGAGGTAGGTGCGCATGGCCTCGGGGGAGTCCTTGGCCCCAGCGGCGCGGGCTTGATCGGTGCCGTACAGCCACACCGCACCGCCAGAAATCGCCGAGGTGCCGCCAAAGTGCTCGGCCTTTTCCACCACCAGCACCTTCAGGCCACGACGGGCTGCCGTGGCGGCGGCTGCGAAGCCACCGGCACCACTGCCCAGTACCACCAGGTCGAAGCGGTGTTGCGTGTCTTGAGTGGTCGCCATGGCTTCAGATCTCCAGCGGCGTTACGCCCATGAAGGCGCCAAGGTGGCCGAGTTGGGCGAAGGCCATTTCCGGGCCGGTCTGGATCGTGCAGCCTACTTGGCGCGCGCGGTTCAGCAGCGGGGTGATCTCGGGCGAAGTCACCACGTCGGCGACCAGGGTGTCGGGCTGTAGAGTGGCCACCAGGGCGGCGGACAGTGGCAGTTCCGCGCTGTTGCCCATGCCGACAGGGGAGGCGTTGGCCACCAGGTCGAAATCTTCCAGCCCACTGAACTGCGTGCTGATCGTAAGCCCGGGGAAGGCGCTGCCGAGCAATTCGCACAGCGCGCCCATGCGTGCTGTGCTGGGGTCGCTGAGGGTAATGCTGGCGATACCTGCCTCGCCCAGTGCATAGGCGATGGCGCTGCCAACACCGCCGCAACCGATCACCAAGGCCCGCTTGCCCGCCGGCTCGAAGCCATGCTTGCGCGCAGCACCCAGAAAGCCTGCGCCATCCACGTTGTCGCCCAGCAGGCGCCCGTCGCGCTCGCGGCGTATCACATTGACCGAACCCAGGGCCGCTGCACGCTCGCTCAGCCCGTCCAGGCGGTTGGCCAGGGCCTGCTTGTACGGCACGGTGACCACGCAACCGCGCAGGTTCTGCCAGCCGCGCAGGGCGCTGGCAAAACCGTCCAGCGCCGCCTCATGCAGGTCGATGGGCAGCATGGCGAGGTTGCAATTGTTGTGGGTGAACCAAGTGTTGAAGTTTTCCGGGGACTTCACCTGGGCGATGGGCGAACCGACGATGGTGACCAGTTCAGTGGAACCACGAATCATGCTGACCTCCTTATTGGCGTTGTTATGGCGTCAAGGGTGAGCCAGAGAGGCGTGGGCAACAATGCGTTCATCGGGCGTTTAGTGCGATAATCGCAACCATAAGCCGGTTATCGCAGTAATCGGCTGTTTTTGCCCCTGCTTGCGAGCTGAATCCATGAGCACACCCGCTATTCACCCGCGTGACCTGATTGCGGGCCTGCAGAAAGGCCTGGCGCTGATGCAGCTGTTCAGCGCCGAGCAGCCGCGCCTGAGCGTGCCGCAGGCGGCCAAGCTATCCGGCCTTACCCCCAGCGCTGCACGGCGCTTTCTGCTGACCTTGGTGCACGAAGGCTTTGCCGAAACGGACAGCCGTGAGTACTGGCTGACGCCCAAGGCCTTGCGCCTTGGCCAGGCCTATGTCGATTCGGCCCAGCTGCCGCGCATGCTGCGGCCGATCGTGGAACAGGTGGCGCGGCAGACCCAGGAGCATGTGTCGGTGGGTACCCGCGATGGCGACGAGATCATCCACCTGGTGCGCAGCCGCTACAGCCATGTGGCGTCGTTGTCGATCAGGCCGGGCTCGCGGGTGCCGATGGCCTGCACGGCCGGTGGGCGGGTCTGGTTGGCTTGGTTGGATGAGGCGGACCGGGATGCGTACTTTGCCCGTAACCCACTGCGTGCGTTGACGCCTTATACGCAGACTGACCGGTCACAGCTGGAGGCGGAGTTGCAGCGGGTGCAGGCGCAAGGTTTCTGTATCGTTGATCAGGAATATGAAATCGGCATGCGGGTACTGGGCGTACCGTTGCTGGACCGCGCCGGTCGCTTGAAAGCGACGCTGACCATCACGACCCATGCGTCGCGGCTGAGCGTGGATGAGATACGGTTGCGGTATTTACCGGCACTGTACGAGGCGCAGGCACTGCTCCGGCCAGTGCTGGATTGAGGCGACGCGGCAGGGGGTGTTTCATCGCCTTCATTGCCGGCTGGCCCGCCCATCAGGCGTTCCCCTGCACCCACTGCACCAGCCGTTCGCCATCGTAGGCATTGTGCTGCCAGGCCAGTTCGCCGGCCGTCTCGCTCTCGCCCTTGAGTATCGCCTGCACGAAGGCCTGATGCTGTTCGAGAATGGTCTCGGGGCTGGTATGCATCAGCAGGTTGGTGGTGTTGATGACCCAGCGCACTTGCTGCTGTACCAGCGCGTACTGGCGGATCAGGCGCTGGTGGCCGGTACCTTCGATAATGGCCTGGTGCAGGGTGAAGTCGCATTGGTTGATGGCCTTGCGTGTCCCCTTGGCACAGGCCTTCTGCAGTGCCAGAAACGCCGCTTCGATCGCCTGCAGCACCTGCCCATCGCCTTGCTTGGCCACCAGCGTGGCGGCCAGCCGCTCTAGGCTGCCACGCAGGGTCCAGATTTCCCAGATGTCGTCGGCCGTCAGTTCAGCTACTTGCCAGCCCACATACGGGGTTTGCACCACGATCCCTTCTGTCGCCAACCGGTTCAGGCCGGTGCGCAAGGTGCCGCGGGCGATGCCCAGCTGATCGGCAAGTGCCGTTTCAGTAATGCGTTCACCGGGCTTCAGATGCCCCGACAAGATCGATTCACGAAGGCTTTCGGTGGCTTGTTGTTCTGCGGAAAGCTTCGAAACCGGCCGAAGCTGGATGGATTTCATAGACACGGGTCCTGGTGGCGATACGCCCACATATAGCATTCGCAGCCGGTGGCTGTACACCGGGCCGCTCGCAGGCACGCACGGTTCGAGCAGCAACCTTGAGTAATCATCAGGCAACGTGTTGATATTACGCATGTTAATTGTTGATTGTTGACAATCGCCAATCTTCGGCCTAGCGTTTCACCGAGCCAGGCCTGGCCAGCGAGACATAACAACAACGACAGCAGTACTTATTCATCAATGCCTACAACTAGAAAAAACGTGCATACAAGGTGAAAATATGAAAGAGGCGATCCTTGATGGGGCAGAGCGTGCGCCGGCCCATCAACTCGATGCGATTTACCGCAAGATGTCGCTGCGGCTGATTCCGTTTCTGTTCGTTTGCTATGTGCTGGCTTACTTCGCCAGGATCAACGTCAGCTTCGCCAAGCTGGACATGCTGGCTGACCTGCATATCTCCGAAACCGCCTATGGTCTGGGCGCGGGTATTTTCTTCCTCGGCTACCTGGTGTTCGCCGTGCCCAGCAACATGATGCTGGAGCGCGTCGGGGCGCGGCGCTGGATCGGTTTCATCATGGTGGCCTGGGGCTGCCTGACCTCGCTGATGATGTTCATCGAGCAGGCCAGCACCTTCTATGCCCTGCGCTTTCTGATCGGTGTGGCTGAAGCCGGGTTCTTTCCGGGCATCATCTTCTACTTCACGCGCTGGTTCCCCAGCGAGCGGCGCGGGCGGGTCATCGCCCTGTTCATGGCGGCCATCCCGCTGTCGGGGATCATTGGTGGGCCGTTGTCGGGCTGGATCATGTCGGCCATGCGCCACGCCCCCATGGGCGTGGCGAGCTGGCAGTGGCTGTTTTTGCTGTATGGCCTGCCCACTGTCGTGGTCGGCCTGCTGGTCAAGCGCTGCCTGCCAGACAGTTACCAGGACGCCAGCTTTCTTAGTACGGCAGAGAAGCGCCTGGTGGGCGACGAACTGGCCAGGGATGCCCTGCGTCGGCCGTCCAGCGCGCAGCGCAGGTCGCTGAGCAGCTTTGTGTTCTCGCCGGTCATCTGGTATTTCAGCCTGGTGTACTTCCTGATCGAAATGGGCGAGTACGCCCTGGGCTTCTGGATGCCGACCATCATCCGCAACGCCGGCTTCGACGACTTGCAGTCGGTCGGCCTGCTGACGGCCATTCCTTACCTGGTCGCCAGTGGCGTGATGATCTACATCGGGCGTTCGGCCGACCTGCGCAACGAGCGCAAGTGGCACCTGGCGATTCCACTGTTCATTGGCATGGTCGGCCTGATTATTGCCGCGCACTTCGCCCACAGTGGCGTGCTGGCCATGCTCGGGCTGACCTTGGCCACCTGCGGGGTGATGGCCTCCTTCCCGATCTTCTGGACCGTACCCACTGCGCTGTTGGGGGCCAATGCTGCCGCCGGCGTGGCGCTGATCAACTCGATCGGCAACCTGGCCGGCTTTTTCAGCCCGTTCCTGGTGGGCTGGACCGTGGACCTGACCCATAGCACCGACCTGTCGCTGTACGTGGTGGCGGGCTGTGCGTTCCTCGGCGCGGTGCTGTTCGTGCTCGTGCCCAACCGTTTCGGCAGCAGCCAATAAGGAGAAACGACCTATGCAAGCCGTTCAAAGCCTGGAGCAGGACCTTTACAACCAACCTGAAGTCGTGCGGTTGCGCGAGCAGTTGGCGCTGGCCCTGCGCGCCGCCGCCCACCATGGCCTTGCAGAAGGCGTGTGCAACCACTTCAGTGTGACTTTGCCGGGCCGGCCCGACCTGTTTCTGCTCAACCCGCGTGGCCTGATGTGGGAAGAAGTGCAGGCTGACGACATCGTCATGGTCGATGACTTCGGCAAGCGTCTTGCGGGGCGCCATGAAATCGAACCGACCGCGATGTTCATCCATGCCGCGATCCACCGCGTGGCGCGCAAAACCTGCGTACTGCACACGCACATGCCGCACGCCACCGCGCTAAGCCTGACCGAAGCACGCGCACTGGACACCACGCTGTCGCAGAATGCCATGCGCTTTCACAACCGCCTGGTGATCGACGACCAATACAACGGTTTTGCCCTGGACCATGGCGAGGGCGAACGTATTGCCCGGGCCATGGATGGGGCCGACATCGTGTTCCTTGGCAACCACGGGGTGGTGGTGTGTGCAGAGCGCATCGATTATGCCTATGACGACCTGTATTACCTGGAACGGGCGTGTGAGGCGGAAGTGCTGGCGCGCTCGACCGGCCTGAAGCTGAAACCGGCCGATCCAGGCATGGCGCGGAAGGTGGCGGAGCAGGTCGAAGGCGAGCGCCTGCAATCCGAGCTGTTCTTCCTGGCACTGGGGCGCAAGCTCAAGTAACCCCGATGGCCCTGTAGGTGCGGGTGAACCTGCGCCTACAGGCCGCTTTCAGGTTGTCAGAACAGGTTGAGCGGGTACTCGGTGATTACCCGTACTTCATCGATCTGCCCACCCCGGTCCGAGCTGCGGTAGCTGGCCTGGCGCACGCGCAGCGACAGGTCCTTGGCCACACCCGCCTGTACCACGTAACGCAACTCGACATCGCGTTCCCAGGCCTTGCCATCCAGGTCGCCACCACTGCCGTTCTTGAAGTCGGTGCCTTTCACATAGCGGGTCATGAAGCTCAGCCCCGGCGCCCCGTAAGCGGCCAGGTTAAGGTCATAGCGGGCCTGCCAGGACTTCTCGTTCTCGTAGTCGAAGTCCGAGTACTGCACCGAGTTGGCGAAGTTGTACACCGCGTTGCCGTCCGGCCCGTACACGTAGTCGCCGGTGCCGGACACCTTCTGGTAGGCCAGGGTGAAGGCATGCGCACCCAGCGTCCAGGTGCCGCCCAGGCTCCAGATGCGGTTGTCCAGGTCACCACTGCGGGCCTGGCCGATGCTTTGCGTGTCGTAGGCGTTGAAGTCCAGCTTCAGCGACTGGCTGGTGCCCAACGGCAGCAGGTAGCGGGTATTCACGTAGTACTTGCGAAAGTGCTCGGCAGTCTTGGCGTAGTACAGGCTGCTGGAAAGCCGCTCATTGAAGCTGTAGACGCCACCGATGTAGTCGACCGCGGTCATGCGCCCGCTGTCTCGGGACGACTGGTTGCGGTTGGTCAGGCCGGTGAAGTGGCCCGCATCCAGCTGCAGGTTGCGGATTTCCTTGCTGGTGAGCGAGAAGCCGTCGACCGTCTCTGGCAGCAGCCGGCTGTCCGAGGTGGCCAGTACCGGCACTGCCATCACTTGTGTGCCGTATTTGAGTACGGTGTTGGACGCCCGTACTTTCAGCGCCGCACCGGCCTTGCCGATGTCCTGCTTGGCGCCGTGGCTGTCTTGCTCCAGCAGACCGGTGCCGCCACCGGTGCGGCCATCGCCGGTGTCGAGCTTGAAGGCGTACTGGCCGATCAGGTCGATACCGAAACCCAGCGTGCCTTGAGTGAAGCCGGACTGAAAGGTGCCGATGAAACCCTGGGCCCATTCCTCGCCGTAGTTCTGCCGGGCGCCGCTGGCGCGGTTGTCACGCTGCATGTACATGTTGCGTGCCTTGATCGACAGCTTGCTGCCTTCGATGAAACCCGCCGATTCGGATTGCTCGCTGGCCTGCAAAAGGGGGCTGGCGGACGCCAGCAAAAGGGCGGTGACACCGAGTGGGTTGATGCTCATTTCATGCTCCGATTGCTTGTTCTAGTTAAGTGGCAGCGTGATGCAAGGGGTGCTCGAGCCGTTTTTCGGGCGTGCAGAAGCCCTATCCGCGCCTTTGCAGGGCAGAGCGACTGTGCGGTTATTGGTGGCTCAAGCGGGTGGTGCGCCCGCTGGCCGGCACGGGGAGGGCCGGCAGCGGGTCAGGGGCCTCGGCCTATCGCTCGATCTGGCGATTCCAGCGGGCGTTCCATTCCGGGCGTTGGCTGTTGACCTGGTCCCAGTCGATGGTCACGGCCGTTTGCAGGTAGGTCTGCATGGCTTCGACCTGGCCACGGGTCTTGTCGCTGGTCGGGGTGTTGGGGTTGGACGGGATCTGGTCACCCAGCTCCAGCGCCGGTGCTTGCGCCTCGGGGCTGAGCAGGAACTCGGCAAGCTTTTGCGCAAGCTCGGGCTGGTCGTTGTTGGCGGTGACGCACTCGGCCTGGTTGAGCACCACGGCGCCTTCTTTCGGTGCGGCATACTCCACCGGGATGCCCTTGAGCTTCAGCGCCGTCACCTGGGTAGGGGTGAGCGGGAACAACGCGGCTTCGTCGGTTTGCACCATTTCCGACAGCTTGGCCGAGTTGGGGATGTACTCCAGCACGTTCGGGCCAACGTTCTGCTTCCACGCAGTGAAGCCTGGGTTGACGTCGGTATCGCTACCGCCGTGCAGGCGGTTGTACATCAGGAAACCGTGCAGGCCGAAGGTGGACGAGGCCATCGACTGGAACACCACCTTATCCTTGAAGCGCGGGTCGGCCAGGTCGTTCCACGAAGTGGGCGCCGCCCAGCCCTTGGCCTTGAACAGGCGGCTGTTGTAGGCAAGCCCGGTCACGCCCAGGCTGACGGCGGCGGCCTTGTCCTTGATCAGGGCCTTTTCCGGCAGTTGGGCCAGCGTCGGGTTGGGCTTGAGCGTGCTGCACAGGCCCATGCCGATGGCGCGGTACATGATGCCGTCATCCAGCACCATCACGTGGATCGACGGCTTGTTCGGCGTGGCCTGGACCTTGGCCAGGATGTCGGCCGAAGTACCGGGGACGATCACCACCTTCACCCCGTTGGCTTTCTCGAACTGGGGCAGGATGTTGTCGCTGAACAGCCGCTCCATGGTGCCGCCGTTCATGCCCAGGTACAGCGTGGGTTGAGCCATGGCGGGCAGGCAGGCGAACAGGCCGGGCACGGTGCAGAACAGGGCGAGCAAACGTTGCTTGTGCGTCATGACAGGTTTTCCTTGTAGTGGTGGTTGGGCTGAAAACGGTCGATGGAAAAGGCGGCCAGGCTGATTGCCGGCGCGCCGTGGAGTACACATTGCGCCAGGGCTTCACCGGCTGCCGGGCCAATCTGGAAGCCGGCGCCAGCAAAGCCGAAGCCATGCAGCAGGCCAGGTTGCAGCAGGCTCGGGCCGAGCACCGGTTCGTCATCGGGCAGGTAGCCCTCGGTGCCGCTCCAGGTGCGGATGGCCTGGGCGCCGGCCAATGCCGGGTACAGCTCGGTGGCGTTGCGCAGGATATCGAGTACGGCGGCTTGCCCAGGGCGTGCGGTGGTCGCGGTCAGGGCGAAGCCACGGCCACCGCCCAGCACGCAGTTGCCGCGTGCCACCTGGCGGGCATAGATGCCACCGCCTTCGACCCCGGTGCTGGCGGTCATGAACAGGGGGAGCGGCTCGGTGACCAGCATGGCCGGGTGGGCTGCGCTCAGCGGCACCGGCTCGCCGTATTGCTCGGCCAACTGCGCCGACCAGGCGCCAGCGCAGTTCAGCAGCCAGGGCGCCTTGAAGCACTGGCCTGTGCTGGTGCGCACATTGAAGCGCTGGCCGTCGTGGTCCACTTCCAGCACTTTGCACTGCTCATGCACCTGGGCGCCGCTGTGCCGAGCGGCCTGGGCGAACGCGGGTGACACCAGGCGAGGGTTGGCGTGGCCATCCTCGGGGCAGTACGAGGCGCCGACGGCGATATCGCCCACCCACGGGAAGCGCTGGCGCAGTTCGCGACGCTCCAGCAATTGCAGGTGCAGGTCAAAGGCCTGGGTCCGCTGGGCATAGGCTTTCAAGGCGTCGAAGTCGGTTTCGCTGCGTGCCAGCTTCAGGTGGCCGCTGCGGGCGTATTCGCCATCGATACCGATCCACTCGCGCAGTTGCCCCCAAATGGCGTGGGCACGCATCGACAGTGGCAGTTGCGCCAGCGAGCGGCCCTGGCGGCGCACACCACCGTAGTTCACGCCGCTGGAATGCGAGCCACAGAAGTCGCGCTCCAGCAGCGCCACCTGTTGGCCACTGCGGGCCAGGGTCAGCGCGGCGCTGCTGCCGACGATGCCGCCGCCGACGATGATGGCGTCCACTTCAATCAGCGTCATGGCTTGATCTCCAGGCCGAAGGGCAGGGGCTTGATCGGTGCCTGGCCGCGCAGGCGGCCGACCTGGTCAATGGGGCGCCCGCTTTCGCAGGCGATCAGTTCGGCGGCGGCGGCGCCGCACACGCGGCCCTGGCAACGGCCCATGCCGACCCGGCACATGGCTTTGACCCGGTTTATTTCCCAGTGCCCGGCGCGCACGGCGGTGCGGATTTCGCCGGCGCTGATCTGCTCGCAGCGGCAAACCGTGAGCTGGTCCGGCGCTTGCCGGGCCCACTGCTGCGGGAATGGGAAGGCCTGTTCCAGGCCTTGGCGAAAGCGTTGCAGGGTGGCCAGGCGCTTTTCCAGCTGCTGCTGGCGTTGCGGGTTGCCAGGCTTGCCCAGGTCGGCCAGCAGCGTCAGGGCGGCCAGTTCCCCGGTCATTTCCGCGCCGTCGGCACCGAGGATGCCGGCACCGTCGCCTGCCAAGTACACGCCGGGGCTGCTGGCGCGGCCTTGGGCATCACGTACCGGTAGCCAGGCGCGGTTGAGGGTGTTCCAGGCGAACTGGCAACCGAGCAGGTCGGCCAGCTGGGTTTCACTGCGCAGGGCGTGGGCGAACGCCACGGCGTCGCAGGGCAGGGTGTACTGCTGGCCATTTCGTGCCCAGCGCACAGCGCTGGCGCGGTGCTCGCCGTCGATACCCAGCAGGGTCACACCCTGATGCACCGGCACGCCCTTGGCGGCCAGCCAGGCGCGGTAGTAAAGGCCCTTGGCAAAGGTCCCCGGCTGCAGCAGCAGGCGCGGCAGGGCGCGTACCTGAGCGCTGAACGGCGAGGTATCGAGCACGGCGGCTACCGTGGCACCGGCCTTGGCGTACTGGTAGGCCACCAGGTACAGCAGCGGCCCGCTGCCCGCCAGCACCACCCGCTCGCCGATGGCGCAGCCCTGGAACTTCAGGGCAATCTGTGCGGCGCCCAGGGTGTACACCCCAGGCAAGGTCCAGCCGGGGATCGGCAGCACGCGGTCGGTGGCGCCAGTGGCGACGATCACCCGGTCGAATGCCAGGCGGTCGGCCAGTTGGCCTTGCTGCAAGGTGTCCAGCACCTGCTGCTCGGCGTTCCACACCAGGGTTTCCGGGCGGTAGTCGATCTGCCCACGTAACTGTTCCAGAGTGCTGTGCAGGGCCTGCGCCTTGCCAGCCTCGAAGCCGTACAACGCTTTGGCCGGGCGGCGAAAGTTGGCCGGCTGCTGACGGTAGATCTGCCCACCGCCCCGGCTGGCTTCGTCCAGCAGCACCGGGCGTACGCCGTGGGCCACCAGGGTTTGCGCGGCGCGGATACCGGCAGGGCCGGCACCGATGATGACGATTGCACTCATGGCCGGCGCCCCGGATCACGGGTTACGCAGTGGCCTGGCTCAAGGAAGGTCGAGCAGGCGCGCACGCGGCGACCGTCTTGCAGGCGTATCCAGCAGTCCTGGCAGGCGCCCATCAGGCAGAACCCGGCGCGTGGTTCGGCACTGAAGTCACTACCGCGCAGGTGCTCCGAATGGGTCAGGATGGCCGTCAGCAGAGTGTCGCCGTGCATGCCTTGGGCCGGCTCGCCGTCCAGCAGAAAGGGCACGGGCTCGCGGTCGTGTTCGGCCACGCGCTTGAACAGGGGCATAGGGGCATTCCTTGTCATTGCTTGCCCACCAGCACGCGGTCCAGGCCGTACACCCGGTCCAGGGCGACCATGGTCAGTGCGGTGACGGCGATTACCAGGGCCGAGACGGCGGCCATCATCGGGTCGATCGACTCGGTGGCGTATACGTACATGCGCACGGGCAGCGTTTGGGTGGCGGGCGAGGTGACGAAGATCGACAGGGTCACTTCGTCGAAACTGTTGATGAATGCCAGCAGCCAGCCACCGGCCACGCCAGGCAGGATCATCGGCAGTGTCACTTTGCAGAACAGCGTGACGCGGCCGGCGCCCAGGCTTTGTGCGGCCTGCTCGGCGCTGCGGTCGATGCCGATGGCCGCAGCCAGCACCAGGCGCAGTACGTAGGGGGTGATCACCACCACATGGGCGAATACCAGCCAGGCAAAGCTGCCATTGACCCCGAGCAGGGCGAACAGCCGCAGCAGGGCCACGCCCAGCACCAGGTGCGGAATGATGATCGGCGACAGCAGCAGGCCGTTGACAAAGCCCTGGCCAGGGAAGCTGTAGCGGGTCAGCGCCAGGCCTGCCGGCACGGCGATCAGGGTAGCCAACGAGGCCGCCAGGGCGGCGAGCTTCAGGCTGTTGTAGAACGCGTCGAGGAAGTCGGCGCGCTCGAACACGGCGCTGAACCAGCGCAGCGAGAAGCCAGTGGTGGGCAGGCTCAGGGTGTTTTCCGGGGTGAATGCCACCAGGCACACCACCACCAGCGGGGCGAGCATGAACAGCATCACCAGGGCGTGAAAGGACAGGGCCAGCGGGCCGTTACGGGTCATCGGTTCAAACTCCAAGTGCGCGTTTGTAGCGGCGTTCGACCAGCCGGTTCCAGCTGAGCATCACCAGCAGGTTGATCAGCAGCAGGGCGACCGCGATGGTGGCGCCCATAGGCCAGTTCAGTTCGGCCAGGTACTGGTCGTAGATCATGGTGGCGACCATCTTCAACCGGCGCCCGCCCAACAGGCCGGGAATGGCGAACGAGCTGGCAGCCAGGCCGAACACGATCAGCGTGCCCGACAGCACACCAGGCATGATCTGTGGCAGCACGATGCGGCGGAACACCGTCCACTGGCTGGCGCCCAGCGACAGCGCGGCCTGCTCGGCGGCCGGGTCGAGCTTTTGCAGCGAGGTCCACACCGGGATGATCATGAAGGGCAGCATCACGTGGACCAGGCCGATGACCACCGCAAAGGGGGTGTACAGCAGCTTCACCGGCTGCCCACCAAGGGCCGTGATGCCTTGGTTGACCAAACCGTCGGCGCCCAGCAGCAAGCTCCAGCCGAAGGCCCGCACCACCACCGAAATCAGCAGCGGGGTCAGCACCAGGATCAGGAAGATCGAGCGCCACGGCGCCCCCATGCGGCTGAGTATCATGGCCTCGGGGATGCCGATCAGCACACACAGCAAGGTGACCAGGGCGCTGATCCAGAAGGTGCGGAAGAAGATTTCGTAGTAATAGGTGTCGGTCACCAGGCTCAGGTAATGGCTGAGCGTGTACTGGCCGGCCTGAATACCCGTGGTGTAGTCGAACGCGTTGAACGACAGCAGCACGGTCAGCCCCAGCGGCATCACCAGCAGCGCCAGGAACAACAGTAGGGCGGGGCTGCTCAGGCCGTAGCCCCAGGCGTTGCTGCGCAGTTTTGCCGTACTCATGCCGCCACCTCGGCCGCGTTCAATACCCGCAGCAGGGCGTCGTTCCAGTCCAGGCCAACCTGTGCGCCTTCCTCCAGCGGCGCGTTGCCGTCGTTGGCGCGAACCACGGCCAGGTTGCCCAAGGCTGTGTCGACGCGGTACAGCCACTGGCTGCCGAGGAAGTAGCGGCAGCTGATGCGGCCTGCCAGCTTGCCGCTGCCGGCGGCGCCAAGGTTGATCTTTTCCGGGCGCAGGCTGAGGGTCAGCGGGCCTTGGGCCGCGGCCTGCGGTTGCCCGCCTGGGCCGGTTACGCCACGCAGGCGGTTGGCCTTGCCGACAAAGTCGGAAATGAACGGCGTGCCCGGGTGTTCGTAAAGGCGGTACGGGTCATCGACCTGGGTGATGCGCCCGGCTTCCATCACCACCACCCGATCGCTGATCGACAAGGCTTCGGCCTGGTCGTGGGTGACCATCAGGGTGGTGATGCCCACCTCGTGCTGGATGCGGCAGATCTCGAACTGCATTTCTTCACGCAGGTGCGCGTCCAGGTTGGACAACGGCTCGTCCAGCAGCAGCACCGGCGGTTCGATCACCAGCGCGCGGGCCAGTGCCACACGCTGGCGCTGGCCGCCGGACAGTTCCCGTGGGTAGCGTTCGGCATGCTTGTCCAGGCGTACCAGCGTCAGGGCCTGGTCGACGCGGCGGGCGATGTCGGCATTGGCCACCTTGCGCATGCGCAGGCCAAAGGCGACGTTGTCGCGCACGGTCATGTGCGGGAACAGGGCGTAGCTCTGAAACACCACGCCCAGGCCGCGGCTGGCGGGTTTGGCATGGGTGATGTCACGGCCATCGAGGACGATGCGCCCGCTGGTGACCTCGACGAAGCCGGCAATCATCTGCAGGGTGGTGGTCTTGCCACAGCCGGAAGGGCCGAGCAGGGAGACGAACTCGCCTTTTTCGATGGCCAGTGACGAGCTTGCCACTGCCTCCATGGCGCCATAGCGCTTGCAGAGTTTGTCGATCAACAGAAAGGTCATGGCTGTGCTCCATCGCAAACGGAACCGGGGTCAACCGGCAGTTTCAGGGTGGGCAGAGCGCCAGCGGCGAAAAGCAGAGCTTTTACGGACGTTGGCGCTCGCTTCTGTGGCGGCGGCCGATGTTGTGATATCGCCCTATGGACCGCAGAGTAGGGCAATGATTAGGATGGCGACAAAGGGTAATTTCACTGAGTGACAGCTATTTTGAAATTATTCCGCTCATTGGAATTTCTTAGGGTGAAGTGAAAAATGGATTCCGATAAACGAAATGAGCAAGTCAAGGAAGTCGGCGTCAGTGCGGTGTCGCGTTTGTTCGCCGTGTTGCGTGCGCTGGGTGATTGCGGGGGTGAGGGCGAGAAAGTCAGCCAGCTGGCGCAGCGGGTTGGTCTGGCGCAGCCCACGACCCACCGCTTGCTGCGCAGCCTGATCGAAGAGGGCATGGTCGACCAATGCGCGACCAGCAAGCGCTACCGTCTGAGCCTGGATTTCTTCGCCCTGGCGGCCAAGGCCGGGCAGGCTGGCAACCTACGCGATGTGGTGCGCCCCAGCCTGCTGCGGTTGTCGGCGTCGTTGGGTGACTCGCTGTTTCTGCTGGCGCGTTCGGGGTTCGATGCGGTGTGCCTGGACCGCAGCGAAGGGCCGTACCCGATCCGTACCTTCACCGGTGATATCGGTGGCCGGGTGGCCTTGGGCGTGGGGCAGGGCAGCCTGGCGATCCTGGCCTTCCTGCCCGAGGAGGAGCGTGACGAGGTGATCCGTTACAACCTGCCGCGGCTGAAGGATTTCCACCATTACGACGAAGTGCTGCTGCGTGCCGAGATCGACAACGTGCGCAGCCTGGGCTATGCCGGGCGCAATACTGGCGTGCTTGATGGCATGGCCGGTTTGGCGGTGCCGATCCTTGACCGTAATGGTCATGCGGTGGCGGCACTGAGCGTGGCGACCATCAGCGACCGCCTGGGGCCCAATCGCATGCCGACCGTGGTGGCACTGCTCAAGCGCGAGGCTGCGGCGATTGGCGAGCGGATCAACCCGTTCGACCCTGTGTTGCGCCGGCCTTCGCATGTGTTTGGTTAATGCCTGCATGCGCGGAAGCTGTAGGAGCAGCCTTGTGCTGCGAAGAGGCCGGTACCGGCGACACAAATACTGTATCTGTACCGGCCTCTTCGCAGCACAAGGCTGCTCCTACAGGTACGGCGCTGGCCAGAAGGGTTGCGCTGTACCTATTCCACCGCCTCTGCCACACCCTGGTCCTCGCCCAGGAACCCGCCACTCTGGTGCTGCCACAACCGCGCATAGGTGCCATTCCTGGCCAGCAGTTCGGTGTGGGTGCCTTGCTCGATGATGTGCCCTTCATCCATCACGATCAGTCGATCCATGGCGGCGATCGTCGACAAGCGGTGGGCAATGGCGATAACGGTCTTGCCCTGCATCATTTCATCCAGGCTTTCCTGAATGGCCACTTCCACATCGCATGCCGACCGTGGTGGCACTGCTCAAGCGCGAGGCTGCGGCGATTGGCGAGCGGATCAACCCGTTCGACCCTGTGTTGCGCCGGCCTTCGCATGTGTTTGGTTAATGCCACGACGTAAGGTATGCGCGGAAACTGTAGGAGCAGCCTTGTGCTGCGAAGAGGCCGGTACCGGCGACACAAATACCGTATCTGTACCGGCCTCTTCGCAGCACAAGGCTGCTCCTACAGGTACGGCGCCGACCAGAAGGGTTGCGCTGTACCTATTCCACCGCCTCTGCCACACCCTGGTCCTCGCCCAGGAACCCGCCACTCTGGTGCTGCCACAACCGTGCATAGGTGCCATTCCTGGCCAGCAGTTCGGTGTGGGTGCCTTGCTCGATGATGTGCCCTTCATCCATCACGATCAGTCGATCCATGGCGGCGATCGTCGACAAGCGGTGGGCAATGGCGATAACGGTCTTGCCCTGCATCATTTCATCCAGGCTTTCCTGAATGGCCACTTCCACTTCCGAGTCCAGCGCGCTGGTGGCCTCGTCCAGCAGCAGGATCGGTGCGTTCTTCAGCATTACCCGGGCAATGGCGATGCGCTGACGCTGGCCGCCTGACAGTTTGATGCCGCGTTCCCCCACCAGTGTGTCGTAACCGCTGTTGCCCTGGCGGTCGCTGAGCTGCTTGATGAAACCATCGGCCTGGGCGTTGGCCGCCGCGGCGCGGATCTGCGCCTCGGTTGCATCGGGGCGGCCATAGGCAATGTTGTCGCGAATCGTCCGGTGCAACAGCGAGGTGTCCTGGGTGACCATGCCGATGGCGCTGCGCAGGCTGTCTTGCGTGACCTTGGCCACGTTCTGCCCGTCGATGCGGATTTCCCCCTTGTCCACGTCGTAGAAGCGTAGCAGCAGGTTGATCAAGGTGGACTTGCCAGCCCCGGAGCGCCCCACCAACCCAACCTTTTCGCCTGGGCGAATGTTCAGGCTGAGGTCGTTGAGCACCTGGCGCTCGCCGTTGTAGTTGAAGCTGACCTTGTCGAAACTCACCGCCCCACCCGTGGTGACCAGCTCGGTGGCATCCGGCGCATCCTGCACTTTGGGGCCGCGGGTGAGGGTGGCCATGCCGTCCTGCACGGTGCCGATGTTTTCGAACAGCGAGGTGATCTCCCACATGATCCAGTGCGACATGCCGTTGATGCGCAGGGCCATGGCGGTAATCGCCGCCACGGCCCCGGTGCCGACCTGGCCCTGGTGCCATAGCCACAGCGCATAGCCACCGGCAGCCATGATCAAGCCCACCACCAGCGCCTGGTTGACGATCTCGAACTGGCTGACCAGGCGCATCTGACGAAAACCGGTCTGCTTGAAGTCTTCCATGGCTGCGCGGGCAAAGTGCGCTTCGCGGTTGGAGTGGGAGAACAGCTTCACCGTGGTGATGTTGGTGTAGGCGTCGGACACCCGCCCGGTCATCGACGACCGGGCATTGGCCTGTTCCTGGCCGACCTTGCCCAGGCGCGGTACGAAATACAGCATCGCCAGGCCGAACAGCACAACCCAGGCCATGAACGGCAACATGAGTTTCAGGGCAAAGCCACCGGCCAGGGCAATGATGGCGATGAAGTACACGCCAATCCCTGGGAGGATTTCGATGAGGGTGAACAGCACATCGCGCACCGCCAGTGCGGTCTGCATCACCTTGGTGGTGACCCGGCCGGAAAACTCGTCAGAGAAGAACGACAAGCTCTGGCGCAGCATCAAGCGGTGGAAATCCCAACGCAGCCGCAGCGGCAAGTTGATGGCCAGCACCTGGTGCTGAACCATGGTGCGCAGCGCCACCAGCCCGACGCTGACCAGCAGGACGATGCCGATGCCCCAGAGCACACGGCGTTCCTCGGGGCCGACGGTGCCGCCGGCCTGCCAGGCCGAAAGCAGGTCGACCACCTGGCCGAGGAAGGCGAACAGCCAGGCTTCATAGATCGATACCCCGGCACTGAGCAGTGCCAGCGCCAGGATGTAGCCACGGGCGCCGCGGGTGCAGGCCCACATGAAACGCAACAGCCCCATCGGCGGCGGTGGCACCTCGTCGGGCGGGAAGGGGTCGAGCCTGCGCTCAAAGATACGAAGCATAGTTGTCTCCGGAAAATCAGTTGTTGCCTGGCCGGCCACCCTACAGCACAGGGCGGCATTTGCTTTTAGCCCGGAAAAGGTCGGCCACGGGGCGTCCCTTAACAAAACTTTGCAATTGATTACATTTTCGTCTGATTGCAATTTGCCTTGGTGCTGTAGAATTGACGCGTTTGTGTGATTCGTACCGTTTTTGCCGTTTTATTGACATCGGTCATAAGGCTTTGACAGCCGATATGTCACATTCAACTTTCAAGCCGTTTCATTTTAGTTATTAGAGCCAGTGTTTTGACGTATGCAATACCGTTGTTGGCGGTTTCCGGCCTGAGCGCCGAGAGCAGCCAGCTTCATCAGCAAGGACTGTATTGGTTAGCCTGTGACGCCGCCGAAGACGCCACTTTGCTATGCCGCCAGGTGATCGAAGGCATGCCCGGCCATGCCAGGGCAGCCCTGATTGCCGAAACGCAAGCCATGGATGACGTGCTGGGCACGCTCGACCCCGCGCAAGGCCCGACCGAGCTGGCGCTGTATGGAACCAACCCGCACGCCACCCGCTATCTGCTCCAGGATCTACCCCGTCTTGACGCCCGTGGGCGTGTGCTGGTGCTGCTGGCGCCGGCCGATGCCTGGGCGGGCACCGAAGCTGAGCGCTGGTGCGATGCCTTGCGCCCCGTGTTGTTGGCCGAAGCGGCGTTGCTGCTGGTCATCAGTGGCGGGCAGAGCACCGGCTTGGTCGAGTGCCTGCGTGCAGGCAACCAGAGCGTGGACGGATTGGCCCAGGTGTACCGCGGCAACGGCGGTGTGGGCTACCTGCAGCACTTCTGGAGCAACCTGCTGGGCAAGGCCGGCACTCGCGAGCTGCAGCTGGCGCGCCTTGATGCGGGGTTTGCCGTTGACGGGGCGCCTCAGGTGCCATCCGACGCCGGTGGCGATGAACTGCTGTATCTGGCCCAGCGCCCGGCATTGGAAGGCGCACCCGCGTTCTCCGAGCACTGGCAGATCTACGAAAGCCTTGATGACTTGAGCGCCAAAGCCAGCCGTGCGGTGTCTGCCACGGTGATCTTCGCCATGGATGCTGGGCAGCGTCTGGACAGCCTGGCACGCCAGCTACACCGCCTGCGCCAGTTGCGTGGCAACGCCTTGAAGTTGGTGGTGCGCGAGATGGCACCCACCCTGCGTTATCAAGATGAACAATTGCTGCTGGCCTGCGGCGCCACCCAGATCGTGCCGTTCGGCGCCAGCCTGTCGCGCTTTTTGACCATGGTCGAAAGCATCCAGGGCTATGTCTGGCGCCGGCATCTGCCAGGCGATTTCGACGCCTTGCTGGCCCGGCTACGGCCGCTGGCCATCTGCGGGCTGGTGGCGCCCCGTGCATTCGCCGAAGCCGTGCAGAGCATGTGGCCGGGTGTGCGCAACGGTGAAATCGTTCACCAGTTGCTGGTGTTGCGCCCGGCGCCCGGGCTGACCCCAGTGCAGGCCTGCTCGCGCACGGTGTTCCGCCGTGATGGCGATATTGCCTGCGTGGTTGGCGACGTGCTGTTCCTGTTCCTGTTCGCTTGCCGCTGCGAAGGTGTCGAACAAGCACTGGACCACATCTTCCAGCTGTCGTGGAAAGAGCTGTTCATCAGCCAGGAAGTGCTTGCCGACCTCGACAGCCTGGCCGCCCCGGCGTTTCTCGACTGCAGCTTGGCGCAGCCACCCCGAGCCAACCTGGCGGCACAGCGGCCGGCACAGGCGTGGTCGGCATTGGCACCGCGCAAGGTCGCGCTGGCCAAGCGGGGTGGCGCATGAACTTCGTGCAACTGCTGCAGGTGGTCGGCATTACCGCACTGGTCACGCTCGCCCTGGCCTTGCTGCTACTGCGCCTGTGCGTGGCATTGCGCGGCAGGTTGCGCCGCCGCCTTTCCCCCCGTTATTTGAAACCGCTGGGCGTACGCCACCGCGCTGCACGCCAGGACCCCCAGAATGACTAATACCGCCGTCACCCTCCCGGTACTGGCCCGTTGGCCTGGACTGGGAGGGTGGAACCTCTATTTTTTCGCCAAATTCTTGTTGGTCGCCGTTGGCATGCTCGACTTCCAGGCGTTACCGAACCTGGTGTTCGCCGCGTTTCTGCTGATCCCTTTGCCGGGCAAAGGGTTGCGCATTGGCCGGCAACTGGTGGCGGTGCCAATCGGCATTGCGCTGTTCTACCAGGACACCTGGCTGCCGCCCTTCAGCCGTTTGCTGGCACAGCCGGGAGTGTTGGACTTCTCGTGGGACTACCTGCTCGAACTACTGGGCCGCTTCGTCAACTGGAGCTTGCTGGGCGCGCTGGCGCTATTGCTGGTGGGCTACCTGTACCTGCGCCATTGGCTGCGCCTGAGTACCCTGAGCCTGCTGGGGCTGGCCTGGTTGGCGGTCGGCGGCTTGCCATCGCTGGGTGCGAGCTTGGCGCCCAGCGTGGCGGCTGGTACCACGGCCGAACCGGTACCGGCAGGCGCAGCCGCTGACAATGCTACGCTCGACAGCTGGCTCGAACGCTTCTTCGCCAGTGAACGTGAGCGGGTGACGACGTTCCCTGCGCTGAACGCCGATGAGCAGCCGTTCGACCTGCTGGTGATCAACATCTGCTCGCTGGCCTGGGACGACCTGTCCGCCGTGGGGCTGCGCGACAACCCGCTGCTGTCGCGCATGGATGTGATCTTCGACCAGTTCAACTCAGCGACTTCCTACAGCGGCCCGGCCGCGATACGTGTGCTGCGTGCCAGCTGCGGGCAGTCGTCCCACGCCGGCCTGTACCAGAGCGCCCCGGAACAGTGCCTGTTGTTCCAGAACCTGGCCCGGCTGGGTTTCCAGAGCAACACCTTGCTCAACCACAGTGGCCGGTTCGACAACTTCATCGGCGACATTACCCAGCAGCGCATGCCACAACCGAGCCTGCGCAACACCGACTTCCCACGGGCACTGGTGGGCTTCGATGGCTCGCCGATTGCCAGCGACCTGGATGTGCTGCGCGGTTGGTGGGGTCAACGCAAGAGCATTCCGAATCAGCATGTGTCGCTGTTCTACAACAGCATCAGCCTGCATGACGGCAACCGTATCGTCACCGCTGACGGCGGTACCCGCGTGGCCGACTATGCCACCCGCGCCAATCGCCTGTTCGGCGAGCTTGGCACCTTCCTCGATGACCTGGAACGCAGTGGCCGCCGGGTAGTGGTGGCCATCGTTCCAGAGCATGGCGCCGCGTTGCATGGCGACCGCATGCAGCTGTCGGGCATGCGCGAAATCCCCACGCCGTCGATTACCCACGTGCCGGTCGGCCTGAAGTTCATTGGCATGGGCCAGCCCGGCCGCAGCGAGCCGCTGCGGGTCACGTCGGCTACCAGTTACCTGGCTTTGTCCGAGCTGGTCTCGCGGGTGTACGCAGGCCTGGGCCAGCAGCAAGTGCTGGATGTGCCCGGCCTGTTGACCGACCTGCCAACCACCGAACAGGTGGCCGAAACCGCCGGCGCGCAGGTGCTGCATTACCAGGGGCGCGCCTACATGCGCCTGCAAGGCCAGCCTGACTGGCAGCCCATCCCCAAGGAGCGCCCATGATCGCTGGAAAGGCAGACCCATTCGACCGTAGCGACGACATTGCCCAACTGCGCCAGCACCTGGGCATGCCCACGCTGAACTACCAGGACATCTCGATGCTGGTGGGCGTTCAGCAAGCCCTGCAGCGCTGGCCGTTGCTGGGTGAAAGCTGTCGGGCCGGCAGCCAGGGTACGTTGTGCGCGGCTGTCACGCCGCGCGAGGGTGTTTCGCCATGACCAGCCTGGCCCTGCACGGGCTACGCGGAGGCCTGGGGCGCAGCGCCTTGCTGGCTGCACTGGGCTATGCGCTGCAGGGTGTGGGCGAGCGGGTGCTGCTGATTGACCTGTGCCCAAGCAACCTGCTCGGGCTGCACTTCAACCTGCCGCTGGACACGTCCGAGGGCTGGGCGCTGGCCGAGCGGGAAGGGCGGCCGCTCAGCGATGCCGTGTATGAGGTGCTCGATGGCCTGTGCCTGTTACCGTTCGGCAACCTGCCAGGCGGTGCGCGGCACCTTGTGCCCGACGCGCAGGCCTGGCGTGCACGCCAGGCCGAACTGGCCGAGCCGTTCGACTGGCTGTTGTTCGACCTGCCTTACCTGCCCGCCGACAGCGCTGACAATGGCATCGAGACCGATGTGCGGGTACTGGTGGCCGAGGCCGAAATGGCCAGCCACCTGCTGCTCGGGCGCCGACCGGTCGAGCACTATGACATGCTGCTGGTCAACCGCTACGACCCGGCCAGCCGCTTGCAGAGCGACCTGTTGATGGTGTGGCGCGAGCTGTTCGGCGATCGCTTGCCGATCCAGGTGGTCCACCGCGACGAAGCCTTCCTCGAAGCCCTGGCATGCAAGGCGCCGCTTGGCCATTACGCCCCGCAAAGCCTGGCCTGCCGGGATGTGCAGAGCCTGGCGGTGCGCTGCATGACGAGGCGTCAGCCGTGACCTTGACCCCTCTGTCGGCCTATACCTGGTTCACGGCCCGTGGCGCGCGCTTGCCGGTTGCCTGGCTGTTCACCCTCGGCGTGTGGCTGGCCTTTCTGTTCCTGCGCCTGGAGTCACCCGCCTGGCAGGCGCTGCTGGCCGAGCGCCAGCGCCTGTACCCGCAGCTGGTGGGCAAGCGCCCGACCCTGGGCGACCCGCTACGGCTGCTGATCCAGAGCCTGTGGTTGCTGCTGCGGTGCCAACCGGTGGCGCACGCAGCCGTGCCTGGCCGCCGCATATGGGGCGCAGTGCGCTTGCACCTGCGAGGTGCAGGCCGGGTTGCGCGCCATTACCGTGGCCTGCTGGTCGATGCACTGCAACGGGTACCCGCGCGCTACCGTGCCAGCGCGTTCAGGCACCAAGCCTCGGTACGCCTGCGCGGACTGAGCGTGCTCGCCCGTCGAGGGTTCTACAGTGTGCTGACCGTGTGCGCCATCAGCCTGGCGTTGTTGTGTGTGACAGAACCGTTCGGCTACCTGGCGCAACTGACGTTCATCTGCCTGTTGCTGGGCATTGCCATGCTGGTGCGACACATGCCGGGGCGCTTCCCGACCCTGATGCTGATCGTGCTGTCGACCATCATCTCGTGCCGCTACCTGTGGTGGCGCTACACCTCGACCCTGAACTGGAACGACACCACCGACCTGGTGTTCGGGGTGATTCTGCTGGCGGCCGAAACCTATTCGTGGTTCGTGCTGATCCTGGGTTACATCCAGACCAGCTGGCCCTTGCAGCGCAAGCCGGCCAACCTGCCGGCCAACCCGCAGCACTGGCCCACCGTCGATTTGCTGATTCCCACCTACAACGAAGACTTGTCGGTGGTACGCACCACGGTACTGGCCGCGCTGGGGCTGGACTGGCCACGCGAGTGCCTGCGCATCTACATCCTCGATGACGGCCGCCGCGCAGCATTCCGTGCCTTTGCCGACGAAGTCGGGGTGGGCTATATCGTGCGGCCCGACAACAAGCACGCCAAGGCCGGCAACCTCAACCATGCGCTGGGTGTGACCGACAGCGAGCTGATCGCCATCTTCGACTGCGACCATGTGCCGGTGCGCTCCTTTCTGCAAATGACCGTGGGCTGGTTTCTCAAAGACCCGAAACTGGCGCTGGTGCAGACACCGCACCATTTCTTCTCGCCAGACCCGTTCGAGCGCAACCTCGGCTCGTTCCGCCGACGCCCCAATGAAGGTGAACTGTTCTACGGCTTGATCCAGGATGGCAACGACATGTGGAACGCGGCGTTTTTCTGCGGCTCTTGTGCCGTGCTGCGCCGCAGCGCATTGGAAAGCATCGGTGGTTTTGCCGTCGAGACCGTGACCGAAGATGCTCACACCGCCCTGCGCATGCACCGCCAGGGGTGGTCGTCGGCCTACCTGAGCATTGCGCAGGCCGCGGGCCTGGCCACCGAAAGCCTGTCGGCGCACATTGGCCAGCGCATTCGCTGGGCACGTGGCATGGTGCAGATCTTCCGCACCGACAACCCGTTGTTCGGGCGTGGGCTTAGCCTGTTCCAGCGGGTGTGCTACGCCAACGCCATGCTGCACTTCCTGGCCGGCCTGCCACGGCTGGTGTTCCTGACCGCGCCGTTGGCGTTCCTGTTGCTGCATGCCTACATCATCTACGCACCGGCATTGATGATTCTGCTGTACGTGCTGCCGCACATGATCCACGCCAGCCTGACCAACTCGCGGATGCAGGGCAAGTACCGGCAAACCTTCTGGGGCGAGGTGTACGAGACCGTGCTGGCCTGGTACATCGCCCGCCCGACCACGGTCGCGCTGTTCGCGCCGAAAAAGGGCACGTTCAACGTCACCGCCAAGGGCGGCCTGATGGAGCAGGCGCAGTTCGACTGGCGTATCGCCCAGCCTTACCTGTGGTTGGCGGCGCTCAACGTGGTTGGCCTGGGCTTTGCCGCGTGGCGCCTGTTCACCGGCCCCACGGCAGAAATCGGCACGGTGATCGTCAGCTCGCTGTGGGTGATCTACAACCTGCTGATCATTGGCGCCGCCGTTGCCGTGGCCGCCGAAGTGCGCCAGGTGCGCCGTGCCCATCGGGTGCAGATGCGCTTGCCGGCGGGGTTGGTGCTGGCCAGCGGTCATGCCTACCCCTGCACCCTGGTCGATTACTCCGAGGGTGGTGTCGGCTTGCAGGTGCCGCAAGGCCTTGAGCTGAAACCGGGGGCGCAGGTACGTCTGCTGCTCAATCGCGGCCAGCGTGAGTTCGCCTTCCAAGCGTGTGTCACCCGTACCGTCGGCCAACACGTGGGCCTGGTGTTCCACGCGCTTGACCAGCAACAGCGCATCGACCTGGTCCACTGCACCTTTGCCCGTGCCGATGCCTGGCTTGGCTGGAGCGAGGAGCATGAGGTGGAGCGCCCGCTGCGCAGCCTGATCGATGTACTGAAGCTGGGCGGTGTCGGTTACCTGCGCCTCGTCGAGCACATGCCGCCATGGCTGCGGGCGTGGTTGCGCCCACTGCGAACGCTGGCGTTGTGGCTGGCCAGCTACTGGCCCCGCACGCCGCGGGCAATCCCTTCCATGAACCCTGTTGATCGAGACGCATGATGACTGGTTATCCCGCGCGTACCTGGGGCCTGGCGATGGCACTGTTCGCCGCCTTGTCGCAGAGTGCCGCCGCTGCTTCCGTAGCCCCGCTTGCCGAGCCCGCAATACCCACACCCACGGTACCGAACTGGCCAGCCACGAAAACCTTCGAGCAGCTTGGGCATGCATCGGACAGCCTGCTGCTGGGCGTACGCAACAGCGAGCATATCGAATTCGGCTTGCGTCGCGATCGCCTGGCTACCGAGGCCAGCTTGCAACTTGACTACACGCCTTCGCCGGCGCTGCTGCCGAACCTGTCGCACCTGCGCGTCTACCTCAATGACGAATTGATGGGCGTGGTGCCGGTGGAGAAGGACCAGTTGGGCCAACGCGTGCGCCGCCAGCTGCCGTTGGACCCGAAACTGCTCAGCGACTTCAACCGGGTACGCCTGGAGTTCGTCGGGCACTACACCGACATCTGCGAAGACCCGGCGCACAGCGGCCTGTGGTTGAACCTGAACCGCAAGAGCCAGGTGCAGTTGCACGAGCAGGCGCTGGTGCTGGAAAACGACTTGGCGTACTTCCCATTGCCGTTCTTCGATACGCGCGACACCGGCAAGGTAGAACTGCCGGTGGTGTTCAGCGGCGTGCCGAGCCTGGGCGAGCAGCGCGCGGCGGCCATCCTGGCCTCCTATTTCGGCAGCCAGGCCGGTTGGCGCAAAGCCAGCTTCCCGGTGCTGTACAACCACCTGCCGGCCCGTGGCGACAGGCCTGTGCCGAGCATCGTGTTTGCCAGCAACGACCGCCGCCCGGCGTTCCTCGCCGACCTGCAGCAGTTCCCGCCGGTCGACGGCCCGGTGCTGCAGATGATCGACCACCCCGACGACCGCTTCAGCAAAGTGCTGCTGGTGCTGGGCCGTAACGACGACGACCTGGTCAAGGCTGCTTCGGCGCTGGCGGTCGGCAACAACCTGTTCCGTGGCGCGCGGGTCAAGGTGGAGCAGTTGACCGCGCTGCAACCACGCCAGCCCTACGATGCGCCGAACTGGACACGCACTGACCGGCCGGTACGCTTTGCCGAACTGCTGGATTACCCCGAGCAACTGCAAGTCAGCGGCTTGCAACCGCGGCCGGTGACACTGGAACTGAACCTGCCGCCCGACTTGTTCGTCTGGCGCAACCAGGGCATTGCGTTGCGCACCCTGTACCGCTACACCGCACCGGCGGTGACCGATGAATCGCGCCTGAGCATCAGTGTCAACGACCAGTACATCACCAGCATGCCGCTGCTGGGCAACGACCGGCGCGGCGGTACGCTCGAGCAAATGCGCCTGGCCGTGCTGCCCACTGACAACACGGCAGTGACCGAGAAGTCGCTGGTACCGGCGCTGAAGATTGGCGACCGCAACCGCATCCGCTTCGATTTCAGCTTTGCCAGTACCCTGGGCAGCGCCCAGCGCGACCGTTGCCAGACCTCGCTGCCGGTAGACGTGCGCGCAGCGATCGACGACAACTCGACCATCGACCTGTCCGGTTATCACCATTACATCGCCATGCCCGACCTGCGTGCCTTCGCCCGCAGCGGCTTCCCGTTCAGCCGCATGGCCGACCTGTCCGAGACCCTGGTGGTCATGCCGGCCAAACCCACGGCGATGCAAGTTGGCACCTTGCTCGACACCGTTGGCGGGCTGGCTGGGCAGATCGGTTACCCGGCGCTTGGCCTGCAACTGATCGATGACTGGAAACAAGCTACAACGGCTGACGCCGACTTGCTGCTGATCGGCAGCCTGCCCGAGGCATTGAGCGATGCGCCCAACCTTGGCTTGCTGCTCAGTGCCCAGCGCGACTGGCTGTTGCAGGGCCGCAACGCAAGGTTGCCTGGCAGCCAGCGTTTCGATACCGAGCCGGTGGCCGCGAGCAGCCGCGTGGCCGTCAGCGCGCAGGCGCCGATTGCTGCCATCACCGGGCTCAAATCACCGTTCCACGCGCAACGCAGCGTGGTCGCCCTGCTGGCCAACAGCGACAGCGACTACGCGTTGCTGCGCGATGTGCTTGGCGATGTGGGCAAGCTCGATGCAGTGGCAGGCTCGGTAGCGCTGGTACGCAGCAGTGGCGTGAGCAGCCAGTTTGTCGGCGAGCACTATTTTGTCGGCGCGCTGCCGTGGTGGCTGCTGCTGTGGTTCCACTTGTCCGAGCAGCCGGTGTTGCTGGCGATGATCGCGGCCGTTTGCGTGGTGCTGTTCGCCTTCTTGCTGTGGCGGGCACTGCGCTGGGCCGGCAAGCGCCGTTTGGGTGAGGCAGGTTGATGATGCGCCGGATGCTGATAGGGCTGGTCGCCTTGGGCCTGCCCGTTTTCGCCAACGCCGAGGCGGCTTGCTCATGGCCTGCCTGGGAGCGTTTCAAGGCCGAGCTGGTGAGTGTGGATGGCCGGGTGATCGACCCGAGCGATGAGCGCCTGATCACCACCTCGGAAGGGCAGAGCTATGGGCTGTTCTTCGCCTTGGTGGGCAATGACCGGGAAGCCTTCGCCCAGCTGCTGCGCTGGACCGGCAACAACCTCGCCGAGGGTGACCTGGCCAGGCACCTGCCGGCCTGGCTGTGGGGGCGAAACGAGCAGCGGCAATGGCAGGTGTTGGACGCCAACAACGCCAGCGATGCCGACCTGTGGATCGCCTACAGCCTGCTCGAAGCAGGGCGCTTGTGGCAGCAGCCGGCCTATACGCAGCTGGGCCAGCGGCTGCTGTGGCGCATTGCGGCGCAGACCGTGCGCAAACTCCCAGGCCTTGGGGTGATGCTGCTGCCTGGCGACTACGGCTTCGAGGACGCCCAGGGTACCCGCCTGAACCCCAGCTACCTGCCACTGCAGCTGTTCGACCGCTTCAGCGAGGTGGACCCCTTGTGGGGGGAGCTGGCGGCCAACACGCGGCGCTTGTGGTTGGCTTCGTCGCCAAAAGGCTTTGCCCCGGACTGGCTGCTGTGGACACCGAGCGGTAAGCCAGCGGCGGACCCGAAGCATGGCAGTGCTGGTGATTACGACGCCATTCGTGTGTACCTGTGGGTCGGCATGCTGGCCAAGGATGCGGCGCAGCGCAGCGAACTGGTCGCCCATTTTGCGCCGATGGCGGCATTGACCCAGCGCCATGGGCTCCCCCCCGAGCACGTGGATGCACGCAGCGGCGAAGCCAGCGGCCATGGCCCGGCCGGTTTCTCTGCGGCATTGCTGCCTTTGCTGGCAGCCTCGCCGACGCACGTGGCCGGCTTGGCGGCCCAGCGTCAGCGCTTGCGAGAACAGCCGGTCGAGGCCAAGGCGTATTACAGCCAAGTTTTGGCACTGTTTGGCCAAGGCTGGGACGAGGCCCGCTACCGTTTTGACCTGCACGGCCGCCTGGTGCCGGCCTGGAGCGCGCCATGCAGCGAATGATCGGCATGCTGATGCTGGCGGCAGTCACCTGCCAGGCAGCCGGGCAACCCAAGGACGCCGCTGAGCAGCGCCAATGGCTGCTGGACCAGGTGCGCCGTGGCGAGGCGCTGCACCGTGATGACCTGGTGCGCGATGCACTGGGCCGGCTGCAGTTGCTGGAACCGCGCAACCCGGATGTGTTGCTGGCGGCCTTGAACCTGGCATTGCGCGAAAAGAACAGCAGCGAAGCCGAGCAGCTGAGTGCCCGAATCAACGCTGTTGCGCCGGGCAGCCTGCAAGCACGCCAGGCCAGGCGTCTGCTTGAGCTGCAACGACCGGAGCCTGCGCGGCGCTTGCAGCAGGCGCGCTTGCTGGCGGTCACCGGCCGCAATGAAGAGGCGCTGGCGGCCTATGAGCAGTTGTTTGCCGGCGAGCCACCCAGCCTTGAATTGGCCCTGGACTACTGGCGCGTGCGCGGCAATTTACAGGGGCAGCGGGCTGAGGCGATCCGCCAGTTGCAGCGTTTGGATCAGCAGTATCCAGGCAGCGCCGGGCTGCGCCAGACCCTGGCCGGCTGGTTGTTCGCCGAAAAGCGCGACCGCGAGGCCTTGGCCTTGCTGGACCAGCTGGCGCGTGACCCCAATGCGCGGGACGCCGCGGCCCAGCGCGAGTTCGACTACCTGTCCGGGCTAGCGGTGAGCACCGGCAGCGCGACGGCCTGGCAAGCGTTTCTCCAGCGCTACCCGGCCTCGCCACTGTTGGCGCAGGCCAGCGAGACCCTGCAACAGCAACGCAAACTGCTGGCCGACCCGGCCTGGCAGGCCGGCCAACGGGGCAAGGTGTTGCTCGACAAGGGCCGCCATGCCGAAGCCGAAGCACAGCTGCGCCGGGCGCTGCGCCAGTACCCGGACGATGCCAGCCTGCAGGGGGCCTTGGGTTATGCCCTGATGTCGCAAAAGCGATACGGCCAAGCCAATGCCGCTTTTCGAGCAGCGACTGGCAAGGAACAGGACAGCTACAAGATCAGCAAATGGAGCGACATGGAAGCGGTGAGCCACTACTGGGCGGTGATCCAGAAGGGCGACCGTGCGCTGGATGCCAAGGACCTGCGAACAGCGCGTTCACGTTATCAGCAGGCGCACCAGCAGCGTCCGAACGACCCGTTCGCCGTGTTGGGGCTGGCGGATGTTTCGATGGCCGAAGGCAATGCGGCTACTGCCGAACGGCATTTTCTGCAGGTGCGGCGCATGGCGCCGGACAACCCAAGCGCCGTGCGTGGTTTGATGCGCGTGTACCAGGCGCAATCGCCAGCCAAGGCGCAAGCCTACCTGGACAGCCTGCCACCACGCCAGCAAGTGCAGTTCGCCAGCCTGCGCCGCAGCCTGACACTGGCGCGCCTGCGCCAGCAAGCGGACCAAGCCCTGCAGCGCGAAGACTGGGTGCTGGCCAGCCACGTGTTGGGCCAGGCCAGCGCCTTGGCTCCGGATGAGCCTTGGCTGGTCTATCAGTTGGCCAACAGCCTGCGTCACCAGGGGCGCATGAGCGAGGCTGATACGGCATTCGCCAGGCTGGTGCAACAGCAGCCACTCGACCCGGCAACCCGCTATGCCCACGGCCTGTTCCTGGAGTCCAGCGACCGTGACGCCTTGGCCTTGGACAGCCTGGGCGCGATCCCGCAGGCGACCTGGAACCCGGACATGCGCGCGCTGCACCAGCGCATTCAACGGCGCCTGACCCTGGCCTCGGCGCAGCAGTTGCAGGCCCAAGGCCACAGCGCCGAGGCCACCGCCTTGCTTGAAGCCGCCCTAGCGCGTGGTGAAGGTAGCCCGGATGACTGGATGCTGTTGGCCGATTGGGCAGCCGCGCGCGGTGAACCTGGCCAAGCGCGCGGCTATTACCAGCGTGTGCTTACCGTGCAACCAGGCCGTGCTGATGCACGCCTTGGGGTGATGGAAAGCGCAGTGGCCGAAGGTAACCTGGCGCAGGCCCGGCACATGCTGGGCGTGCAAGTGCCACAATTGGCCGATGATGACAGCAATGCCCAGCGGCGCCTGGCGGCGGTCTGGGTCGCCTTGGGCGAACGCCAGCAGGCGGCCAGGCTGCTCGACCGGATTGCAACGCAGCAGACGCGACCCGATCCGTTGTTGCGGCGCGACGCCGCCCGCCTGGTCGCGCGGGATGACCCGCAACGGGCGCTGGACCTCCATGCGGCAGCGATGGCCGATGCACAGTTGTTGGACCGCGCTGCACTAGCACCACGGGATGACCGTGCGCTGACGCTAGCCAGCCGCGAGCAGGACGGCGACGACTGGCTGGCGCGCAGCCTGCGCAGTGACGTGGATGCCCTGTATCGGCAACGCAATACCCATGTGACGCTGATGCACGACTATGGCTGGCGCGAGGATGGCGGTACGCCTGGCACTTCCGAACTGAGTACCCATTCGACCTTGTTGCATGTCGACACCCCTTGGCAGGACGGCACTGCCTTTGCGCGGGTAGAGCGTATCGGCATGGATGCGGGCGCGTTCGAGCCGAACGATGACGGGCGCTACACCCCCGACTTCGGCAGCTGCCAGTTCGTTGGCCAGACCGTTGACGGCAAAACGCTGCCCGCGTGCACGGGCGGTTCGCAGACCGCGAACGGCAGCGTACTGGCGTTGGGTTGGCAGGGCAGCCGCTGGGCGTTCGACCTGGGCACCACCCAAGGCTATGCGATCGACAACTGGCTGGGCGGCGCAACGCTCAACGGCGACCTGGGCCAGGTTGGCTGGTCGCTGACTGCCTCGCGCCGGCCGATGAGCAATTCCCTGTTGTCGTTCGCCGGGGCACGCGACCGCCCGACGGGCGTGCGCTGGGGCGGGGTCACCGCCAACGGTGCCACGCTCGGCCTGAGCTGGGACCAAGGGGGCGACAACGGGGTGTGGGCCAGCCTGGGGCACCATTGGCTGTACGGCGAGCACGTGGCCGACAACCAGCGTACTCGGGCCATGGCGGGCTATTACCACCGGGTGGTGGAGAAGGCCGACGAGCGTGTACGCGTTGGCCTGACGCTGATGCACTGGCGCCACGACAAGGACCTGGGCGGCTACAGCCTGGGGCAGGGCGGTTACTACAGCCCCCAGCGCTACAGCTCGGTGGGCGTGCCGGTCAGTTACGCCTGGCGCAACTACGACTGGTCGGTATTGCTGGAAGGTTCCGTCAGTTGGTCCCAGGCTCACAGCGGCAGTAGCCGCTTGTACCCGGACGCGCACCTCAACCGCAAGGTGCTGGCGCAGTATGGCGTCGATTCCAACATCGATGCCATGACCGAGGCCAGCGACAGCAACGGGTTGGGCTACCGTCTGCGCGGCCTGTTCGAGCGGCGCCTGAGTGACCATTGGGTACTGGGCGGTGGTTTTGACTGGCAGCACAGCGATGACTACGTACCTAGCCATGGCATGCTTTACCTGCGCTACCTGTTCGAGCCATGGCGCGGCAACCTGGCCTTGCCGGTAACGCCGCTGGAGCCGTACAGCGAGTGGCGTTGAGCGCATCGAGTCGATTGGCCGCAGACCACACATGGCCAGGGTTGACATCAGCCCCGATGCCCCACCATTATCCGGCCATACCAACGCAACGGGCTTGCCAGCATGTCCATATCCAACCACGCCATTTCCGCTTCGGGCTTCCTCGCCCAGGCAGGCGCGTGCGTTGCCGTTGCCAAGAAATCCAAGAAACAGCCGCTCATCTGACCGAGGCGCGCTGTCTCGTCAGGTGGGCTGACGAGACAGAAGGCGCCAGGTATCCCTGCCAGACCACTTCGACTCTTCATCCTCTGACGCTGACTTTCGGTCAACATCAGGAGTTTTTGCATGTCGAATTTCCGTGGTATCTGGATCGCCCTCGTCACGCCAATGCGCGACAACGAAATCGATTTCCCCGGCCTGGAACGGCTGGTGAAGAAGCTGCTCGAAGACGGCGTGGCCGGTTTCGTGGTGTGCGGTACCACGGGGGAGGCGGCGGCGTTGTCCAAGGCCGAGCAACTGGCGGTGCTGGATGCCGTACTGGCCTGGGTGGAACCGGGCAGGGTGGTGATGGGCCTGTCGGGTTACAACCTGCGGGAACTGCTGGGCTTGCAGGCTGAAATCCAGCAGCGTGACCTTGGCGGCCTGCTGGTTCCCGCACCGTGCTACATCCGCCCGTCGCAGGCCGGCATCGAAGCTTTCTTCGCCACCGTGGCCGATGCCGCCAGCGTGCCGGTGATCGTCTACGACATTCCCTATCGCACCGGCGTGCGCATCGAGCGTGAAACCCTGCGCCGTATCGTTCGCCACCCGCGCATTGCGGCCGTGAAGGACTGCAGCGGCGACAGCGAGACCACCATGGCCCTGATCGAGGACGGCCACGCCCAGGTGCTGGCCGGTGAAGACCTGCAGATTTTCAACAACCTGTGCCTGGGTGGTGCAGGGGCCATTTCAGCCTCCGCGCATGTGCGCGCCGACCTGTATGTGCGCATGTTGCAGCAGGTCGACCGCGGCGATTGGGCGGCTGCACGTGGCACGTTCTACCAGTTGCTGCCGTGGATCAAGGTGGCCTTTGCCGAGCCAAACCCGGCCGTGGTGAAGGCGGCGCTGCGGTTGCAAAACCTGATTGCAGACGAGTTGCGCGAGCCGATGCAGGCGTGTACGCAAGCCACTCGGGACACGCTGCAACGCGTGCTGGGTTCACTCGGCGCCTGAAGCGGCAACCGCGGAGTCTCTACCTGCGCCCTTGCTTACGCTAGCCCGTGGCAAGGGCGCCGACAGCGGTTCAGCGTTAGCTCTGTTTCCATTTGCTCCTCAGGTTTTTTATGGAGGTGCGCAAATTGGCGTTTTGGCCATCGGGCGTCAGCAAACAAACGGAGCCATGGGGTAAACCGAACACCTTCTCGATAGTGGTTTGAATGGTTTTGACCGAGGCATCGCTTCGAGCCACCTTGAAACGCGTGCCGATAGGCTTTTTATCCAGCGCAAGCGCGTTGTCCTCTTCAACGCTTATTTCGAGCTGCCACCGGAAGGGTTTGCTGCACAACGTTCTGCTGGGCTTGCTGACGCGTTCGATTTTTACCTGGTAACCGTCAAATTCAAGGTCGTAGACGATATGGTCTTCAATCCTTTTCACATTGACTGAATTCCAGGTGGTCCAGTCGGCCGACCTGGTGAGAACCTCAATGTGACAAGTTAATGGCTTCTTATGGTCGTGGTGCAGCATCAGCGAGTCTGCTAAATCCAGCCTGCTGCGAGCAGAGTCGGCGATGACTTCATTTTTTGCATTAAAGCAAGTGATCTTTGAGTGGGCGGGCCATTGAAGCATTTTTCAATTCCATGTGTTGTAAATCAGTTACTTAAAGCTCAGCCATCAGTGCGGCAACGATTTTATCGTGCCGAACCTGGATTGCATCGCGGTCCCACAGGCCGCCGGCACTGACGAACGTTGCGACTTCCCGCTGTTGGTAGTTGTGCTTATAGGTAGCCAGTTTTTCGCTGAATAGAATGTTTCCCACGGCACAGTTGTGGGACTTGGACAGCAGCAGGTAGTTGCCAAGGCAGTTCAGGTACTCGCCCTTGAAGGTTTCGTCGTAGGTACCGTAACCATGTGGGCTAGCGGTGGGCTCGGTGGTGGGCGCGATGTGCTCCAGCTCTGGACGCTTGGTGTCGTTATTGCGCCGTGGCGCGTAACCGCGCTGGCCTTGTCCTTCCAGGTGTACTTCATACTTCCAGAGCAAATGCCTGGCGATGGAATGCCGGATATTCCATTCTAAAGCCTCTGCCAGCCTTTCATTGTTCCAAAAAGCCCACCAGCCGCTGGTTACGGTCTTGAGGTACTCGATGCGCTCAAGGATAGGGGCTATCGTCGGCGCTTCGCTGGTAAAAGCCTCGTAAATATCATTGATGCGTGACGTGATATCCGCGCGGGTACCAATCAGGCGATGACGGATGATTAGGCTTTCAAAGGCGACACAAAGCTGGTTCTTGTCTGGCAGGGGGAGACCAAAGCGATAGGCCTTGAGAATAAATGGCAGCACAACCGCGATCCCGCCCAAGCTCACCAGTGAGTGGATCTGAAAACTGCTTCGCTCGTCATCGCCGAAAAACTCCGACAAATGCTCGAAACTGATGGCCAGTGACCGAGTGAAGTCTCTCACAAATTCAAGCGGCGCCTCTGCTGCGAGCATTTTCTCAATCCGCTCCAGCGCGCCGCTTTCCCACAGGGTATTGAAGTGCACGCGCAGGGTGTACTGCAGCACGTCGTCTTCGTTGATGCGGTATTCAATGGCTGAGATCGACTTGTAGATGGTCTCGAAGCGCTGCTGGATTTCTTCGATCAGGCTGTCTTTGGCGTGTTGATCTTCGCCATGAAGGTGGATGGCATACATGAACTGCGCCTTCACCACTTCAAGGTTGGACGGGCGCTTGCCGCGGTTGTTCTGGAAGATGAACATCTGGATGGCTTCTGCCTCGTCCCGCACCGGGTGCGTACTGCACGACGCCTGGGAAACGATCCGCAGCATGTCGGTCAGGTAGGCTTCAGGCTGAGCCCCCAAGTGCTTTTTGAAGAAGTCGAACCCATTGATGAGTCGCTGGGCAGAGGTGGTGAGAGAAGCAGGGGCGACGGTTCTGGATTGGTTGATCACGTAATCGACAAAGATCGGGTTGTCGTAGTCGACCGTCTTCAAGCGGATCTGGCTGTCTCGCTTGATCATGTCTTTGTAGCAGTCCTGTTCATCTTCGGTCAGGGCGCGTTTGGCTTGCAAGCACGCGAACAAGGCCGCCAGAAACAGCGTGATCGTGGTCAGCCGTTGCTGGCCGTCGATGACCCGATACTCACGCTGCGTCTGCTCGAACAGAAAATGGCCGAAGTAATAAGGGCTGCGGGAGTGGCTGTTGCGGTAGGCTTCCAGGTCGGTCAGAAACACCTGTGTCTGGCTGACGCGGGTCGAACCTTCAACGGGCGTATCCCAGGCATAGGCGCGTTGATAGGCGGGCACCACGATGCGGTTGTTGGCCAGCATGCTGCGAAGGGTTGACGAGGCGTCCACGGGGTATGTCCTTATGAGTGGTGGCGTTTTGCCTCATCATCGCTTGAATCACGTTTTTTTGCATGCCTGGGCGCTACATTTCGCTCGGCTCAGGCAGCACTAATCAGGATGTCTTCGAAGAATGCCCCGACCGGTTCGGTAGGGTGGCACAACTGTATCTCCAGTACCCACACCACCTCGCTCGGGACGATTTCCACCTCGGCCAGTTTGTCCTGGCCATACAACACATGCGGGAAGTCGGCGATGCGATGCCCGGCCAGGTTCCGCTCAAGCTGCCAGCCCTTGGCCTTGGCGCTGCACTCGGCGAAGTCATAGAGCTCGCGCCCGGTCAGCCCACGTCCCCAGGCCTGGCGGGTTTCGTCGAACACTTCATGCAACGCCTTTACGCAGGCGTGGTGCAGTGCGTGCTGGCCAAACACGAAGGTGTCGCCATAGTCACCTTCATAGCCATCCCATACCGGGCCAACGTCGACCACGACGATGTCCGTGTTACGTAATACGCGTTGCAGATCGATGCCCTGCCGTGGCGTGCGCACGGTATCGTCGCCAAAACGGATGTAAGTGGGGTGCCAGGTGTGCGACGCGCCCATTGCCTGCAGGGTTTGCGCGGCCATTTCCAGCGCCTGGGCGGTAGTCATGCCGACTTGCAGTTGGCTGGCAATAGCGGCCACGGACCGAACCGACTGCTCGCGAGCCGCGAGCATGCCGTCCAGCGAGTAGCGAGGGCCGACCTTTTCCAGCTCAGGGTGCAGCGTGCCGGCTGATGACGCCTGCGTTGCCAGTGCGCCGCTGGCGACAAAGGCCTCGGCGACGAAGCGATGGGGTGGTACGCCCGCCGCCAGGCAGTGTTCGCGGGCCTGGCTGATCATCGTGGCATTGCCGCAGGCATAGACCTGGGTTTCGTCCCAGCAATGCCCTTGGTCCAACGCCACCTGCTGGATGCGTGCCTCGGCCGAGAGTACCGGGTGCCAGCGAAAATGTGGGTGCTCGCGGCTGGCCTGTTCGAGAAACGCGTGGTCGTAGAAATCCGCGGTCGATGAGCCGCCCCAGTACAGCGTGACCTCGGTATCGCCGGCCAAGGCCGTCAGCAGCAAGGGCTTGATGCCGGCGTAACCGGTGCCGGTGGCCAGCAGCACCAGTGGGCGTTGCTCATCGTGTTGCCAGGTACAGGCGCCCAGCGGGCCTTCGAGCCTTACCGATGCACCTGCTTGCAGGGTGGGCAGCACACCCTCGGTGAACAGGCCACCGCTGACCGTGCGGATGTGAAACACCAGTTGCCCTTGCTGCTGGACAGGCAGGTTGGCAATGGAGAAACAGCGGCTGTCGCCGTTGTCCAGCTGGAACCGTACGTACTGGCCAGCTCGAACATCCAGTGGCAGAGCAGGCTGCAGCACCAGCTCGACGATGTCTGCACTGAGCGCGCGCTTGGCAACAACCTGTGCGTGGGTTTCCAGTGTCGGGGTGTCCAGTGACCAGCCAGGTATCTCCAGGCGCATGTCGCTGCAGGCGTGGCTCTGGCACAGCAGCATTTCGTCGGCGGCCAGGGGGTAGGAGGGGGCCGGAGTGTCCGCGTCCCGCTGCTTGTCCTGATATTGCCCCGATACCACCTTGACCTTGCACGAGCCGCAGGCGCCGCGACGGCAGGAGAAGGGGACCGGCAGGCCGCTGGCGAGCATGGCGTCGAGCAGCAGTTCGTGGTTGGCTTCGAAAGTTTTGCCCGAAGGCGACAATTCAATGACGTGGCGGCTTTGCATGAACACCTCGGGGCAATTGGAGGTTCGATTGTTGCTATAGTCCAGGACCAGCAGAACCTCCAGATTTGGATAATTCACATGGTCCAGCTACGTAAATGGCAGCCACTGCTCAAGCTCGATGGGGCGCAGGCTTCGTACCGGCAGATCGTCGAAGGGCTGGTGGCCGCGATCAACGAGGGCCGCTTGCGCCCTGGCACGCCCTTGCCGGGCACGCGGGAGATGGCGCAACTGCTCAACGTCAACCGCAAGACGGTGATCCTTGCCTACGAAGAAGCCGAAACCAAAGGCTGGCTGCAAAGCGTGCAGCGCCGGGGCACCTTCGTCAGTCAGCAGTTGGCGCTTGGCACACTGGCCGCGCCGGGTGGCGCGCGGCCGTTTGCCCTGGCACTGCCAGAGGAGCCCGCCGTTGCCTACTTCAAGGCCAACGAGCAGGCCGCAGCGCAGCAGGGGCGGCCAGGTGCGTTGTTTTTCGACAATGGCGCCTGTGACCATCGCCTGCTGCCACAGGCTGTCTTGCACCGCTATTACCGCAACGCCTTGCGCAGCAGCTTCACCAGCAACAGCGTGCGCCATGGCAGCGATTGCAGCGGCCTGTACCTGCGCGCCGCCTTGGCCGACATGCTCAGGCACAACCGCAGCCTGAACGTTGGCGCCGAGCATATCTGCCTGACCCAGGGTGTGCAGATGTCGTTGTCGCTGGTGGCCAGCGTGTTGCTCAGGCCAGGTGACGTTGTGCTGGTCGAGCGCCTGAGTTATCCGCCTGCATGGGAGATTTTTCGTCAACTGGGTGCCCGGTTGGTGACCGTGGACCTGGACCATGAGGGTTGCCGTGTCGATCAGCTCGACGCCCTGTGCCGGCAGCACAGGGTACGGATGATGTACATAACCCCTCATCACCAGTTTCCGACCACGGTCAGCTTGCCAGCAGCGCGCCGTCAGCAGTTGCTGGAGCTGGCGCGGCAACACGACTTCTGCGTGGTCGAAGAAGACTACGACTACGAATACCACTTTTCCGGGCGGCCTTATCTGCCTTTGGCCAGCGACCGCCAGCAGCGGCATGTGATTTACATCGGCACCCTGTCCAAGCCATTGGGCAGCACGTTCCGTTGCAGCTATATCGTGGCGCCGGTGGAGGTGACGGCCGTGCTGGAGCGCAGGGCGACGCTGACCCTGGGGCAAGGCGATGCGGTGATGCAGCGGATGCTGGCGGACTTGATCAATGATGGTGAACTGAAGAAGCACTTGCGCCGGGTCAACCGCGAGTACCGCCGGCGCCGCGAAACCTTGCTGGCGTGTTTGCGTGACGCGTTCGGCGAACAGGTCACCGTGCAGGTGCCCGAAGGCGGGCTGGCGCTGTGGGTGAGGTTTACCGATGCGATCAACGTGGATCAGTTGGTCGACAACGCGCTGGCGCTGGACCTGGTGGTGCGCAGTGGGCGACAGTTTTCGCCGTTTGGCCATGCCGAGAATGCGCTGCGCCTGGGGTTCGCTTCGCTGGATGTGGATGAGATCCGCTTGGCCACCCAGCGTCTGGCGCAGGCGGCGCTGATGTGATTTTCTGCGCAACCCGTCTGGTCGGCGCCGCGCCTGTAGGAGCAGCCTTGTGCTGCGAACGGACATAAGGCTAACGATTTGCATCGACAGTAATTGCCCTTTCGCAGCACAAGGCTGCTCCTACAGGTTCCCGCATGCCTTGATGGCTTGCCGGTTATTGGCGCCGGTGCACCTGACCTTGCTCGCTGACCACCCAAGGCTTGTCACCCGCATTGACCAGCACCCCGCCAACCCAGCGCTGCGCGGGGTTGTGATCCAGCCAGTGCGCCTTTCCTGCCAGCACTTGCTCGGCAAGCGGGGTCAGCCGCAACGGCCGTTGTGCCCAGGCTTCTCCAGGGCCTTCCAGCAGCAGCGGCTGTGGCGCATGGATCAACGGCTGCAACAGGACATGGAACATCATGTCACCCAGGTAAGGCAGCGGGTCATCCTGCATCATCAACTGGCCAAACACGCGGCCGGCCGGTAGCTCGCCGCGAGAGGCCAGCACGCCTAGCAACAGGCGCTCGGTAAGGCTCAAACCGTCATTCGCCCCTGGCAGTTCCTGTAGCTGGCGCGCCAATGCCCGGCCCAGTAAAGGCAAGGCCGTGTGCTGGCGGCCGGCAAGCGCTGCCCAGGCCTGCGGGGTGGGTGCGGTGTAGGCTGCCCATGCCTGGCGTGCCAGGGCCAGTGCATCTTCACCCAGTGCGCGACGTTGTGGCCACAACCACGCCAGCAGGTCAGGCGCCAATTGGCCGATGCCGATGAAGCGTTCGATACCGGGCACCTGGTCAGCTTCGATCAGCTCCAGCCGCCGTGGCAGGCTGGGGAGGCTGGCGAGCACGCGAATCAGGAACAGCTGGTCGTAGGCGTCGGCCTCGCACCACAGCACCAACTGGCTGTCGCTGCTCAGCCCGGCCAATGCCGCTCGCTGTGCGGCCTGGCGCTGCTCGACGTCCTCGGGCCGGAGGTTGAACGCCTGCTGCACATAGGCGCCACGAACCTGCCAGTACTGCGCCTCGGGCAGGGCCGGTACCGGCCCCATGACCATGGGGTCGTCGAACATCTGGAAGGCGCCGGCAAACCCGGCGGTGCGCAAGCTGTGGGCGATGTCGTTGCCGCAGCGCCAGTGCTGCACGGCGGCTTCGTCATCGGCGACGAACCTGGGGTGGCGTGCGGCAAAGGCCACGGCATCGGCATGTGCCTTGAGCTTTGGCCAACTGGCAAAGCCGGCTTCGCGGGCCACCAGCCATTGGGTATCGGCAAGCCGGTAGTCCGGGCCGGGCAGGCCAAGCGTGCGCAATTGCTCGCGGGCGTCGTCGGCCTGGTGATCGTTCAGGGCGCTCAGCAGGCGCTTGGCGCGTTTGCGCAAGGCGGGCAGGTCGAGCAGGCCGTGGTGACGGGATGCATTGATGGCGGGCATGCCAACTCCTTTGGGGCTCGGTCCGCCGACAAGCCGGGAGCTGGTATGGGAATGTGATGATGCATGGCTCGGGCAACCCCTTCGCGCGGACCGCAGGCGCAGCCAGCGCCCAGGCCCCGACTTTAACGGTGCGGCGCCCCGGGATGCAAACGATAGTTTTCCCATGGCTGGCCGCGCGCCTTATAGTGGCGGGCTTTTCTCGGTAGAAGTCAAAGGAGTGGCTGACATGCGCGTACGTACCCTGCTGGCGGCAATCGGGGCCAGCTTGTCGCTGTCTTCGGCATTGGCCGCACCCGGCCAGCCAGCGCCTGCGCTAAGCGAACGCATTTCGGTGCAGGTCGAAGGCGCCGGGCCGGACGTTATCCTGATCCCGGGCCTGGCCTCATCGCGTGAGGTATGGGCGGGGCTCGCCAGCACGCTGCGCGAGCAGCACCGCCTGCATCTGGTGCAGCTTTCCGGTTTTGCCGGTTCGCCTGCCGTGCCCGCCGTGGACGGGCGCGTGGCCGCGCCCGTGGCCGAGGCCATTGCAGACTATATCCGCAGCCAGCACCTGAAGGCGCCGGCCATCATCGGCCATTCGCTGGGTGGCGAGGTCGCGCTGATGCTTGGCGCTCGTCATCCCGAACGGGTCGGGCGGCTGATGGTTGTCGATGCGCTGCCGTTCTACACGTTATTGATCGACCCGGCGGCAAACGCCGAAACGGCTGCACCGCAGGCTGCTGCATTTCGCGATGCGCTGCTGGCGGCCCCGGCAGCGCAGGCACAAGCAATGCAGCGCACAGCCATCGACCGGCTGGCCAAGTCTGCCGAGGCCAGGCCGGCGTTGGTCGAGGCGGCGCTGCGTTCGGACCGGCAGACGGTTGCCGATGCCACGTATGAATTGATGACCACCGATCTGCGTTCGGAGCTTGGCGGTATTCGGGCACCGGTAGAAGTCGTTTACGCCTATGACCCCTTGTATGGCATACCCGCAGCCCGCGTCGATGCAACCTTCACCAACGCCTATGCCGGTACGCCGGGTATCCGCTTCAAGCGTATCGATGGCAGCTTCCATTTCATCATGCTGGACCAACCACAAGCATTCGCCGAGGCGGTAGCCGACTTCCTGAACCGCTGAGGTTGGCTGCGCAACATCTGTTCGGTTACCGCCCATAACCGCATCCCGGCGCCTCAAGCCTGCGCCAGCACCTCCGATAGCAGCACACCCACCGTCGAATCATCGACCAGAAGTGGTGCCAACAAGGAGTACTGCCCGCATGCTTGCCAACCTCAAGATCCGCACCGGAATGTTCTGGGTGTTGTCGCTGTTCAGCCTGACCCTGCTGTTTTCCACTGCCAGTGCCTGGTGGGCAGCCGTGGGTAGCGACCAGCAGATCACGGAACTGGACCAGACGGCTCACCAGTCGGACCGGTTGAACAATGCGTTGCTGATGGCGATTCGTGCCAGCGCCAATGTGTCTTCGGGTTTCATCGAGCAGCTGGGTGGCCATGACGAAAGTGCGAGCAAACGCATGGCGCTGTCGGTTGAGCTGAACGACAAGAGCCAGGCGCTGGTCGACGCGTTTGTCGAAAACGCCCGCGAGCCAGCGCTTCGCACCTTGGCGACCGAGCTGCAGGCTACCTTTGCCGACTACGCCAAGGCAGTGGCAGGGCAGCGCGATGCAACCCGCCAGCGCTCGCTGGAGCAGTACTTCAAGGTCAACAGCGACGCCGGCAATGCCATGGGCCGGCTACAAGCGCTGCGTCAGCAGCTGGTTGGCGCATTGAGCGAACGTGGTCAGCAGATCATGCTCGAGTCCGACCGGCGCTTGGCCCGGGCGCAACTGCTGAGCCTGGGGCTGCTGGCGGTGACCTTGGTGCTGGCGGCGCTGTGCTGGGCCTTCATTGCCCAGCGTGTGCTGCACCCGCTGCGTGAGGCTGGCCGGCATTTCCAGCGCATTGCCGGTGGTGACTTGAGCGTGTCGGTGCAAGGGCAGGGCAGCAACGAAATCGGCCAGCTGTTCCACGAGCTGCAGCGCATGCAGCAGAGCCAGCGCGACACCCTTGGGCAGATCAACGGCTGTGCCCGGCAGTTGGACGCAGCCGCCACGGCGTTGAACGCGGTCACCGAGCAAAGCGCCAACAACCTGCGCCAGCAGGGGCAGGAGCTGGAGCAGGCCGCCACCGCCGTGACCGAAATGACCACGGCCGTGGAGGAGGTTGCGCGCAATGCCATCACCACCTCGCAGACCACCAGTGAATCCAACCAGTTGGCCGCGCAAAGCCGCCGGCAAGTCAGCGACAACATCGACGGCACCGAAGCCATGACCCGCGAGATCCAGACCAGCAGCGCGCACCTGCAGCAGTTGGTCGGGCAGGTGCGGGATATCGGCAAGGTACTGGAAGTGATCCGCTCGGTGTCCGAGCAAACCAACCTGCTGGCGCTCAATGCTGCCATCGAGGCCGCCCGCGCCGGTGAGGCTGGACGCGGCTTTGCGGTGGTGGCGGACGAAGTGCGCACGCTGGCCTACCGTACGCAACAATCGACCCAGGAAATCGAGCAGATGATCGGCCGCGTGCAAGCAGGGACCGAAGCGGCGGTGGCTTCGATGCAGGCCAGTACCAGTCGCGCTCAATCGACACTGGATGTGACCCTGGCCTCAGGGCAGGTGCTGGAAGGCATCTACAGTGCGATCGGCGAAATCAACGAGCGCAATCTGGTCATTGCCAGTGCGGCCGAAGAACAGGCCCAGGTGGCGCGAGAAGTGGACCGCAACCTGCTGAACATCCGCGAGCTGTCCAACCATTCGGCGACGGGCGCCCAGCAAACCAGCGAGGCGAGCAAGGCGCTGTCGGGGCTGGTGGGGGAGATGACGGCGTTGGTAGGGCGGTTCAACGTGTGAAATACCACCACATGGCAATGAACATTAAAACAAGGTGAAACTTATTTAAACTTTCCCTGGCGGGTTGACTTCGATACTACCCTTGAATAAAGTTCGATCGCCCGCAGAGAAGGGCCTTTTTTCATTCACTGAAGAATTCAATGGACACAGTATCTAGTCGCTGCCTGACCCCTGCCGCAAGGCCCGGTCAGGCACTTGAACCGGAACACCGGTCCCGACACCCTGGTCGGGCAAGCCGCGCCAGAGCCTGATGCTCCGCCGTGACTTGCCGCCGCCGGTGTTCGCCGGTTGGAGGCAAGCTCATGAACCTCATATCTTTCGCTTCACATCGCCTGCTTGCCCGCATTGCGCCGCGGCAGGCCCGCACTTGGCCGCTTCGTTTGCCTGGGTACCCTGACGGCACCCGGAAACCCCCAAGTAGAGGCGGGCTGCTGATGCGTCGGCACAGCTGAGCCCCAGGCTTCACACTAAATAAACGCTATTCAATGGCATCTTTGCTGTCGAACTTTTCAAGTGGAAAGTTCGCCGGGTAACTATTGCCCTTCGTTTACAAAAAAGGAATTACACCATGGATTGCGCAAGTAGAAAGTTCGCTGCCGATATAACTTCCGACTCTCGGCGGCGGACAGACAACTGTCGGAATACCCCAGCATTTTTCTGCGACCCGACATGCCTGCGTTCACCGTGTGAGTGAAACGTCTGTGTGTCGTGCCGCCGCAGCGGCAGGAGCACAGCAACATGACTGTCAAACACCGCAACACCTCATCGGCCAAGGCCGAACGCGAAACCCGCCTGGCCACTCGCGCTGCCCGTGAAGCGCGCAATGGCCTGGCCGTCACCCTCGCCAACCTCGATGCCAGCGAACAGGGCCTGACCGAGCACGAAGCCGCCAAGCGCCTGGAGCGCGATGGGGCCAACCAGGTCGCCCATGACCCGCAACCCCACGCCCTGGTGCAATTGCTCAAGGCCCTGCACAACCCGTTCATCTATGTGCTGCTGATTCTGGCCGGGATCAGCTTCGTCACCGACTACTGGCTGCCGGTCAGCGCAGGCGAAACGGATGACGCCGACCTGACCAAAGTCATCATCATCATGACCATGGTCAGCCTTAGCAGCCTGCTGCGCTTCTGGCAGGAGTACCGCTCGACCAAGGCCGCCGATGCGCTCAAGGCAATGGTGCGCACCACCGCCACCGTGCTGCGCCGCGAGCAGGTCGGGCAAGCCCCGCGCCTGCGCGAAGTGCCCATGGACGAACTGGTGGCCGGCGACATCGTGCAGCTTAGCGCGGGGGACATGATCCCCGCTGACATCCGCCTGCTCGAATCGCGCGACCTGTTCATCAGCCAGGCGGTGCTCACGGGCGAAGCGCTGCCGGTCGAAAAGTACGACACTCTGGGCCATGTCGCGCAGAAGTCCGCCAGCGAGGACAGCGGCAACCAGGATAACGTGCTCGAACTGGCGAACATCTGCTTCATGGGCACCAACGTGGTCAGTGGCCGCGCCCGTGCCGTGGTGGTCGCCACTGGCCGTCGCACCTATTTCGGCTCGCTGGCTAAGGCCATTGCCGGCTCGCGCAGCCAGACCGCTTTCGACCGTGGGGTGAACAGTGTCAGCAGCCTGCTGATCCGCTTCATGCTGGTGATGGTACCGGTGGTGTTCATGATCAACGGGGTGGTCAAGGGCGACTGGGGGGATGCGTTCCTCTTCGCACTCGCCGTGGCCGTGGGCCTGACCCCGGAAATGCTGCCAATGATCGTCAGCGCCAACCTGGCCAAGGGCGCCGTGGCCATGGCCCGGCGCAAGGTGGTGGTCAAGCGCCTGAACGCCATCCAGAACCTGGGCTCCATGGACGTCCTGTGCACCGACAAGACCGGCACGCTCACCCAGGACCGGATCATCCTCGAGCACCATGTGCGCGTCGACGGCCAGCGCGACAAGCACATCCTTGAACTGGCCTGGCTCAACAGCCATCACCAAAGCGGCATCCGCAACCTGATGGACCAGGCCGTGCTGCACTCCGCTGGCCAGGACCACCAGTTCCAGGCGCCCTACGCCTACGCCAAGGTCGACGAACTGCCGTTCGACTTCATCCGCCGTCGCCTGTCCGTGGTGGTGAAGGACGCCCTGGGCGATCACTTGCTGGTAAGCAAAGGGGCGGTCGAGGAAATGCTGGCCATCGCCACCTATGTGCAGGAAGGCGACGCTGTCGTCGCCCTTGATCCGCGCCGTCGTCAGCGCCTGCTGGCCAGCGTCGATGCCTATAACCAGGACGGCTTCCGCGTGCTGGTGGTGGCCACCCGCCAGATCCCGGCGGCCGAGGGCAAGGCGCAGTATCACACTGACGATGAGCGCGATCTGGTGATTCAGGGTTTGCTGACCTTTCTCGACCCGCCCAAGGAAACCGCCGGCCCGGCCATTGCAGCCCTGCGCGACATGGGGGTGCGGGTCAAGGTGTTGACCGGCGACAACCCGGTGGTCACGTGCAAAGTCTGCCGGGAAGTTGGCCTGGAGCCTGGCCAACCACTGCTCGGCCAGGACATCGAGCGTATGGACGACACCACCCTGAAGCTTCAGGTCGAGCGGCGCACGGTCTTCGCCAAGCTCACCCCGCTGCAGAAATCACGCGTGCTCAAGGCCCTGCAGGCCAATGGTCACACGGTGGGCTTTCTCGGTGACGGCATCAACGACGCCGCCGCCCTGCGCGATGCCGACGTCGGTATCTCGGTGGACAGCGGCACCGATATCGCCAAGGAATCGGCAGACATCATTCTGCTGGAAAAGAGCCTGATGGTGCTTGAGGAGGGTGTGCTCAAAGGCCGCGAAACCTTCGGCAACATCATGAAGTACCTGAGCATGACCGCCAGTTCCAACTTCGGCAACGTGTTCTCGGTCCTGGTGGCCAGTGCGTTCATTCCGTTCCTGCCGATGCTGGCGATCCACCTGCTGCTGCAGAACCTGATGTACGACTTTTCCCAGCTGTCGCTGCCGTGGGACCGTATGGACAAGGCGTTTCTCAGCGAGCCGCGCAAATGGGATGCGCGCAACATCGGCCGCTTCATGCTGTGGATCGGGCCTACGTCGTCGGTCTTCGACATCACCACCTTTGCCCTGATGTGGTACGTGTTCGCTGCCAACAGCGTCGAGATGCAGGCACTGTTCCAGTCGGGCTGGTTCGTCGAGGGGTTGCTGTCACAAACCTTGGTGGTGCACATGCTGCGTACGCGCAAGGTACCGTTCTTCCAGAGCACCGCTGCGTTGCCGGTGGTGCTGGCAACGGGGCTGGTGATGGCCTTGGGTATCTACATCCCGTTCTCGCCGGTGGGGGCCATGGTCGGCCTGGTGCCGCTGCCGTTGGCTTACTTCCCTTGGCTGGCTGCCACGCTATTGGGCTATTGCGTGGTCGCCCAGGCCATGAAAACCCTGTACATCCGCCGCTTCGGGCAGTGGTTCTGAACCCGCCAAGGCAAGCACAGCCCCCTGTAGGAACAGCCTTGCGCTGCGAAGAGGCCCGCTCGGCAAAAGACTCTCTGTTGCCGTACCGGCCTCTTCGCAGCGCAAGGCTGCTCCTACAGGGTGACGCGGTGGCCTGGGTGAGGGTGCCGCAACTTAGCCTGGCTGCGCCGCCAGGCTATTGCTGACATTGCGCCCCAGCACCAGCACGGTGACGAAGCCACAGCCCACCAGCGCCGTGGCCAGACTCAACAGCACCGCCGTGCCCATATGGTCGACCACCTGCCCGCCAAAGAACGAACCTACGGCAATGATCACCTGGAACATGGCCACGAACAGCGGCATGCCCCGTTCGACATCCTTGGGCGCCACCACGAACATCCAGATGTTGGCGCAGGCCGGGAACGCACCGAAGGCAAAACCCCACAGTGCGATCAGCATCGCGGCGCCTGTCATGCCGGTGGCGAAGTGCGGGAACAGGGCGGTGCTGACTGCGATCATGAGCGCGACCAGCATCAGGGTGTGCCGCACGCTGCGGTTGGCAGCAAAGCCGGCAAAGATGTTACCCATGAAGCCGGCCACACCGTACAGCAGCAACAACGAGCCGATGGTAGGCCCGTCGAAGCCGGCATTCTGTTTGAAGAACGGCGCCACATAGGTATACGCGGCAAAGTGCGCCAGGCCGATCAGCAACACGGCGATCAAGCCGACCCGTGCTTGCGGGTTGATGAACAACGCCGGCAGGTCGCTGATGCGAATGGCCTTTTCCGGCATCAGCCGTGGCAGCAGGAATACCTGCGCCAGCAGCACGGGTACGCCTACCAGTGCGGTAACCAGGAACGTCATGCGCCAGCCCATTAGGCCACTCAGCCAGGTGCCCACGGGCACGCCCACTACGGTCGCCAGGGTGACCCCGGCCATGATGATGGAGTTGGCCTTGGCTACACCCATGCCGTCAGGGGCCAGGCGGCCGCTGAGGGCGATGGCGGTCGCCCAGAAACCGCCAATGCTGACACCCAGCAGCACCCGGCCGACCAACAGCAGGTTGAAGTCGCCGGCGTAGGCCACGATGGCGTTGGCGATGATCATGATCAGCGTCAGGCCGATCAGCAGGTAGCGCCGGTCGAGCGCGCCGACACCCACCGAAATCAAAGGCGCGGCCAGCGCGGCCATGATACCGGGCAGGGTCACCATCAAGCCGGCAAGGCCGGCACTGATGCCAAGGTCGCTGGCCACATCGTTGAGCACCCCCACCGGGAGGAACTCACTGGTGACCAGGGCGAAGGCACCCACGGCGACCGAAAGGATGGCCAGCCATTGCTGAGTGACACTCTGTTGACTATGTTCGGGAAGGCCACGGGAGGCCTGGCGGTTGCTTGGCATGGGGTTCGGTTCCATGAGGGATATCGCCTGTAGCAGGCGCAGGAGCGGGGAGATTTGCAGGCGATTATAGAGACGGCCTTGCCAGGCCGACACGCAGGCCGCTCGATAGTAATCATCAGCGCAATCGATGAAACGCCTTGCGTAGAGCGCCCGCTGTCAACGACCACGCCCCACCAAGGCGGCACCTGCGCACGCCATGGCGATGGCGATAATGCCCAGCCATTGAGTCAATGCCAGTACTTCACCGAGGATCAGCCAGCCCGCTATCGCCCCCGCAGCGGGCGAAGCGCTGAGCAGTACGCCAAAAATGCTGGGTGGCAGGTGGCGCATTGCATACATGTCGAGCAGGAAGGGCACTGTGCTGGACAGCAAGGCGACGCCCAACCCTACCATGAGCACCGACGGCGCCAGCAACTCGGCACCGGCGTGGCTGACGCCCAGTGGTACGCCCAGCAGCGCCGCGAACAACATCCCGCTGGCGACTGCCTGTTTGCCGTGAACCGCCACTTTGCTGCCGAGCATCACGTACAGCCCCCAGGCCAACGCAGCAGCGAGCGCGTACATCACCCCACGTGGGTCGAGGCCTTGGCTATCGGTACCCCACGGCAGCAAGGTAAGCCCGGCCACCGACAAGGCGATCCACAGCAGGTCGATTCGGCGCCGGGAAGTCAGCAAGGCCGCCCCCAGCGGGCCGATGACCTCGATGGACACCGCGATGCCCACCGGGATGTAGAGGAATGCGCGATAAATCAGAATGTTCATCAGGCCCATCATCACGCCATAGCCCAGCAGGTGAAGCCTGTTGGCCTGGTGCCAGATGCGCCAGGGCCGCAGCACGGCCAGCAAGATGACGGCGGATATGCCCAGCCGCAGGGCGACTACGCCCTCGGGGCCAACCAGTGGGAACAGGGTCTTGGCCAAGGCGGCACCGGTCTGTACCGACACCAGGGCGGCGATGGCTGCGCCGACAGGGGCGAAGGTTCCAGCGTTTTTTGCGTCCACGTGTGGCTCCAGCAACGGTCGAGGCGCCATTTTAGTACTCGGCCTGCGAAGCAATTGCTGTGAAAATGGCCCTCTGATGAGTGAACTGCTTTCTTTGGAACCTGAAAATGAGCGACTGCGCCAACCATCCGCTGGACGGCTTCGATCACGCTATTTTGCGGCTGCTGCAGCAAGACAACAAAACCTCGCAGCGCGCCATTGCCGAGGAAATCGGCCTGTCCACACCGGCTGTACAGCGGCGCATCGCGCAGATGGAAGCGAGCGGGGTGGTCGCTGCCAACACCGCAGTCATTGCCCCGGAGTGTGTCGGCCAGATGATTACAGCGATCGTCGAATCGCGCTTGCGGGACGACCGCTCGCGGGTGATGGACCGCGCCAAGCGTTACTTCGCCAATGTGGCGGAGATACAGCAGTGTTACTTCGTCAATGGCGGGGTGTCGTTCATCATCGTCATGCTTGCCCGTGACGTGGCGCATTTCGAAAAACTGGTGAGGCTGCATTTTGCCGATAACGAAGACATCCTGACCTACCGCACGCTGATCGTTCTGGACAAGGTCAAGGTCGGGCTGTCTGTGCCGCTTTGAGTGTTCCGCGCGGTCGACTTGCTCAGCGCGGCAAACCAATGTTCCGGGCCGCGGCCAGCACCAGGCTGCGCAGCCACCGGGAGGCCGCCGAACGGTGTTTGCGAGCATGCCAAAGTTGGTAGTAGCGCAACGGCTGCGCCGGCACAGGAAAGGGCTCGATGCGCAGTGGCAGCAACTCGGTGTAATGCATGGCAAATGAGCGCGTGGTGGTGAACAGCAAATTCGATTTGACCAGCGCGTAAGGCGCAAGACAGAAGTACGGCAAGGTAGTGGTCACGCGCCTGACCAGGCCGCTTTTGGCGAGTTCGAGGCCGATCGTGCCTTGGCCGGACGCATTGTGGGTCATGACATCCAGATGGTCGGCAACTGCATAGGCTTCGGGGGTGAGGTTACCCGGCCCGATGGGGTGCCCGTCACGCATCAGGCACACCAGGTCGTCGTCGCACAGCGGTTGCAAGTGCAAATGGTCGGCAGGTGTTCTCCAGTTGCCTATGACCAGGTCCAGATAGCCTTGTTCCAGCCCACGGGAGTATCCACCTTCGGCTTGCAGGTGCTTCAGTTCCAGCGTGGCGAAAGGTGCTTGCGCGTGAAACCGTTCGATGATGGCCGGCACGAAGAACACGCTTAGATAGTCTGGGGTGCTGATACGAAATGTCTGCTGGGTGGTGGCGGGGTCGAAGCTATCCACCGGGTGCAGGATGTGTTCGATGCCGGCCAATGTCTGCGCAACCGGATCGATCAAGGCCTGGCCATGCTCGGTCAGCACCATATGGCTGCCGCTGCGCACCAGCAAGGGGTCGCCGGTGATCTCACGCAGTCGGCGCAATGCCACGCTGATAGCTGGCTGGGTTTGCCCCAGCAGTTCGGCGGTACGCGAGACGCTGCATTCGGTTAGCAGGGTGTGAAGCGTGCGGATCAGTTGAGCATCGCAGTTCGGAATGGACTTGGACACAGAAGCCTCGAATCTCTCGCAGCCATCGGGCGGTTTGTCTCGGCCCGGCGCATTGGCTATCGCTATATAAATTATGATATAGCGCTAGCCAAGGTGCGTCCACGTGCGTACCGCCGGGCGGCCGACTATTTCCAGTCGGGCAACGCTCTCAACAGTGCGGTTTTTTCCTGGGCGCTGGCCCCCATCAGTACGAACCCTTGCATCTGGTTGTGCTGATCGCGGTAGACACAGCGGATGTTTGCGATCCCTTTTTCGCAGCGGCTTGCCAACTCGGTCGACCACTCGCCTGTATCGGCCATTGGCGAGGCTACGACCGTGGGCAGCACACTGGTCTTGATGGTTACAGGCATGGCCGGGTAGGCGACTGCCGTGGGCGTACCTGCCAGTGTGCGGGCGAGTGCGCGGGCCTGGAGCATGATTGGCATCACATAGGGCAGAACCAGGTCGTGGACCTGGGCGCAGTCGCCCAAGGCATAGACATTTCTGGCGCTTGCCCGCAGGCAGTCATCGGTAACCACACCGTTGGCCACTGCAATGCCTGCCGCTCGCACCAGCTCTACCCGAGGTGCCAGGCCAATAGCGCCAAGCACATGGTCCACTTCGAGGCGTTGACCATCGGCCAGGTGCAACTCCAGGCCCGTGTGCCTGCGGTAAACCGCGACGGGCGCATTGCCAAGCGCCAGGCGCACACCAATGGATCGCAACGCATTGGCCATTTCTTCTGCGGCCTCGGCAGGCAGCAGGCGGCTCAACAGGCAAGGAGCGCGATCGACGATACTGACCCAGTGGCCGGCATGGCGCAGATCGTTGGCGAATTCGCAGCCAATCAAGCCCCCGCCGAGGATGGCGACTCTGCTGCTTGCGCCGAGCTGTCGACGAAGCTTGCGGTAGTCTTCCAGGTCATTCACGGTAATGATTGCGTCTGCGCCATCACCGTCCAGGGCTGGGCGCCTGGCGTCGGCCCCCAATGCCAGTACCAGTGCGCTGTAACGCTGCGGCGATCCGTCGATATAGACCTGTTGCGCGTCGGTATCGATGCGCTCGATCGACGTGTAGGTGCTGACCTGGGCCTGCAATTGCTCGGCCATTTGCCCTGCGCTGAAGGTGACCAGTTGATCTGGCTGCCGTCCCTTCTGCAAGGCATTGGACAAGGCCGGTTTGGAGTAGAACTCGCCGCCATCACGCGTCACGATCTTGATCGCGATAGTGCTGTCCAGTTTGCGCAGCTCGCGTGCCACGCTGTAGCCGGCCAGTCCTGAACCCAGGATGATGACGGGGTCGCTCACTGCGTTCGGCTGGCTTGCGCCGGCCTCGGCCGGGATCCTGACCATTTCGAAATCCGCCTTGCCCACGCCGCATTCCGGGCAAAACCAGCTGTCCGGCACATCCTCCCAGCGGGTTCCCGCCGGGATATCGTGCTCCGGCATGCCTGCGGCTTCGTCATAGATGAAGCCGCACACCAGACATTCCCACTTGAACATGATCGGTACTCCTTCAATCGATTTGCAGTCAGGTCTTCAGCTGGTGAAGGCACGGCCCAGGCCCAGCGCGCTCAGGGCACGGCGGTAGGCGGTCGAGGAGCGGTCCGCGGGAATATGGATTTCCAGCGCAAGGTCCAGCGGCAGGTCTTCCGGGCGGCACAATTCGACGATGTCGCGGTCCTCTTCGAATACCTGTTGATTGAAGGCGTACACGTCCTCCAACGGCATCTGCTTGTCGAAGTTGCGGGTGATGGCACAGAACATCCGGGTCTTGCGCGCAGAGACAGGGCAGGCTGCGTTAAGGATCACCAAGCGGTGTTCCGGGGCCGGGAAGTTGACCGTCAGGCGGGCAGTGAAGGGGGTAAAGACATCGAAGGTTCTGGTCCAGAGAAAATCGCGTGGGGCGCGATCTTGCATGTGCTTTGGGAAGTTGCTGACATTGCTGACGTATTCGGCGTGAATCCCGTAAGGGGTCAGTTCGGCCTTGTAGGTCGGCACTACTGGGTTGTCACGCTCGGCGAAGGCTTCATGGTGGATCCAGGCGAAGTGGGCAACGTCGATGAACCCTTCGACCTGGCGGCCGGCCGAAGCGGCGATATCGATCGCGGGCGGCAGGATGCGTTGATAGCTTTCGTCATGCCAGGAGGGCATTTCGGCGAACGGCGCGCTGGTGCCGGACATCAACACCCAGATCAAACCGAAATCTTCGCGGGCCGAATACATCTGGATACGATGGCGCTCGGTCAGGTTGGCGTTCGGCTCCGAAGGAATGCGGGTGCAGCGGCCGTCAATGCCGAAATGCAGGCCGTGATAGGGGCAAATGAGGTTTTCACCCTGTACCCAGCCTTTGCTCAGCGGAGCTCCGCGATGGCTGCAGATGTCGCGCGCGGCATTCACCTTGCCACCGGCTCGGTAGAGCACGATGGGCTCGTCGAGCAGCGTAGCGGCAAAGGGTTTGTCGCTGACCTCTGCTGAAAACGCGACGGGGTGCCAGTGCTGGCGGAGGATCTCCCGGTCGTGTGGGGTGAACGTACTGTGTTGGGTGATCGGGTTCCAGGTTACATCCCGGCAGGCAATCGCGGTCGTGGACACGTCAGTTCTCCTTGTTATGAATGTGGCATCGGGAGCATTCGTCGGCGCAAGACCAGGCCTTTACCTGGTATGCAGACGAGTACCCGCTGACGAATCCATGCTAGAGAGCCGAGACTGCCCCGCCCATGGTGGCAGGCGCATAGTGTCTATATGCATTTGAGCATGTGGATGAGAACCACGGCAGCACCCTGCGTGTTGCAAGGTTACCGGTCATGCCGGGACTACACCGCCCAGCACCATTTGGGTGACCGTTCGGGTGGCGCGGTCAAAGTCCGCCTTGTCAGGTTCGGCCATGCCTCTGAGCTGCGACATTTGCCAGGCCAGGTTGGTGTAGGTGCGTGTCGACGACCAGATGAAGATCATTAGGTGCTCAGGGTCACAGGGCGCCAGCCGGCCATGATCGATCCAGTTGCGCAGGCAGGCGACGTTGCGCTGGGCTTCCTCGTGCAGCAGGTTCTTGCATGCCTCTGGCAGGTGTTTGCCCCCTGAGAGCAACTCCTGGCTGAACACGGCGGCGCTGAACGGGTGCTCGCGAATGATGCGGATGCGGGCCTTGATATAGGCCCGCAGGCCCACTATCGGGTCGTCGCTTTTGCGCAGCGCTGCCGAGGCCTTCACCAGCGGTTCGACAAAGCTCATCAGCACCTGCACGTACAGGTTCTCTTTTGTCTGGAAGTAGTAATAGATATTGGCCTTGGGCAGCCCGGCGCGTTCGGCGATATCGTGCGAGTGAGTGGCGGTGAAGCCGGTCACGGCAAACGCTTCGCTGGCAGCCCGCAGAATCAGCTTTTGATTCTTGCGCCGAATACCGGGGTTGCCCGGTGATTGATCGAGCGCGCAGTAATGGGCGTCAGTGCCTTCATTGGCAGTGCTTGGCGTGTCGGGTTGAGCGTACATCACGGCTTCATCTGGGCTTTTGAGAAACGATATATAGAAACGTATATAGCGAGTGTTATGCTTTTCTCGAGCCGTTGCAAGGCAGCCAGGTACACGCCAGCAGCAAAATCATGGTTTTTTCTATCCGGCGAGCCACAGTGCCGGCAGCCACCCTGAAATCCTGGGCATTCTGGCGGCTAGTGGCATTGCCGAACTGAGCGGGGCCTCGGACTGAAGCCCCGGGCACTGCAGTTAGGGTGAGACCAGCACATCACACTGCGATTCGTCCAACACGTGCTTGGTGACGCTGCCCACCAACAGTTCTTCCAGCGCGCTGGTACCCTGCTTGCCGACCACGATCAGGTCGCATTCCAGCTCCTGTTCCTGCTCGACAATGCGCCAGGCAGGGTCGCCGTGCACCAGGACCTGCCTGGCGTCGGCCAGGCCGGCAGCCTCGCTCAATGCAGCCAGCTGTGCTTCTGCATCCTTGCGGATGACATTGCGGTAGCGGGTGAGGGTGTCCTGGTCGATATGGGCGAAGCGCACGCTGCCTTCGAATGGCACTTCGTACGCATGCAGCAGGATGATCTCGGCCTGCGGAGCAATGGCCTTGGCCAGTTGGATGGCGCGCAGCGAAACGGGTGAAAAATCGACGGGAACCAGCACGGTGCGGTAGGCGTCGCGAGGGGCCGGCTTGACCACCAGCAACGGGCAGGGCATGTGGTTGAGTATTTTTTGCACGGTCGAGCCCAGCAGCAGGCGCCGCGCCACGCTCTGGCCCTTGGCTCCGCACACCAGCAGGTTGCTGTGCTTGTCCTGCACTACCCGGGTGATTTCGCTGATCACCGAACCGCTGGCAACCTGCACACCTGCGGAAATGGCGTAGCGCTGGAACAGCATGGCGGCCAGTGCGCGGTTTTTTTCGCCGGCACTGTCCAGTACGCGTTTCAACAGGTCGTCATCAGGCGCCACCAGTTGCTTGAGGCGCTCGAAGGGCGCCGGGTTGGCAACGTACAGCAGGTCCAGTGCGGCCTGCTGGGTGTTGCTCAGGTAGGCCGCGCGTTCTGCTGCGTTGCGGGCATGGGGGGACAGGTCGGTGGCTACCAGTATGTGTTTCAGCGGGCTCATGTGGGGCTCCTTGTCCAAGGCCGCGCACAGTGCTCGAAGGCGAGCCTTGAGCATTGTGCGCCTGGCGGTGCTTGAGTCGTTCATAGCTTGCAGTCATCGTCGCGCGAACCCGGTGCGAGGGCTTGATTTGGGTCAAAGGAGTGTAGTTGCAGCGGCGGATCATGCCGGCAGCAGCGCACGCAGCAGCCCGGTCACGACGATGGCGAACAGCACCACCGGCAGCAGTGGAAACCGCGTGGCGGCGTACAGGGTCAGCCCCAGCGCAATCAGGTCGGCCGGCTGCCCGGAAACGAACTTGGGGGCGATCACGGCAATCAGCACGCAGCCGGGCGCTGCGTTGAGCACCTGGGTCAGTTGCGGCCCAAGGGTGCGGTTGCGCAGCAGTAAAAAGCCCAGCGCGCGGGTCAGGTAGGTGACCACGGCCATGCCCAGGATGGTGACCAGCGTAGCAACGTCGATCATGGCTTGGCCCACAGGTAAGCGCTCACCAGGCCGGCCACGGTGCCTGCGAGCACGTACCAGCCACCGGGGATCAGCAGGTAGAACAGCGCTGCGGTGAGCAGGCTGAACAGCCACGGCACGGCGGCATGTACGCCTTTCCACATGCCTCTGAGCAGCACCAGGAAGACGGCGGCGAAGGCCATGTCGAAGCCATAACCGCGCAGGTCGCCAAGCAGCGGCCCGACCTGCGCGCCAAGGCTGGTGAAGGTGACCCAGGTGGCCCACAGGCACAGCGACACGCCCATGTAGTAGCGCAGGCTGAAGCCGCCGCGCTGGCGTGCATCGGCCAGGCCCATGGCCCAGCTCTCGTCACACATGAAGAACAGCGCCCCTAATGCCTTGGGCAACGGCAGGTGACGCAGGTACGGCGCCAGTGTCGCGCCCATCAGCAGGTGGCGACTGTTGACCAGTAGGGTCATGGTGACAATCACCAGGATTGCCGGCGGCGAGGTCCACAGCTCGATGGCGGCGAACTCCGAGCCGCCACCGAAGTTGAGGCCGGTCATCAGTGCCACTTCGCCGGCTGCCAACTGGTGCTGGGAAGCTTGCGCGCCGAGTACCAGGGCAAAGGGGATGAACCCCAGCAGCACCGGCAGGGCGGCGACAGCGCCGCGGCGCAGTTCGCTTTGCGGCGTGGCGGCGGGGGGATCGTTCAGTACAGGTTCAAGGGTATTCATGGTCACCTCCAGTGGAGGAAAATTATTCCAATGAATCGGTGGAATTGGCTTGCGTAGTTGCGCTTGTGCGCACAGCATTTGGCATCTGCTACCCAATACTTCAAGAAAGAGAACTATCAATGCCAATCAAGCTCGATGCCATCGACCGGCGTATCCTGCGGGCGCTGCAGCGCGACGGCAAGTTGCAGAACCAGGAACTGGCCAAACAGGTGGGGTTGTCTGCTTCACCGTGTCTGCGCCGGGTGCGGCTGCTGGAGGAGGCTGGGGTGATCGAGCGCTATGTGGCACTGCTGGACCCGGCCAAGGTCGCGCTGGGCCTGACCCTGTTCGTGCGGGTGTGGTTGAAGCGCCAGGACCAGGAAACCACCGACGCGTTCGTCGAGGCCGTGCGCCAGTTGCCTGAAGTGGTGGAATGCCATGTGATGGCCGGTGATTGTGATTTGATGTTGCGGGTGGTGGCGGCAGACCTTGAGGCCTATCGACGTTTCCAGGTGGCGCACCTGACCAGCCTGAGCGTGGTGCAGAACGTGAAGACCGAAGTGCCGATGGAAAAGATCAAGCTGACCACCGAGCTGCCGGTGTAGCTGCCCGGCTGCTCGCCATCATAGCCCCGCGCTGGCGCGCACCATCGCGTAGGCCTGGCGCACCAGCGGGTTGACGGTGTTGGCCCGCACCCACAAGTGGTAGGTCACATCGGGTAGCGCCGGCAGGCCGTCGCTTTGGCCGAGCACGCGCATGTCCGGCCCGACCATTTCCTGGCTGCGCGCGGTAATGCCCAGGCCGGCGCGCACCGCTGCCTTGACGCCGATCAGGTTGGACGCCAGGTACGCCTGGCGCCAGGCGATACCGGCCCGCTCCAGGGCCTCCAGGGCCAGTTTGCGGTACAGGCTGGGCTCGTCCACCAGCACCAGCGGCAAAGGCTCGCCGGGCAGGTGCTGATACTGCGCCGCGCATATCCACCACACCGGCGAGGTGCGCAGCGCAAAGCCTTCCAGGCCGGGCGCGGTGCGGGTCGATATGACCATGTCGACCTTGCCGCGCTGCAAGTCCTCCATCAGGAACGGGCTGCGGCCAACGTCGATTTCCAGGCGCAAGTTGGGCGCCGAGCGGGCGATGTGGCTGAGCAGAGGCGGCAGGATGGTGTCGGCGATGTCGTGGGGCGAACCGATCCGCAGCACGCCGCTGGGGCCATCCAGGCGCAGGCCGGCGAGCGCCTCGTCATTGAGTGCGAGCATTTGCCGGGCATCGCGCAGTAGCTGGCGGCCAGCGTCGGTCAGCGACTTGTGGCGGCCTTGTTTGCGCAATAGCGGCACCCCTACTTGCTGTTCCAGGCGCTGCATGTGTTGGGTGACCGAGGCCTGGGTACGGCCCAGGTTACGGCCGGCCTCGGCAAAGCTTGAATGGTCGGCGATGGCGACGAACGTACGCAGCAGGTCGAGGTCGAGGGTGCTCATGGAGTGGGCCAGGCAAAGAAGCGGAATAAGGGCGTGCTTTTACATTAACGGTACGCAGCCACTGATAATGAATGTTTATCTATTGTTTGGTCATTGATCAAGAGGGAATCTGCATGGGCCAGGTTTTTCGCGGCTTATACCCATTTTGAAAACTTTCTGATCATTCAATGTTATAACGATAGGCGATATTTGAATTTCCCCTCATCCCTGCAACTTTCTAGCATGCGCGCTCATTGGCCGGGTGTTCCGGCTGCCGGGACGAGGAACCCCCATCATGTCGCTGTCCACCATTGCCCGTCGTGGGCTGTTCGCATCGTTGCTGGCCACCGCCACGCTGGCCGCCAGCGGCCTGGCCCAGGCCGATGCCACCCTGGACAAGGTCCAGCAACGCCACAAGCTGGCCGTGGGCGTGGTGTTGTCCGGTGGCCCGTTCGGCGCCATCGACCCGGCCACCCGCGAACCGATCGGTTTCAGCGTCGACCTCGCGCGTGACCTGGCGCGCCAGCTGGGCGTGGCGGTCGATCTGGTAGCCGTGCAGCCGGCCAACCGCGTGCAGTTTCTGCAACAGGGCAAGGTCGACCTGCTGATCGCCAACATGGAGTGGACCCCCGAGCGCGACAAGTTGCTGGGCCACGTGCCCACGCCGTTCTACCGCGTGGGCGGTACCGCGGCGCTGGCCAAGGACAGCTCGATCAAAACCTGGGCCGAGCTCAAGGGCCAGCCGGTGTGCACCTCCCAGGGCAGCAGCTACACCCAGGCGCTGGTGGACCTGGGTGCCGACATCAAAGCCTTCAAGACCTCGGCCGAATCGCTGCTGGCCCTGCGCGGCAACAACTGCGTGGCTGCCGTGCACGATGCCACGCTGATCAATCCGCTACTGGCCAAAGGTGGCGAGTGGAGCGGCTACCGCGCCCTGGCCCCCGAACTCAACCCGGCGCCGTCGGTGATCTGGACACGCCTGGGTGAGACCGACACCCAGCAGCGCCTGGACCCGTTCGTCAAACAGTGGCACCGCAGCGGCTGGCTGATCGAGCGTGAGCAGGCCAACCACATCACCCCGGCCTCGCCGGCGTTGGTGGAGCTGCGTGCCAAGTTGCAGGGCGAAGGCGCCTGATGAGCGAGGTTTTGCACGGGCTGGTCGGGCAACTCGCCCGGCTTGGCCTGAATTACGGCTTCCTGTTCGACGCCTACGCCAGCGGCAAGTTGTTGCAGGGGGCGCTGACCACCGTCTGGCTGTGCCTGTTCAGCGTGGTCGGCAGCCTGCTGGTCGGTGTGCTGCTGGCGGCGGCGCTCACCAGCGGCCGCCGCTGGCTGGCCTGGCCGGCGCGGGCCTTTATCGAGGTCACGCGTAATACGCCGACGCTGGTGCAGCTGTACTGCGCGTTCCTGGTGCTGAACATGCTGATCAACCAGAGCCTGGGCAACGCCAACCCGATGACGCCCTTTGCCTGGGTGGTGCTGGTGATATCCCTGCACAAAGGGGCGTTCCACGCCGAGGCGCTGCGCGCCGGCATCGAGGCGGTGCCGGCAGTCACCCTGGAGGCGGCCAGCTCGCTGGCCTTCAACCGTCGCCAGCTATTGCTGCAGGTACAGCTGCCGCTGGCCGTGCGCTTCGCCTTGCCGGCGCTGGTCAACAACCTCATCGACCTGGTGAAGATGACCGCCGTGGCGTCGGCGATCGCGGTCAACGATATCACCTATGCCTCGATCATGATCTGGACCCAGGGCGACAACGTCATCGAACTGATGATCCTGATCCTGGCCTTCTACGGCCTGCTCAGTTTCGCCGTCAATTGTGCCGGTCGCGCCCTGGAAGCGCGCCTGAGGATGCCTGGTTATGGCCATTGAGAACCTCGCCACGCTGTGGCATTGGTCACCGACCCTGGGGGCGGGCCTGTTGCAGAACATCCAGATCAGCGTCGGCGCCATTGGTCTGGGCACGATGCTGGGCTTGCTGGTAGGCGTTCTTTTGCTGTCGCCTTTGGCGCCACTGCGGGTGATCGCACGGCTGTGGGTGCAGGTGTTCCGCAACGCGCCGTGGCTGGTGCTGATCTACTTCACTTCCTACGTGTTCCCGTTCGAAATCCAGGTGGCTGGTAGCTGGCTGGCCTTTCCCGACTGGCTGAAGGTCACGATCGGCCTGGCCCTGCCTGCCAGTGCCAACGTTGCCGAGATCTTCCGCGGCGCGGTGGCGTCTATCCCGGGTACCCAGTGGGAGGCCGCGCGTTCGCTGGCCTTCAGCCGAGTGCAGATCTTCCGCTCGATCATTCTGCCGCAGTGCCTGCGGCGCATGCTGCCGCCCTGGATGAACCTGTACGCGGTGGTGACCATGGGCACCGCCCTGGCTTCGCTGGTGGGGGTGCACGACCTGATCGACAGCGCGCAGATCGCCGCCAATACCGTCAACCGCAGCAGCTTCACCGTGCTGGTGTACTTCAGCGTGCTGGCGTTGTTCTTCGCCTACTGCTACCCCATTGCCCGCCTGACTCAACGCCTGGAGCGCCGCTATGCCTTCTGAACCCTTGATCCAGTTGCGCGACGTGCACCTGGCCTTTGCCGACAACCCGGTATTGCGCGGCATCGACCTCGATGTGCAGGCGGGCCAGGCCGTGTCGATCATCGGCCCATCCGGCTCGGGCAAATCAACCATCCTGCGCTGCATGACCGGCCTGCTGCGGCCGCAGCGTGGCAGCATCCGCATTGGCGATACCCAGGTCGAGCGTTTGCGCGGCGAGGCTGAGCTGATCGCCCTGCGCAAACAGGTGGGCTTCGTCTTCCAGCAATACAACCTGTTTCCCCACCTCAGCGTGCTGGACAACCTGCTGATCGCCCCGACCAAAGTGCTTGGGCGCAACCGCGCTGAAGCGCGCGAGCAGGCCCTGGCGCTGCTCGACAAGGTGCGCCTGGGCCATAAGGCAGCAGCCTTCCCGGGTGAGCTGTCGGGTGGGCAGCAGCAGCGCGTTGCCATAGCCCGTGCCTTGGCGATGCGGCCACGGCTGATCCTGTTCGATGAAGTGACCTCGGCGCTGGACCCAGAAATGGTCGGCGAAGTGCTGGCGGTGATCCGTGAGCTGACCGAGGAGGGCATGACCTGCGTGCTGGTCACCCATGAAATGCGCTTTGCCGAAGAAATCAGCGACCGGGTGTATTTCACCGAGCATGGTCGTATCGTCGAGCAGGGTAGCGCCGAACAGCTGTTCCGCGCCCCGCAACACGAGCGTACCCGTGCTTTTCTGCAGCATGCGCTGGGTGAGGGCGGCCAACGCCCGAGCCGCCCGGCGCCCGATGTATTCAGCAACCTGGGGCGCTACAGCCTCAGCGTGTGACCTCCGCTAGCCAAGAAGAGAAACCGATAATGTCCCGTGATTCCGTGATCCAGCCGTTTCTGGCGCAAGTGCGCGCTATTCATGAGCGTGGCGTCGACCGCGCCGCCTTGCAGCAGATCGTGCGCTTGCTCGAAGGCCTTGCCGAGCGCCGCGAACTGTTCAACTTCGAACGCTTCCCGGCACCGGACGCGACCACCGGCGAGACCCAGTTCCGCTACCGCCTGAACGACGATGGCGAGTCGCCGACCCTGTACGTCAACTCGCTGCTGCCGGGCAAGGCGACCCTGCCACACAACCACGAGACCTGGGCGATCATCGTCGCCGTCGAGGGGCAGGAGCTGAACCGGGTGTACCGCCGCGAAGATGACGGCAGCGACCCGGCCCGTGCGCGCCTGGCGCTGGAGCAGGAGATCGTGGTGCAGCCAGGGACCTCGGTGGCGTTCCTGGGCGAAGACCTGCATGGCATTCGTGTCGAGGGTGATCAGCCGACCTTGCACTTCCACCTTTATGGTCGGCCGCTGGAATCGCTTGAGAACCGTTACGGGGTCAAGGACGACGGCAGCGTGGTGAACTACAACAAATCACAGATGGCGCCTTCGATCGCGGCTTACGGCCTTTGATGTGTGTTGCCTGTGCCGGCCCCTTCGCAGCACAAGGCTGCTCCTACGGGGATCGCGTGCCACCTGTAGGAGCAGCCTTGTGCTGCGAAGGGGCCGGCACAGACAACCATTGCTCAACCCTGAAAACGACCACGGACTGCGTCCCATGACCTCCAGCATCACCCCCGCGCTTTTGCATGACTGGCTGTTCGACGGCCACGAAATCGCCCTGTTCGACCTGCGCGAGCACGGCCAATACGGCGAAGCTCACCTGTTCTACGCCGTGAACCTGCCGTACAGCCGGCTGGAAATCGAGGCCCCGCGCCTGGCGCCCAACCCACGGGTGCGTCTGGTGGTTTACGACGCAACCGGCGGCGAACTGGCGCAGCGTGGCGTGCAGCGCCTGCAGGCGCTGGGCTACACGGCCGTGCATTGGCTCGAAGGCGGCAGCCAGGCCTGGCAGGCCGCTGGCTTCGAACTGTTCGCTGGCGTGCACCTGCCCTCCAAGGCCTTTGGCGAGTTGGTCGAGCATGCCTGCCACACCCCCCGCATCAGCGCCCAGGAACTGGCCGAATGGCAACGCCAGGGCAAGCCGCTGGTGCTGCTCGATGGTCGGCCGCTGGACGAGTTCGCCAAGATGAACATCCCCGGCGCCACCTGCTGCCCCAACGGTGAACTGGGCTACCGCCTGGAAGACCTGGTGCATGACCCCAAAACACCGGTGGTGATCAACTGCGCAGGGCGCACCCGCAGCATCATCGGCGCGCAAACCCTGATCAACCTCGGCATCGACAACCCGGTCTATGCCCTGGAGAACGGCACCCAAGGCTGGTACCTGGTCGACCTGCCCCTGGAGCACGGTGGGCAACGCGGGTATCCGCCGCACAGCGGCCAGGCACTGGGGCGACAACGGGCACGTGCTACGGGGTTGGCGCACAAGGCCGGGGTGCAGTGGGTGACGGCGGCGCAGGTTAAAGCCTGGCAGCAGGATGCACAACGCTCGCTGTTCCTGTGCGATGTGCGCACGCCGGAGGAATTCGCCGCCGGCAGCCTGCCCGGCGCGCAGCATTGCCCAGGCGGGCAACTGGTGCAGGGCACTGACTTGTACATTGGCGTGCGCAAGGCGCGGGTAGTGCTGTTCGATGGCGACGGTGTGCGCGCCCCGGTGGTGGCCAGCTGGCTGAAGCAGATGGGCCATGAAGCGTACGTGCTCGAAGGCGGCCTGGGCAGTGGCCTGGCATTACCGGCAACGCCGCCGTTGCCAGTCACCTTGGCCCAAGCCTGCGCTGAAGAACTGGAGGGCGCCGTGCTGCTGGACCTGCGCCCGAGCACGGCCTACCGCAAGCGCCACCTGCGCGGCGCCCAGTGGGCGATACGCCCAGGGCTGGCCGAGCAGGTGCGTGAGCAGCCTGGGCGCCTGGTGTTCATTGCCGACGACCCTCGCGTCGCCGAGTTGGCAGCCAGCGAACTGCCTGATACACAGCGCCGCGCCGCGCGCCTGTTCCCCCAGGCGTTGCTGGCCGAATGGCCGCAGGTCGCGGACGACACCTTGTTGCCGGACGCCGCGTGCATCGATTTCCTGTTCTTCGTCCATGACCGACACGCTGGCAACAAGGAGGCGGCACGCCGCTACCTGGCCTGGGAAACCGGGCTGATCGCGCAGATGAGTGCCGCCGAGGTTGCCAGCTTCACACCGCTGACGCACAGCGACCCGGTCGCGACACGGCTGGTGCATGCCGGGCGTGGCGAAGCGGGCCAAGGTGCCCACGGCGTCAACCCACCGGTCAGTCGCCTGAGTACCGTGCTGTTCGACAGCGTCGCCGAGCAGCGTGAAGCGCGTAGCCACCGGGACCAGCAACGGGTGCTCAGCTACGGTGCCCGCGGCAACCCCACGGCCTTTGCCCTCGAAGACCTGGTCAGCGAACTGGAAGGCGGCTACCGCTGCAAGTTGTTCGCGACCGGGCTGCAAGCCATCGCTCAGACCTTTCTCGCCTACTTGCGCCCCGGCGACCATGTGCTGCTCAGCGACGGGGTGTATGGCCCGGTGCGGCGCCTGGCGCGCGAGCTGCTGCAGCCGTTCGGGGTGCAGGTCAGCTATTTCGCCGCCGATGGCCAGGGCCTGGAGGCCGCGTTGCGCCCGAACACGCGCATGGTCTACAGCGAGAGCCCGAGTTCGTTGCTGTACGAGCTCATTGACCTGCCGGCCATGGCGGCGTTGTGCAAGCCGCGCGGGATCCTGCTGGCGGTCGACAACACCTGGGGTTCGGGTTACCTGTACCAGCCGTTGGCGTTGGGCGCCGACATCTCGGTCATGGCCCTGACCAAGTACGTGGGCGGGCACAGTGACGTGATGATGGGCAGCGTGTGCACCACCCGCCAGGCCTTCGCCGCCTTGTCGCGCAGCAGCGATACCTGCGGCTGCACGGTCAGCCCGGACGATGCCTGGTTGGTGCTGCGGGGGGCGCGCAGCCTGGCCAGCCGCATGGCCGTGCACGGGCACCAGGGCCTGGAGATCGCCCACTGGCTGCAGGCACGCGAGGACGTGGCGCGGGTGTATCACCCGGCGTTGCCGGAGCACCCGGGCCACGCCCTGTGGCGGCGCGACTTCAAGGGCAGCAATGGCCTGCTCAGCCTCGAACTGGCCGACGCCAGCCTGGGCCGGGCAGAAGCGTTCATCAATCGCCTGCGCCTGTTCGGCATTGGCGCCTCCTGGGGTGGCTACGAAAGCCTGGTGACCCTGGCCGAGCTGGGCGAGCGCAGCTTCGCAACGCCCGTGCGCGGCGCGTTGGTGCGCCTGCACGTGGGCCTGGAAGCGCTCGGCTCGCTGCAGCGCGACCTCGACCAGGCGCTGCGCTGATCAGGCCCACTCGGCGCGGTCAGCCAGCACGCTGGCCTGGCGCAACAGCTCGTCGTCTGGCGTCGCACTGGCGATGGCCAGGCGCAGTTGACCAAGGTAGCGCCCCTGGATTGGCGCGATCGAGCCGCAGAACAGGCTGACCCCATCGCCCAACGCGGCGCCGATGGCTGCCAGGTCGGGCTTGAGCCCTTTGCCGCCGGTGTAGTGCAAGTCGAGGTAGCGCTTGCCGGTGCCGAGGGGCTGCGCTGCAGGCGTGCCTTCGCCGAGCAGGATACGGCTGACGGCGTGCCTGGGGTTGCCGAACACTTCCCACACCGCGCCGGTCTCGACGATTCGGCCTTGCTCTAGCACTGCCACACGATCGCACAGGTCGCGGATCACCTGCATTTCGTGGGTGATCAGAACGATGGTCAGGCCCAGCCGCTGGTTGATGCTGCGCAGCAGGTCAAGGATTGCCTGGGTGCTTTCCGGGTCCAGCGCCGAGGTGGCTTCGTCGCACAGCAGGATTTGCGGCTCCAGCACCAGCGCCCGGGCAATGCCGACGCGTTGCTTCTGGCCGCCGGACAGTTGCGCGGGGTATGCGCCGCCCCGGCCGGCCAGGCCGACCAGGCGCAGCAGTTCTTCCACCCGGGCGCTGCGCTGTGCTTGCGGCACCCCGGCCATGCGCATCGGCAGTTCGATGTTTTCGGCCACCGTGCTGTTGGCCAGCAGGTTGAAGTGCTGGAAGATCATCGCCACCTTGCGCCGCAGGGCGTGCAAGGGTTTGCCGTGCAGCCCGGCGATGTCCTGGCCGTCGATCAGTACCTGCCCGGCGCTAGGCGCCTCCAGGCGATTGAGCAGGCGCAGCAGCGAGGACTTGCCCGCGCCGCTGCGGCCGATGATGCCGAACACCTCGCCCCGGCGCACCTGCAGGTCGATGGCGTCGAGTGCGCTGACCGCGCCATAGCGTTTGTGGATGCCGCGCAGGCACAGGTGGGCATCGGTGGGCTGGATTTGCTGCTGGTAACGGCTCATGTTCAGGTTCCATGCCCGCCGTGAACGGCGGGCGTCGTGGGTTTAGAAACCAGGGGCGATCTGGCCTTTGTAGCGGGTCAGGATGAAGTTGCGCACTTCGGGGGAATTGAGTGCCTTGGCCAGTTTCTGGATACCTGGGTCCTGCAGGTTGTCGGGGCGGGCGACCAGGTATTCCACGTACAGGTCCTTGCCTTTTTCCACGATCAGCGCGCTGTTGGTATCGATACCGGCCTCCAGTGCGTAGTTGGCGAAGACGAAGGCGAGGTCGACCTGTTTCACCGAGCGGGCCAGCATGGCGCCTTCCAGTTCGCGGATCTTCAGGTGGTGGGGGTTGTCGATGATGTCTCGCTGGGTGGACTGCGGGTTGGCCGGGTCCTTCAGCTTGAGCAGGCCGGCCTCGGCCAGCAGCACCAGGGCGCGGCCAGTGTTCACCGGGTCGTTGGGGATGGCGACGCTGGCGCCATCGGGGAGTTCGGCCAGGGTCTTGTACTTGGCCGAATAAGCGCCAAAGGGCTCGATGTGCACACCCACCACCGGCACCAGGTCGGTGTGCCGGGTCTTGTTGAAGTCATTGAGGAACGGCCGGTACTGGTAGTAGTTGGCGTCCAGGTTCTTCTGTGCCAGTTGCAGGTTGGGCTGGATGAAGTCGTTGAACACCTTGATGTCCAGGTCGACCCCTTGCTTGGCCAGTGCCGGTTTGACGAACTCGAGAATTTCCGCGTGCGGCACCGGCGTGGCGCCGACCACCAGGTGTTCGGCGGCCTGGGCACTGAAGGCGAACAAAGCGGCAAGGGCGGTGAGGGTCTTTTTCATGGTCGGTACCTGAGAAGAGTAGGGGGTCAACGGCGGGTGAAATGTCTTACCAGGCGGTCACCGCTCATCTGCAGCACCTGCACCAGCAGGATCAGCAGCAGGACGGTGACCACCATCACATCGGTCTGGAAACGTTGGTAGCCGAAGCGGATCGCCAGGTCGCCCAGGCCGCCGCCGCCGATGACGCCGGCCATGGCGGTGTAGTCGACCAGCACGATGGCAGTGACGGTGACCGCCGCGATCAGCCCGGTGCGCGCTTCGGGCAGCAGGGTGTAGCGGATGATCTGCGCGATGCTGCCACCCATGGCCTGGCTGGCTTCGACCAGGCCGCGGTCCACTTCGCGCAGGGCGGTTTCCACCAGGCGGGCGAAGAAGGGTGTGCAGCCGACCACCAGCGGTGGAATGGTGCCCTTCACCCCCAGCGAAGTGCCGGTCAGCAGGGTGGTCAGCGGAATCAGCACGATCAGCAGGATGATGAACGGCAGCGAGCGCAGCACGTTGACCACCACCGACAGGCTCCGGTACAGCGGGCCATGGGCCAGCAGCTGACGTTGCCCGGTCAGGTACAGCAGTACGCCAAGGGGCAGGCCCAGAAGCACGGTAAAGCCTAGCGCGGCGCCCAGCATGCTCAGCGTTTCCAGGCAGGCCTGGGCGATTTCCGCCCAGTCGACGTTGCTCAGCAGGTCGTTCATAGGGTGGCCTCAGTTCCAGTCGTGGCGAGGCGGCTTGATGCCGTTCAATGCCCAGTTGCCGACCAGGTGGTACTTCCAGCGCACCGGGTCGTGCAGGGTGTGCACGCGGGCGTTGCGCCAGTGGCGGTCGAAGTTGTGGCGAGTCAGCGACGAGCGCGTGCCGCCCAGCTCGAACAAGCGGTTGCTGGCTTCGATAGCCGTCTCGGTGGTCAGCACCTTGGCTTTGGCCACCGCTAGCGAAGCCAGGGCCACGTTGTCTTCGTCGGGTGCGGGTTTGGCCGCATCCAGGGCCTGGCCTGCGCGTTCGAGCAGCGCCTCGGCGGCCTCCTGGCGAATCTCCAGCGAGCCGACCTGGATGATGGTCAATGGGTCTTCGCTGGCCTTGTCGACCTGGGCATCGATCCACGGCCGGGCATGCTCGCGCACGAAGGCGATGGTGTCGTCCAGTGCTGCGCGGCCGATGCCGGCGTCGATGGCGGCCGTGGTCAACTGGGCGAAGGGGCCGGCGAGAGTCGGGCTCTCGTAGGAGCGGTAGCTGGGGAACAAATTGAAGGCCGGCACCCGCAGGCCGTCGAGCAGCACCGTGCCGCTGGACGTGGTGCGCTGGCCCATGCTGCTCCAGTCATCGACGATCACCAGGCCGGCGCTGCCACGTTGCACGAAGGCCAGTTGGGCACGGTCCTGTTCATCCAGTGCCAGCACGCCTAGCCAGTGGGCATACAGCGAGCCGGTGCAATAGCCCTTGCGCCCGTCGATGCGGTAGCCATCGCCTTCGGCGACCAAGCGTGTGCGGATGTCCTGGACGGTCTTGCCGCCGGTTTCCGACAGCGCATTGGCAAAGCGGTGGCCTTGCAGTACCAGGCCGTAGAAGTAGCGTTGCTGTTCTGGCGTACCTTGCAGGCGGATGTCTTCGAGCAGGCAATAGTGGTTTTGTGGAATTTGCCCAAGCGACGGGTCGGCCGCCGAGACGATGGCGATCACCCGGGCGAGCGTGGCGAACGAGACCTCGGCGCCTCCGTAGGCTCGCGGCACGGTGATGCCCCACAACCCGCTGTTGGAAAAGGCGTCGACAATGTCAGCCGGCACTTCGCGGTTGCGGTCGCGTTCGGCTGCACCCTCGCGCAGCAGTTCGGCGACTTGATGGGCGACGGAGAGCGCCTCGGCGTCATCGCGGATGATGTGCGCCGCTGGCGTGCGGATGTCGTAGTTGGCGGAAACGGTAGGGTCAGGCATGAGCAACTCGTCGTGTAGTCGGATAACTTCACTTTGCAGCTGCTGTGCCAACCTTTAAACCCAATGAAATCAGCCTTTTAGCTTAGGGTTTCGGGTGCTATCTGCCTGAAACCCAACTAACTGTTGTTGCACTGTCGGCCCTGCAACAGCAGCAGTTCGGTGAGCTTGTCCATGGCCGGAGTGGCCTGGCTGCCTTTACGGGTAACCAGCTCGTAGGGGTCGCTGACCGAGCCCATGTTCAAGGGCAGTATGCTGACCTGTTGATTCATCGCACATTGCCGGGCCACGTCGATCGACACCAGCGCGACGAAGTCGGGGCGGTTTTGCAACAGCGACAAGGTCGCCAGGATCGACGTGGTTTCGACCAGGTGCAGCGGGAAGCGCAGCCCGGCATCGTGGAATTCGCGCTCCAGTTGCACGCGCATCGGCATGTTGGCCCGGTACACGATCCAGCGGCTTTCGGCCAGCTCGGCCAGGCTAAGGCTGGGCGCATGCTTTAGCGGGTGGTCGAAGTTGGCGATGACTGCCAGGGTTTCATCCTGGACAAAGGTGCTGGCGAACAGCTGTGGTGTGTTGCTGACACTGGTGCGGCACAGGGCGATGTCCAGGCGGCCGCTTTCGATCTGCGCCAGCAGTGACTGGCTGGTGTCCTCGATGATTTCGAACGACATCTGCGGTTGGATGCTGGCCAGCTGTGACACGGCCTTCATCAGCAGCGGCACGGCGCCCATGATCGCCCCCACCGCCAGCCGGCCGCCGACCCCACGCAGGATGGCATCCAGGTCATGCCGCAGGTTGGCGATATCGGTTTGCAGCACGCGTGCGTAGCGGATGGCGCAGTGCCCGGCGGCCGTGGGTTCCAGCCCGCGATTGGTGCGGTTGAACAGCAGGCTGCCGAAGGTGGTTTCGATTTCCTGCAGTGCCTTGCTGGCACCAGGCTGGGTGAGCCCGACGCTGCTTGCCGCACCGAGCAGCGAGCGGTGCTCGTCCAGCTCGATCAACAAACGCAGGTGGCGGGCATGCAGGCGGGACATGATCGAATTGAGCGATGGGGTCATCTGGTATGTGCTCTAGTTATACCGATATGGATAGTTGTCAATACCATGGTCAGCCGCGCATTCCTATACTGGCGCTGCACAGTGTCGCATCCAATGCGGCCGAAACACCCAGAACAATAACATCAGGAGCCTGCCAAGCCTTATGTCGCTGATCAATTACATCACTCAGATCCAATTCGATATTGGCGCCATTGCACGCCTTCCCGCCGAATGCGAGCGCATTGGTATAACCAAGCCTTTGATCGTGACCGACCGTGGCGTACGCGCTGCCGGTATTGTCGATACGGCGTTGAACACCTTCGGCGACAGCACCGTGCAACTGCCGATTTATGACGGTACGCCACCCAACCCCAACGAGAATGCGGTGCGTGAAGCCGTGGCCATGTTCAAAGAGTGCGGCTGTGACGGCATCATCGCCATTGGCGGCGGCTCGGCGATTGACCTGGCCAAAGGCGTGGCCGTGTGTGCCCGGCACGACGGCCCATTGAAAAGCTTTGCGGTGATCGAGGGCGGGCTGGCGCGCATCACCCCGGCAACCGCGCCGGTGATTGCCGTGCCGACCACCGCTGGCACGGGCAGCGAGGTAGGGCGGGGCGCCATCCTGATTCTGGATGACGGGCGCAAGGTGGGGGTGATTTCGCCCCACGTGGTGCCCAAGGCCGCCATCTGTGACCCGGCACTGACCCTCGGCCTGCCGGCACCGCTCACGGCGGCCACCGGCATGGATGCGATTGCCCACTGCCTGGAAACCTTCATGGCACCTGCGTTCAACCCGCCTGCCGACGGCATTGCCCTGGATGGCCTGTGGCGTGCCTGGCGCTTCATCGAAACCGCCACCCGCGAACCGGGCAACCTGGACGGGCGCATCAACATGATGAGTGCTTCGCTGCAAGGCGCGCTGGCCTTCCAGAAAGGCCTGGGTTGCGTGCACAGCCTTAGCCATGCGCTGGGCGGGATCAACCCGCGCCTGCACCACGGCACCCTCAATGCGATCTTCCTGCCCGCCGTCATCAGCTTCAACCGCCAGGCCGAAACGGTGCTGAACGAGCACAAGATGCAACGCATCGCCCAGGCGATGGGGCTGGCTGACGATAGCCAGATCGAAGCGGCCATCCGCGAGATGACCCGCACCCTGGGCCTGCCGACTGGCTTGCGCGAGCTTGGCGTGAGCGAGGACCTGTTCCCGCGCATCATCCACGGCGCGCTGGCCGATCACAGCCACCGCACCAACCCGCGTGAGGCGTCTGCCGAGGACTACCAATGGTTGCTTGAAGCGTCCATGTAAGCCGTTGCTCGCGGTTCTTTTAATAACAACAAAAGTGAACGCCCATGAATAGCAAATATGCGCAAGCCGAGCTTGCAGGCGCGCCGGAAGCGGTCGCCAGTGCGAACCCGTTCAGAAAGTACCAGGTCATCACCGTCAGCCTGTTGCTGGTGATCGGCATCATCAACTACGTCGACCGCAGTGCGTTGTCGATTGCCAACACGTCGATCCAGCGCGACATGGGCATCACGCCGTCACAGATGGGCATTCTGCTGTCGGCGTTTTCCCTGGCGTACGCCTTTTCGCAACTGCCCCTGGGTATGATCATCGACCGCCTGGGCAGCAAGATCTCGCTGGGGGCGGCCCTGCTGGGTTGGTCGGTGGCGCAGACGGCTTCTGGCCTGATCAACAGCTTTGCCGCATTCATCGGGCTGCGGGTGGTGCTGGGGATTGGCGAAGCGCCGATGTTCCCGTCGGCGGCCAAGGCGCTGGCGGAGTGGTTCGAGGCCGAGAAACGGGGTACGCCGACCGGTATCGTGCTGTCGTCGACCTGCATCGGGCCGTGCCTGGCGCCGCCGTTGCTGACATTGTTGATGGTCACCTGGGGCTGGCGTGGCATGTTCATCGTCACAGGGGTGTTCGGCATTCTGGTCGCCGCCTGCTGGTTCGCCTTCTACAAAAGCAAGGCGCGTTACCTGGCCGAACTGCCGGCCGAGGAGCGTGAGCGGCTGCTGGCGACCCAGGCGCATAACCAGCCGGTGGCGAGCGCCAGGCCGAGCCTGCGGGCACAACTGGCAGCGTGGGCCGAGCTGTTCCGCCACAAGAGCACCTGGGGCGCGGTCTTGGGTTTCATGGGCGTGATCTACATGCTGTGGTTGCACCTGACCTGGCTGCCGGGCTACTTCGAGCGCGAGCATGGCTTGAGCCTGTACCAGACGGCCTGGGTGGTTTCGCTGGCCTATGTGTTCGGCGCGCTGGGTACCATTGTCGCGGGCCGCATCTGCGACCGCCTGGTAAAGAACGGCGCCAGTGTGCTGGGTAGCCGCAAGCGGGTAGTGGTGGCTGCGTTGTTCGCGGCGGCGGCATTCACCGTTCCACTGTCGTTCGGCAGCGGCTTCATGCTCAGCGTGGCGCTGCTGTGCTGCGCGCTGTTCAGCGTGAACATGGCCAGCTCCACCGCCTGGATGATTGCCAACACCGTGGTCGACAGCCGGCGTGTGGCCTCGTTTGGCTCGATCCAGAACTTCGGGGGCTACCTGGCCGGCTCGGTGGCACCGATCGTGACCGGATTCAGCATCCAGCAGACCGGCTCGTTCGCTTCGGCATTCCTGATCAGCGCAGCGGTGGCAGCGGTGGCGGCGATGGCTTACGTACTGTTGCTGAAGCAGCCGATATCCAACGACCAATGACCCCCACGCCAGCGCAATCCCTGTAGGAGCAGCCTTGCGCTGCGAAGAGGCCGGCAAGGCTAAAGAATCGCTTTGGCTGCAATGACCTCTTCGCAGCACAAGGCTGCTCCTACCGGGTGACGCGGTAGCCTGGGTGACGGTGCAAGACAGATGCACCGCTTCGGGGAGGCTGTTCATAACAACTTGTTATGCCAGGCATCATGACAATATATTTATCCTTATCAATTTCATGCCCTAGCCTCTGTTGCCCACCATCGCCCATTTCCATGAGGTCTTGATGAACAGTTCGCTCTTCGTACACCAACGCACCGCAGCCTTGCTACTGCAGCACTGGCGCAGCGGTGACCTGCTGACGGAACTGCCCGCCAGCCTCAAGCCCGAGACATTGAAGCAAGGCTATGACAGCCAGGACCAGTTGTTTGCCGCTGCCGCTGGCCAGCGTGCGGGGTGGAAGCTGGGCGTCGGCAGCCCCGCAGCCATGCGTGCTGCCAATTTGTCGCAGCCTTTGGTTGGCCAACTGGCGGCCGGGCGTTGCCATGCAGATGGCGCGCACATCCAACTGCCAGCCATTACACCGGTGACCATCGAGTGCGAGATCGCTTTCGTGCTCGATCGTGATATCCCGCCGCACGCTGGGCGGGCCCCGGTCAGCGAGGACATCCGCGCTACCTGCGTCACCTTCGAAGTGGTGCGCTCGCGTTTCGTCGATCGCAAGGCGGTCGGCTGGCCGAGCTTCGTGGCGGACAACGTAGGTTTCGAGGCACTGGTGGTCGGCAGCAGCCTGGGCGCAGGCATCGCTGTACCGCTGTTGGCCGACCTGGCCGAGACCACCGAGGTGTATGTAGACGGCGTGTTACGGGCGCGTGGCTTGTCGGGCGAGGCGGCTACCGATCCGCTGGTGTCGCTAGCCCACCTTTATGCACATGCAGCCGAACGTGGCCAGACCTTGAAGGCAGGTGATGTGGTGACCACGGGCGCCATGTGCCAGCCATTCGACTTGAACGGAACCGGGCACCGGATCAGCGCCAGGTTCCTTGGCCAGGAGCTGTCGTTCACGCTGTAACGGCCGACCATTGCTCGTATGCCGCCAGCATCCGCTGGCGGGTCTGTGCATCGGCAGGTATCAGGTGTTCGATGCGCAGCGATTGCACGGTGATGTCCTGCGGCATGCCGAAGGTGGTGAAGGTGGACAGGAACCTCAGCTCGCCATAGGGGCTATGCACACGCGTCAGCAGCACTGGCGTGGCAGCCGCTTCGAGCGGGCTGCCCGGAGCCGGCAGTTCGCGCATGCGCGCTGCCAGGACCGGGTTGTCGGCAGCCTCTCTGGACGCGCGTTGCCAGGCCACGGCACGAATTTCCTGCGCATTGGCCAGATGATCGCCCAGGCCGCCGGGGCAGAGCAGTGTCTGCAGCAGGTTGAGGCCTGTGGCCGGCTGTGCTGTAACGCCGGCCATCGCCAACAAGAGCCCGGTACTGGTATTGGCGGCGATGACGTCCCAGTTGCTGTCGATGACGATCGCAGGTGCGGGGTTGTTGACCTGCAGGATGTGTTCGATGGCGGCATGCACCAGCGCCAACTCGGGCGCATCGAGTGGCGAGGCCGCGTAGCGGGGCGCGTAGCCGGCAGCGACGAATACTTCATTGCACCGCTCCAACGGCGCGCCAAGGGCCGAAAGCAGCGCATGCAAGGTGCTCGGGCTGGCCTTGGCCCGCCCGGTTTCCACGCAGCTCAAATGACGCTGCGACAGCCCGGCCAGCAGGGCCAGTTCCAGTTGGCTGAGGCTGGCCTGCCGGCGCAGGTGACGTAGGTGCTGGCCTGCAGAGGTGTGTGGGGCAGGGGTGTTTCGATGGAACGGATGCGGATTCATGCGTTGCCCTGATCGTCCTTGAGTGCAATGTCCATGACCTCACTGGTCATTGAGCGCTGACAACCCTATCACTACTGTGCCCGCAAACCCTACCAAGGAGAACGCTATGGGCTTGCGTACCTGCGCGCTGGCGGTGCTGGTGCTGTTTACGCTGTATACCGGCTGGACGATGCTGATTGCCGAGCAATCACTGCTGGCGTTCGGGCTGGCGCTGTTGTCCCGGCCGGACACCGCACAGGTGGTCATTGACCTGTACCTGATGGCGGGGCTGGCTGGCTTGTGGATGGTGGGGGACAACCGCCTACGGGGCAGCGCCGGTGTCTCGGTGCTGCCTTACCTGCTGCTGACCGTTGTCTTCGTTTCGCTGGGGCCGTTGCTGTACCTGGTGATCAGAGGCGTTGACGGAGGGCGACAGCCATGAGCGATGCCTTGCAGGTGTACGCGCTGTGCGCTGGTGAAGGGGCAAAGTTTGCATGAGTCAACTTGATGCTTTCCCGCATTGCTACTAATACTTAGGTACTGCCGGGAGAGGGATGATCATGCAGACGCGCTTTGTGGTGGTTCCAGCTGTGCCGCTCAAGAAAGAAATCTACCCACGCAACCTTGGCTTTCCCGCCACATTGGCGGCGGGCTATGACTTGTATGACACGCAAGAAAAGCTGCGTCTGAGCCTGCACTACCCGACACGCGCCGAAGCTGAATTCCACTGTGCATCCCGCAACAGTTGCCAGGATGCCGATGAGGCGGATATCGCGGGAAATGGTTGAGCCCTGTGCAACATTGATACATGCAGAAAGCCTAGGGCCGCCAGGCGGCCCCAATATGTTGGGCTGACAGGCATCAATATATCTGCGGCACGATGATGTCCATCGGCGTCGGGCTGCGGATGTAGTCCTCCTTCCTGACCCGTTGCGGCAGCTCGATCATCGGCACTTCCACTTCTTCATAAGGCATTTGCCCCAGCAGGTGGTGGATGCAGTTGAGCCGGGCTTTTTTCTTGTCGTCGGCCTGTACCACCCACCAGGGCGCCTCGGCGATGTGGGTGCGCTCAAGCATGATTTCCTTGGCCTTGGTGTAGGCCTCCCAACGCCGGCGTGACTCCAGGTCCATGGGGCTGAGCTTCCATTGCTTGAGCGGGTCGTGCAGGCGGCTGAGAAAGCGCAGGTGTTGTTCCTGGTCGGAAATGGAAAACCAGTACTTGATCAACTGGATGCCTGAGCGGGCGAGCATGCGTTCGAACTCCGGCACCGTGCGGAAAAACTCCTCGTACTGGTCGTCGTTGCAAAAGCCCATGACCTTTTCCACGCCGGCACGGTTGTACCAGCTGCGGTCGAACAGCACGATTTCGCCGGCCGCCGGCAAATGTGGCACATAACGCTGGAAGTACCATTGCGTGCGTTCGCGGTTATTGGGAGCGGGCAGGGCGGCCACCCGACAGACACGGGGGTTGAGGCGCTGGGTGATGCGCTTGATCACGCCACCCTTGCCGGCAGCGTCGCGACCCTCGAACAGGATCACTACCTTGTGGCCGGTCTTGACCACCCAGCTTTGCAGCTTTACCAATTCGCCTTGCAGGCGGAACAGCTCGCGAAAATATGTCCTGCGTGCGGCCTTTTCACTGCCATCTTCGACATGTTCATCAAACAGCGCATTCAGGTCATGGCCGTCTTCGGCCAGTTCCAGCTCCAGTTCTTCATCACTGTGGTCAAGCAACTCGCGGTGGATGCGCCGCATCAAGGCGTGTTCTGTGGCAGTCATGGCAAAGGCTCGCGTCAGGGGATGGCCAAGTGATAGTCCGCTTCGGTTACCAAGGCATGACATCAAGCTGCCGTCATGGCACAGGTAAAAAGCTCTAACACGGGGGGTGCCACTCAACAGTCACAAAGCTGTAACACAGCTGATGCAAAGTGTGCCGGCCATCACACGGAGCACTTTTTGATGAAACGCCTGATGAAGTCTGCTGCACTCGCCGTTGCGGTTTCCCTTTGCGCCACTTCGGCAGCCTTTGCTGCAGAAAACGTCCGCCTGACCGGTTCCGGCGCCAGCTTCCCTGCACCGATCTACCTGACCTGGTTCAAAGACTTCAGCAAGAACACTGCTGGCGTCACCGTTGACTACCAGTCCAAAGGCAGCGGGGCGGGTGTTCAGGACTTCCTGAACAAGACCGTCGACTTCGCCGCCAGCGACTCGGCCATGAGCGAAGCAGACATTGCCAAGGTTGGCGAAGGCGTGCAGTTGCTGCCAATGACCGCCGGTGAAATCGTCCTGGCTTACAACCTGCCAGGCAACCCGAAAGGGCTGAAGCTGCCGCGCGACGTGTACTCCAACATCTTCCTCGGCAAGATCACCCAGTGGAACGACCCGCAGATCGTCGCGGCCAACCCTGAGCTGAAACTGCCTGCCACCCCGATCACCGTGGTCGTGCGTGCCGACTCCAGCGGTACCACCGCGGTCTTCACCAAGCACCTGTCGGCCATCAACGCTGACTTCAAGCAAGGGCTGGGTGAAGGCAACACCGTCAACTGGCCGGCCACCGACAAGTTCATCAAGTCGCCGAAGAACGATGGCGTAACCGCCACCGTCCGCCAGACCCCAGGCGCCATCGGCTACATCGAGTACGGCTTCGCCAAGCTGGCCAAGGTCGACTTCGCCGTGCTGCAGAACAAGGCTGGCCAATACGTTGTGCCGAACGCCGAAAGCGGTGCCGAAGCACTGGCTGCAGTGAACATGCCGGAAAACCTGGTGGCCTGGCTGCCTGACCCGGACGGTGCCAAGTCCTACCCGATCACTTCCTACACCTGGATGATCTTCCGCAAGGACAACGGCAACCCGGAAAAGGCCAAGGCCATGCGTGAAATGGTCGAGTACAGCCTGACCAAAGGCCAGACCATCGCCGACTCGATGGGTTACATCCCGCTGCCTGCCTCGGTCGTCGACCAGGTACGTAAAGCGTCCGCCAACATCCAGTAATACCCAGGCGCTCCCGGTATCGGCATGAAGCCATGCCGGGGGTGTTTGTCCCTTGTCCCGGAACTTGCCCATGAACACACCCTTTGCCATACCGGATAACCCGGACTCCGCGTGCCAGCCACCGTCTGCGAAAGACTTCCTGGTCGATCGCACCTTCCGTGCGCTTGCACGCATTGGTGTGGTGCTGGTGCTGGCGTTGGTCTTCGCGCTGGTCTACGAAGTAGGCCGCAAGGCACTGCCGGGTATTGAAAAGCACGGTTTTGACGTGCTGTTCGGCAGCGTCTGGGACGTCAACCAAGGCAAGTACGGTATTCTGCCAGCGATCTGGGGCACGCTTTACAGCGCCTTGATCGCCCTGTTGATCGCCGGTTTCTTCGGCGTCAGCATGGCCATTTTCCTGACCCAGGATTTCCTTCCGGCCAGGCTCGCCGCAGTGTTTCGCACCATCGTCGAGCTGCTCGCCGCCATCCCCAGCGTGGTCTATGGCCTGTGGGGCATCTACGTGGTCATCCCGGCGATTCGCCCGCTGACCGCCTGGTTGAACAGCGAGCTGGGCTGGATCCCGTTTTTCGGCACCTCCCTTAGCGGCCCGGGCTTGCTGCCTGCGGCGCTGGTACTGGCGATCATGATTCTGCCGACCATCGCGGCGGTTTCCCAGGATGCGCTGACCAGCGTGCCGATGAAAACCAAGCAGGCTGCCTACGGCATGGGCACCACCCACTGGGAAGCCATCCTCAAGGTGATGGTGCCATCCGCCGCTACCGGCATCTTCGGCTCGTTGGTGCTGGGCCTGGGCCGCGCACTGGGTGAAACCATGGCGTTGGCCATGCTGGTCGGCAACGCCAACACCATTTCCCTCTCCTTGTTCGCCCCGGCCAACACCCTGGCGGCGCTGCTGGCGCTGAACTTCCCGGAAGCCGGCCCGAACGAGGTCGAAGTGCTGATGTACGCGGCACTGGTGCTGATGTTCATCACCCTGCTGGTGAACGTGCTTGGCTCGATGATCATGCTCTACGCCCAGCGGGGTAACAAATAATGACTGACTTGACGACCCCTGTAACCGCTTTGCCCAGCTTGCAGCGCAAGCTGGAAGGCCGTGCCCTGCGCAGCCTGGTGTTGACCACCCTGGCCTGGTTGGCGGCACTGGTGGCCAGCGTGCCGCTGATTTCCGTGCTGTACATGCTGATCACCCGTGGCGGTGCGCGCCTTAACCTGGAAGTGTTCACCGAGCTGCCGCCGACCGGCTTCGAGATGGGTGGCGGCTTTGGTAACGCCATGGCCGGTACTTTCGTCATGGTCGGCATTGCTGCCGCCATCGCAGTACCGGTCGGTATCCTGGCAGCGGTGTTCCTGGCCGAGCTCGGCCCCGACAGCAAGCTGGCCAACGCCGCGCGTTTTGCCGCCAAGATGCTCACCGGCCTGCCGTCGATTCTGGCTGGCGTGTTCGCCTACGCCCTGGTGGTGATGACCACCGGTACCTACTCGGCACCGGCAGGGGGTGTGGCCCTGGCAGTACTGATGCTGCCGATCGTGGTGCTGACCGCGGAAGAGTCGATGAAGATGGTGCCCAAGATCATGAAGGACGCCGCCTACGGCATGGGCTGCACCCGCGCCCAGGTGATCTGGAAGATCGTTCTGCCCACCGGCCTGCCAGCCATCCTCACCGGCGTCATGCTGGCCGTGGCCCGCGCCGCTGGCGAAACCGCGCCACTGCTGTTCACCGCTCTGTTCAGCAACTACTGGATCTACCACGACGGTAGCCTGGCAGTCATGAACCCTACGGCCTCGCTCGCCGTGCTGATTTACAACTTCTCCGGCATGCCGTTCGACAACCAGCTCGAGCTCGCCTGGGCGGCCTCGCTGGTGCTGGTAATGATCGTGCTGGTCATCAACATTCTGAGCCGAGTCTTCGGCAAGCCCAAGTATTGAGAAAGGGAGCATCCAACTTGAACGTATCCACTGCGCAAAGAGCCGCTCCCATGGTCAGTGAAGCTACCCCGATCGTCATGGACTGCAAGCTGGACAAGATTTTCTACGGCAACTTCATGGCCGTGCGTGACAGCCATGTACCGATCCGCAAGAACGAGATCACCGGCTTCATCGGGCCATCGGGTTGCGGCAAGAGTACCGTGCTGCGTAGCCTCAACCGCATGAACGACCTGGTGAAGGGCTTCCGTTTCGAAGGCCATGTGCACTTCCTGGGCCAGGACGTCTATGGCAAGGGCGTTGACCCGGTGGTGGTGCGCCGCTACATCGGCATGGTGTTCCAGCAGCCCAACCCGTTCTCGATGAGCATCTTCGACAATGTGGCCTTCGGCCTGCGCCTGAACCGCTACAAAGGCGACCTGGGCGATCGCGTGAAGCACGCCTTGCAAGGCGCCGCGCTGTGGGACGAAGTGAAGGACAAGCTCAAGGTCAGCGGCCTGTCGCTGTCCGGCGGCCAGCAGCAGCGCCTGTGCATTGCCCGCGCAATTGCCACCGAACCGGAAGTGCTGTTGCTGGACGAGCCGTGCTCGGCGCTCGACCCAATCGCCACCCGGCGCGTGGAAGAGCTGATGGTCGAGCTGAAGAAGGACTACACCATCGCGCTGGTGACCCACAACATGCAGCAGGCGATTCGTGTGGCCGACACCACGGCGTTCTTCTCGGTCGATATTTCCCAGGGCACGCGCACCGGCTACCTGGTCGAAATGGGCCCTACCGCACAGATCTTCCAGAACCCGCGCGAACAACTGACCAGCGACTACATCAGCGGCAAGTTCAGCTGAGCCCTGCATGCCCAAGGTGGTCGGGTGTTGCAGCCAGGGAGGCTGCAACACCCGGCCGCGTTACCTTCCGTTAAAGTGTTACCCGGGATTTCCAATGCGAGCGACGCGTCGTCTAGATCTGTCAGCGGTAGAGCGCGCACTGCGCGAAGTGCAGGGCCGCTTTGCCGAACTCAGCCAGCATTTCACCGAACCGCGGGATCCGTTTACCGACGAGGTGCTGCTGAATGTGCTTGAAGGCTATGCCCTGATTGACGACTATGTCGCTCGCGGTATCGACCTTTTCGACCTGCAGCAGCTGAACCTGATGCTGGAAATCAACGCCACCGTGCTGTGCGGCAGCGACCCGGCCCGCCGCCTGGAATTCGCCCCGCACCTTGCCGCAACCGAGGCACATTTTTTCAACAACGTGGAAGGTGGCATCAAGGATTTGTACAACTGGTACTGCTCGTACCGCAGCGATTCGATCTGGAAGCGGGCAGCCGGTGTCTATGTACGTATCCTCAGCAAGCCGCAGCTGTTCATCGAAGGCAACAACCGCACGGGTTCGCTCATCGTCAGCTACTTGCTGATGCGTGCCGGGCTGCCGCCATTCGTGCTGTCGCTGGATAACGCCGAGGGTTACTTCAACCCGTCCTCGGTCATACGCAACTCCGCTAAACACGGTGTCAAGGCTTTGTACGAACTCCCCAAGATCAAGAAAAAGTACGCCGCCTTCCTTGAAGCGAAGGCGCCTGAGCCCGGCAAGTTCTTCCTCGGCGGCACGCCCGTGTCTGCCTGTGAGGGGTGCCGCTGATGCAACCTTCATCCCTGTTCGCGCGCGGGCGCCAGGCCATCGAACGCAAGCTCAAGCGTGGCCAAGTGCGCATTTCGTTCGATATCGACGACACGCTCGCCTGCCTGCCCGAGCACGCTGCCGCCGAAGACAGCAAGCTGCCGACCTTCGTCCACCGTTGCCTGGGCGAACCTCTGCGCAGCGGCACCCGTTCGCTGATTCGCGACCTGCGCCGCCAAGGCTGCAGCATCTGGATTTACACCTCGTCCGGGCGCACCCCGGCCTACATCCGCCGCTGGTTGATGCTTTACGGCATTCATGTCGATGGCGTGGTCAACAGTGACCGGCACCAGCACATCCTGGCCCAGAACGGCCTTGAGAACTCACCCTCGAAGTTGCCCTCGGCGTTCGACATCGACCTGCATGTCGATGATTCCGAAGGCGTGCGCCTGGAAGGTGTCGACCACGGGTTCCGCGTGGTGGTTGTATGCCCGAAGGACGAGAACTGGGCGCAGAAAGTGATAGACGCGGCTGTCGATGTACAGGCCCGTCTGGCTTGGCAGCAGCCGCACCGCTATGAGATGCCGGTGCGCCAGCGCTCGCAGGCGCTTGCTTCCTGAGGGCTTGCCCGTTTCCACAAGTCCAGCGCAGCCCTTCTGGTCGGCGCCGAACCTGTAGGAGCAGCCTTGCGCTGCGAAGAGGCCATTGCAGCTGAAGATAATCTTTAGCCCTACCGGCCTCTTCGCAGCACAAGGCTGCTCCTACAGGTTCGGCGCCAACCAGAACAGCGAGCCCGCGAAGGGCCGCGAGGCGGCCCCCGTTCGTTCAAGCGTATCGATACCCGCCTGCTACTGATGCGTACACCCTAAGTCTTGCACCCCGGACCAGGCAGGTACTGGGTCCGAATCATCACGCCATCCCCGCCGCTCCAAAGCACCCACCCAATCGCGCCAAAGCAGCGTATCTGGCTATTTGCCCAGTTCTGATAATCGCCTCCGACATCCAGTCCCCGTTTGGAGCGCGCCATGCACAACAACAATAAGCACCTGCCGCCTCGTTTTCTGGCAGCCGCCATCGCCAGCTTTTCTGCCCTGGGCCTGAGCGCTGTCGCCCAGGCCGAGATCATGCTGTACGACAAGGACCAGACGACGTTTTCCACCGATGGCTATATCAACGCCTTCTACGTCAACAGCAAGGTCGACCGCGAGGGCGAGCAGTTCGACCGCCGTCAGTCGCGAGTGAAGATGGGTTTCCTGCCCAACTACATTGGCTTCAACATGGGCAAGCAGGTGGATGACCTGAAGCTCGGCGCGCGTGCCTCGTTCTGGGTAACCATCAACGACAGTGAAACCAACGGCACCGACACCGCCATCGACGTGCGCCAGTTCTATGGCACGGTAGCCAACCCCGAGTGGGGCGAGGTGCTGATCGGCAAGGACTTCGGGCTGTTCGCCCGCTCCAACATCCTGCTCGACGAACTGCTGGCCGGTTATGGCCAGGTCAGTGACACCCTGGGGCTGGTGGATGGCGGCGGGGTGTCGTTCGGCAACATCGGCAGCGGCTACCCGTACCCGTTCCCCACCTCGCAGATCACCTACCGCACGCCGGTGATGGACGGCCTGCGAGTGGCCGTGGGCATCATGGACCCGGTGGACACCAACGACAGCAGCCCCACCGGCAAGGCCTACCAGGAAAACCCACGCACCGAGAGCGAGATCACCTACCAGTTCGACCTGGCTGGGGCGCAGATCTACAGTTGGGTCAACGGCAGCTACCAGACCTCCGACAATACGGACTCGACAGTAGAGACGATCACATCCAAAGGGGTGGGTTACGGGGTGCAGGCAAAAATGGGCGGCTGGTCGCTGACCGGCTCGGGGTTCCAGGCCAAGGGCATCAACCCGTTCTTCACCAACAATGCCGGCGAGCCGGTATTGCGCAATGTCGACAGTGACGGCTACCTGCTGCAGGGCTCGTACAAGTTCGGCAAGAACCGCGTGGCGCTGTCGTATGGCAAGACCAAGGACGATGGCAATGGCGCGGTGGGCAGCGGGGCGGACTACGAGACCCGTGGCGTGGCGTTGTTCCACGATGTCAACGACAACCTCAAACTGGTGGCCGAGTACAACCAGTTCTCCATCGACGGGCATGACACCAGTGCACAGAACGAAGACACCGATACCTTTGCCGTGGGCGCGGTGCTGACCTGGTGAATTGCCGGGGGCCGCGAAGCGGCCCCAGCAATTACAGGCTAACAACAGTACTCCCATGGAAGCGCCTACCCGCTACCCAAGTAGCATTCGTCCCCCGTACCCACCTTCGTACACTGACCCCTCAGCCACCCCGCGCCGGAGACCACGATGCAGCAGGCTCAAAACGACGGTGTGGTCAGCGCCATGTCCCAGGCAACCGACGCACGCCTGGCAGCCCAGGACCTGGCGCGGCAGTTGCTACACCCGCACTTGGGTTTCGTGCTGTTCTTCTGTTCCGCCGAATACGACTTGCAGGCCTTGGGCGAAGCGTTGGAGCAGGACTTCGGCGGTATCCGCCTGGTCGGTTGCACCAGCGCCGGCGAAATCACTCCGCTGGGTTACGGCCGCAATTGCGTCACGGCGGTGGGCTTCGATCACCGGCATTTCTCCATCGCCACCGCGCTGATCGATGAAATGGAGCACTTCAGCCTGATCGACGCGCAGCAGATGGTCGAGCGCCTGGTCGGCACCTGCCGCAGCAATACCTTGGCGCCAATCAAGGGCCACAGTTTTGCCCTGACCCTGCTCGATGGTTTGTCCAGCCGCGAGGAGATGGTACTGACCGCCCTCAGCGCGGCGCTGGGGGACATCCCGCACTTCGGTGGCTCGGCCGGTGACGACAACTACCTGCATCGCACCCATGTGTACTACGCCGGTGCATTCCACAACGGCGCGGCCGTGGTGGTGCTGGTCAACACCTGGCTCGACTTCGAAGTGTTCACCACGCATCACATCTTGCCGCGCCAGGAAAAGCTGGTGGTTACCGGTGCCGACAGTGCCCAGCGCCGGGTCTTCGAACTGAATGCCGAGCCCGCTGCCGAGGAGTACGCCCGCCATATCGGCGTGCCGGTGGCCGCGCTCGATCACCGGGTGTTCGCCGCCCACCCGCTGGCCGTGCGCATTCATGATCAGTACTACGTGCGGGCGATCCAGCAAGTGCACCCGGACCTGAGCCTGAGTTTCTACTGCGCGGTGGAGAACGGCATCGTGCTCACGGCCATGACCCCGGGCCCGCTGTTGCCGAACCTGCACCAGTTGTTCGAAGGCCTGCACCAGCGGCTCGGCCCGTTGCTGCTGACCATCGGCTGCGATTGCTTCCTTCGGCGCCTGGAACTGGAGGCCCGGCACGGCCTGGAGCCGGTCGGCGCGTTCCTGCGCGAGCAACGGGTGATTGGCTTCAACACCTACGGAGAACAGTTCAATGGCATGCACATCAACCAGACCTTCACTGGGGTCGCCATTGCCCGCAACCGGCCGCCTGTCGGTCGCTGAACTGCAGGCCGAGGTTACCCGGCTGCAGCGCCAGAACCACAAGCTGCAGCGCATCAATGGCGCGCTGATCGAACGCATCGAGTCCGGCGTCACCCGTGGCAACGACCCTTACGCCGCTTTCCAGCATTCGGTGGTGCTGGCCGAGCAGGTGCGTGAACGCACTGACGCGCTGAACCAGGCCATGGCCGAACTCAAGGCCGTCAACCGCCTGCTCAGTGAGGCCCGGCAGCGCGCCGAGACAGCCCACCAGCACCAGATTCGCCTGATCACCGACAACGTTCCGGCACTGATCGCCTACCTGAACGCCGACCTGGTCTACGAGTTCACCAACAAGGTTTACGAAGAATGGTATTGCTGGCCGCACGGCGTGATGCTTGGCCAGAGCCTGCGCGAGGCCCACAGCGAGCAGCACTACCAGCGCCTGGAGGCTTACGTGGCGCGGGCGTTGGCGGGGGAAAGCGTCACCTTCGAGTTTGCCGAAACCAACATCAACGGCCAGGAGCGCTACATGCTGCGCTCCTATGTGCCGAACCGCCTGGCCAGTGGCGAGGTGGTGGGCATCTTCGTGCTGATCCGCGACATCACCGAGCGCCGCAACACCGCACAGGCGCTGCACCAGGCCTATCAGCACCTGGAGCAACGGGTGCGCGAACGCACCGCCGAACTGACCAGCCTCAACGATCAGTTGCTGCGCGAAATCGAAGAGCGCAGCCAGGCCGAGTCGCGCCTGCGCGAGGCCAAGCGCGAGGCCGAACAGGCCAACCTGTCGAAAACCAAGTTCCTGGCTGCGGTCAGCCATGACCTGTTGCAACCGCTGAACGCGGCGCGGCTATTCACCAGCGCGTTGCTCGAACGCCGCGAGCCGCAGAACGCTGCCCACCTGGTGCGTAATGTCAGCAACTCGCTGGAGGATGTGGAGAACCTGCTAGGCACCCTGGTGGATATTTCCAAGCTCGATGCCGGCGTCATCAAGGCCGATGTCGCCCCGTTCGCCCTCAGCGAGCTGATGGACAACCTCGCCGCCGAGTATGCCCAGGTGGCGCGCAGCGAGGGGCTGGCGCTGCACTTCGTCGGCTGTTCCGCCGTGGTGCGCAGCGACATTCAGCTGCTGGCGCGCATTCTGCGCAACCTGCTCAGCAATGCCATTCGCTACACCCACAGCGGGCGCGTGGTGCTGGGTTGTCGGCGCCAGCGCGGCGGCCTGCGGATCGAGGTGTGGGACAGCGGTATCGGCATCGCCGAGGAGCATCTGGAGGACATGTTCCTGGAGTTCAAGCGCGGTGATGTGCAGCGCCCGGATCAGGACCGCGGGCTGGGCCTGGGCCTGGCGATCGTGGAGAAGATCGCCGGCATCCTCGGCCACAGGATCCGCGTGCGTTCCTGGCTTGGCAGAGGTTCGGTATTCGCGGTGGAGGTGCCGCTGAGCGCCAGCGCGCCCAAGGTCCAGCCGAGCCAGGCGCTTTGCGAACCGATGCTCGAACGCCTGCGCGGGGCGCGGGTGTGGGTGCTGGACAACGATGCGGCCATTTGCGCCGGCATGCGCACCTTGCTGGAGGGGTGGGGCTGCCAGGTGGTCACGGCGCTGTCGGAGGAAGACCTGGCGCGCCAGGTGGACAACTACCACGCCGAGGCCGACCTGCTGATCGCCGACTACCACCTGGACAACGACTGCAACGGTGTCGATGCCGTAGCGCGGATCAATGCCCGCCGCGCTCAGCCGTTGCCGGCGCTGATGATCACCGCCAACTACAGCAACGACCTCAAGCAACAGATTCGTGAGCTAGGCCACACCCTGATGCACAAACCGGTGCGGCCGATGAAGCTCAAGACGGCGATGAGCCATTTGTTGGCCAACAACGTGACATAGCTGCCGGCCTCTTCGCGGGCAAGCCCGCTCCCACAGAGCCTGTGCAGACCTCAATGATGTGCAATACCTGTGGGAGCGGGCTTGCCCGCGAAGAGGCCGGAACAGGTTAACGCCGCAGGTAATCGGCGAAATCGATATCGCCGGCACTCAGGATCGCCTGCACCCGGTTGTGCACATTGAGCTTGCGCAAGATCGCCGAAACATGAGCCTTGACCGTGGTTTCGGCAATATCCAGCGTGTAGGCGATCTGCTTGTTCGATTCGCCCTTGGTCATACGCTCGAGCACCAGCAGCTGCTTGCGGGTCAGGGCCTGGAGCATTTCCGGCGGGAAGCTCGGGGCGTCGTTGTGGCGCCGGCTGGCACTGCTTTTCTGGGCTCGGATGATGTCGGGCGGCAGGTAGACATTGCCGTTGAGAATCTGCTCGATCGCTTCGATCATCTGTGACCGTGGCGAGGACTTGGTGATGAACCCCACGGCGCCGTAGGTAATGGCCTGCAACACGATCTGCTTTTCCTGCTCGGCCGAAACGATCACCACCGGCGTGGTCGGTGCTTCGTTGCGCAGGGTGATCAGGCCATTGAGGCCGTGCATGCCGGGCATGTTCAGGTCGAGCAGGATCAGGTCGAGGTCGTCGTGGGCCTGGGTCAGTGCCAAGGCGCTGTCCAGGTCGGCGGTTTCCATGACCTCGCTGCCCTGGAAGCCGTCGCTGATGACGTTGTGGATGGCTTCGCGAAACAGGGGGTGATCGTCGGCAATCAAAATTTTGTACATGGCCTTTTCACCTTGTTTTTATTGGATGGAGCGGGGCACGCATGCGCAGGTAACTCAGGGGAAGGGCACCGGCTGCGCCGGCTGCAAGGGCAGGTTGGCTTGCTGCCAGGCATCCACGCCGTCGCGGTACCAATACAGGTTGTCATAGCCCAGGGCTTTTGCGCGTTTTACCGCGTTCCAGCTCAACCAGCAATCGGAGCGGCAATAAAAGACCAGGGGGTGCTCCGGGTGCCCGGCGGTGGCTTTTTGCAGGTTGCGCACGAAGTAGTCCTGCCAGGCCGGGCTCAGCTCGCCGTCGCCGGTGTTGGCCAGCCACAGGCTGCCGGGGAGGTTGCTGTGGGGTTCGTCTTCGATGAAGCGGCCTTGCAGCCATTGGCGGCGGTAGACGTCGATCAGCACCGGCTTTGGGGTCTGGCCCAGCAGACTCTGCAGCGCGGCTGTGTCGATGACCTGGCCGCCGTCGACCTGTTGCGGGGTCGGGCTGCGGTAGAGGGTGGCGCGATAGCCTTCGGCGGAAAACAGCGGTGCGGTGTCGGCGTGGGCGATGCTCATCGACAGACACAGCGAAAGGGCAGCCAGCAAAGGGCGCGGGGCACGTGGCATGGTTTTATCCTTTTTGTTATAGGCCCATTACATGCCAGTGGTGGTGTGTTGTGAATGCGACGATCAGACAGCAAAGGCAGTACTAAAGTAGTAGAAGTCTGCCTGTGGGAGACCATTGGCTGGTGGTTACTCAGCGCGGCTTGCGCAGCGCCGCATGCTGGGGGTTGAAGGTGACTACCGCCAGCAGGGTGAACAGCGCGGTCAAGCCAAGGCATACCGCCAGCGCCAGCAAGTTCAGGCGCTCATAAAGTGCAAAACGCACCAGCTCCACGGCATGGGTGAACGGGTTCACAGCGCACAACCAATACAACCACTGGCTGGCCTCGCGCATCTTCCACAGCGGGTACAACGCCGAAGACAGGAAAAACAGCGGGAAAATCACGAAATTCATCACCCCGGCGAAGTTCTCCAGCTGGCGGATCGCGTTCGACAGCAACAGGCCCAGGGCGCTGAGCATGAACGCCACCAGCAGCAAGGCCGGCAGCGCCAGCAGCAAACCCGCAGCCGGTGGCTGCACGCCGTACAGCCAGGCGATGGCGAGGAAGGCATAGACTTGCAGCAGGGAGATCAACGCGGTCGCCAACAGCTTGCTGCCCAGCAGAAACGGCCGTGGCAACGGGCTGGTCAGCAACACCCTCATGCTGCCCATCTCGCGGTCGTAGACCATCGACAGCGAACCCTGCATGCCGTTGAACAGCAAGATCATGCAGGCCAGGCCCGGGATGATGTACACCTCGTAGGGAATGTAGGTGTCGTAGGGCTCGATGATGGCGATGCCCAGCGCCGCGCGAAAACCGGCGGCAAACACCAGCAACCACAGCAGCGGGCGCACCAGGGCGCTGAGCAGGCGCGTGCGCTGCAACACAAAGCGCAGCCACTCGCGCAGCATGATGCCGTGGAAACACTGCCAGTATGCATTCATCGGGCGTCGGCTCCTGAGTGGACGCTGGTCAGGCGGGCAAAGGCGTTATCGAGGTCACCGCCGTGCGCCAGGCTCAGCGCATCGGCCGTGCCACTGGCCACCAGGCGCCCCTGATGCAGAATCAACAGGTCATCGCTGGGCTGCACTTCGTCCAGCAGGTGGGTGGTCCACAGCACACTGAGCTGCTGCTCGCGGCACAGCCGGCGCAGGTGCTGGTTGAGTGCCAGGCGGCTGGCCGGGTCGAGGCCGACGCTGGCTTCGTCCAGCAGCAACAGGCGTGGCTCATGCAGCAGCGCGCGGGCGATTTCCACCCGGCGCCGATGGCCGATGTTCAGCTCCCGCACGCGATCGCGCCGGCGTTCGCCAAGGCCCTGGCGGGCCAGTTCGGCTTCGACACGCAGGTTGCTCTGGCGCCGTGACAGGCCGTGCAGCGCGGCGTGGTAGCGCAGGTTCTGCTCAACGCTCAGGTCCAGGTCCAGGGTACTTTGCTGAAACACCACGCCCAGCTGGCGCAAGGCGGCGCGTGCGGCGTTGCGCAGCGAGCAGCCGCACACGCGGATGTCGCCGTGCTGCAGGTCGTACAGGCGGGTGAGCAGGGCGATCAAGGTCGACTTGCCAGCACCATTGGGGCCCAGCAACGCGGCGAAACGCCCGGGCGCCAGGCTGAAGCCGACCTGCCGCAGGGCCTCGCGCGGGCCGTAGGCGAAACTCACGTCACTGACGTCGAGGGCGTTCATGGTGTCACCACCACGCCCCAGGGGTAGCGCCCGACCTTCACCGATTTGAGCACCTTGAGGTTCTTGGCATCGATCACCGAAACATCGCCGCTGACGCCGTTGGTGGCCAACAGCTGGCTCTGGTCCGGGGTGAACGCCAGCTGCCAGACCCGTCGCCCGACCAACAGGTAGTCGAGTACCTCGTAGGTCTTGGCATCGATCACCGCCACATGGTTGGCCGGGCCCAGGGCGACGAAGGCGTACTTGCCATCGGCGCTGAGCTTGATACCCACCGGCTGGACTTTGTCCGGGTGCACACCCTTGATCTGGAAGTTCAGGGTTTTCAGTACCTGGCGTGTGGCCACGTCGAGGATGGTCACCGTACCGCCGATTTCCGCCGAAGCCCACAGCTTCGCTCCGTCCTTGTCGAACTCGACGAAGCGCGGGCGCTGGTCGACCAAGGTGCTGTCGGCCAGGGTCTGGGTGCTGGTGTCGATCCAGTGCAGCATGTTGGTGGTTTCGCTGGTATTGACCGCCCATTTGCCGTCGGGGCTGACCGCCATGCCTTCGGGCTCGATGCCGACGTCGATCTGCCCGAGCACCTTGTCGGTGACGGTGTCGATCACCGTCACCAGCGCATCGTCCTCATTGGACACGTACAGCCAGCGGTCGTTGGGGTGCAGGGCGAACTGCTCGGGGTCCTTGCCCGAGGGCAGCTCCTTGATGATCTTGCGGGTCGCCACGTCCATCACCTGCACGCGGTCCGAATCGCTGGCGCAGATGTACAGCAGCTTGTTGTCGTGGGACAACAGCAGGCCGCGCGGGCGCTGGCCCACCGGCAGGGTTTCGGTGACTTCCAGGGTTTGCATGTCGATCAGGCTGAGGCTGTTGTCCTTCTCGTTGGAGACCCAGGCGGTGGCGGCCATGGCGGGGCCGCTGGCCAGCGCCAGGGCGCCCGACAGCAGGCTGGGGTAAAGCAGTGCCCGGTGAAAGAGGGGGCGGCGCATGGCGAATTCCTTATTGTTGTGGTTGTCGGGTCAGGGGTAGGCGCAGGTCACTTCGGGCTTGTCGTAGCCCAGGCTGTCCATTTCGTTGGAGGGATGCAGGAAGCCCTCCTGCGGCGAGGTGCTGACCAGGGCACGCGGCTGCACCAGCGGGATCGGCTGGCGCAGTTCGCCGTTCCAGGGGCGGTAGCTGAGCTTGCGGCCCTTGAAACCATCCAGCGGCAACTGCTCGCTGAGCAGCAGTTGCTGCAACGCGCGGGGCTCGGCCTGGCGCAGCTTGCTGGCCGCGCTGGCGATGCTGCGCACGGCCATCCAGGCGGCGAAGTCACGGTCATTCATCCAGCGCCCGGCCTGGGCCTCGAAGCGTTTTTGCAGCTGCGCCGCACCGAAGGTTTCCACGGTCTTGTGCCAACCCGTGGGGGTGAGGCCCTGGGTGCCTGCCACCGGGCGCGGGTACCAGGTCTGGTAGGGCAGGTACTCGCCAAAGTCGCCGCGCTCGTCCGCCACCAGCACCACGTCGTATTCGGCGGTTTGGGTGAACAGCGGCATGTCGGCCTGGGCGCTGCGGCGCTGGTCGTTATCGAAGGTCCAGGTTTTTTCTGCAACCAATTGCACCCCAAAGCGCTTCATCGCGCGGCGCAGGGCGGCGGCGTAGGCCTGGTCGTCCTCGGTCTGGCCGACCACCAGCAGCGCCCGCTGCCATTTGCGCAGCACCAGGAACTGCACCAGGGCATCGGCCAGCATGGCCCGCCCTGGCAGGCTGTGCAGCACGTTGCTCAGGCACTGGCTGCTGCGCAGGCTGTCGTCCGGGCTGCCGGCGTTGAACAACAGGCTGTCGGGCAGGGCGGCGGACAGCGCTCGCAGGCTGCCTGCCGGGGCATTCACCAGGAACAGGCGCAGGCCCTGGTCATGCTGCGCCTTGGCGGCCTGCAGCAGGGCCTCGGGGCTGTCGACAGTGGCACTGGCCAGTTGGAAGTGCTGCTTCAGGAAGCGCCCGGTGCTGTTGCTGTCGACAATGGCCAGCTGCGCCCCTTGCAGGCCCGCATCGGCAGGCTCGGGGATGATGTTGGACAGCAGTGGGCCGGGGTCGGGGCGATAACCCAGGTAGCCGATGCGCACCTGCAACGGTTCTGCGGCGCATGCCAGGGGCGCCAACAACGTCGCGGCCAGGGCCAGCAGGCAGGTCAGGGCAAGTTGGGCAGGCTGGCGCATAGCACACTCCACGGCAGATGGCGCCAGCATAGGAAGCCCGCCGGGAGGGGGAAATATGCAGAAAGTAGCGCTCGGCCGGTACCAAGGTAGTAATTCACCCCACGGGTCGTGGTTTTACGATGGGTCGCAGCGCCCCCGAGGAGAACCGCCCATGCGCCTCATCAACCTGTCTGCCCTGTGGCGTATCAACCTCTGGGTCACATGCTGTTTTGTCCTGGTGATGCTGGCGTGTGCCGGGGTGTTGTTGCATCAGGCGGTGGCGGATGTCGAGCGTGAGTTGCAGTCTGCCGAAGCCGTGGTGGCGTACCTTGGCGACACCGCCGAACGTGACCCGGCAAACCTGCAACCCAGCCTGACCCAGAGCCTTCGCCATGTGCGGGTGCACTGGTTGGCGCCGGATGAAGCAGCACAGCGCCCACCTGAGACGGGTGTCGACGCCTGGCTGGGCCGTCAGCTGTTCGGCGAGCGCTATCACAGCAGCCGGCTGCTGGCGCTGAGTGATGGACGCCGCGTACTGATAGCCGTGGATGCGCGGGATGAAATCGACGAAGTCTGGGACTCGTTGCAACAGCTGCTGAGCCTGTGCGCCCTGGCCCTGTTGGTGAGCCTGATGACTATCCGCTGGGCGGTGCGGCGGGCCATGGGCCTGCTGGATGAACTACTGGGCGCCCTGCGCCAGGTTTCAGGTGGGCAATTGACGGCACGCCTGCGCGAAGCCGGCCTGCCGGAAGCGCGGCAGTTGGCGGAGCACTTCAACCGCATGGCCGCCACGCTGGAGCAGGCCCAGGCCGACAATGCGCAACTTACCCAGGCCTTGCTGGCGGTGCAGGAGCAGGAGCGTACCCAGCTGGCGCAGACCCTGCACGATGACTTGGGGCAATACCTGGCAGGCATGCGGGCCCAGCTCTGCCTGCTGCGCATGGTGGCCGAGCAGCCTGCGGTGGTGACGCAAACGGCGCATGCCCTCGAATTCAATTGCGAACGCCTGCAGCAAGGCTTTCGCGCCCTGGTGCACAACCTGTATCCAGTGGCGCTGCACTACATGCCGTTGGCCGAGGCTTTCGGCCTGCTGGTGAGCCAGTGGCAAGCCAGCCAGGGCATCGAATGCCGGCTGCGGGTTGGCGAGCACTTGCCGGCGCTGCCGGGGGCGAGCAGAACGCACTTGTATCGCTTGCTGCAGGAGGCGCTGACCAACGTCGCCCGGCATGCCGGCGCCAGCCAGGTGCGGGTGCGCCTGCAGCGCAGTGCCAAGGGCTTGCGGCTGTTCATTCGCGACAATGGCCGCGGTGCGCATCCACCCCAACGCCCAGGGGTAGGGCTGCACTCGATGGCTGAGCGCGCCCGTAGCCTGGGGGGTGAACTGCGCATTTTCAGCCGCCCGGGCGGCGGCTGGGCGCTGGCCCTGAACATTCCCAAGGAGGTGCTATGAATATCGTGTTGGTCGATGACCATGCCGTGGTCCGCCAGGGCTACGCCAGCTTGCTGCGGGCAGTGCTGCCATCGATGCAGGTGCGTGAGGCTGCCAGTGGGGAAGAAGCGCTGGCCCGGGTACAGGAGCAGGTCCCCAACCTGGTCATCATGGACTTTGGCCTGCCCGGGATCAGTGGCCTGGAAACCACTCGCCGCCTGCGCCAGCGCTTGCCGCAGCTGCGGGTGCTGTTCTTCAGCATGCATGACGAGCTGCCGCTGGTGCGCCAGGCGCTGGAAGCGGGGGCCTCGGGCTACCTGACCAAGAGCTCGGCGCCCGAGGTGTTGATCGAGGCGGTGCAGCGGGTGTTGGCCGGGCATGCCTACATCGAACAGCCGTTGGCCACCCAGTTGGCGTGCACGTCACAGCAAAGCGCCAGTGATCCACGTTTGCAGCGCATGACCCAGCGCGAGCTGGAGATATTCACGATGCTGGCCAAAGGGACGCCGATGCGGGTGATTGCCGAGCAGTTGTGTATCAGTGCCAAGACCGTGTCCAACCACCTGACCTTGCTCAAGAGCAAGTTGCAGGTCAGCTCGCATGCCGAGCTGGTGCACCTGGGGATCGATTTGGGGGTGGTGCGGGTGGCGGGGTGATGGCCGACATGACAGATGTGGCGCCTGGGAGATCGAGCGCCGCCCGCGCGGCGCATCGCGAGCGAAGCTCGCTCCTACATTTGTTTCGGGCCAGTATCGCCTGTGGCAGGCGCGCGCGACCGCCTTGTTTGTATGACGCGATATCGAGCCATGCGCCAAGGGGATCGCGCGCAAATCCCACAGGAATGATTGGCCCGAAACAAATGTAGGAGCGAGCTTCGCTCGCGATGCGCCGCGCGGGCGGCGCTCGATTTGCGCACCACCACAAAAACCAAACCATGCCCCTGATGGCCTTGACCCA